>JAOAUC010000037.1 GCA_030157785.1 Zoogloea oleivorans
AGGGCACGGGTTACTCGGGCATCGAGAACGCGCTGTTCTACAAGGACAACACCCGGCTGTTGTATGGCTCAGCGCAGCAGGCGATTGGTGAAGTGATTCAGCATGTGAAGGCGATGTCGGTCTGAACCTTGTTTGAAGCCAAAGAAAAAGCCACCTGCGGCTTTTGGCAGGATTTTCGCTTAGTGTGTAGCGAGGTAGGCCACTTTCAAATCGGTGCTGGCTGACAGCAGACGCTTGTCGCGCGTCCAAAGTCTTGTACCCGGCGTCAGTCGCACGGCAGCCAGGAGATGTGCATCTATGTAACCAATGCCTCTGCCAAAGACTGCATTTGCTTCGATAAACTGAAGCACCTCATCGTCCGTTGCCACAAAAGCTTGGGGCAGGTCTTTCAACCCGCCCAGAATAGCATTGCGATTTTTCAGGCTCCCGAGAGCCAGTTCACCGATTATGTACGGATGCGTCACGATCTGGCCCACTCTAAGCAAGTGGGCCAAGTGCTCGTTGCCTTGACGAAGGTGGTCAACCCATACGGAGGTATCCACCAAAATCATTCGTCGGTCTCCGACTGCCGTCTAGGCGTGTCTGATAGCCGGGGTTCAGAGCCACCCAATAAGGCCAGTCGCTTTGCGCTTTCACGTTGAATCAGCGCCCGCAAAGCTTCCCGCACCAAGCTGGATTTTTCTGATAATCCCGTGAGAGCTTGGGCTTTGGCGAGCAACTCATCATCAAGTGCCAGTGTTGTACGCATGCTAGTCTCCTTGGGCTTCAATGCACCAAGATTAGCATCGATTGATGCTCACTCCAATGCGTCCTCTAAGACGTGCAACACGTTACGTTACCGGCTAGCCGTCGCGGTGGCTTTTTCAATTTTTGGTACCGCGTTTCAGACCAGATCCGCGGGCTGCACTCCGTGCAGCACGGATTGGGCTTCCCCTTTCCGGCCTCCGGTGGACGTGGTGGGGAGCAGAGGAGATGTTGCAGTGATTCATCCCTTGCTTAGGTTCCTTTCATTATTCGATTGATGAACGCCTTCGGTACCGGCTGCACCTTGCCCAAGGTGAAGTCGAAGAACAGCATCCCCGACTTGCCCCGGGCAACTTCACGTCCAGTGGCCTTGTTACTCATGCGCCAAACGAGGTCAAA
This sequence comes from Zoogloea oleivorans, assembly GCA_030157785.1. Classification (GTDB taxonomy): domain Bacteria; phylum Pseudomonadota; class Gammaproteobacteria; order Burkholderiales; family Rhodocyclaceae; genus Zoogloea; species Zoogloea oleivorans_A. The sequence continues at coordinate 1,144 of JAOAUC010000037.1, forward strand.
GCCCTTGTCGTGCCACTCTGTCGGCATCATCTCCACCACCATCACGTCGCCGTAGAAACCTTCCGACTTGTATTGAAGCGCCGCATCGGCCATGAGCATCCCTAGGCCCTCCACATCCCGCTCCGTATAACCCAGCGAGGCGTACAGACGTGCCCGCGCTTCGGAAACGATGGTGAGCAGCAGCGCATTGTCGAGGTGATTGCCATGGTTGATATGGCTTATGTACAGCGGTACTTCGGTGGCGAAGATGAAATGCTCGGGAAGCTCGATGTGGATGCGTGCCATGATGAATCCGTTGGGTGAGGCGCAATGAAAAAGGCGCGAGTCATGTTTCGACCCACGCCTCAAGGAGTTCGTCCTGACGATTCAGTTACGCCCTTGCCTCACGAACGGTCGGCAGTCGTTTCTTGAAGGAGCCGGGCGTAAGCAGGAAGCACGCAAGGCTGGGAACGAGGACCAGCGCACCGAGCATGTTCCATAGAAACATAAAGGCAAGCAGAACGCCCATGTCAGCCTGAAACTTGATGGGCGACCATACCCACGTGATGACTGCGGTGGCCAGGGTGATGCCCACCAAGGCGACGACCTTGCCCGTGAAGGCCAGTGCGCCCGAATAGGCGTCGCCGATACTTTGACCGCTGCGCTGCATGACCAGTTGAACTGTCAGCAGGTACAGGGAGTAGTCGACGCCGATGCCGACGCCCAGGGCAATCACCGGCAGGGTGGCGACTTTTACCCCAATACCGAGGATCACCATCAGCGCTTCGGCAAGAATCGACGTCACCACCAGCGGCACTACGGCCACCACGACGGCGCGCCAGCTCCGGAACGTGATGTAGCAAAGTACGATCACCGCCGCATACACGTACAGCAGCATGGCACTGTTGGCTTTGGCCACTGCGATGTTCGTTGCAGCCTCAATGCCGGAGTTGCCGGCAGCCAGCAGGAACTTGCGTTCCGCTGTATTGTGTTCGGCGGCAAAAGTCTCTACCACCTTCACGACACGGTCGAGAGTCTCCGCCTTGTGGTCGGCAAGAAAGGCAATCACGGGTGCAACGGAACGCGAGTCGTTGAACATCTCCGGGTTGGAGTCGTACACATTGTTGATCGCGTCCGACACCACGTAGGCGTCGCGATTGATCGTCAGCCACTTGGGCGAGCCCTCGAAACCAGCAGCCGTGTAACTGCGGCCGAGGCTGCCGACCGAGACAGTCGTTTGCACTCCTTGTACGTCGCGCAGGGCGTCTTCCAAACGGTCCATTTCCAGCATGGTTTCGAAGTTCACGAGCCCGTTGGGAGGTGTCGTGACGATGACCGCAAATTGGTCGCTGGACAGCTCATAGTGGCTGGTGATGAAGGCGTTGTCGCGGTTGTACTGGGAATCAGCCCGCAACTCGGGTGCACCAGGGTCTAGGTCGCCGATCTTCAGGTCATGGGAAACGATGGCTCCGGCTACCGAAAGCACCAGTGCGATGCCCAGCACGATCGATGCTGGTTTGCGCCGGGTGAAGCGAACGAACCAGCGGGCCATCACATGATCGCCCTGAGTACTGCGCCATGCCCGCTGTGCTGCGGATGCACTCACGCCGGTGTAGGACAGTACGACCGGCAGCAGGATCAGGTTCGTGAAGATCAGGATGGCCACACCGAAACTGGCTTCGATTGCCAAGTCACGAATGACCGGGATGTCGACCACGGCGAGAACTGCAAAGCCGACCGCATCGGCGAGCAGGGCGGTCAGACCAGCCAGAAACAGGCGCCGGAAGGTGTAGCGCGCGGCGACATAGCGATGGGTGCCTTGCGCGATGTCCTGCATGATTCCGTTCATCTTTTGCGCACCATGGGATACCCCGATGGCAAAAATGAGGAAGGGCACGAGGATCGAATACGGATCAAGCACAAAGCCGAAGAAATGCATCATGCCCAACTGCCACAAGACGGCAATCAGGGAGCACAGCACCACTATCAGCGTGCTGCGTACACAACGCGTGTACAGGTAGATCACTACCGTGGCGATGAGTGCAGCAACGGCAAAATAGGCGAAGACCTCCATCAGGCCGTGAATGAGGTCGCCCACCAACTGCGCAAAACCAATGATGTGGATTTTGACACCACGCTGTTCGAACTCGCCGCGCAGGGTTTCCAACTGGTCACGAAAGCTACGGTAGTCGAGTGGCTTGCCGGTGGCTGCGTCCGAGTCCAGAAGGGGCACAAAGATCATACTGGAGTGCTGGTCATTGGCCACCAACGAACCCACAATTCCCGCCCGCGCCACGTTGTGCCTCAGGGCATCCACACTGGCAGCAGACCCGTTGTAGGTGTCGGGCATGACGGATCCGCCCTTGTAGCCTTCTTCGGTGATTTCCGTCCAGCGCACGACCGGCATCCATAGCGACTTCATGAAGGAGCGGTCGACGCCAGGTATCAGGAATACCTTGTCGCTGATCTCACGCAATACCGCCAGGTACTGAGGGTCATAGATGTCGCCGTTAGTGTTCTCAACGGCTATACGTACGGAGTTGCCCAGGCCCCGGAGGGAGCTAGCGTTGTCGCGGTAGTTCTGGATGAACGGATGCGACATCGGCATCATCTTCTCGAAGCTGGCGTTGACCTCCAGTTTGAACGCGGCAATACCAAGAGCAATGGTAATTGCGGCGCAGACGAGCGAAAGCAGTGCCCTATGATTGAATATCAGGCGCTCCAGGAGATTGCCGGAACGCTTGTCGAAGTCGCCTACCTGTGAAACCACAGGCATAGCATCCATTTGTGTGCTGGAAATGGCCATGGGGTCGTGAATATAGTAAGGCGCTGAACAGCGCGCTGATCATTGAAGAGACTGCGGAATGGCTTCCCGCTTGACACCCGCCGTGCTCGAAAGCAACAGGGTGTTGTCGGGTAGTGAGACGACGCCGGTGATTCGAGTGGGGGTCTTGAAGCTGAAGGGCCTGAAATCGCGCGCATCGGGTCCGCTGATCAAGGCCTGGCCGGAGCCGTTCATCAAGGCGAATTGCCCGCTGCCTTCAATGCGCAGACCACTGGTAATGGTGGCTTCGGATGGAGTTTTGAGCGCTACCCAGCTCTGGCCCTTGTCTTCGCTCCGATACACCACGCCCCGCAATCCGTAGGCGATCAGAACGCTGTCGGAGCCGGTTATTCCGAAGAAGCTTCCGGCGTATCCGGTTTCGACTTTTTTGAATGTGCTGCTCTTTCTGTCCAGCCGAAAAACGAGGCCGCGTTCGGCGGCAATATAGATCTCCCCGTTAATGCCGCGAACTGCATTGAGATTGAGAAACTGATCGTTCTCGATATGGTTAAGCCATGGCTCCCAGGAGTTTCCACCATCATGGGTGGCAATAATCATTCCGAAAGAGCCCACGGCATAGCCGGTATGAGCGTCTTCAAACCACACATCCAGAAAGGGCAGCGTCGGCCCGGCCTTGAAGTTGGTGTTTATCTGTGCCAGCGCGCTTGCGGCGGCAGGGTCGCCCGCCTCGTTCTTCTGCTTGTAGTAATCGGTGAAAAGCTTGCCGGCGCCACGCCCGTCAAGCTGGCGCCGCCAGGATTTGCCGCCGTCGTCGCTAGCCAGGATCACCCCATCGTGCCCCACGGCCCACCCATTGCGTTGGGTCGGAAAGTGGACAGCCAGTAGGTCGCTCTGGACCGGTACGCTGGCCTGCGACCAGGACTTTCCACCGTCGCTGGACAAGATAATCAAGCCCCTTGAACCTACTGCCACCAAGCCCTTGCCGGCATTCACGATGGCCATCAGGGGCCTTCCAGCAGGGCTGCTCTGCGTTTGTGCCGGGTTGTCCAGAGGATCCCTGAAGCCACTTTGGGCGAAGGCATCCGAATAGACGAAAACTGGAAAAACTAACGCGCAGGAGAGTCGAAGAAGCGTCCACCCCACACCATTTCGTAGCCTATGCATTACCAACCCATCCTTATCGAAATTGACTGATCTGACCGCTGGCGTCTCTTCAAGCGCCAGCGGTCCTGGAGCCGGCCCGGAGACAAGAGCCCCGGGCCGGGCTGAAATCAGCGCACGCCGCCGCCCGCAACGGCTTGCGGCGTCATCTTGATGGGCAGGCCCTTTGCACTGTCATAGCTACGAACGTAGTGCCCCGGATCCTTCCGGCCGATGTTGGTGACGAAGTAATTGCCCTTGATCAGATCGTGGTAATGCCAAGTGTCGGTGTTGACGCCACCAAAGTCATAGGTGGGGAAGGTATGGATAAAGCCCACACGATAGATATTGTTTGCGTTGTCGTAGGTCTCCGAAGCCACGATGCACCAGCAATCCTCCTCGACATAAAAGGTGCGTTTGCTGTACACGTGACGTGCGGATGCCTTGCGATCCGCTTCGACAACCCATACCCGGCGCTTTTCCCAGCGTACGACTTCCGGATTGAGGTGCTTGGCGCCCACCGCCTCCTTTGCCGTGCTTTGATTGGTCAGCGGAAAGGCGTTGTACGGCACGATCATTTCCTTCTTGCCGATCAGTTTGAAGTCGAACCGATCCATGCGGCCGACAAAACCGAAGATTTCGTCCCAAAGCAGCACACCGCCATAGGACGCAATCGGAATATCGTAGCTGAACTCGGGCGCTGCACGCACGCGTCGCTGACCCGGGGTATAGAACCAGACCTTCTGGCCACCTTCCGATGCGTCGGGCAGGTAGAAATTCAGAAAGTGCGTTCCGGCGGCTGAAGGCGGAGACATCAGTTCGGAGGAAATGGCCAGATAGGCGCCGAAGGTCTGCTTGCGCAGTGCGCCGCTTTGATCATAGAAGGGCGATACGTAATAGGAGTGCGATTCCGGCAGGCCGGTAATGTTTCCCGAGGCATCGACCAGCCAGCCCGAACTGTAGTTGTCTTTTACGGCCGGAGCATAGTGAAGCATGTGGTTCCACATGACTTCGTAGCCGTTCTTCGGAATCGGAAATGGTACGCCGGGAAGCGGCGTACCTTCGGGGTCGGCGCCGGAGACGCCATCACCTTCGCCAGTGCCAGACAGCTTGGCGGTAGTCGCATTCTTGGTGGTGTTCTGGATCACCCAGGCGGGGTAGGCCACCGAGCGTCGGGTCGGATATACATCTACCTTGTAGGTCGGGAAACGCTTCAGTAATGCCTTGTTGCCGGGAGTCAGCAGGGCGTCGTACTGGGCCATGTTCTTGGCGTCAATCGAGAATACCGGCTTGTCGCCCTTGAAAGGGTCGACATACTGGTCCGCGTTCTTGGTGTAGCCGGCCGGCGCCTTGGTTAGGCCGCCGGTGTAGGCAGGAATGGAGCCATCTGCATTGCCGGCTTTTTCTGCGCCAAACTCGGTGAGTGTCGTTCCCAGCTTTTTCGCTTCATCGACCGAAACCAGGGCGAATGCCGAACCGCAGCTTGCGGCGAGAATGCAGGCCAGAAAGGGCGGGCGAACGAGTGATATGATTTTCTTTGACATTTTTTGTCTCCTGTTTTTTGTTATCAGAATGAGGTCTTGAAAGTGAGCTGGACCCAGCCCTTGTCGTTCAGTGCGACAGGTCCGTTGCCGCCAAATCCAGAATACGACTGGCCCAGCCCGGGGACGTTATTGACCGGGCTGGTTTTCCAGTGATAACCGTTGTATTGGAGGGAAATGGTGTTCTTCGACTGGACAGTTGCCTTTACGCCTACCGAATACACTTGGGAGCTTTCCGCGTAGAAGGAGCCGGCTGTGTAGGCCGGGTTGCCGTTGAGGCCGCGCGTGTAGGAAACAGGCATGCTCAAATCAATGCCGGGATATACCTGAAGCCATTGAGGTTCGAAGAGCATGGCGAAAGCCAGCGCATTTCGGGTTGCGCAGCCGTCCCACTTGTTGTTGGTCGTGCACGCCGAGTAGCCGACGCCGTTGTAGTACTCGGCGTTGTCACTGACCTTGGCCAGATGGGTAAAGCTGAACTCCCCGATCAGCACACCTGCATCGTAGAAAGGCGTAGTGCCGAGCTGCACCATCGCGTTGGCAATGACGTTGACGATGTCGCCCTTGGCCCCCTCGTTGTATGCCACTCCTGGCTTGCCGTTGAAGAATGAGCTGTTGAGCCCGGTCTTCTGGCGATAGGAAACCTCCATGCCGGTACTGACCTTGCCGAAAGCACGCTCATAGCTGAAGCCATAGAGCTTGGCTTTCTCGGCATAGGACAGATGCACGTCGCCACCACCCGCTGCCCCGATATTTCCGAGGGTCCACGGCTGGACTTCATCGAAAACCCGGTAGTAGAAACCCATGTCGCCACCGGCCCAGGGCGGCGCCCAGGTCACCTTGACACCGAAATTTCCGTTGTTGTTGGCCGGCTTGTTATCAATGCCGGCATTGACCGGGCCGCCCAAGCTGCCTGCCAGGGCACCGCCGCTGTTAGGGCCGGAATAGAGAATGTCGAACGGCCCCAGATAGGTGCCGCCTTCCGGGTAGCGGTTGCCGCGGAACTCAAAGAAATACTGGGCTGCGATGGAGAGTTCAGGTGTCAGTTCGGCCGAGGCGAGTATCTGGGCCCGCGGCAGAAATAGCTCCTTCACCTCAGAGCCAGGCTGCGAGAAACCCTTGATGTAGTCGATCGGCGACTGGGAGTAAGCAATATTCGAGAAGCCGAAGAAGAACGCATTACCCCAGTATTGCGTAAGGCGGCCGACTTTTGCATAGACCGGCACATCGGCAATGTTCGTGTTGTGGAAGACAAAGGCATCCAGCAACTCGCCGCCCTGGATGTGGTATTTCTTGGTCGTACCCGAGTAGCGGCCGTCGGGATAAGAGAGGAATGTCGAGAAGGCGGGGTTGGGGTTTGTCTCGACCTTGTCACTGTAGGCGAAGTCGTTCCATCCCGAAGCTGACATGCGGAATCCAGTATTGCCTTTGTGGACACCCTGGAATTCGACAATGCCCTGAACGCGGTTGGTGACCAGATCGCCACGATTGAACTTGTAATCACCTTCCGCAAAGAAGGGATGGTTGCCGATGTTGTTGTCGCGCCCCTGGCCGCGCCAGCCCAGCGTGTATTGCAGGGACGTATCCAGGTTTACCTGCCAGTCGGGGTCGGTGTCGAACCGGTAGGCGTGGGCCCCCGCGCTGATCGCCAGGAGCGGCATTGCTGCAGCCAGCGGCTTCAACATGCAGGACCAGCGACGAGTTCTCTGTCTGTTTGCGTTCATTTTGTCTCCTCTTGGTTTTAAGCAACTAACCGGGGGGTAGAACAGCGATCAATCCTCAAGACTCGCCGGCATCCGGCGAACTCATGCAGCAATCCTGGTCTTGACCCATCGCGCACAGTCCCCGGCGGCTGTGCGCAGATGACGCCTCCTCGGTGGGGTGGACAAGTTGGCAAGCAAGACCAACGACGGCCGAGTAAAGAACGAGCGCTTGCTCGCATAATAAGCTTAAGTGGAGGGAGATTGTCAATCGCTACGACGCCTAGTTCTTGTCTTTGTGCGCAAGAAGGCTGCACGCAGCTTGGTTCAGGCTCCGTGGAAAATCAGAGCTTCAAGTTGAGATTTGTGGGATAACAGCGGTTCTGCGGACTTTTAGGGTCCTGTGCTCTCGGAGTGCAGGGCATCTTTCGGGCATTCCAAGGAAACGAGTGAGTGTTCTTGATAGCAGATATTGCTCACAGATTTTGGAGCAAATACTCGCTCTTTTTAGTCAAAAAATTTTTACACGCCCGCATCTCTGGAGGTCTTGGTGCCGACCGGCGTGCTCGTTCAGCAGATCGGGCTGCACGCTGAGTGCTTGATGCAGTACCAAGACCAGCAGGTGCTCCGCGCTAGCCGAGGCAAGGATGTGGGGTGCCAGAAGCACGGTACTTCTTGTCTGACTAAAGATGCCTGAGACCTCCGATTTGCACTCCCTAGCTGGTCAGAACTGGTTCGTAGGGTTCGGCTCGTGATCTGAAGCCATGCTGATCATGTGGGGTCACATTTAATGGAGCGAATGCTCACCATTTTAATTCTTCGCCACTCGCCTTTCCTTTTATAGGGGCTTTTCGCTCGGAAGGGCGGGAGGAGGTGCAGATGCTGCTTGCAAGGCAGATTTTGTGCAGTAATCACAACGAAGGCTAGCCCTTGCTCGAGATGGTTGACTTTTCATGGACAGCCTCTTACGATCAACACAAATGCGAGCGATTGCTCGCTCTCAACGGCAAGGTTAAGGCGATGAAATTTTGCCAATTGATGACGCCGGCCGTATCGACAACCCTTTTGGATACCTGACCCGAAATGAAGACCGAGATGACCTATCCCGCCTACAGCAGCTTGAAACTCGATTGGCCGCTCGAACGCGTCCTGCGCGTCACCATATCTCGCGGTGCGATGAATTCGATGGACTACGAACTCCATCATGATCTGGGCGGAATCTGGCGCCTGATCGATGCCGACCCCAACGTCAGCGTCGTCGTTATTACAGGTGAAGGGCGGGCCTTCTCGGCCGGTGGTGACTTCGACATGGTCGACCGCATCATTAACGATCACACCTTTCGCATGCAGATGTGGAAGGACGGGCGGCAGCTTGTAGAAAACATGCTCGCCTGTGGCAAGCCGGTGATTTCTGCGATTAACGGTGCGGCTGCCGGCGGTGGTCTGGCAGCGGCTCTGCTGGCTGACATCTCGATTGCAGGGCGCACCGTAAAGCTGGTGGACGGACACACCACGCTGGGTGTTGCCGCCGATGACCACGCCGTCGCCATCTGGCCGCTGCTCGTCGGCATGGCCAAGTCCAAGTACTACCTGATGACGAACGATCCCCTCACCGGCGAGGAGGCAGAGCGGATTGGGCTGGTTAGTCTGTGTGTTGATAACGACAAGGTGATGGAAAAGGCCTTGGAGATCGCCGCGCGCTTGTCGAACGGTGCGCCTGAAGCCATCCGCTTCACCAAACATGCACTGAACAACTGGATTCGTTCCGCATGGCCGGCCTTCGAGGCCTCCCTGGCCTTCGGCATTCTGGGATTTACCGGGCCGGAAGCGAGAGAGGGCTTGGCCGCCCTGCGGGAAAAGCGTCCGCCCAATTTCCCCCAGATCACCCACGTCTAATAACCAAATAATCATTTATCCGGAGACAAACACAATGGCCCAAACTCAACGTTCTTATATTGTTACTGGCGGCGGCGGCGGTATCGGCGGTGCCACCGTGCTGCGCCTGCTGAGCACAGGTGCAAACGTGCTCGCCATCGATATCAGCTCCAAGCGGCTCAATGGCGTCAAGGAGCAGGCGGTGGATCTACCCGGGCGCATGGAAATGCTGAAGGCCGACATCACGGCCGAGGAGCCGGCCGAACAATCCGTCAAATTTGCGTTGGAACTGTTCGGTGACTTGCACGGCGTGGCTAACGTGGCCGGTGGCATGCCGGACTATGTCGGCACCGACATGGATCGTCCGCTGGAGTCGATCAGTCTCGACTACTTCCACCGCATGTTCGCTCTAAACGTGGACAGCGCCTTCCTGATGAGCAAGGCCGCCACGCCGCACTTCAAGAAGAAGCAGTACGGCAAGATCGTCAATGTGGCCTCGCTGGCGGCTTTCGCCAACCGGCCGGAGCTAGGCAACGCTGCCTATAACCCGGCCAAGAAAGCCGTGATCGGCTTGGCCGAAACCCTGAGCCTGCTGCTCGGGCCGGATGGCATTCGCGTCAATACCATTGCCCCGGGCCTGGTGATGAGCGACAAGGCGCGCGGCACACTGGGCGACGAGTACACCCAGCGTCACCTCAAGAATGTGCCACTGGGTAAGCTGGCCAGCACCATCGACCTGGCCGAAGGTATTGCCTTCTTCCTTGAAGCAGCCTCTGACGGAATCACCGGCGAAACCCTCCGGGTCGCCGCCGGCGTGCGCTGAGAGCGGGACGGATTGAATTCGTGTCTGCCATGAACCCTATCCCTGTTTCAAACAGTGACGATCTGCCGGCACGCATTGTCCGGCTCATCCAGAGCACTGTGCCCGAGGCAAGCCATGTCACGGTGGATGCATTGACGCCGATGTTCGGCGGCAATGCGCGCAAGGCTTGGTCTTTCGATCTGGCCTATTGCCTTGATGGTCGCACCCTGCAGTTGCCTTGCGTGATGTTGAGCCAGGGTGTCGGGCGGCAGATCGATACCGATGTGGCCCAGGAGTTTCATGTACTCCAGGGCTTGAATGGCAAGGGAGCACGCGTGCCTGCTGCCGTCGCCATGGACCCCGTCGGTGAGATCGTCGGCGCGCCGAGCATCGTGCTGGAGCGCCTGACCGGGAAGGCGAGCGCGGTGGATTTTCTCAATGCCCCAGAGAGCGTCGGCAGCTGCTTGACCACGGATCTGGTCGGGGTGGTGGCCAAGCTGCATTCAGTGGACTGGGATGCAACGGCTTTCGATCCGGCCTTGGCTGGGTTGCCTCCGCGCGACATTGCAGCCCGCCAGGTGACGCACTGGCAGCAGACTTTCCAGGGCCAGCGCATGGAGCCTCTGCCGGTCATGTCGTCCCTGTTTGGCTGGTTGCATGAACACTTGCCCGAGCCCGGGCGAATTTGCTTGGTCCATGGCGATCTGCGTCCGGGCAACTTCCTTTATGAGCACGAGCGAGTGAGTGGTTTGCTTGACTGGGAGATGGCTCATTTGGGCGATCCTCTTGAAGACCTGGGGTGGATCTACCGGCCTCTGTGGAGCCCCGAGCGCTTCGTGCCAATGTCCGACTTCGTGCGCCGCTACGGGGAACTGGCCGGACGGGAGATTGGCCTGGCAGATGTCCTTTATTACCGGGTTTTCAGCGAAATGAAGTTCGCCACCATTTCACTCACTGCTGCCCGTGCGTTCACCACGTCAGGGACCCGCAATATGCGCCATGCTGACCGCGCCGCCACCGTGGCGCCGTGCCTCAAGCGCTGTCTCGACTGGATCGAACTGCACGGCAAGGAGTCCTCTCATGTTTAGGCCAACAGTCGGAGAGTTGCTGAGCGGTATCACCGACAGCCTGAGGGAATCAGTCATGCCGGCCGTGAGCGGGGGCGCGGCCCAGCGCCAGTTGAAAGCGGCCCTCCACGCCCTCGGTCGCCTGCAACGGTCGTGGGATCGCTGGCCTGCCTACCTCGAGGAGGACAATGAAGACATCAGACAGACCCTCGACGCCGTTTTGTCCGACCTGAGTCGTGAATTGTCTACGCTGCCGCCGCCTATCGAGGTTATTACGAGCCAGCTCAAGACCAGGATGTCTGATCTCCTGCCCGGCGCTCCCTGTTTCAATGATCGCGCCTTGTCCGTAGCCGGGGCGCGCAACCTCGAACTACAGGGCCTTCTTGTCGCGCTGGATGACTGGCTAAGAGCTTCCGGTCAGGCGGCCCAGCCAGCGGGAAAGTCCCGCCAGCAAATGCTTGACCGGCTTTACCGCCGGATGACTGAACGTGAATTGCAGGCTTGGGCTATCCAGGCCGAAGACGACTGACCATTACTGCAAGCCACACAATGACCATGGACGCCGATCAAGAAAAAATCAATGTTGTTGTCAGGGCGATTACGTCGGAAGCAGATGGCGTAATCGGAGTGACTTTGGCTGCGCCCGACGGCGCAAGCCTGCCAAGCTGGACGCCGGGTGCACATATTGGCCTGCTTCTCGACGGGGGGCTGGAACGACAGTATTCCCTGTGCAGCGATCCCGCCGATCATGATCACTGGCGGGTCGCGGTGCTCAGGGAGCCAGCCAGCCGCGGCGGTTCGGAATGGCTGCACGCGCAGCTAAAAGTTGGCGACGTGCTACGGGCCAGTGGGCCGAGCAACCAGTTCCCGCTGGTTGATGCCGCGTCATATCTTTTTGTGGCCGGTGGCATCGGCATTACGCCGCTATTGCCGATGATCGGCGCCCTCGAGCAACGAGGAGCCTCGTGGCGCCTGCTTTACGGTGGGCGTCAGCTCGGCTCGATGGCTTTCGTGAAGGCCCTTGAGGGTTACGGCGAGCGCGTGCAGATCCGCCCGGAAGACCAGCACGGCTTGCTCGACCTGCAGGGCTGGATTGGCGAGGCACAGCCAGGCATGGTGGTTTACTCCTGCGGCCCGGAGCGGCTCCTCGAAGCCGTCGAAGCCCAGTGCGCGAACTGGCCGGAGGGCGCCCTGCACATCGAGCGTTTCCGGGCTAAGCCGGGCGCACTGGAAGGCGCTCAGGACTCCTTCGAGGTCGTCCTCGCCAAGAGCCAGAAGAGCTTCCGCGTCAATGCCAACGAAACCATCATTGATGCGCTGGACAAGACCGGCATCCATGTGCCGCGCTCCTGTGGCGAGGGCACCTGTGGCACCTGCCTGACTCCGGTACTCGAAGGTATTCCCGATCACCGGGACTCTTTCTTGATGGGCAAGAAGCGGGCAGCCAACAAGACCATTTGCGTGTGCTGCTCCCGTTCACTCAGTCCCCGGCTGGTTCTGGACCTGTAAGGCGAGACAGCGATGACCGAAAACCGTTATCCCGCCGACAGCGCTACCCCGACGCTCGAACCCGGCTGGGCGCTGGATCATGCGCTGACCCCGAGCGCGATGTTCGGCGCCAATGGCCTGCGTTTCGGACCCAACGGCCATCTCTACGTGGCCCAGGCCTTCGGCAGTCAGATCAGCGAGGTCGATACGACCAGCGGCGCCGTCACCACGGTGTCGCCCGTTGGTGGCGCGATCATTGCACCAGACGACCTGTCTTTCGATTCCGAGGGGGTGTTGTACGCCACCGAAGTGTTCAACGAGCGGGTCAGCGCCCGCCTGCCGGACGGCAGTACGCGCGTGCTGGCTGACCACCTGCCGGTGGCCAACGGCATCACCGTTCATCAGGATCGCATCTTCGTAGATGAATTCCGGGTGGGCGGGCGTGTGCTGGAGTTGTACCGGGACGGCAGCGCGCCGCGGGTTATCGCCCAGGATCTGGTCCTGCCAAATGCGCTTGCGGTGGGGCCGGACGGATTCCTGTACTTCCCGCTGGTGGCCACTGGCGAGATCGGTCGCGTGGCGATCGACGGTGGCCCGGTCGAGGTGTTTGCCGGCGGCCTGAATATTCCTACTGCCGTGAAGTTCGATGCCCTCGGCCGCCTCGTTGTCGTGCAGTCGGGCAGCGGTGATATCACCCGGATTGACCTGCAGACCCGCGAAGCCACTCGGATTGCCCGGGTTCGCACAGGAATCGACAACCTTGCCTTTTCGCCGTGCGGCGAGCTCTACGTGTCGAATTTTGCCGACGGGGGTATCTCGCGCATCGGCGTGGAAGGTCGTGAAGAGGTATTGATTGGACGTGGCTTACTTGGCCCCTACGGCCTGGCAGTCGGCTCTGGCGGCGATGTGTATATCGCCGATGGGATGAGCTACGCGGTGCTGTCCCGCAACGGTGAAGTAAGCCGCCCCTCGATGCTGCTGACCCACGGTTTTCCGGGCTATGTGCGCGGAGTTGCCGTTGGGCTGGAAGGTAACTTGTACTTCAGTAACAGCGCCGGTGCTGTTGCGAACTTCGTGCCTGGTCAGGAGGCGGTCTTTCTGGCAACGGAGCTCGACCAACTGATGGGCATCGCCGTCGGGCCCGGGGGCGAGTTGTTCGTCTGCGAGGCTGGAAGCGGGCGTGTTCTTGCGCTAGGGAAGGAGCGGAGCCAGCGCGTGGTGGTGCAGGGCTTGCTGCGCCCAACGGGCATCGCGCTTGCACCTGATGGTGCCTGTTATGTGTCGGAGGCGGCCGGTGGCCGGGTGGTGTGTTGCCGCGGCAGCGATAAGACCATCGTCCTCGAAGGCCTGGTTGAGCCCCATGGTGTAACGCTGGCCGGCGAGCACCTGTTCGTGGTCGATCGCGGCAACAAGAGTCTGCATGCAGTGTCGCTGCGTTCGGGCCGTGCGCAACTCGTTGCCCGCGGCCTGCCGGTGGGGCCGCCGCCGGGCATCGAGCCTCGGACCTTGCCCGGGATCGCAGGTGTGATGCCGGGGCCGTTGCTGCCGTTTTGCGATCTTGCCACCGGAATTGATGGCTCCGTCCTGATCGCCGGTGATGGCGAAGGCAGCCTGCTGCGCCTGTGGCCGCGCGCCGCCACACTCGTCCATTAACGTCTCAACCGCAATTGCTGGTGTCCCTGAATCCATGACTGAAACGTATTTCGACGAGCAGTTTCCGTTGGCCTCGGCCGACGATTACCTGATCCACCAGACTCCCGATCCGCTGCGTGTCGCCTGGACGACGGACCCCCGTTTCTTCGAGCGCCACTGGAACGTGTTTCACGACGACAAGGGCGAAGTGATGGTCGCCACTGGTGGGAGCTTCTATCCCAACCTGGATGTCGCTGAAGCCTATTCGATCGTTACCCTGCGGGGCGTCCAGACTTCTGTGCGTGCCTATCGGCGCCTGGGTGTAGACCGCATGGATCTGCATGTCGGGCCGATCCAGCCGACGATCACCGAGGGCCTGCGGGCTTGGCACCATGAACTCGTCGATAACGAGTGGGGTATCAGCTACTCCCTTGACTGGCACGACACCAAACGGCAGGTTTATCACGCAGCCTATTCTTCCCTGGACAAGGGGCAGCCTGCCGGCGGGCAACGCCACGTGACGGCCGGTTTCGAGAGTTTCGGTGAGGTCGAGGGCTGGGTGCAGGTCGGCGACGAACGTATCGCGCTGCGTGCCGGCCAAGCCCGCGGCACCCGCGATCGTCACTGGGGTATTGGCCGCGGGGTGGGTGGCGCGGCTCTGCAGCCCGGTGGGCGTCCGGTCAAAGCCGGCTGGATCGGCGGCAACTGGATCTGCTTCAAGGAGTTTGCCATCTGGGGCAACCAGGTGCTCTACAACTTCGGCGACGCCCGCCGCGGCATGGGCAAGGTACTTCACACCGAGCGTCGCCTGCGTTTCGACGAGAGCACGCAAATCTTCCTCGAAGGCGAGATCGACTACACCCTCTCTGACGGCAGTGTGAAGAAAGTGAAATTCGAGCGCCTCGGCCACCAGACCGCCTACATGTGCTGCGGGATGTACGGCGGAACGCCGGAGGAGGGCCTGCATCACGGTATGTCGGGCGGCATCGAGCGTGTTGAAGGTGATCGCTATGACCTGCGCCTGCCCGAGGTGCAGTTGAAGCTGCGCGGTCTGGACGAGCATCACTGCCGCATCAGTTGCGATGGCGAAGTCACCACCGGCATTTTGCAGCCCCTTGAACCCGATGCCTACGAGGCCTGCTTGCGGGGCGATCCAGGATGGCGCTTTCTACGCTGAGTCAAGGGCAGAACCCGATAGCGAGCGAAATATTCATCTGAACGTCGAAGTCAGAATAAAGAGCAATTAGTTCATCAAACCAAGCGGGCGCGATCGATGCCTGAAGTTATCCAAAGGAGGAGCTGCAATGTCTATTCACAGCACGCAGGAGTCAGAGAAGCAGATCGAAGTCGCCACCGACTTCGACGCAATCGTTATTGGTGCCGGTTTCGGCGGTATTCGGGCGCTTTACGAGCTTCGCAAAATGGGATTGTCGGTAAAGGTGTTCGAGGCGGCCACTGACGTGGGCGGCACTTGGTACTGGAATCGATATCCGGGCGCACGTACCGACACTGAAGCTTGGGCATATTGCTATTCGTTTTCGAAGGAGCTCCTGGATGAGTGGGACTGGGCCGACAGAATGCCGACCTGGGACCAAGTGCTTGCCTATCTGGCCCATGTAGTCGACCGGTTCGACATGCGCAAACACATGGAATTCAGTACCCGGATCAAGTCGGCTATCTACAACGAGGCCACCAAAAAGTGGACTCTTACGACCGAAGCAGGCAAGGCTTATACGTGCAACTACTTCATCAGCGCCGCCGGACTGCTCACCGTGGCCTACGAGCCGCCGTTCAAGGGGCTCGATTCGTTCAAGGGCAAGTGGTATCTGACATCACGCTGGCCGAAGGAGCCGGTGGATTTCAAGGGGAAGCGTGTCGGTATTGTCGGTTCCGGCTCCACTGCCGTGCAGATTCTGCCGATCGTCGCGCAGACCGCGGCGCACGTGTCAATTTTCCAGCGCACCCCAAATTACGTTGTGCCGGGTCGAAACTTTCCGCTTGATGATGCTCAGCGCCAGAGCATCAAAGCGAACTACGACGCCATCTGGGAGACCGTTCACAAGCAGGTCTTCGCATTTCCGATTGAGCGCCCCCATCGTACTTTTGACCAATTCAACTCGGAGGAGCGCGAGCGCATCTTCGAGGCAGGCTGGGAAACGGGTGGCTTCCGCTATTTCTTCGAGACTTTCGAGGATATTACGACCAACGAGGAAGCCAATGCCGCGGCGGGCGAGTTTGTGCGCAAGAAAATCCGGGCCATCGTCAAGGATCCCAAGACTGCCGAACTCCTGTGTCCGAATTACCCGTTTGCCATCAAGCGGCCTCCAGTCGGTAACTTCTACTACGAGGCGTTCAATCGCGACAATGTTTCCCTTGTCGATGTCAGCAAGGATCCCATCCGGGAAATCACGCCCAAAGGCGTGCGCACCGAAACGGAAGAGCATGAGTTCGATATCATTATTTTCGCGCTTGGCTTCGATGCCGTTACAGGAGCCCTGACCAACATGGATGTGCGCGGTAAAGGGGGCGAAACGGTCAAGAACAAATGGGAAGCCGGTCCGCGTACCCATCTGGGTATCACGATGGATGGTTTTCCGAACATGTTCATGCTGTCAGGTCCGCAGACCCCTTTCGCGAACATTCCTCCGGTTATCGAGGCTGCAGTCACCTGGTTCGGTACTGCTATTCAGCGTGCCCGTGACGGTGGTTATACAAGCATCGAGGCCACGCCGGCCGCTGTCGATACTTGGACTAACCATATGCAGGAATTACTTGATACAACCCTATTGGGCAAGGGTGTCGACGTCGGCTCATGGTATCTGGGGGCCAACATTCCCGGCAAAAAGCCCAGCGTGTTGTTCTATTTTGGAGGCGCCAACAACTACTTCAAGGAGCTCGATGAGTCGATCGCTCACGAGTTCAAGGGGGTGGCCTTCTCCAACGCCTAATCGTCCCTTACTCAAGGGGCGGTGGGTTGTAGACGGAGTAGCCGGGAATCAAGGCTCTTCGGAGCCTCCCCGTCTTCACGTCTTCATTTCATCAGGAGCTGCTCGCAGAGCACGGCAAGGCTACAGCCATCAGGGGCTGAGAGGATGCGCAGGGCCTCCTCGGTCAGGAGTCGAAGGTCCGCTTAGCCTGTTCTGCGTGCCTGAAGGCCCAGGAGCCAGCGCAAAATCACTTCAGGCCCAGGAAACGGGCGACCTTCTGAAGCGGCCTATCCGCACACCAAGCGTAGAGCGCGTCGTAGACCACAATGCCGTGCCCGAGCATTGTAAGCGTCCAACCGGCCGACCTTGCGGGAGTCAGCGTGGGATGATCCGGGTGTCGATGATGTCCTTGGGGGTGGCATCGACATTAATCACCCGGCTGCCCAGCGGTAACAACTCATCGATTCGGCTGTGGGGCCAGAGTGGAAGTTTCTCCAGTGTCCGTACCGGTTTAAAACTGACCAACACGCCACCACGACCTAGACGGCCCGGGTGGACGCCTACCTCGCTGATCGTCGCAGCTTCGGCTTTGCCCTCTTGGTCGAGGGCGGCCAACTCGGATCGTTTGCCCGCTTTGCTGACCAACGCGGAGCCGAACGGCTCACGCTGGAGCTCGCCACCGACTGGGCTCGCGCCTCGGCACTGCCCACTCTCTCTAGGCGTGTGCCACAGACATTGAGCCCCGCCGACCGGGCAAGCTCCAGCGTCGCGTACTCAATACGTTGCATGTTGGCTTTGTCTCGCTTTTCTGGAAGCTTTGCCAGCCATATTTGGTGCTTGTCCTCGATTGTCACCTTAGGTCGAGCGCCCCCCATGCTCGTTCCAGGCTCCAGGGTTTCGAGGACTTCATAGGGCAAACGCCCCTCCTCTTCGAGAGCGTCAGCTGCTGCCGCCAGTGCTTCAAGCTGATGCGTCCGGTTAAAGGGACGTTCGGCCGGCACCCCGGTGGGACTGCGCTCAAATCGAAGATTCCCGGCACCATCGTCAGGACCATTCAAAAGGTATTCAATCTCCGAAATATCTTCTTCTTTACGCTCAAGCTTGGCTTGGATGACTCGACGCCCCCAGTAATCAGGGCTTGCGTCGCGCAGGGCTCCTGGGATGACCACATGCACAACCACGGCTTCCTGCACAGTGGCGGGGGGCAGTGGGCTAAGAAGCCGTACTGGCAGTTCTTTTGCGGCGGCGAGTACTTCGAGACCCGCCTACTCTGCGACCCGAGCGGCCTGACCCGCTTCCGTCGTGCGCTGGGGGATGCAGGGGTGGAAGAACTTCTGGCCAAGACCATCGAGGCCGCCGTGTCGATGCAGGCCATTGCCCCGAAGGACCTGGAGCGGGTCATCGTCGATTCCACGGTGCAGGAGAGGGCAATTGCCTTCCCCACGGACAGCCGGCTACTCGATGTGGCCCGGCGCAAGCTGGTGCTGATTGCCAAGCGGGCTGGACTCGTGCTGCGCCAGACCTTCGAGAAGGAAGGGCGCAGCCTCAAGCGGCGGGCCGGTTGCTATGCCCACGCCAGACAGTTCCGGCGCCTGCGCAGGGGGGGGCTCAAGCGCCAGCGCACGATCCTGGGCCGGGTCATGCGTGATCTGCAACGCCGCCTGCCAGCGCTGGCTGACGGCATGTGGCTCGAACGTGCGCGGCGCATCCACACCCAGCGGTGGCCCAAGGACAAGAACAAGCTCTACGCGCTGCACGCACCGGAAGTGGAGTGCATCGGCCAAGGCAAGGCGCAGCAGCCCTACGAGTTCGGGGTCAAGGTAGGCATTGCCACCACCGAGAAAGGCAACCTGATCGTTGGCGCCCGGGCGTCTCCGGGAACCCCTACGACGGTCACACCCTGGCCAAGCAGATTGAGCAGGCGACGATCCTGATGCAGGACGTCAAAGGTGCACCGAAACCCCACACGGCCATCGTCGATCTGGGCTATCGGGGCGTCGACGTGCCCGGGGTCGAGATCATCCACCGGGGCCGGATCAAGAGCCTGAGCGCCAAGGCCCGCCGACTGCTGAAACGACGTCAGGCGGTGGAGCCGGTGATCGGGCACCTGAAGGATGACTGCGGACTACGGCGGACCTGTTTGAAAGGGTCGGAAGGGGATGTGCTGCATCCGGTGCTGTGCGCAGCCAGTACAAGCTACGCTGGTTGATGCGGGCAGTTGCCCGCTTGGGGCTGAAAGCCCTTTTTGTGCTCTGGACTCTGGTTGGGATGCTTGGGCGGGTGCTCAGTGGAGACGGAGCCTGGCCGCCAAGAGGGCGGCTGGCTGCGGGGAATTGAATATTTCAGGGCCGACAAGTTACGCAAAGTTCTGTCGGGCTCAGGAGCAGCAAGCAGCCAAGGTAAGCGAACCATCTGGACCAAACGACATTTTTGGCTACAAGTAACAATATATTGTGATTTATTGCGATATAGCGACATAAAAACCAATATTATGTTACTTATAACAAAGTCGGCTTAACGGCAAGTGACATAACTATCATAATAATTGTACTTGTATGACTGTTTGCCAACTTAACGTCAATATTATGATGTTTGAGCTATCAACTTCTGCGGAGGTTTCAAAAGCGCTGGCTCAACGCCTGCGGACGCACAGACTGGCCCAGAACCTGACTCAGCTGGAGCTGGCCGGGCGTGCGGGCCTATCGAAAGGAATGATCGCCAACTTCGAGAAAACCGGCACGGCATCGTTGGAAAACTTCATCAAGCTGGTCATGGCATTAGGCTTGATGGCAGAGCTCAATGACTTGCTGGTCTTCAAAGCACTTTCCATCAAGCAGATGGAGGCTGCGAGCCAAAAACGGCAGCGTGCTCGGGGCTCTCGATGAAGAAACTGCATGTCATCTACGCGGGTTGGGGTGAGTGTATTGCTACGCACTTTGGTGCGTTGGATATAGACGGATGCATGAGAGGGTAGGCAGATTGATGTTGCTTTTCATGTGCATGATGTTCACCATGCATTAATCTGAACGACGGGGGCTTCCATGCGACCCACCACCTCTCAAAACAGTGTCCGCAAGCCGACCAACGTGACTCTCGGCGAAGCATTGCTAGCTGAAGCCAAGGCGCTGAACATCAACATTTCGCAGGCCGCTGAGGCGGGGCTTGCGCAGGCGGTGGCCGCGCGGCGTGCGGAGTGCTGGCTGGCCGAAAACAAGGCGGCGCTTGAGAGTTCGAACGCTTACGTTGAGACCCACGGGCTTCCGCTGGCCCGCTACAGGACGTTCTGATGGCGCGCTTTGGTGTTTTCAGGAACCCCGATGCGGCTGGCTACCTGCTCGACGTTCAGGCCGATTTGCTCGGCCACCTCAACACTCGGGTGGTTGTTCCGCTCTTGCCATTGAATGTGGCGCCGACGCCAGCCAAGACGCTGAACCCGGTCTTTGAGGTGGATGGGGAGTCCGTGGTAATGGCAACCCAGTTTGTCGCCGCGGTGCCAGCCTCGCTCCTTCGAACTGGCGTTGCCAGTCTTGAAGGCCGGCGCCACGACATCACTGCCGCGCTGGACCTGTTGTTCCAGGGTTTTTAGCCTGGTGCCAAAGCACGTTGTAGCCGTTTCTCCGAGACGAGGGATGCTTTGCAGCATGAGGTTGCAGAGCAGTTGGTGCGGGTAGGGCAGATGAGTGACCGGATCGTTCTCAGGTCTTGCATCACTCCTGTTAGGAGTTTCGCTTGGGAACTTCGCTGGGAACATCCAGCTAAAATCCGAGGATGAAAGCCGACAAGATGACTCACCCCACGCTTGCCGGATTGAGCCAGACGACTCCGGGTCTGGACCAGTCCCTCGTCGGGCCTCGCCAGCGCTCAGGTCGAGCCGCCTTGGCCTGCTGATAGAGACCGTCCAGGGCGAGCAGGACGGCAACGTCCTCGCCCCCGTGTCGTTGGGCGGGCGTCACGAACTTCATCGCTGAATGACGATGCTCGAAGTGGTACCTGCTGGTGATTGGTGCGGTGCTCTTCTCACTGTCCCTGACGCGCTTTCGCAAGGCTATCGGGCAAATGGCCTGAGTGGCGGCCTTCGGGTTTTCAATCCTATCAGCGGGATTGTTGGTAGGAGGGGGCTGTGACGTGGATTGAGTAAACGAAAAAGGCACTTGGCCTGATGTTCGCCAAGTGCCTGTTTTCATGGTGCGGACAAAGGGACTCGAACCCCCACGCCTTTCGGCGCCAGAACCTAAATCTGGTGCGTCTACCAATTTCGCCACGTCCGCACGCAAGCCGCGAATTGTAATTGCGGCCGTGCGTCTCGGCTAGTGCTTTCTGTGGGTCAGCCCCGACGCATCGCGTCGAAGAACTCTCCGTTGCTCTTGGTGGCCTTGATCTTGTCGAGCAGGAACTCCATCGCATCGATATCGTCCATGCCGTAGAGAAGCTTGCGCAGCACCCAAACCTTTTGCAGAACGTCGGCCTTGAGGAGGAGCTCCTCGCGACGTGTGCCTGAGCGGTTAACGTTGATGGCTGGATAGACGCGCTTTTCAGCCATGCGTCGATCCAGGTGGATTTCCATGTTGCCGGTGCCCTTGAACTCTTCGTAGATCACCTCGTCCATGCGGCTGCCGGTGTCGATCAGGGCAGAGGCGATGATCGTCAGGGAGCCACCTTCTTCGATGTTCCGTGCAGCGCCGAAGAAGCGCTTGGGCTTCTGCAGTGCGTTGGCATCCACGCCGCCGGTGAGTACCTTGCCGGATGCAGGCACAACGGTGTTGTAGGCGCGGGCCAGGCGGGTCAGGGAGTCAAGGAGGATAACTACGTCCTTCTTGTGCTCGACCAGTCGCTTGGCTTTCTCGATGACCATTTCGGCCACCTGGACGTGGCGGATTGCCGGCTCGTCGAAGGTGGAGGCGACAACTTCGCCTTTCACCGAGCGCTGCATTTCGGTCACTTCTTCGGGGCGTTCGTCGATCAGCAGCACGATGACCACGATGTCCGGGTGATTGGACGTGATCGAGTGGGCGATGTGCTGGAGCATCACCGTCTTGCCGCTCTTCGGGGGGGCCACCAGCAGGCCGCGCTGGCCTTTGCCAATGGGCGCGATCATGTCGATCACGCGGGAGGTGATGTTTTCCTCGCCGCGGATGTCCCGCTCCAGCTTCATAACCTCGTTGGGGTGCAGCGGGGTGAGGTTTTCGAACAGGATCTTGTGCTTCGAGGCTTCGGGCGGCTCGAAGTTAACCTTGTCCACCTTCACCAGCGCAAAATAGCGTTCGCCATCCTTGGGTGTGCGGATTTCCCCCTCGACCGTATCACCTGTGTGCAGGTTGAAGCGGCGGATCTGGCTGGGCGACACATAGATGTCGTCGGTGCCTGCCAGGTAGGAGGCTTCCGGTGAGCGCAGGAAACCGAAGCCATCAGGCAGCACTTCCATCACGCCGTCGCCGTAGATCGGCTCGCCTTTTTTGGCCCGGTTTTTTAGCAGCGCGAAAACCAGTTCCTGCTTGCGCAGGCGGTTGGCGCCTTCGATTTCGTTGGCGATTGCCATTTCAAGCAATTGGCCGACGTGGAGAGACTTGAGCTCCGAGAGTTGCATGGCAGGCAGCGGGGGGGAAGAGAAGAAGGGGAGTGGGAAAATCTGGACTACAGCGGATTCGCTACAGCAGGTACAGCAGCAGAAGTGCTCGGACTGTACGACGGCGCCGGGGTTACCGGTTGGATCACCCCGAAGGCGCCATCAATAACTTGCTCTTTTGACTTTAACCAGATTACAGGTGGCTGTCAATGAATGCGGCGAGCTGGGACTTGGACAAGGCGCCGACCTTCGTGGCCTCGATATTGCCGCCCTTGAACAGCATCAGGGTCGGGATGCCGCGAATGCCGTACTTGGCCGGGGTTTCCTGGTTTTCGTCGATGTTCAGCTTGGCAACCTTGAGCTTGCCGTTGTATTCCTTCGCCACTTCGTCGAGGATCGGCGCAATCATCTTGCACGGACCACACCACTCGGCCCAGTAATCGACAAGCACCGGAGTCGGAGACTGCAGAACTTCAGCTTCGAAGCTCGCGTCGGTGACGTAATGGATATGTTCGCTCATGTTTCCTCACGCATTCAGGGGGAGATTTGTAGGTATTGCCAGGGAGGGAGGACGCTTCCGGGTTGGCCGAAGTCGCGTAACCCATGCAACGATATGAAGGTGCATGGATCCTAGCGAATATTCTCCGTCAAGAAAAGCGGTTTCCTCGCTGGAGAAAACGATCTGTGGTAGCTATGGCACACTTCGGAACGATCCGCCGCCGGAACTGTCTCGTTTGTGGGCAGACCGTCTCGCGCGAGTTCTGGAGGTGGGGCTAATGGAGTATATTTCTGCCCCTTAACATTTCATAGAAGCCGGTATTGCAGCCCCTTTGGGGCTCTAGATGCCGCCAAACAGGAGCGCCCCATGACCTACGTTGTCACCGAAAACTGTATCCGCTGCAAGTACACCGACTGCGTCGATGTGTGTCCGGTGGATTGCTTCCGCGAGGGGCCCAACTTTTTGGTCATTGATCCGGAAGAGTGTATCGATTGCACTCTTTGCGTGGCTGAATGTCCTGCTGAGGCAATTTTTGCCGAGGATGACGTTCCGGCGGATCAGCAGGCATTCATCGCCCTCAACGCCGAGTTGTCCGCTAAATGGGTGCCGATTGTCGAGCGCAAGGAGCCGCCGGCCGATGCGGACGACTGGCGTGGTGTGAAGGACAAGCTCAAGCTCCTCGAGCGCTGAACGCCTGTATGTCAAGGCCGCGAGTGGCGGCTTGCAGGCCGGTGTCGCCCTCCATTCGGAGGGCGATTTTCTTTCCGTTGTGGCCGCGCGCGTTACGTATTGGCCCAGCCATTGAATACTTCGTTCCGTGGTGCTCACGATGTCTGATGTGCGATGCCTTGGTGCCGCCCGGTCGATAACTGCGCCAACTGGGGTAAGCCCTTATCCCGGCAGGCTTTGCGCGGGGCCTGCAATCGAATACCATCGTGGGCAGTATTGATTCAGGCGCATTGACGCCACCACGAGGAAAACAAAATGCTGGTCAGTGAAATTCTCGCGATCAAGGGCAAGGTCCTGTTCACGGTTGCTTCCAACAAGACGCTCG
Organism: Zoogloea oleivorans; assembly: GCA_030157785.1. Lineage (GTDB taxonomy): Bacteria > Pseudomonadota > Gammaproteobacteria > Burkholderiales > Rhodocyclaceae > Zoogloea > Zoogloea oleivorans_A. The sequence goes on from JAOAUC010000037.1 coordinate 25,196, forward strand.
CCGAGGCCGTTGCTGTCATGACGGAGCAGGACGTTGGTTCCCTGGTGGTGTTCGACAAGGGCCGCATGGCAGGTCTGCTGACCTTCCGCGAGGTTCTCGTGGCAACCCAGAAGGCCGGCGCCGACTGGCAGTCGCTGCCGGTTTCCGAGGCGATGCTCAAGGATCCGGTTGCCGCCGCGCTGAACATGGAAATGGACGAACTGCGCCGCCAGATGGTCGAGCATCACCAGCGTTATTTGCCGGTGATGGACGACACCACCCTGATGGGTGTGGTTTCCTTCCATGATGTGGCCAAGGCCGTGCTGGAAGAGCAAAGTTTTGAGAATCGCATGTTGAAGAATTACATCCGCAACTGGCCGGCTGAGGAAGATCAGGCCTGAACGAGTTTACGGTAGAAAAAAGTGGCAAACAGGCCGTTTTGCGCAGGGGGCGCAGCGGCCTGACACGATAAGGCGTACAAAACGCCAGTCAGGTAGTACGTTGGAGCCGATGCCTCAGGGTATAGGGCCGCCTCGGGAGGGCGGGTCTCCGGCAGGGCAGGGTGCTGCGTCGCGGCTTCCTGTCATCCGGCAGACCAGAACAACCAACGACGAAGGAGACAAAATGGACAAGATCTGGCTGAAAAGCTATCCCCCCGGCGTGCCCGCAGAGGTCGATCTGAGCGAGTTTTCATCGCTTGCCGACCTGTTCGACAAAAGCGTCAGCAAGTTTGGTGAGCAGACTGCCTATATCAATATGGGCAAGTCCATCAGCTACGATACGCTGGAGGCGCTATCCCGCCAGTTCGCCGGCTACTTGCAGGGTGGGTTGCGCCTTGCCAAAGGGGCACGGGTTGCCCTGATGATGCCCAACTGCCTGCAGTACCCCATCGCGATGTTTGCGATTCTGCGAGCCGGCTATACCGTGGTGAACGTCAATCCTCTCTACACTGCCCGCGAACTGGAGCACCAGCTCTGCGATGCCGGTTGTGAGGCGATCGTCATCGTCGAAAATTTTGCCCATACGCTCCAGGAAGTCCTCCCCCGAACCTCCGTGCGTCACGTGGTGGTTACCGGGCTCGGCGACATGCTGGGTTTCCCCAAATCCTTGCTGGTCAATTTTGTCGTTCGGCACATCAAGAAGATGGTGCCCGCGTGGGATTTGCCGGGTCACGTTACCTTCCGGGAGGCGCTGGGGCTGGGTGCTGCACATGAATTGCAGGCTGTCACGCTTACCCATGACGATCTGGCGTATCTGCAATATACCGGTGGCACCACCGGCGTCGCCAAGGGGGCGATGCTGACCCATGGCAACATTGTGGCCAACCTCCAGCAGGCCCACGCCTGGATCAGCCCCTACGTGCGGGAAGGGGAGGAGGTGATTATCACCGCCTTGCCGCTCTATCACATCTTCTCTCTCACCGCGAACTGCCTGACTTTTTTCAAGATCGGCGCGAGCAACGTGCTGATTACCAATCCGCGGGATATCCCCGGGTTTGTCGCCGAGCTGGGCAAGTATCCGTTTACCGTGATCACCGGCGTCAACACCCTCTTCAACGCCTTGCTCAATAACCCGGAATTCGAAAAACTGGATTTTTCGCCGCTCAAGGTGGCCCTGGGCGGCGGGATGGCGGTGCAGCAGGCGGTGGCTGACAAGTGGAAGAAGGTTACCGGCAAGCCGCTGGCCGAAGCCTACGGCTTGACCGAGACATCGCCGGCGGTGTGCATCAACCCTCTCGATCTGCCGGAGTTCAACCACGCCATTGGCCTGCCTATTTCGTCTACCGAAATCAGCCTGCGCGACGACGACGGGTATGAGGTTTCGCTGGGCATGCCGGGTGAGCTTTGTGTGCGTGGCCCGCAGGTGATGAAGGGCTACTACAAGCGGCCGGAGGACACCGTTCGGGCCTTTACCCATGATGGTTTTCTGCGTACCGGCGATGTGGCCACCATTGATGGCGATGGCTTCGTGCGCATCGTTGACCGCAAGAAGGACATGATTCTGGTGTCCGGCTTCAACGTGTACCCGAACGAGGTGGAGGACGTGGTGGCCAGCCATCCGGGCGTCCTGGAAGTGGCTGCGCTGGGTGTTCCCGATGAGCACTCTGGCGAGGCCGTGAAGATTTTTGTCGTACGGAAGGATCCGAAACTGACGGTCGAGGCTCTCATTGCCCACTGCCGGGAAGGCCTCACCGGGTACAAGGTGCCGCGTTTCGTCGAGTTTCGCGATGATCTGCCCAAAAGCAATGTGGGGAAGATCCTGCGCCGTGTCTTGCGTGACGCCCCGCCTTCTGCGTGACAGAATGCGCCATCCGGGCATCGACCGGGTGGTGCGCTGCAAAATAGGGCTTGTGTTTTGGCCTCTTTATGAGAATAATTCGCCGCTAGTCTTGTAGATGACCCAATGATCCTTTCCACATTCGCCCTGCCTGTCGACGTAGTAGTCGTAGTACGCGTAGTTAGCGTAGGTAAGCGCGCGTCGTAAGGGTCCCAGGTAGTCGATAAAGAATTTCAGACCCCCGCCGGCGCGCAACCGGCGGGGGTTTTTGTTTTTTGATATACCCCGGCCCGGCCTGCACTACGGCTCTCAAGCCCTTAGGAGAATCTCGATGATGCAAATGACTGGAGCAGACCTGATCGTGAAGCTGCTCGAACGGCAAGGAATCAGCACTATCGCCGGCGTGCCCGGCGGTGCGGCCCTGCCGATGTATGACGCGCTCTCCAAGAGCGAGCAGATCCACCACGTTTTGTGTCGTCACGAACAAGGCGCCGGCTTCATCGCACAAGGCATGGCACGGGTTTCCGGCCGTCCGGAAGTCTGTCTGGCCTCCAGCGGCCCGGGTGCGACCAACCTGGTGACGGCCATTGCCGATGCCAAGCTGGATTCCATCCCGATGATCGCCCTGACCGGCCAGGTGCCGCTGTCGATGATCGGCACCGATGCCTTCCAGGAAGTCGATACCTACGGCCTGACTATCCCGATCACCAAGCACAACTTCCTGGTCCGTTCGGCCAAGGATCTGCTGACGGTCGTGCCGTCCGCCTTCCGTATTGCGATGTCCGACCGGCCCGGCCCGGTGCTCATCGATGTGCCGAAGGACGTGCAGAACCAGATGGTGAGCTTCGAGGAATTCCCCGATGTGGTGGTACCCGATACCGCACCCGTCTTCGACATTGCTGCGATTGAAGAAGCCGCGAAAATGATCGAGGCCGCCGAGCGCCCGGTGCTCTACCTCGGCGGTGGCGTGATCCATTCGGGCGCTGCCCACATGGCAGTCACCCTGGCCGAGCAGTCTTCGCTGCCTACCACCATGACCCTGATGGCCCTCGGCGCGATGCCCATGGATCATCCGCTGTCCATCGGCATGCTTGGCATGCACGGCGCGCGTTACACCAACTATGTGCTCGAAGAGGCCGACCTGCTGATTTGCGTCGGCGCCCGTTTCGACGACCGCGCTATCGGCAAGACCGCCGAGTTCTGCCCGAACGCCAAGATCATCCACATCGATATCGACCGTTCCGAGCTGCACAAGGTGAAGAACGCCAATGTGGCCATCGCCGGCGACGTGGGGCAGGTGCTCTCCGAGTTGTTGCCGCGGGTCAAGCCGCAGTTGCGCAAGCGCTGGCTGTCCCACGTGGAAAGCCTCAAGGGGCGCTTCCCGCTGGCCATGCCGGGTGTGGATGATCCCCGTTCGCCCTACGGCCTGATCCATGCGGTGGCCAGCTGTCTGGACGACAGTGCAATCATCACCAGCGATGTGGGCCAGCATCAGATGTGGGTGGCCCAGGCCTATCCCTTCCGTCGTCCCCGTCAGTGGCTCAATTCCGGTGGTCTCGGCACCATGGGCTTCGGCTTTCCGGCGGCCATCGGCGCTGCGCTGGCCGCACCTGACCGCACCGTGGTGTGCTTCTCGGGTGACGGCAGCCTGAAGATGAACATTCAGGAGATGGCGACTGCTGCGCAGGAAGATGTGAACGTCAAGATCGTGCTGTTCAACAACCAGTCCCTCGGCCTGGTGCATCAGCAGCAGAGCATGTTCTACGGCAAGCGGATCATGGCTTCCCGTTACGAACGTCCTACCGACTTCCTGAAGATTGCTGAAGGTTTCGGCATGCGTGCAGTCGATCTGGATCCGGCCGCGAATCCGCGTGCCGTCCTGGCCGAAGCCTTGCAGACGCGCGGCCCCTGCCTGATTCACGCGACGATCGACCCGAACGAATTCGTCTACCCGATGGTGCCCCCGGGCGCCGCCAATTCCGAGATGATCGGCTGAGCGCAGAGGAGAGAACACGATGTCCGAGCAGAACACCAACCTTTCCGAGTTCATTCCCGACGTTCCCGAGCACGCCGGTTTTCACAAGGTCGTGCTGGAACTGGGTGTGGCCAACCACCCGGGTGTGATGAGTCATATCTGCGGCCTGTTTGCCCGCCGCGCCTTCAACGTCGAAGGCATTCTCTGTATGCCGGTGGGCGGTGGCGACACCAGCCGCATCTGGCTGTTGATCTTCGAGGATGAGCGTCTCGAGAAAATGATCAAGCAGGTCGAAAAGCTGGAGGACGTGCTCTACGTCAACAAGCACGACGGCGAGCATCCGGTTTTCGGCCGTCTCGACGAGTTCTTCCAGTAATTCCGTAGCGCCCGCGCCGCCGGCTTCCTGTCGGCGGCGTGCTAGACTCCGGCGCTCGCCGGTCCTTCCGGACTGGCGTTTTCCCTCTTCCGTTTTTGCGAGTCTCCCATGTCCGGTAATACGCTCGGCACGCTCTTCTGCGTCACTTCCTTCGGCGAATCCCATGGCCCGGCCATTGGTTGCGTGGTGGACGGCTGTCCGCCGGGGCTGGCGATCAGCGAGGCGGATATCCAGGCCGAACTTGATCGGCGCAAGCCGGGTACGTCCCGTCACGTCACCCAGCGGCGCGAGCCCGACACGGTGGAGATTCTCTCCGGTGTCTTCGAGGGTGTGACTACCGGAACCCCGATTGCACTGCTGATCCGCAACCAGGATCAGCGCTCGAAGGACTACGGCAACATTGCCGAGAGCTTCCGCCCGGGCCATGCCGACTATGCTTACTGGCAGAAGTACGGTGTCCGTGACCATCGTGGCGGTGGCCGTTCGTCGGCGCGGGAAACCGCGGTGCGCGTGGCCGCCGGGGCGATCGCCCGCAAGTGGCTGTCCGAGCGCTATGGCATCGTGATCCGCGGCTACATGGCCCAACTCGGCCCGGTAGAGATTCCGTTTGCGTCATGGGATGACGTCGACGGCAACGCTTTCTTTGCACCGAACGAAGCCATCGTGCCACAGCTGGAAAGCTACATGGACGATCTGCGCAAGTCCGGCGACTCGGTCGGTGCGCGCATCAACGTGGTTGCCACCGGCGTGCCGGTGGGTTGGGGCGAGCCGGTGTTTGACCGCCTGGATGCTGACATCGCCTACGCGATGATGAGTATCAATGCGGTAAAGGGTGTCGAAGTTGGTGCCGGCTTTGCCAGCGTGTCCCAGCTGGGTACTGCGCACTCGGATGAGATGTCGCCGGAAGGTTTCCTGTCGAACAACGCCGGCGGTGTGCTGGGCGGGATCTCGACGGGGCAGGATGTGCTGGTGAGCATGGCGATCAAGCCGACATCGAGCACGCGCCTTGATCGCCGCACGATCGACAAGACGGGCAAGGCAGTGGTCGTCAATACCCACGGCCGTCACGACCCGTGTGTCGGCATTCGTGCCACGCCGATTGCCGAATCCATGCTGGCCATCGTGCTGATGGATCACGCCCTGCGCCATCGGGCCCAGAACGGCGATGTCGTGTGCGGGACACCTAAAATTGCAGGTTTGGCACCGGATGGTGTGCAATCCGTCCCTTCATCACGGTCCAAGGCTTGATTACGGTCAACTTTTAGCCTGGTGCAGCGGCGTAAAGTGGTTTCAAACGGGTTTCAAGAACCGATTTACGACGCCGGAGGTACTGCATGGAGCAACACGACCTGAACCACGAATTCCCCGAGTACCGGGACCAGATTCACACGATGAAAATGTCCAATGGCCGTTTTTCTCGTTTGTTCGATGAGTATCACGAGGTCAATCGTCACGTTGTCCGCGTCGAGGTGAATGCCGAGCTGGCAACGGATTTTGAACTGGAAGACCTCAAGAAGCGCCGCCTGCAGTTGAAAGATGCCTTGTATGAATTGCTGAAGGGCGCTTCAGTTAACTGACCCCCGCAGAGCTTGGCCAGAAAAAGAGCGCTTCCCGGCGCTCTTTTTGCATTGGCGGGCCGAGCGCAACCTACAATCCCGTCGATGATTCCTTACTGGCCCCTGTCCGGCTACTATTTTTTCTACTTTGCCTTTGTCGGCGCTTTCTCGCCGTACTTCGGGCTGTATCTCCAGTCCATCGGCAGTAGCGCGACGCAGATCGCCGTCTTGATGTCGCTGATGTCGGTCATGCGGATGCTGGCGCCGACCCTGTGGGGCTGGCTGGCAGACCGGCTCGGTGTGCGCATACCCATCGTGCGTCTGTCGGCAGTGTTGTCCATGGCGGGTTTTGCCGGTTTTCTGGTGAGCGACGCGTATTCGATGCTGTTCGTCAGCATGGCATTCCTGGCGTTTTTCTGGAGCGCCGCGTTGCCCCTCGTGGAGACACTCACCTTTGCACATCTGGACGGTCAGGCGAGCCGTTACGGCAATATCCGGGTGTGGGGGTCGGTGGGCTTCATCCTTGCCGTGCTGATTCTGGGCTACGTCCTGGATGGCTTGCCGATCCGAGCGCTGCTGTGGATCACCCTGGCTTTGCTGGCCGGCATCCTGGGCTGCGCGATGGTGATTCCGGAGGCCGGCAAGCCACGGGCGCCGGCCGTGCCCGTGGCGCTAGGCGAAATCCTGCGTCGCCCGGAGGTGAGGGCGCTGATGGTGGCGTGTTTCTTCATGTCCGCCGCCCACGGTGCGCTGTATGTTTTCTATTCCCTGCATCTGGTGGCCCACGGTTACAGCAAGTCCCTTGTCGGCTGGATGTGGACGCTCGGCGTGGTGGCGGAGATCGCCGTGTTCATGGGCATGCCGCAGCTTCTGCGGGCGTTTTCGCTACGCGGTTTGCTGCTCTTCAGTTTTGCAGCCGCTGTGATTCGCTTCGTCCTGATTGGATGGGGTGCGGATTCTCTGGCAATACTGATCTTGGCCCAGGTGCTGCATGGCGCCACCTTCGGCTCCTATCATGCCGCTGCCGTGGCGGCCGTCAATCGCTGGTTCGGTGCCCAGCACCAGGCTCGCGGGCAGGCCTTGTACGGGAGTATTTCCTTCGGTGCCGGAGGCATGATCGGCGGGCTGCTGAGCGGCTACACTTGGGACTTGATCGGACCGGCGTGGACTTACTCTTTCGGGTCCGTGTTTGCTTTTTGCGGGTTGGTGGCCTTGCTCCGCGGCTGGCCGGATCGTTCGACCGGGCAGATGGTCTGAGTGTTGAAACAATGGATTTCGGGAGAAGCATGAAACTACGGTCTGGATGGTTGCGGGGTATGGTCCCGGTGTTGATGGCGGCAGGCTTGGTAACGGCCTGCCAGACGGTGGCGACGACGCAGACGGGTGCGGTCGGGATTGAGCGCCGGCAGATGATGATGGTTTCGTCTGGAGAGATGGAGCAGGCTTCCTCCCAGAGCTATCAGAAGATCATTCAGCAGGCCGGGCAGAAGAACGCCCTGAATCGGGACAAGGCACAGGTGGACCGGGTCCGCGGGATCGCCCGCCGATTGATTCCGGCCACGGGCGCATTTCGGACCGATGCGCCGGGCTGGAAGTGGGAGGTCAATGTGCTCAGCTCCGACGAGTTGAACGCCTGGTGCATGGCTGGCGGCAAGATCGCCTTCTACACCGGGATCATCGACAAACTGAAGCTGACCGACGACGAGATCGCTGCAATCATGGGTCACGAAATTGCCCACGCTCTCCGTGAACACGCCCGGGAGCGGGCTTCCCAGGCGATGGTGACCAACATTGGCGTGAATGTTCTCGGCGCGGCGCTGGGCGTTGGCCGGGCCGGTACCGACCTGATCGGAGGCGTTGCCAAGGTGAGTTTCGAGCTGCCGAACAGTCGCGAGCACGAGACGGAAGCTGACCGCATCGGTGTCGAGCTGGCGGCTCGCGGTGGCTATGATCCACGGGCGGCGGTGGTCTTGTGGCAGAAGATGGCCAAGGCCTCCAGCGGTGCGCCGCCCCAGTGGCTTTCGACCCACCCGTCCAACGAGACGCGCCAGCAGGATCTCGCTGCATACGCGGCCCGCGTGATGCCCCTTTACGAGCAAGCTACTCAGCACGTAAAGCCTGTGAAATAATTGAAGTTTTCCCGCCCCTTACAGACCTTTCTATCGCCCATGCAAGCGCAAACGCTTTACGAAAAACTGTGGTCGAACCACGTGGTGCACGTCGAGGATGACGGTACCGCGCTGATTTACATCGACCGTCACCTGGTTCACGAAGTCACCAGCCCGCAGGCTTTCGAAGGTCTGAAGCTGGCCGGCCGCAAGCTGTGGCGCGTCGATTCCGTCGTTGCGACGGCAGATCACAACACGCCGACCGATCATTGGGAGAAGGGCATTCTCGATCCGGTTTCCCGTCAGCAAGTGGAGACCCTCGACAGCAACATCCGCGAATCCGGAGCGCTGGCCTACTTTCCGTTCAAGGATGAGCGGCAGGGCATCGTGCATGTGATCGGGCCCGAAAACGGCGTGACGCTGCCGGGCATGACCGTTGTCTGCGGTGACTCCCATACGTCCACCCATGGTGCCTTCGCCTGTCTGGCCCATGGTATCGGGACCTCGGAAGTCGAGCATGTCATGGCGACCCAGTGCCTGCTGCAGAAGAAGTCGAAGACCATGCTGGTCCGTGTCGAAGGCAAACTCGGTGCCGGCGTGACCGCCAAGGATGTGGTGCTGGCCATCATCGGCCGCATCGGTACGGCAGGCGGTACCGGCTACGCCATCGAGTTCGGCGGCAGCGCTATCCGCAGCCTGTCCCTGGAAGGCCGCATGACCATCTGCAACATGGCCATTGAAGCCGGCGCCCGCGCTGGCCTGGTGGCCGTGGACGACAAGACCATCGATTACCTGAAGGACCGTCCCTTCTCGCCGCGGGGCGATAACTGGGATCGGGCGGTTGCTTACTGGCGCACCCTGCACTCGGATCAGGGCGCCAGCTTCGATGCGATTGTCGATCTCGACGCTGCCGCAATCCAGCCGCAGGTCACCTGGGGTACGTCTCCCGAGATGGTTGCCGCCATTGATGGCATCGTGCCGGACCCGACCCTCGAGAAGGATCCGGTCAAGCGCGAGGGCATGGAGCGTGCGCTGCAGTACATGGGCCTCACCCCGCGTACGCCAATCAAGGACATTGCCGTCGACGTGGTTTTCATCGGCTCCTGCACTAATTCTCGGATCGAAGATCTGCGTGCTGCGGCCGTGGTTGCCCGTGGCCGTCACAAGGCCGACAACGTCAAGCAGGTGCTGGTGGTGCCGGGTTCCGGCCTCGTCAAGCGCCAGGCTGAAGCCGAAGGCCTCGACAAGATCTTCGTTGCCGCCGGCTTCGAATGGCGTGAGCCGGGCTGCTCCATGTGTCTGGCCATGAACGCCGACCGGCTGGAGCCGGGCGAGCGCTGTGCGTCGACCTCGAACCGCAACTTCGAAGGCCGTCAGGGCGCCGGTGGCCGTACTCACCTGGTGAGCCCGGCCATGGCTGCGGCCGCTGCGATCGCTGGCCATTTCGCCGACGTGCGCGATCTGGCCTGAAGCGGAGGAGAGCGACAATGCGTAAGTTTTCAGCGTTGATTGGCGTGTTCGCCGTGGTGCTCCTGAGCGGTTGCAACACCGTTCAGGGCTTCGGCAAGGATATTGAAAAGGGTGGCGAAGCCATCCAGAAGGCGGTCAAGTAAGCATGAAGCCCTTTACCAGACTCGACGGACTCGTGGCGCCGATGGATCGCGCCAACGTGGATACCGACGCGATCATTCCCAAGCAGTTCCTCAAGTCGATCAAGCGCAGCGGCTTCGGCCCGAACCTGTTCGACGAATGGCGCTACCTGGACATCGGCCAGCCCGGCGTGGATAACACCGGTCGTCCGCAGAACCCGGACTTTGTCCTCAACCAGTCGCGTTACCAGGGCGCTCAGGTTTTGCTGACCCGCGACAATTTCGGTTGCGGCAGCTCCCGCGAGCACGCGCCGTGGGCGCTGGAGGATTTTGGCTTTCGCGTCATCATCGGGCCGAGCTTTGCGGACATCTTCTTCAACAACTGCTTCAAGAACGGCCTGCTGCCGATCAAGCTGCCAGCGGCCGAGGTGGATGAGCTGTTCGCCCAGTGCCTTGGCGTGACCGGCTACCGACTCAACGTGGACCTGCAGGCGCGGACAATCACCCGGCCGGACGGCAAGGTGATCTCGTTTGACGTGGATGCCTTCCGCCGTGAATGCCTGCTTAACGGCTGGGACGATATCGGCCTGACGCTGCGTCATGCGGACAAGATCCGCGAGTTCGAAGCCCGCCGCCGTATCGACCAGCCCTGGCTGTTCGCCTGATTGACTCCAACGAATCAATAGACAATGACGATGAAGATTTGTGTTCTGCCGGGTGACGGCATCGGCCCCGAAATCATGGAGCAGGCGCTGCGCGTGCTCGAAGCCCTGCGTGGTGACGGCCTGGATTTCACGGTCGAGAAAGGCCTTATCGGCGGCTGTGCCGTCGACGCTACCGGCTCGCCCTATCCTGAAGCCACCAGCAAGCTCGCCCAGGAAGCCGACGCGATCCTGCTCGGCGCTGTCGGTGGTCCGCAGTGGGATACGCTGCCCCGTGACCAGCGCCCCGAGCGCGGCTTGCTGGCCATCCGCAAGCAGCTCAACCTGTTTGCCAACCTGCGTCCGGCAATCCTGTACCCGGAGCTGGCCAACGCGTCGACCCTCAAGCCGGAAGTGGTGGCCGGGCTGGACATCCTGATCGTGCGCGAACTGACCGGCGATATCTACTTCGGCCAGCCCCGCGGCATCCGTGAAGAAAACGGCGAGCGCGTCGGCTTCAACACCATGGTGTATTCCGAGTCCGAAATCCGCCGCATCGGCAAGGTGGCCTTCGAGGCAGCCCGCAAGCGCGGCAAGAAGCTCTGCTCGGTGGACAAGATGAACGTCCTCGAATGCACCCAGCTGTGGCGCGACGTGATGATCGAGCTGTCGGCCGAGTATCCGGACGTGGAGTTGTCCCACATGCTGGTGGACAACGCTGCCATGCAACTCGTGCGGGCACCCAAGCAGTTTGATGTGATGGTTACCGGCAACATGTTCGGCGACATCCTGTCCGACGAAGCGTCAATGCTCACCGGCTCGATCGGCATGCTGCCCTCGGCTTCGCTCGACGCCAACAACAAGGGCCTCTATGAGCCCAGCCACGGTTCCGCGCCGGACATCGCCGGCAAGGGCGTCGCCAATCCGCTGGCGACCATTTTGTCGGTCGCGATGATGCTGCGCTATACCTTCAATCTCGAAGCGCCTGCTGCACGCATCGAGACGGCCGTGAAGAAGGTTCTGGCTGCCGGTTACCGTACCGGCGATATCTACGAGGCGGGCACCCGTCGCGTGGGTACCAAGGAAATGGGCGACGCTGTCATCGCGTCGCTGTAAGCATAAAAAAACAAATCAAGTCTGATCGGGGATCGATATGAAAAGAGTGGGTCTGGTTGGCTGGCGCGGCATGGTGGGTTCTGTCCTCATGCAGCGCATGCGGGAAGAAAATGATTTTGCCCTGATCGAGCCGGTGTTCTTCACTACCTCCAATCCGGGTGGCAAGGCGCCGAACTTCGGCAAGGAAGCCCCCGCACTGAAGGACGCGAAGGACATCGACGAACTGAAGACGATGGACATCGTCATCACCTGTCAGGGCGGCGATTACACCAACGAGGTGTATCCGAAGCTGCGCGCAGCCGGCTGGAACGGTCACTGGATCGATGCCGCGTCGTCGCTGCGCATGGAGCCCCAGGCGGTCATCATCCTTGATCCGGTCAACCGCAACGTGATCAAGGACGCACTGACCAAGGGCGGCCGTGACTGGGTTGGCGGCAACTGCACCGTGTCCCTGATGCTGATGGCGCTGGGCGGTCTGTTCCAGCGCGACCTGGTGGAGTGGGCAACGTCCATGACCTATCAGGCTGCTTCCGGCGCCGGCGCACAGAACATGCGCGAGCTGCTGTCCCAGATGGGTGAGCTGAACCGTTCCGTGAAGGAGTTGCTCGACGATCCCGCTTCCGCCATCCTCGACATCGACCGCGAAGTCGCTGGCACCATGCGTGACGACGCTTTCCCGGCTTCCAACTTCGGCGTACCGCTGGCCGGTTCACTGATTCCCTGGATCGACAAGGATCTGGGTAACGGTCAATCGAAGGAGGAGTGGAAGGGTGGCGTCGAGACCAACAAGATCCTCGGTCGTGGTGAAGGCTTCGGTACGCCGGCGGTGCCTATCGACGGTCTGTGCGTGCGCATCGGCGCCATGCGTTGCCATAGCCAGGCCCTGACCCTGAAGCTGAAGAAGGACATCCCCATCGACGAAATCGAGGGCTTGCTGGCGAGTGCCAATGACTGGGTCAAGGTTGTTCCGAACCAGCGCGACATCACCATGAAGGAGCTCACGCCGACCGCCGTTACCGGTACGCTGACGGTTCCGGTTGGCCGTCTGCGCAAGCTGGCCATGGGGGGGGAGTACCTTTCCGCTTTCACTGTCGGCGATCAGCTGCTGTGGGGCGCAGCAGAGCCGCTGCGGCGCATGCTGCGGGTCCTCCTCGAGGATTGATCTGAAAAATGGCGGCTTCGGCCGCCTTTTTTCATTTTCGGATGGCATGGATTGCAAGCTCAAACATTGCTTGAACTTGCCTCGTCAAACCCATGATGTTATGTTCATCAGCAACTCGATTTCGATGATCAGCCTTCGTGCATAAGAACCTCGTGAATAGTCGGCTCAAACGCACCCTGCTCGCAGCAGCCATCAGCGCACTCTCTCTCGGTGCCCATGCTGCCGGTCTGGGACGCATTACCGTTCTAAGCGGTCTCGGTCAGCCCTTGCGTGCCGAGGTGGAAATCGCTGCTGCCCCTGAAGAACTCCAGAACATGACCGCGCGTCTCGCGTCGGCAGAGGCTTTCCGGCAGGCTGGGGTGGATTACGCCCCGTCAGTCAACGGACTGCGCATGTCGATCGAACGGAGGGGAAATGGGGCCGTCGTAAAGGTCAGCAGCGACAGGCCCATCAACGAACCTTTCGTCGATATGCTGGTTGAGCTCAACTGGGCATCCGGGCGGTTGATTCGGGAATATACTTTTCTTCTCGACCCGCCGGATACCGGCACCGGTCGCTATGCTGCTCCCGTGGCGGCTCCGGAGGTTCGTCCGGATCAATTCAGTCGCAGAGCCGAGTCCGCCATGGCCCGGCGTCCGGCTGCTGCGCGCGTTGCGCGACCAGCCGCTGCCACGGCGGGGGCTGGCCGGTCCTACATGGTTCAGCCTGGTGACACCCTGAACCGCATCGCAGCAGAGAATCGTCCCGAAGGCGTATCGATGGAGCAGATGCTGTCGGCCCTGTTCCAGGGCAACCGCTCCGCCTTTGATGCCGAGAACGTAAACCGTCTGCAAGCCGGCAAGATTTTGCGTATCCCTGATGCCGACACCGTTCGTCAAATGGCCGGTGACGGAGGTCGTCAGCAGATTGCTGCCCACTCCTCCGACTTCGGGCGCTACCGCCAGAAGCTTGCCGAGCAGGCGGCTGCAGCGCCGGCGAAGGACGCGCCGGCCCGGCAGGGGAGTGGTGGAAAGATCGGTGCAAAGATTGAAGATCGGGCCCCGATTGCTGCTGGCTCTACTGATCAGTTGAAGGTTTCGAAGAGTGATGAAGGCCTGCGCGCCGGAGGCGCCGGTGGAGAGAAATCTGTCGCCCGTCTGCAGGCCCTCGAGGAAGATCTTGTTTCCCGGGACAAGGCCCTCAAGGAAGCCAATACGCGTTTGGCCGATCTCGAGAAGAGCATCAAGGAGCTCCAGCGCCTTATCGAACTGAAGAGCCAGGGGCTCGCTCAGGCACCGGCGGAAGCCCAGGCCCCGCCCGTTACCCCCCCGGCTCCTGAAGTTGCGCCGCCTGTGGCTGAAAAGCCCGAGTTGCCGAAAGAGCCGGAGCCCGTGGCTGAAGTCAAGCCGGCACCCTTGCCGGTTGCGCCGGAGCCGCAGCCTGCTACTGTTCCGCCCGCGCCACCCGAGGCTCAGGTTACGTCCTCCGATGACATGCCTTTGCTGCTGGGCGGCGGGGGCATCCTGGCCTTGCTGCTTGGCTGGGGTGGCTACAAGCTTTATCAGCGTCGCTCGGGCCAGGGCGCGCCGACCACCACACCGGCCTTGTCCGAGTTCGGTGACGGTTCGAATTCCGTCTTCGGCAGCGCGGGTGGGCAGAGTGTCGATACAAGTAGCAGCAGCCAGATCCAGACCGATTTCAGCCAGTCCGGCTTGTCGTCCATCGATACCGACGAAGGTGTCGATCCCGTGGCGGAAGCCGATGTGTATATGGCTTACGGGCGTGATGCCCAGGCCGAAGAAATTCTTCTCGATGCGTTGAAGACCGACCCGGGTCGTACCGGCGTCCATCTGAAGCTGCTCGAGATTTACGCACAGCGCAAGAACATCAAGCAGTTTGAAACAACGGCCACCGAGCTTTATTCGCTTACTGGCGGTAACGGCCAGGACTGGGAAAAGGCTGCCGCGCTCGGGCGAAAAGTTGACCCCGATAGTCCGTTGTACAGGATTCCAGCTCCGGGAAGTTCTCCTTCGGCGGCCGTACCAGCGGCTGCAGTTGCAGCCGCCCTGGGCCCGCAAACGGTTACTGGCGGTCCGGCCGCAGCGACTGGCTTCATCCAGGCTGGGGATTTGCGTCCCAAGGCTCCCGAGCTGGCGCGCCCGAACGAGTTGATGCCCATGGGAGGCGATGATCCGCTGGAGTCTCCCTCGCAGTTGAAGGATACCTGGGCTCTGCCTGGCGAGCTCAATCAGTACGCAAGTCTTGAGGACATCGAGCGCGCGGCTTCCCCCTCTGCTCCGACGACAGTATTGCCGGCTATTCCCGACACCTCGGTGCTTGATTTCGATCTTGACCTCACTGCAGAGGTCGATACCGGCACCGCAACTCCCGGGACTGTGTCGGCCGGCACGCAGTCAGTCGGCGCGCTGGACTTCGATCTCGGTTTTGACCAGCCCTCTGCACCGCCTGCGATGGGGGCGACGCTGGTGGCTGGCGACATGTTCTCGAGCAGTCTTGAGGCAACGTCGACTCGCCAGCAGCGTTTGACTGACGATTTCAGCCTTCCCGATCCCAGCGATCTGGATTTTGAAATCAGTTCTGAGTTCGGTGAGCGTCAAGCGAATCCGGTTGCAGAGCCCACCGTCGATGTCGATCTCACGGCTACTTTGGCGGAAGAAGGCTTGCGCTTCCCGGCTGACGCTGCCACCGTGGATCTTGAGCGGACCAGCTTTGACAGCAGCCTTCTCGATTTTGACTTCGAGCTTGACGAGAAGGCGGACGAAAACATCACTGCAACTCGTCCGTTTGCCCCGGCTTTCAATCTGAGCGACATTGATCTGGATCTCAAGAAACCCGTTGATGCGGGAACCGAGCTGCCCGATGCCGGGCCGCCTACCGAGCCGCCGCTTGACCTGGATCTGCAGCAAGAGGTTGCTACCAAGCTCGAACTGGCACGTGCCTATGAAGAAATGGGCGACAAGGATGGCGCGCGGGAATTGGTTGAGGAAGTGCTGCGTGAAGGGTCGGGGCGTCAAAAGGACGATGCTCGCGCCATTCTTGCTCGCCTTTCCTGATTGAGCGTGGTGCGTTTGCCGAGCGTAGCCTGAATCCTTGGTTAGCCTGATGCACCCGGCGACTCGATTGCTCGCCTGGGCGACATTGGTTGTTTTTGCACAACTGGCCCGAGGTCCCATTCTGTGGGGCCTCGGGTTTGTCGTTATTGCAGCGGCCGCTTTGTTCGCCCGTCAGCGGGCCTGGCGGCTGGTTCGCCGGATTCGCATCCTCTTGTTGGTCCTGCTGGTGCTGTTCGCTTTTTTCACCCCTGGTGAAGTGCTGTTGCCTTTTCTTGGCGGAGCAAGTCCTACTCGGGAGGGTGTCGTGCTGGCGCTTCTTCACAGCACGCAACTTCTGGTCGTTGTCTTGTTGGTGGCGCTGCTTCTTGAACTCACCGATGAGAAATTGCTGGTGTCCGGTTTGATGTTCCTGGCGCGCCCCTTGGCGTTGGCGGGCTTGTCGGTCGAACGGATGGCTGTTCGCATGTTGCTTGTCTTCCGCTACGTGGAAGCACCTCCTGCGGGGGGGTGGCGAGCACTGCTTTCCTCTTCGGATGAGGGGGCGCGCGAGGGAACGCTGAGCGTGGCCCTTGTTCCCCTGCGTTGGTGGGATATCGTGGCTGTTTGTTGCTTTCTTTTCTTGGTGGTGTGGGGGGCGGTTTTGTGAGAGTGGCGATTGGCATCGAGTATGCCGGTGATGCGTTCGACGGCTGGCAGACTCAGCCCGGGGGGCGGACGGTTCAGGATGCGCTTGAGCGTGCCCTCGCCGCGATTGCCCAGGAACCCGTGAAGCTCGTATGTGCCGGACGTACCGATGCCGGTGTGCATGCGACCACTCAGGTGGCCCATTTCGATACTGCGGCGAAGCGTCCTCTGGAGGCTTGGGTGCGTGGCGTCAACAGTCATCTGCCGGGCAGCGTGGGTGTTTTGTGGGCGGTGCAGGTCGATGACGAGTTTCACGCCCGTTTCAGTGCCGAATCACGACACTATCGTTACGTGCTCCTCAATCGTCGGATCCGGCCGGCCCTGATGGAAGGGCGGGTGGGCTGGATTCATGGGCCGCTGGACCATGAACTCATGGCGCAGGCGGCGGCATGCCTGCCCGGCGAGCATGACTTCACCTCGTTTCGGGCGGCTGCCTGCCAGGCAAAGTCACCTGTTCGTTTCATGCATTCCGTGACGGTTCAGCGTCAGGGAGACGTGGTGCTGTTCGATTTCCACGCCAACGCCTTCCTTCATCACATGATCCGCAATCTGGTGGGGTCGCTGGTATATGTGGGCATCGGGCGGCGTCCTGTCGAATGGATGGCGGAGGTGCTGGTGGTGCGTAACCGCACGCTTGCCGCGCCGACTTTTGCGCCGGGTGGCCTGTATCTGTGCGGTGTAGAGTATCCGCAGCGTTGGCCGCTGCCCGGTGGGGGGCGTATCATCGCGCCTCCGCAACTCCTCCTTTCGTGAATCCCGTGCATCGCACCCGTATCAAGATTTGCGGTTTGACCCGCGAGGAAGATGTTCTTGCTGCCGTTGAGGCTGGCGCCGACGCCATCGGATTTGTCTTCTATCCGCCGAGCGCTCGTTTCGTGAGTTTTGAGCGTGCAGCAGTGCTGGCACAGCTGGTGCCGCCTTTTGTGAGTATCGTTGGTCTGTTCGTCAATCCCGAGCGCAGCTACGTGGAGTCGGCACTCAAAGTGGTGCCGCTGCAGGTCCTTCAGTTTCACGGTGACGAGTCCGGAACTGATTGTCTAGGCTACGGTCTGCCCTTCATCAAGGCGGCGCGGATGCGACCGGGGCTTGATCTGTTAAAATACGCGGCTTCCTTTCCGGGCGCCCAGGGTTTGCTTCTGGACGCCTTTGTTGAAGGCTATGGTGGTGGTGGTGAAACCTTCGACTGGTCCCTCATTCCGTCCCGACTGCCGATGCCCCTGATTTTGTCCGGCGGCCTGCACGCCGGAAATGTGGGTGAAGCTGTTAGGTGCGTCCAGCCTTGGGCTGTAGACGTGTCCAGCGGCGTGGAGTCGGCGAAGGGAATCAAGGATGCCGCCCGAATCATTGAATTTGTTGCCGGAGTCCGACATGCACATGGCTGATGCCCCTTACGATCTACCCGACGCACACGGCCATTTTGGTCCCTATGGTGGCGTTTTTGTCGCGGAGACCCTGATTCCGGCCCTGACCGAACTGCGGCTGGCTTACGAAGAAGCCCAGCAGGATCCGGCCTTCGTCGCCGAGTTCGAGTATGAGCTCAAGCATTACGTGGGTCGTCCCAGCCCGATTTACCACGCCAAGCGCTGGTCGGGCCTGCTGGGTGGAGCGCAGATCTACCTGAAGCGGGAAGATCTCAATCACACCGGCGCCCACAAGATCAACAACTCCATCGGCCAGGCCATGCTTGCCCGGCGGATGGGCAAGCCGCGCGTGATCGCCGAAACCGGCGCAGGGCAGCACGGCGTGGCCACGGCTACGGTTGCCGCCCGCTATGGTATGGAATGTGTTGTTTACATGGGCTCCGAAGATATCCGGCGCCAGGCGGCCAACGTTTACCGCATGAAGCTGCTGGGTGCGACGGTGGTTCCGGTGGAAAGCGGCTCCAAGACGCTCAAGGATGCGCTGAACGAAGCCATGCGCGACTGGGTCACCAATATTGGCAACACCTTTTACATCATTGGCACGGTGGCGGGCCCGCACCCCTACCCGATGATGGTGCGCGACTTTCAGGCTGTGATCGGCAAGGAGTGCATCGATCAGATGCCCGACATGGCCGGTCGTCAGCCCGATTACGTGATTGCCTGTGTTGGCGGTGGCTCCAATGCGATGGGGATCTTCCATCCGTACATTGAACACAAGGACGTGCGCCTGATCGGCGTAGAGGCCGCCGGAAGCGGCATCGACTCGGGGCATCACGCGGCATCGTTGACGGCCGGCAGTCCCGGCGTGCTGCACGGTAACCGCACCTACCTGCTGCAGAACGAAGACGGGCAGATCATCGAGACGCACTCGATTTCTGCTGGCCTGGATTACCCCGGTGTTGGCCCCGAGCATGCTTGGCTGAAGGACATCAACCGCGCCGAGTATGTCGGGATCACCGATGCCGAAGCGCTGCAGGCTTTCCATGACCTGTGCCGTTTCGAGGGGATCATTCCAGCGCTCGAGTCGTCCCACGCCCTTGCTTACGCCGCCAAGCTGGCTCCGACCCTGTCCAGCGACAAGGTGCTGCTGGTCAATCTTTCCGGCCGTGGTGACAAGGATATGCATACCGTCGCCGAGAAATCCGGCATCCAGTTCTGATTTTCACGGCCTTGCCGGCTTAGCCCGGCAAGGCCGTCGACCATTCATACGAATCCATGTCCAGAATTCAAGAAACCTTCAAGCGGCTGGAGAGAGAAGGACGCAAGGCGCTCATTCCTTTCATTACCGCTGGCGACCCTGTACCCGAAATGACCTTCCCGCTGATGCAGGCGCTGGTAACCGGCGGCGCCGACATCATCGAGCTTGGTGTCCCCTTTTCGGATCCCATGGCTGATGGCCCGACCATTCAGCGAGCTTCGGAGCGGGCTCTGGCCGCCGGTATGAGCATGCGCAAGGTGCTCGATATCGTGCGCAGCTTCCGCGCCAGCGGTGACGAGACGCCGGTCGTGCTGATGGGCTATGCCAACCCTATCGAAGCCATGGGTGCCGAGCCTTTCGTTCGTGCGGCTGCGGATGCCGGAGTTGATGGCGTTCTGGTGGTTGATTACCCGCCCGAAGAGTGCCGCAGCTTTGCGCAAACCTGTCGCTCTGCCGGCCTCGATCCGGTCTTCCTGCTGGCGCCGACGTCTACCGAGCAGCGTTACGACGATGTGGCGGCCGTCGGCAGCGGGTACATCTACTATGTTTCGCTGAAGGGTGTAACCGGGTCTGCGACCCTCGATCTGGATGAGGTCGCGCAGCGTATCCCCTTGATTCGCGAGAAGGTCGGCATGCCGGTCGGCGTAGGCTTCGGTATCCGGGACGGCGCCACTGCTGCACGGATTGCCGGCATCGCGGACGCCGTCGTGATTGGCAGCCGGATCATCGAGGAAATCGAACAGAGCAGTCGCGAAGAGGCTCCCGGAAAAGTGACGGCCTTCCTGCGCGGCATTCGTGAGGCGATGGACAATGCGGGGGAGCACAAAGCATGAGCTGGCTCAAGAAACTGCTGCCGCCGAAGATCAAGCGCGATGTTCCGTCGGCCCGGAAGTCTATTCCTGAAGGACTGTGGAGCAAGTGTCCGGCCTGCGAGGCCGTGCTCTACCGGTCCGATCTGGAAAGCAACCTGAACGTTTGTCCGAAGTGCGGCCACCATCAGCGCATCCGGGCCCGTCAGCGCATCGATTTCCTGCTCGATCCGGAAGGCCGCTTTGAAATCGGCGCTGAGGTCGTACCCGTTGATCCGCTGAAATTCAAGGACTCCAAGCGTTACTCCGACCGTCTCGCCGCTGCCAGCGAAGACACCGGCGAGACCGACGCGCTGGTGGTCGTGCAAGGGGCGATCAAGACCGTTCCGGTGATCGTCGCCTGTTTCGAGTTCGAGTTTCTGGGTGGTTCGATGGGGTCGGTGGTTGGCGAGCGTTTCGTGCGCGGCGTCAAGGCTGCGCTCGAGCAGCGCCTGCCTTTCATCTGCGTGACGGCCACGGGTGGCGCGCGGATGCAGGAGGGCCTGTTCTCGCTGATGCAGATGGCCAAGACCACGGCGGCGATTACCCGCCTTGCCGAGCGCAAGCTGCCATTCATCACACTCCTGACGGATCCGACCATGGGCGGTGTGTCGGCCAGCTTCGCCTTCATGGGCGATCTGGTCATTGGTGAGCCGGGCGCACTGATCGGTTTTGCCGGCCCCCGCGTCATTGAGCAGACTGTTCGCGAGACGCTACCGGCGGGTTTCCAGCGTTCCGAGTTTCTCCTTGAGAAGGGCGCGCTCGACATGATTGTCGATCGTCGCGAACTGCGTGACCGCCTGTCTGAAATCATCACCCTCCTGACCCGGCAAGCTTCGGTCCGTAGCGCCTGAAATGCAATTGCCTGAGACATTAGATGGCTGGCTTGGCCTGCTGGAAGCTCGCCATGGTCAGTCGATCCAGCTTGGTCTGGATCGGGTGCGCACGGTTCGCGATGCGCTGAATCTGCCCCAGATCTGCCCGGTATTCACGGTTGGCGGTACCAATGGCAAGGGCTCGACCTGTGCCTTGCTCGAGGCGGTTCTGCTCGCTGCGGGCTATCGGGTTGGCCTGTACACCTCCCCGCATCTGCTGCGCTACAACGAACGCGTGCGGATTGGTGGTCGTGATGTGGACGACGCGGTGCTGGTGGAAGCCTTCGCCCAGGTGGAGCGGGCGCGTGGGGATGTTCCCCTGACTTACTTCGAGCATGGAACACTGGCTGCGTGGGTGGCTTTCTGCGGCGCCGAGCTGGACGCGATCATTCTCGAGGTCGGACTCGGTGGTCGTCTTGACGCGGTTAACGTCTTTGAGCCGGATTGCGCCATCGTCACCAGCGTGGCAATGGATCACATGGATTACCTGGGTGATGACCGGGAAGCCATTGGCTTTGAAAAGGCGGGGATCTTCCGCTCCGGGCGCCCGGCAATCTGCAGTGATCCGCTGCCGCCGGCCTCCCTGGTGGACCACGCCGAGGCCATCGGTGCACAGTTGTCGGTGAGCGGGCGGGACTTCGGTTTTTCCGGCGACCAGAATCAATGGGCTTTCTGGACAGCCGGCGGAAGCCGGCGGGGCGGTCTGGCCTACCCGTCTCTGCGCGGCACCAACCAGTTGCTGAACGCTGCTGCTGTGATGGCTGCCTGCGAGGCCGTGCGCGACCTTATCCCTGTGCCGATGCAGGCCATTCGCGAGGGCTTCATGCTGGTCGAACTGCCGGGGCGCTTCCAGGTCCTGCCCGGCCGACCGACCGTGGTCCTCGATGTCGCCCACAATCCGCAGGCTGCCGGGGTACTCAACGAGAACCTCGCCAGCATGGGATTCTTCCCGGAAACCTGGGCGGTGATCGGCATGCTGGCCGACAAGGATGTGGCTGGCGTCGTCCGCCTACTGCGGGATCGGGTCGATCACTGGCTGGTGGCAACCCTGCCCGGTCCGCGTGGTCTGAGTGCGGCCAGCCTTGCTGCGATTGTCAGGGAGGCCGGGGTGACCGTGGATGTCGCGGAGTACGATTCGCCACGGGGTGCGTACGAGGTCGCGCGTGGTCGGGCGGCCGAGGGTGATAGAATCGTCGCCTTTGGCTCTTTTCTGACAGTAGCTGACGTTTTGGCTGCGCAGAAACTGCCGCAATAGGTGTTGCTGCAAGATGGCGGATAACGATTCCCAGATCGACCTGAAGAAGCGCGCGCGCCGCCGCCTGGTAGGCTCCGCTGCGCTGGCCCTCGCGGCAGCCATCGTTTTGCCGATGGTGATGGATCACGAGCCTCGCCTTCCAACCCAGGATGTCCAGATTCGGATTCCCAGTCAGGAAGGCAGTAATTTCACGTCCCGGGTGATTACCGGCAAGGCGCCCGCGCCGAGTCAGCCGGTTGCCGGTGCGGTGGCCGAGGAAAGTGCCGCTCCCGAGGTGGATGAGGCTGTAGTTCGCCGCAGGTCGCCGGATGCGGATGCGCCGAGTCCCGTCTTCAAGCCCGGTGAGGAACTGCTTCCTCCCCCGCCGAAGAAGGCCGAACTCGTCAAGCCGGAGCCCAAGCCTGAGCCGAAAAAAGCCGAGCCGAAACCCGAACCGAAGCCTGATCTGAAGCTCAAGCAAAAAGAGAAGGCTCAGGCCGAGGCCGAGCGGGCAAAGGCGCTACTGAGTGGGTCCACGCCAAAGGACGCAGCGGGCAGCGGCCATCATGTGGTGATGCTTGGCGCCTACCGGGAAACCGCAAACGTGGCGAGTTTGCGCGCCAAGTTGAAGGCTGAAGGCTATTCTTCATACACGGAACCCTTGGGCGACAAGGTGCGTGTGCGGGCGGGGCCCTTCCCGAACAAGGCTGCAGCAGACAAGGCGGCGGCGCGGATCAGCAAGGTGCTGGGCGTGTCGGCGTCGGTATCGGGCAAGCCCTGAGAGTCTTGAGCCTTTGAGCGGATTTGATTACGCGCTCCTCACCCTTGTCGGGCTTTCCGCCTTGCTCGGGTTCTGGCGGGGCCTTCTTTCCGAAATCGTGGCCCTGGGCGCCTGGTTGCTGGCCTTTCTGATGGCAAAGGCGTTCATGCCACAGGTGCTGCCTTACGCTGCTGCCTGGGTCAAGGAGCCGCTGTTGCAAGGGCCCGCCGCGTTTCTGATTATTTTTGTTGCCGTACTGATTGTTGTGGCGATCCTACGCTGGGCCGTGAGCGAACTGATTCGCGCGGCTGGCCTGGGGGTCGCTGATCGCTTCCTTGGCGCGTGCTTCGGTGCCGTACGTGGAGGCGTGATCGTGTTTGCATTGGCGTTGCTCGTCGGCATCGGCGGCTTCGCAAAGGAAGCCTGGTGGCAGGAGGCGAGCCTTTCGGCACCTCTAGAGACTGCTGCGATGGCTTCCAAACCATGGCTCCCTGAGCTTCTGGCAAAAAGACTTAGATACCGATAGGTGGTTTGAAATGTGTGGGATTCTGGGCGTAGTAGCAACATCACCCGTCAATCAGCTTCTTTATGACGGCCTGCAGGTGCTTCAGCACCGGGGGCAGGACGCAGCGGGCATTGCGACTGCGGAAGGCGGGCGCTTTCACATGCACAAGGCTTCCGGGCTGGTGCGTGATGCGTTCCGTACGCGCAACATGCGCGATCTGCCGGGCAACTGGGGCATTGCCCACGTGCGCTATCCTACCGCCGGTTCGGCTTCTGCCGCTGCGGAGGCTCAGCCGTTTTACGTGAATTCGCCTTTCGGGTTGATGCTGGCCCACAACGGCAACCTGACCAACGCGGAAGAACTGAAGCGGGAGATGTTCCTCTCCGACCTTCGGCATATCAACACCAACTCCGATTCGGAAGTGCTGCTCAATGTGCTCGCCCATGAGCTTCAGGCCGCCGCCAAGAGTTTCCGTCTGGATGAGGAAACCGTGTTCACCGCTGTGGCTGGCGTGCATCGTCGTTGCCGGGGCGCTTATGCCGCTGTAGCGATGATCTCGGGTACCGGGCTGGTGGCTTTCCGCGATCCCTACGGCATTCGTCCGCTGGTGATCGGTCGTAACGACACGCCGAAGGGTACCGAGTGGCTGGTGGCTTCCGAAAGCGTGGCACTCGACGTGATGGGCTTCAAGCTGGTCCGCGACGTTGCGCCGGGTGAAGCGATCCTGATTGATACCGAAGGCCGCTTCCACAGTCGGCAGTGTGCTGCACACACTGTGCACGCGCCGTGCATGTTCGAATTTGTCTATCTGGCCCGCCCGGATTCGCTGATCGACGGCATTTCGGTGTACGACGCCCGTATCAAGATGGGCGAGTTCCTGGCGCGCAAACTGCGCGCCACCATGCCGCACCTGAAGATCGATGTAGTCATTCCGATTCCCGACTCCAGCCGCCCGTCGGCCATGGAAATGGCCCACCAGCTGAACGTCCCGTACCGGGAAGGCTTCGTCAAGAACCGCTACATCGGCCGGACGTTCATCATGCCGGGCCAGGCAATCCGCCGGAAGTCGGTGCGTCAGAAGCTGAACACTATCCATCAGGAATTCAAGGGCAAGAGCGTACTGCTGGTGGATGACTCCATCGTGCGTGGTACGACCAGCCGCGAGATCGTCCAGATGGCCCGGGATGCCGGTGCGACCAAGGTTTTCATGGCCTCGGCGGCGCCTCCGGTACGTTACGCCAATGTGTATGGCATCGATATGCCTACCAAGGGCGAGCTCATCGCCTGCGGCCGGACCGAAGAAGAAATCTGTGCCGAAATCGGTGCTGATGCGCTGATTTACCAGGATCTCGACGATTTGAAGCTGGCTGTAAAGGCGCTGAATCCGGCCATCTCTGTATTCGAGACGTCGTGTTTCGACGGTACCTACGTGACTGGCGACGTGACTCAGGAATACCTTTCAGGAATCGAAAATCAGCGCAAGGATGCAGCGAGCAAGCCAAGTTCTGAAGACGGTGATGGGCAAATGGATCTGAACCTTGTTTCCCGGAGCGAAAGTTGAGCACTGATCCCATGGATGGACTGTCTCTGGACACCCTCGCCGTCAGGGCCGGGATTGAGCGCAGCCAGTTCAACGAACACTCCGAGGCGCTCTACCTTACCTCCAGCTTCGTCTTTGAGAGCGCGGCCCAGGCGGCTGCGCGTTTCTCGGGCGAAGAGGAGGGCAACGTTTACGCCCGCTTCACGAACCCCACCGTCACTGCAATGCAGCAGCGCCTGGCCGCCCTGGAGGGCGCAGAGGCCTGCGTGGCAACGGCGTCCGGGATGGCGGCAATCATGTCGACGGTGATGGCCCTGATGCAGGCGGGCGATCACATCGTCGCTTCCCGCGGCTTGTTCGGGGCAACCCAGCAGCTCTTCGGCAATATCCTGTCCAAGTTCGGTATCGAGACGACATTCGTTCCGGCAACGGATCTGGATGCCTATCGGGCAGCCGTGACGCCCAAGACCAAACTGTTTTTTGTCGAGTCACCCTCGAATCCGCTGACTGAACTGGTGGATATCGCCGCCGTGGCAGCCATTGCCCATGAGGCCGGCGCTGTACTGGCGGTGGACAACTGCTTCTGCTCACCGGCCCTGCAGCAACCCCTGAAGCTGGGTGCCGATCTGGTGATCCATTCGGCCACCAAGTATCTGGACGGGCAGGGGCGAGTGCTTGGCGGTGCGGTATGTGGCGACAAAAAGCTGATCGACGAGGTGTTCAAGTTCCTGCGCACCGCCGGTCCGTGCATTTCACCGTTCAATGCGTGGATCATCCTGAAAGGGCTTGAAACCCTGCGCATTCGCATGACTGCCCAGTCTGCCAGTGCGCTTGAGCTGGCTACGTGGCTGGAAGCACAGCCACAGGTGGCACGTGTTCATTACCCGGGTTTGCCGTCCCATCCGCAGCATGCGCTGGCCTTGCGCCAGCAAAGCAGTGGCGGGGCGATCGTCAGCTTTGAAGTAAAGGGTGGCCGCGAAGAAGCCTGGAAGGTCGTGGATGCGACTCGCGTCGTGTCGATTACCGCCAATCTTGGGGACACCAAGACGACCCTGACGCATCCGGCCTCGACCACTCACGGCCGTATTTCACCGGAAGCGCGGGAAGACGCAGGCATTCGCGAAAGCCTGCTGCGGGTTGCTGTGGGCCTTGAGTCGGTTATCGACCTGAAGGCCGACCTGGCTCGCGGTCTGGCCTTGATCTAAACCGCGCTCGCGGTATCAGTACAGGGGCTGACGGGACAGGTTTCCGTCGGCCCAAACCAGCACTTCCCCTTGTGCAGTCTGTGCTTCATCGCGCCAGTCGGCGAGCACCCAGCGCTCGCAGGCGTGGCCGTCTACGTCCATTCGGTGCATGGCGGGGCGATGGGTGTGACCATGGATGAGGCGCGGGAAACCGTTGTCGCGAATCAGGGCAGCGACTGCATCCGCGTTTACGTCCATGATCTCGGCGGTTTTTTCTGACTTTGCCGCCTCGCTCTTCATGCGCAGGCCGGCGATGAACTGTTTGCGCGCGGCGAGAGGCTGGGACATGAATCCGGCCTGCCAGGCCGGGTTGCGCACCTGTGCGCGGAAGGCCTGATAGGCGACGTCGTCAGTGCACAGGTTGTCGCCGTGGCACAGGACAAAGCGTTCGTCACCGAGCTGAATCAAGCCCGGCTCGGGCAGGATCCTGAGATTGGCGCGCGTCGCAAAGCCTTCTCCGATCAGCAGATCCCGGTTTCCATGCATGAAGAAAATCTGGCAGCCGCCTTCGGCAAGGCTGGCGAGCTGGTCGGCGATGCGGGTATTCAGCGGATCGTCGAGATCGTCGTCCCCCGACCAGTATTCAAACAGGTCACCCAGAATGTAGAGGCGCTCGGCAGCCCTGGCCGGGCCGGTGAGGTAGCGCTCGAACACCTCGGTGAGGGCAGGGCGATCGGCTGTCAGGTGCAGATCGGAAATGAAGTGAACTTGCATGTGCCGGTCGCCCATTTTTGCTTAGATGACTTCAGCGCGCTCGATGATCACGTCTTCCTTCGGCACGTCCTGATGGAAGCCGCTGGAGCCGGTCTTGACGGCCTTGATCTTGTTGACCACATCCATACCTTCGGAAACCTTGCCGAATACACAGTAGCCCCAGCCCTGCATGTCGGGGGAGCGGTGGTTGAGGAACTCGTTGTCGCCGACGTTGATGAAGAACTGGGCGGTGGCGGAGTGGGGGGCCTGGGTGCGAGCCATGGCGATGGTGCCGATGTCGTTCTTGAGGCCGTTGCTGGCTTCGTTCTGGATCGGTTCGCCGCAGGGCTTTTGCTTCATGCCGGGTTCGAAGCCGCCGCCCTGGATCATGAAGCCGTCGATGACCCGGTGGAAAACGGTGTTGTTGTAATGACCGGCCTCCACGTAGGCGATGAAGTTCTTGACAGATTCGGGCGCCTTTTCGGCATCCAGTTCGATAACGATGTCGCCGTGATTGGTGGTGAGTTTGACAGCCATGGAATGCTCCTGTGGGAAAGTGAGTGGATTTTTACTTGGCTGCTTTTTCGGGCAGCTGGCGGGCGGACTGGATGAAGATCGGGGTGGCCGGCACATCACGCTGGTAGCCGCGGGTGGTGGTGGGTTCCTTGCCGATCTTGCGGACCACGTCCATGCCTTCGGTGACCTTGCCGAACACGGCGTAGCCCCAGCCGTCGGGCGAGGGGTAGTTCAGTGAACGGTTGTCTTCAAGGTTGATGAAGAACTGAGCCGAGGCAGAGTGGGGGTCTTTTGTGCGGGCCATGGCGATGGTGCCAGCATCGTTCTTGAGGCCGTTCTTCGCCTCGTTTTCAATAGGCGCGCGGGGGGCTTTCTCTTCCAGTTTGGCGTTCATGCCGCCGCCTTGGATCATGAAGCCGTCGATGACCCGGTGGAAGACGAGGCCGTCGTAGAAACCGCTCTTGACGTATTCCAGGAAGTTGGCGACCGTCTTGGGGGCCTTCTCAGGGTAGAGTTCAAGCACGACAGTGCCGGAGCTTGTCTTCAGTTCTACCAAGGGGTTGGCCGCGTTGGCAAGCAAGGCCTGGCCGGCGAGGGCGACGGCAAGAAGGATCTTCTTCATGGGTTTCCTGGGGCAGATTGCGTGGGGTGTGAGTGAGGGCTCAAGCGAAACCTTCATAGACGATCTTCCAGCGACCGCCTTCCTTGAGCCAGTACTGTCGTTTCTTGAGGACGTTGGACAGGTTGTTGCTGCGGTAATCCTGCTCGAAGGTGACGACGACCAGATCCTGCTTGCC
Organism: Zoogloea oleivorans; assembly: GCA_030157785.1. Taxonomy (GTDB): domain Bacteria; phylum Pseudomonadota; class Gammaproteobacteria; order Burkholderiales; family Rhodocyclaceae; genus Zoogloea; species Zoogloea oleivorans_A. The sequence goes on from JAOAUC010000037.1 coordinate 53,343, forward strand.
CGGGTTGCGGAAGACGCTCATCTTCCCCAGTTCGACCTTGACCCAGCTCTTGCCGGCCGTTACCAGGCGCTTTTGCTCGGCCCAGCGCTCGTAGTCGCCTTCATTGTTGCGGAACTGTTTCGAGTAATGGGACAGATAGCGTTTGACGTCCCGGCTTTCCCAGTCCTTGCGCCAGGCCTCGATCTGATGATTGAGGCTGTTGCGTTCGGTAGCCCAGTCGTCCAGGCTCAGCCATTCGATGGTGTTGCTGATGATGACCGGGGTGAGACCAACCTGCAGGTAGCCGGAAAGGGCGTTCAGGTCCTGGTTGGTCAGTACGACACAGCCATCGGAGGCGTGGGGGGGGCGGGAGTATGTGTCGCTCGGGGTGCCGTGCAGCCAGATGCCATGGCCATCGCGCCCCTGCTGGCGATCCCACTCGTTGGGGTAGCTGATCGGGAAGGCGCCGCTGCCGTAGAAGTCGGAAAGCCTCTGACGAGGCAGGTTAGCGGTGACGTGATAGACCCCGATCGGGGTGCGCTTGTCACCTTCGCGGGTCTTCTCGGCACCGAGTTTGCCGTGGGTAATGTAGTAATCGGCCACGAAACGAGGGCGGCCGTTGTCGTTCTGGTAGATGTATAGCCGGGCGCGCTGGGTGTCTACAACCACTGCGTATTTTTGTTCCGCCTCCATCTGCAGCAGGTAGCGCGGGACGTAGTTGCTAGGCGGGCGATTACGGTAAGCCTTGAGCCGGGCAATCGCCTCTTCGCGGAGGTCGGCGACTTTCTCGGCCGATCCCTCCGGCGAGTTGCCGAAGGCCGTTAGCGGGCGCGTCCGGGCCAGCAGCAGGTCGCCGCGGATGAGGTGCGCGAGGCGGAAGTTGGGATAGCCGACGAGCAGCGCGTCGACCTTGCTCAGCGCACTGCTCAGCTTGCTTTGTTCGATATCCCGGAATACGGCACCCAACGCCGCGTCCGGATCGCTCTCGGACGCACGTTGATCTCCGGCACCAAAGGCCAAGAGAGGGCTACACGCCAGCAGCAGCGCGAGCCCCTTGCACAGTACTGCCAGTAGGTGACGCATTAACCGCCAACCCGCTCCTGCTGGATTACCCATTTTCCGTCCTGAAGGATAAGACCAATGGTCTTGTTCGAGGACGTGGACAGGTTTGCCGAACGATAGTGCTGGCGGAGTTTGACGGTAGCGCGGTCGCCGTTGACGCTCACGACCTTGACGTTTTCAAGTTCGACCTCGATGTTGCCCGGCTTGGTGAGGCGCTGGCTACGCTCCTCTTCCCAGGCTTTGCGATTCAGCCCCTTGGGCGGTTCGAAATCGCGGCCGTAATGGGCAAGATAGGTTTTGACGTCCTTCTTGGACCAGGCGCTGGCCCAGCTCTGGACGGCCTTGCTGATGGCTGCTGCCTGGGGCGGCGTCTCGTCCTTGGGTTCGGGGCGCTTCACCACGGGCTTCGGCTCTTCCTTCACGACCGGAGCCACAACCGGGGCGGGCGGCGTTACAGGCTTGGTGTTCTGGGCCAGAACCACGGGCGTTGGGGTGACGGGCTTGGCGGGGGCGGGGGCCGGTACGGCAGGCGGCGGGGTGACTGCCGCAGGCGCCGCCGGCTTGACGGTGGCCTGAGGCGCGGCCGCAACGGCAGTGGGTGCCGTCGGACGTACGGCCTTGCCTGAAACGCTCATCATCTCGCGGATCATCGCGAGCTTGCTCTGGGCGCCCTGGTTGGACGAATCGAGCGCCAGCGCCTTGTCATAGGCCTGGCTCGCGAGGCGGGCGTAGATGTCACCCAGGTTCTCGTGGGCAGTCGCGTAGCTCGGATGGGTGCGAATCGCCATTTCGAGGGCGTTGCGTGCCTTGTCGTACTGGCGTTGCTGGGCGTAGAGCACGGCAAGATTGTTGTAGGGCTCGGGAAGCTCGGGATAGTCCTCGGTCAGCTTCTGGAAAACCGCGATGGCGTCGTTGCCGCGGTTGAGCTCGGACAAAACGACGCCCTTCAGAAAGCGGACCTGGGCGTCGCGTGGCTTCGATGCCAGCATCTGGTCGGCCCGTTCGAGGGCCTGAGTGAATTGCCCTTGTTTGACGAGGGCTTGCAGATCCTGGAGGGGCTCGGCCCGGACAGGGCCGCAGATCAGGCTTGCGAGGAGCAGGGAGGCGGCCAGAGCTCGTTTTGACATGTGATATGATTCGCCGGCGCACGCGGGCACGCAGGATCTGTGATGAGAGGTTTGACTACAAGCGAGCCATTTTATCAAGAAGCTCCGCCGCCGACCATGAGCGTTCCCCGATTCTCCGCTGTCAGGGTCTTTCATCGCTCCGGATACGTCCGTCGTCGGCCACTCCCCGTGACTTTTCCTTCTTCCATTCGGCTTCATTGCGGTCTTTCTCATGTTGAAAATTCATAACTCCCTTTCGCGAAAAAAGGAGCAGTTCACCCCCATCGAGCCCGGCAAGGTGCGCATGTATGTTTGCGGGATGACCGTTTATGATTACTGTCACCTGGGCCACGCGCGGGTGATGGTGGTTTTTGACATGGTTGCGCGCTGGTTGCGGGCCAGCAGCTATAACGTCACTTATGTGCGGAACATCACCGACATCGACGACAAAATCATCAAGCGTGCCGGTGAGAACGGCGAAAGCATCCGCGCGCTGACCGACCGCTTCATTGCTGCGATGCACGAAGACGCCGATGCGCTGGGAGTGCTGCGGCCGGATCATGAGCCGAGGGCTACCGAGTTTGTCGAATCGATGCAGAAGCTGATCGGTAATCTGGTGGACAACGGCCTGGCCTACAAGGCCGCCAATGAAGACATGTGTTACGCGGTACGCAAGTTCGAGGGCTACGGCAAGCTGTCAGGCAAATCCGTGGACGAGCTGCGTGCCGGCGAGCGTGTCGAGGTGGCGGGTGGCAAGCACGATCCGCTGGATTTTGTGTTGTGGAAGCACGCCCGTCCGGAAGAGCCCGACGAAGTGAAATGGGCGTCTCCCTGGGGGGCTGGCCGCCCGGGCTGGCACATCGAGTGCTCGGCGATGAGTTCCGAGCTGCTTGGCGATCACTTCGACATTCACGGTGGCGGGGCAGATCTGCAGTTTCCGCATCACGAGAACGAGATCGCCCAGAGCGAAGGGGCCCATCAATGTTCCTTCGTCAATTACTGGATGCACAACGGTTTCGTGCGCGTGGATGACGAGAAGATGTCGAAGAGTCTCGGCAACTTCTTCACCATTCGTGACGTGCTCAAGGAGTACGCGCCCGAGGTGGTGCGTTTCTTCATTCTGCGTGCCCATTACCGCAGCCCGCTGAATTATTCCGACGCCCATCTGGTGGATGCCCGCCATGCGCTGTCGCGTCTATACACCGCCCTGCGCAACGTGCCGCCGGTGGGCGCCGCCGACGTGGATTGGTCCGCGCCGATGGCGGCCCGTTTCAAGCTGGCGATGGACGACGACTTCAATACGGCCGAGGCGTTGGCCGTACTGTTCGATCTGGCCAACGAAGCTAACCGGAGCCAGTCTGCCGAGGCCGCCGGTTTGCTCAAGGCGCTTGGCAAGGTGCTGGGCCTGCTTGAGCAGGAGCCGCAGGCTTTCCTGCAGGGCGGTACGGAAGGCGCCGACGATGATACGGCGGTGATCGAGGCAAAGATTGCTGCGCGGATTGCGGCCAAGAAGGCGAAGAACTTTGCCGAGGCCGACCGCATTCGTGCGGAGCTGCTGGCGGACGGGATTGCGCTTGAAGATTCTGCCCAGGGTACGATCTGGCGCCGGGCTTGAGTTCGGTGCTGTAAATGGAAAAGGGCGCCCGCTTGAGGCGCCCTTTTCCATTGGGTTGTGCTTTGCTCAGTGCAGAACGCGCCCGTCGCGACCCAGTACGGTGAGGTCTACGAAGCGCGAACCATTGTGGCTGGCCGGTGAGTAACCGACTTTGTAGCCGCCAAGGTCGAAGCTGTTGCCTTCGAGGGTATTGACCAGTTTTTCGCGGGTCAGGTCCTTGCCGCTCTTCTTGATGGCCTCGGCCATGAGCTTGGCGTTGATGAAGCCTTCAATCCCGTAGTAACTGTAACGGCTGTGCTTCGCAAAGGCCTGGAGGGCTTTCTGGTATTCCTTCACGACAGGCACCGTGTCGTTCCATGGGTAGGGCATGACCTGTGAAATGCCGATTCCGTGGGCTTCTTTGGCACCCATTTCGGTGACCAGGAGGTCGGCGCCGATGGGGGAAAGGGTGGAGAACTGGGGCATCTGGCCGGCCTTGCGCATCTGCTGGATGAACGCGGCAGTCGGTTTGTAGAGGGTCACCATGATCACGGCCTGGGGGTTGGCCTTGGCAATCTGGACCACGGCAGGGCCGACTTCGAGGGAATTGCGCTCTACGGAGCCAACGGCGACCGGCTTGAGCTTGTGGCGGGCGAGGGTGGTGACGACGCCGTCAAGGCCGGATTTGCCGAAGCCATCATTCTGGTAGAACACGGCGATGTTGGTGATGCCGAGTCCGACCAGATGATTGACGATGGATTCGGTTTCGTCGGCATAGCTCGCCCGCAGGTGGAACATGTAGCGATTGACCGGGCTGCGCAGGCTGCCGGCGCCGCTGATGGTGCCCAGCAGCGGGACTTTGGCTTCAGAAAAAACCTTCATCGATTCGGTCGTCGGTGACGAGCCATAGAAAGCCATCAGCGCAAAAACCTTGTTGTCGTTGATTAGCTTGCGGGTATTGGTTACCGCCTTGTCTGTCTCGTAGCCATCGTCGAGGGTGATCAGTTCGACCTTCTTGCCGCCGATGCCACCGGCGGCGTTCAATTGCGCGAAGTAGGCCAGCGCGCCTTCCTTCATTTCCGTTCCGTAGGCCCCGTTGGGCCCGGATACGGGTGCCGACATGCCAAGGGTAATGGTGTTGTCGCCGATGCCCGGGTCGGCGGCCCGGGAGGCGTCCGGTGCGGCAATCATCAGGCCGGCTCCCAGGGAAGCAATCAGGGTCTTGATTGTGCGGATGAGCATGGTTGTCGTTATTTTATGGTGATGAAATGAATCGCGGTCCGAGTATAGGACAAAAGGAATGTGTTTCGGAAATGACACGGGCCGGCGTTGAAACAGCGCCGGCCCGCGGGTATTTGTGTCGCAATGCAGCAAAAGCAGGGGTTTTCAGGTGCTGAAGAAACTCTTCACCTTATCCATCCAGGATTTCGCCTTGGGGTTGTGGCGCTCGGCGTTGCTGGAGGCGATCTCACCGAATTCCCGCAGCAATTCCTTTTGACGATCGGTGAGCTTGACTGGTGTTTCGACGATCACGTGCACCATCAGGTCGCCCGGTGCGTGGGAACGCACGTTGCGGATGCCTTTGCCGCGAAGGCGGAACACCTTGGCGCTTTGGGTTTCTGCGGGGATCCGGATGTTGGCCGCGCCGTCGAGGGTCGGAATTTCGATTTCGCCGCCCAGTGCCGCCGTGGTGAAGCTGATCGGCATCTCGCAGTGCAGGTCGTCCCCGTCGCGCTGGAAGACCGCGTGCTGCTTGATGTGGATCTCCACGTAGAGATCGCCCGGAGGGCCGCCATTGACGCCCGGTTCCCCATGCCCGCTGTGACGCAGGCGCATGCCGTCGTCGATGCCGGTGGGGATCTTCACTTCCAGGGTCTTTTGACGCTTCACCCGGCCGGCACCGCCGCAGGACGTGCACGGCTCGGGAATGATGCGGCCGCTGCCATGGCACTTCGGGCAGGTCTGCTGGATGGAGAAGAAGCCTTGCTGGATGCGTACCTGACCCGCGCCACCACAGGTGGGGCAGGTTTTGGGCTGGGTGCCGGCCTTGGCGCCGCTGCCGTGGCAGGGCGCGCATTCCTCGAGAGCCGGGATGCGAATCGTCTTGTCGGCGCCGCGGGCGGCTTCTTCGAGGGTGATCTCGAGGTTGTAGCGCAGGTCGGCGCCGCGATAGACGTTGGAACGCCCGCGTCCGCCACCGCCACCACCACCGAAGATGTCGCCAAAGATGTCACCAAAGGCATCGCCGAAGCCGTCGAAGCCTTGGCCTCCGCCACCACCGCCGCCGCCCATCGACTGGTCGACACCGGCGTGGCCGTAGCGGTCGTAGGCGGCGCGCTTGTTGGCGTCGGTGAGGATCTCGTAGGCTTCCTTGGCCTCCTTGAACTTGTCTTCGGATTCCTTGTTGTCCGGATTACGGTCCGGATGGTGCTTCATGGCCAGCTTGCGGTAGGCCTTTTTCAGCTCGTCCTCTGACGCGTCGCGATTGACGCCGAGGATCTCGTATAAATCCCGTTTCGCCATGTTTGGGTGCTCTGGCTATCTTGTGTAAAGGCCGAGCCGAGCGGCGCACAAGGCGCCGGCATGGCTCGGCCGGATCCGTCGGGTCGGCTTTTCAGCCAGACAGGATGATTACTTCTTGTCCTTCACCTCGGTGAATTCGGCATCCACCACGTCGGGATCGTGAGCCTTGCTGCCACCGGCGGAAGCGCCTGCATCCGCACCTGCCGCACCGCCTGCTGCGCCTTCGGCCTGGGCCTGGGCGTAGATGTGCTCACCAAGCTTCTGGCTGACGGTGCCGAGAGCTTCGCTCTTGGCATCGATGGCGGCCTTGTCGCCAGACTTGATGGCCTCTTCGGCTTCCTTGATGGCTTCTTCGATCTTCGCCTTGTCGTCGCCGATCTTGTCACCGTGCTCGGCCAGGGCCTTCTTCACGGAGTGCACCAGGGTGTCGAGCTGGTTGCGGGCGTCGACCAGTTCGTGGGCCTTCTTGTCTTCCTCGGCGTGTGCCTCGGCGTCGCGCACCATGGCCTGGATCTCATCATCGGAAAGGCCGGAGTTGGCCTTGATGGTGATCTTGTTTTCCTTGCCGGTGGCCTTGTCCTTGGCGGATACGTGCAAAATGCCGTTGGCGTCGATGTCGAAAGTCACCTCGATTTGCGGCATGCCGCGCGGCGACGGCGGGATGTCGGACAGGTTGAACTGGCCCAGGCTCTTGTTGCCAGAGACCATCTCGCGCTCGCCCTGCAACACGTGGATGGTCACCGCGTTCTGGTTGTCGTCGGCTGTCGAGAAAACCTGCGAAGCCTTGGTGGGGATCGTGGTGTTCTTCTGGATCAGCTTGGTCATCACGCCGCCCAGGGTTTCGATGCCCAGGGACAGGGGGGAGACGTCGAGGAGCAGCACGTCCTTGACTTCGCCCTGCAGCACGCCGCCCTGGATGGAGGCGCCGACAGCGACGGCCTCGTCCGGGTTCACGTCGCGGCGGGGATCCTTGCCGAAGAATTCCTTCACCTTCTCGATGACCTTGGGCATGCGGGTCTGGCCGCCGACCAGGATCACGTCGTCGATGTCGGAAACCTTGACGCCAGCGTCCTTGAGGGCGATGCGGCAGGGCTCGATGGTGCGCTCGACCAGCTCTTCGACCAGCGACTCGAACTTGGCGCGGGTGATCTTCAGCGCCAGGTGCTTCGGGCCGGTGGCATCAGCGGTGATGTAGGGTAGGTTGATTTCGGTTTGCTGACCGGAGGACAGCTCGATCTTGGCCTTTTCGGCGGCTTCCTTGAGGCGCTGCAGGGCCAGCACGTCGTTCTTGAGATCGACGCCTTGCTCTTTTTTGAACTCGGTGACGATGTAGTCGATGATGCGCTGGTCGAAGTCTTCGCCGCCCAGGAAGGTGTCGCCGTTGGTGGCCAGCACTTCGAACTGGTGCTCGCCGTCGATGTCGGCGATCTCGATGATGGACACGTCGAAGGTGCCACCGCCGAGGTCGAACACGGCGATCTTGGAGTCACCCGGCTTCTTGTCCATGCCGAAGGCCAGCGCTGCAGCGGTCGGCTCGTTGATGATGCGCTTTACTTCGAGGCCGGCGATGCGGCCGGCGTCCTTGGTGGCCTGGCGCTGGCTGTCGTTGAAGTAGGCCGGCACGGTGATGACCGCTTCGGTGACTTCTTCGCCGAGGTAGTCTTCGGCGGTCTTCTTCATCTTGCGCAGCACTTCGGCAGAAACCTGCGGCGGGGCCATTTTTTTGCCGCGCACTTCAACCCAGGCGTCGCCGTTGTCGGCCTTGGCAATGGTGAAGGGCATCAGGTCGATGTCCTTCTGTACTTCCTTTTCTTCGAAGCGACGGCCGATCAGGCGCTTGATTGCGTAGATGGTGTTCTTGGCGTTGGTGACGGCCTGGCGCTTGGCCGGCGCGCCGCACAGGATTTCGCCGTCGTCGGCATAGGCCACGACGGACGGGGTGGTGCGCGCACCTTCGGAGTTTTCGATGACCTTTGGCTTGCCGCCTTCCATCACGGAAACGCAGCTGTTGGTGGTGCCGAGGTCGATGCCGATAATCTTGCCCATGAAAGTTCCTTCAGTTCGAATTCTGTTTGACGTGGCGGCCGATCGTCTCGGCGCCCTGGCTTGCTAACGAATATGGGGATGCTGTGGCCGGTTTCAAGCGGCGGGTTTTGCTTTTGAGACGATGACCAGTGCGGGGCGCATCGTGCGCTCATGGAGCAGGTAGCCCTTTTGTAGCACGGTGATCACGGTGTTCGGCTCACCGTCGGCCTCAAGGGCGCTGATGGCCTGGTGCTTGTTGGGGTCGAACTTTTCGCCGACCGGGTTGATTTCGGTGACGTTGGCGCTCTGGAACGCAGAAGCGAGCTGCTTGAGTGTGAGTTCGACGCCCTGGCGGAGGGTTTCGAGGGTGGCGTTGTCGGTGGCGAGGGCGGCTTCGAGGCTGTCCTTGACCGGCAGCATGGCCTGGGCGAACTTGTCGGCGGCAAACTTGCTGGCCTTGGCGATATCGTCCTGGGCACGGCGGCGGACGTTTTCCGTCTCGGCCTTGGCGCGCAGCCAGGCGTCGTGATGCTCGGAAGCCTTCAGTTCAGCGTCGCGGAGCAGCTCAGCCAGGCTGGGCAGCGTGTCAACGTTAGGCTCTGCAGCGGGGGATTCATTGGCGGCGCCAGCTGCGCCTGCAACGTTTTCCACAAGCTCCGGCGTGACTTTGCCTTCGGGGCTCAGAGGGGTGTCTTGATCTTGCATGGGTAACGGCTCCTTTTTTGACTCGCTCTAACTGGGGGCACAGGATAAGATTTCAAGAGGGGATTCTCGTTGCCGCCAGAAAAGCGGAGAACGGAGTGTAAAATCATAGTGATCCGGGCTTGTCCCGGTCATCTTTACGGACTCTGCGGCGTAAAGCAGATATGGAAAAAGCACCTGAGAAAATCGGCAAGTACAAGCTGATCCGTGAAGTCGGCCGCGGCGCGACGGCCACGGTCTATCTTGCAGAGCATCCGCAATATCCGGATCCGGTGGCCCTCAAGCTCATTCGTTTCGACGACAAGTCGAAGGATGAAGCCAAGTGGAACCGGCGCCTGATGAAGCTGCTGCGGGCCGAGATGGACGTCTCCCGCCGGCTGGATCACCCCAACATCATCAAGATTTTCGATGCGACGGTGGAGAAGGACTACGCCTTCATCGTCATGGAGTACTTTCCAGGAACCACTCTGGAGCATTACTGCACCTTCCAGAACCTGCTGCCGCTGCACCGCACCATCGGCATGATTTTCAAGTGCAGCATGGCCCTCGACTACGCCTACCGGCAGGGCATCGTGCATCGGGACATCAAGCCGGCCAATATCCTGGTAGACGACCAGGATAACGTGAAGATCACCGATTTTGGCCTGGCACTGAACATCAGCAAGAAAAGCGCGTCGGATTCGACCTTCATCATGGGCGTTGGATCGCCGGCCTACATGAGCCCCGAGCAGATCAAGGGCTATCCGCTTAACCAGAAGACGGATCTGTTCTCGCTGGGCGTGGTCCTGTTCCACATGCTGACCGGGCGTTTGCCATTCCGCGCCAAAAACCCGGCCCAGTTGATCTACAAGATTCTCAACACCGAACCACCCCTGGTTTCGCAGATCAATTCAGAGCTGCCCGAGCAACTGGACACGGTGATCCGCAAGTCTCTGGAGAAGGATCTCTACTCGCGCTACAAGAATGGTGCCGATTTTGCCAAGGATCTGTCTGCCGTCCGCTACAAGATCCTCGACGACGCCACGATTCCTGCCGACAACACGCGCTTCTCCATCTTGCGCAAGATGCCCTTCTTCACGGAGTTCGAGGATGTGGAAATGTGGGAGATTCTGCGCATCTCCCGCTGGCGGAAGGTGGACTCGAATACGCTGCTGATGCGCGAGGGAGACTCTGACCAGCGTTTCGGCATCATTATCGATGGGCGTGTGGAGATCTCGGTGGAGGGGCATCGGGTGACAGAGTTGTCTTACGGTGAGGTTTTTGGTGAGCTGGCTTTCCTGGATCAGCAGGACCACAAGCATATGCACACGGCGGTGACCACGACGTCCACGATTTATCTGGAGTTGAACCCGGCTTCCCTGTCCCTGGCGACCGACGAGTGTCAGGACGCCTTTCGCTCCCGACTGGTGACTGTTGTGGCACGCCGGCTGGGGCATGCTTACCGTGAGTTGTCCAAGGATGGCCCGCCCGCCGAACGAATCACCGCGAGTGGGTTTGGCATGGAGCTCCAGTTGGTGGAAAACTAGGCTGACTCTTGCTTCAGGATGCGGGTCGGCCAAGTTGGGCGAGCGCCCAGCGCCGGATCTCTTCGGCACCCATGGCACCCGACTGTCGTGCGATTTCGCTACCCCTGTGAATCAGTATCAGCGTCGGGATGCTTCTGATTGCATAGCGTGCCCCGAGCCCCTGCTCTTCCTCTGTATTGACTTTCCCAAGCCGTACCCATGGCTCCAGCACGCCTGCGGCAGCCGTGAAGGCGGGTGCCATGCTGCGGCATGGGCCACACCAAGGGGCCCAGAAATCCACCAACAGTGGAATGTCGCCCTGTGCAGCGTGAACGGTAAAGTTTGTTTCGGTCAGGTGTAGCGGGGACTTGCTGAAAAGCGCCTGCTTGCAGCGCCCGCAGCGTCCATCATCGTCCAGTTTGGCCTCTGGTACCCGGTTGAGGGCATTGCAGTGGGGGCAGGGGACAAGCAGCGATTCGCTCATGGTGATCCTTGGTAGGGCTGGGTGGTCTCCAGGGCTATGTGGGGCGGCGCGGCACGCTTTCAAGGAGAGTCGTCATTCATTTCGTCTCCCGGTCTGAAATGAATGATCTTGCACGTTGCGTAAATCTAAAGTTCCATCGAATTTGGCCGAAATCCCCCCTGCAGCCGCGATGTTTTCGCGGAATGGATAGGAGGTGGCCTGTGAGCCGAGGCAGCACTTATGGAATCAGTCGGGTCGACAACGAGACCAGCCGGACCCACGGTTGGCTCGTGACCATTCAGCGTCGCGGCGTGATCTACCGCAAGCATTTCAGTGATGGCGTGTTTGGCGGAAAGCCGCGGTCATTCGCAGCAGCAAAGGCCTATCGGGACGAAATCATTGCCGCGCATCCTCCGCTGTCGATGCAGGAATACTCCAACATCGTCAAGAAGAACAACCGTTCCGGTGTAGTGGGTGTGTGTCGCTACTGCGCCTCGGAAACCCGTGATCTGCCGGAAGAAAAGCAGCGCTGGTTCTGGGTGGCGTCGTGGCCGCTTCCCGATGGCCGGCGCAAGCGCGTGAAATTTTCGGTCAAGAAGTACGGTGAGGACGGAGCATTCCGCATGGCCATGGACGCACGCTCGACGGCGCTCGGCAAGCTGGTCGGCGCTTTCGACCCGGGGGCCGTCCGACGCAAGACGACGCGTCGTCGCCCTGTGTCGGCAGTCGCCAGCGTCTGAGTTTGATCTGCCTTGCTAGGGTCAGTCCTTGTCGCTCAGGGCAAGGCTGACCATCCACGTCAGCACGCTGTAAAGCAGGGCTCCCCAGAATGCAGTCCAGAAGTCCGGCACGACGAAGCCCCGTACCAAGCCGGATACCGACCAGAACATCAGGGCGTTGATCACCAGCGTGAACAAGCCAAGGGTCAGGATGGTGATCGGCAGGGTGATGAGGATCAGCAGCGGCCGGATGATTGCATTGACGAATCCTAGCAGCACCGCACTGATCAGGGCGGCCGTGTAACTTTCCACCCGGATGCTCGACAGTAGCTCCGGGATCAGCATCAGTGCGACCGCATTGAGTGCCCAGCGCAGAATCAGTTTCATATCGCTTGTCCTTTTCTGATGGCGATCAGGCGCTTGCGCCAATCTCGCGGGCCCTTGCGGCTTGTTTGGCCAGGGTTGCCGCGTCGGGTCTGCTTTCGGTCAGCCAGTGGCCCATGTGGCGAATCGACAGGCCTTGCAGCGCTTCGATCCAGTCTTGCCGCTCATTCAGGCAGGGGATGTAGCCGAAGCGCTTGCCGCCGGCATGCAGGAAGGCTTCCCGGCACTCCATGTTGATTTCTTCCAGGGTTTCGAGGCAGTCGGAAACGAAGCCCGGACACATCACGTCCACCGATCCAATCCCTTTTCGCCCCAGTTCTTCCAGTGTGGGCTGGGTGTAAGGCTTGAGCCATTCGGCTTTGCCGAAGCGGGACTGGAAACTGACGATCAGCCGGTCGGCGGGCAGCTTGAGCTCCTCGCCGAGCAGGCGAGCGGTCTTGTAGCATTCGCAGTGGTAGGGGTCGCCGAGGTCGAGTGAGCGCCGGGGGATGCCGTGAAAGCTGAGCACCAGCCGGTCGGCCTGGCCCTCGCGCTGCCAGTGCTCACGCACCGAAGCGGCCAGGGCCTTGATATAGCCGGGGTCATCGCCAAAACTACGGATGTAGCGTATTTCTGGCAGGTTGCGCCAGTGGCGCAGGCTGTTGGCCACTTCGTCAATGACTGTGGCGGTGGTGCTGGCCGCGAACTGCGGGTACATGGGGACGACCAGGATGCGCGTGCACCCTGCCGCGCGCATTTCATCAAGACGGCTGCGAATCGAGGGCTGGCCGTAGCGCATGGCCCAGCTCACCATCAGTTCCCGTTCGCCAGTGGCCACAAAAAAGCCGGCCAACAGCTTGGCCTGCTTTTCGGTGTGGGCCTTGAGGGGCGATCCTTCGTCGGTCCATACACTGGCGTATTTGGCGGCTGATTTGGCCGGGCGGGTGCGCAGGATGATGCCATTGAGGATCAGCCACCAGATGGGGCGGGGGATTTCCACCACTCGCGGATCGGACAGGAATTCCTTCAGATAGGGGCGCAGCGCTGCGGCCGTAGGTGCTGCCGGTGTGCCGAGGTTTACCACCAGAATACCGGTGCGGGGCTTGGCGCCATGGGTATACGCTGGCTCTTGCCAGAATCGGGGCATGGGGGACTTTCTAGTTCTGGCCCGAAAGGGCGCTGGTAAGGAGGCGGGCGGTGACGTCCACGATGGGGATTACCCGCTCGTAAGCCATCCGGGTGGGGCCGATGACACCGACGGAGCCGACAAGCTGGCCGTCCACTTCGTAGGGTGCTGTGATCACGCTGCAGTCATCCAGGGGGCTGAGGCCGCTTTCCCCGCCTATGAAAATCTGTACGCCCTGGGCGCGATTGGAAATGTCGAGCAGTTGAATCAGGCCGGTCTTCTGCTCGAAGAGCTTGAAGAGATCGCGCAGGCGGGCCATGTTCGATGACAGGTCTTCCGCATCGAGGAGGTTGGTCTTGCCGGAGATGACGTAGGTGCTCTGGGTTTCTTCCAGCGCCTCGCTGCCCGCTTCGACAGCGGCACTCATCAGCTCGGTCATGTCGGTACGGAGTTGCTTGAGTTCGTTCTGGATGCGCGAGCGGATTTCCGTGAAGGCCAGCCCCGCAAAGTGCTGGTTAAGATAGTTGGTGGCTGTGACGAGTTCGGAATGGCTGTAGTCGCGCTTGGTAAACAGGATGCGGTTTTGCACGTCGCCGGCGGTGGTGACGAGGATCAGCAGCACCCGCGTCTCGGACAGGCTTACAAATTCAATCTGGCGGATCTTGATGGCGTCCTGCTTGGGCGAGATCACGACACCGGCAAAGTGGGTGAGGCCGGACAGCAGCTGGGACGCGGCACTGATGACCCGCTGGGGTTCGCCGGGCTGGATCTGGCCGGTGATTTCACGCAGTTGCCCGACACCGATGGGCTGGACGGTGAGCAGGCTGTCTACAAAAAATCGGTAGCCCCGAGCCGTGGGAACCCGTCCGGCAGACGTATGAGGGCTGGTGATGAAGCCGAGCTCTTCCAGGTCCGACATGACGTTGCGCACGGTTGCCGGCGACAGCTTGAGGCCCGAGTGACGGGAGAGCGCGCGTGACCCCACCGGCTGGCCGTCGGCGATGTAGTGCTCCACCAGGGTCTTGAGGAGGATTTGCGAGCGTTGATCGAGGCTGGTCATGGTCGGGATTTCTGTTGCACGCAAGGATTCTAAGGAAGCAAGGCACTCATGAGAAGCGGAAAGCAGCGCAAGCCCGCGCGAATTGCCGGGTGGCGCTGCGGCGCGCAAGAAGAATGTGGTTTAATCGATCCATGACCTGCGAGTTCAAGACAATCGCGCTGATCGGCAAGTATCAGAGCCCCGAAGTGGCTGAAGCAGTGCTTCAGCTAGCCAACTATTTGCGAGGCCAGAGCCTCAACGTGCTGATCGAGCAGGGTACAGCAAGTTCCACCGGCCTGACGTCGGGCTTCACGGTGGCCAGCTACGAGGATATCGGTGCCAAGGCTGACCTGGCTATTGTGCTCGGTGGCGATGGCACGCTGCTCAACAGCGCCTGTCGGCTGGCCGAGTACGAGGTGCCGCTGGTCGGCGTCAATCAGGGGCGCCTGGGTTTTTTGACAGACATTTCCCGCGATGTCGCTCTCGAGAAGATCGGTGAAATCCTCGACGGGCGTTATACGGCAGAGAGCCGCGTCCTGCTTGACGCCGAAGTTCAGCGTAATGGCCGGCGGGTGTTTCATACCGTTGCCCTCAACGATGTCGTGGTAAACAAGGGTGACCTGGGGCGCATGATCGAGTTCGATCTGCGCATCGATGGGGAATTCGTTTATACCCAGCGTTCCGACGGCATGATCATCTCGACGCCAACCGGCTCGACCGCCTACGCCCTGTCGGCCAATGGTCCGATCCTGCACCCCGACGTGGATGGCATCGCGCTGGTGCCGATGTGTCCGCACACGCTTACCGCGCGTCCGATTACCCTGCCGGATCGCTGCAAGATCGAGATCGTGCTCTTGCCGCCGCATGATTCCCGTGTCCATTTCGACGGTCAGACACGCTACGACACGCGTGCTGGCGATACCGTGCAGATCACTCGCTCCCCTCATCGGGTTCGGCTGCTCCACCCTGTGGGTTACAGCTATTTCGCCATGCTGCGCGAGAAGCTCCACTGGAGCTCCACGCCCCGTCACTCCTGATTCGTTCGATTCAACTTCCCGCTCCCCATGCTGCGTCATCTTTCCATCCGCGATTTCGTTATCGTCGATCAGCTTGAGCTCGATTTTCGCGCCGGCTTCGGCACGCTTACCGGTGAAACCGGTGCCGGCAAGTCGATCCTGCTCGATGCCCTGAGTCTGGCTCTGGGCGGCAAGGCCGAGGCGGGCGTGGTGCGCACCGGGCAGGCGAGGGCCGAGATCGTTGCCGAATTCGATCTGCCGCCCGATGGCGTGCTGCGGGCCTGGCTCGACGAGCAGGATCTGAACCACGGGGAAGGCTCGGTGCTGCTGCGCCGCGTGATCGAAAGTGGCGGGCGTTCCAAGGCCTGGCTCAACGGCACGCCGGTGGTGCTGGTCCAGATGCGTGCCGCGGGCGATCTTCTGGCCGATATTCACGGTCAGCATGCCCATCATGCGCTGTTGCGGACCGATGCCCAGCTCGGGCTGGTGGATGCGCACGGTGGGCTTGCAGTGCAGGCGGGGGAAGTCTCGGCTTTGTATCGCGCTTGGTCTGCGCTGCGGCGTGCCCGCGAAGCGGCCGAGGAGGGCGCTTCGTCCACCGAGCGCGAGCGGGAGTTGCTCGGCTGGCAGGTTGGCGAGCTGCGCGAGCTTGCCTTCGATGCAGACGAGTGGCTCAGCCTGAACCAGGAACAAACCCGGCTTGCCCACGCGGCTAGTTTGCTCGAGGGTGCCGCCGAGGTGCTCGACGGCTTGTCGGACGGCGAATACGCCGTAGTGTCGCATCTCGAGCGACTGTTGGCGCGGGTTGCCGACATGGCCCAGCATGATGGGCAGCTCGCAGATGTTCAGGAGTTGCTTGGTGGCGCGAGCATCCAGCTCGACGAGGCGCTGCACGCCATGCGCCGCTATCGTGACCGGCTCGATCTCGACCCGGCGCGGCTGGCAGAAATCGATCAACGGATGCAGGTCATCACGGCGATGGCCCGCAAGTACCGGGTTTCGCCGCAAGGCTTGCCTGACGTGCTTGCCGACAGCGCCTTGCGCCTGGAGCGCCTGACCCGTCAGTCCGACCCTGAGGCATTGGCGCGCGAAGAGGCTGCGGCCCGGGAAGTCTTCATGAAGGCGGCCAGACTGCTTTCGGCAGAGCGCCAGAAGGTCGCCAGCGAACTATCTGCGGCGGTGACCGAGGCAATGCAGTCCCTCGCCATGGGTGGCAGTCGTTTCGATATTTCGTTGCGCCCGGCCGAGGAAGGCTGCGCGAGCGGACTGGAAACCGTCGAGTTTCTTGTTACCGCCAATGCGAACCAGCCCTTGCGTCCGCTGGCCAAGGTGGCGTCCGGTGGCGAACTGTCGCGCATCGGTCTGGCCATCCAGGTGATCACCAGCCGCAACGCGGCCACGCCAACGCTGATTTTTGACGAGGTGGATGTGGGGATCGGTGGCCGCGTGGCAGAAATCGTCGGGCGCCTGCTCAAGCAACTGGGGGGTGATCGTCAGGTGCTGTGCGTCACGCACCTGCCCCAGGTTGCCGCCCAGGCCGACTGGCAGTGGACGATTTCAAAGGAAACGCAGGACGGTGAGACCTTGTCGCGCGTGAAACAGATGGATGACGCCGAGCGCGTCGAGGAAATTGCGCGGATGCTGGGTGGCGTGCACATCACCGACACCACCCGCAGCCACGCTGCCGAAATGCTGGGCCTGCAGGCCTAGACGGCCTGCAGGCGTTCAGGCGCTGAAACTGCCCGCGCTGGCGATGGTGACGACGCCGGTCAGCACGAACACGCCGGCGGCGATCCAGCGGATCTGGGTGAGGGGCAGCTTGCGCGCGAGCCCTTCGCCAAGCAGTACCGCGGGAACGTTGGCAATCATCATTCCCAAGGTCGTGCCCAGCACCACCCATGCAAGGGCATCGAAGCGCGCTGCCAGCGCAACTGTGGCCAGCTGCGTCTTGTCCCCCATCTCGGCAATGAAGAAGGCAATGGTGGTTGTCACGAAGACGCCGGCCGGATGGACTTCCGACGGAGCTTCGTCGTCTTCGAGGGTGTCGGGCTTGAGCGTCCAGATTCCGAAAACGATGAAGACAATCCCGACGATCCACGGCAACCAGTGAGCCGGCACAAGATCGGCCACCCATACGCCGACCGAGCCGGCCAGCGCATGGTTGAGTATGGTGGCGACGAAGATGCCGGCAATGATCGGCCAGGGCTTGCGCAGGCGGGCGGCCAGGACGAAAGACAATAGCTGGGTCTTGTCGCCGATTTCAGCCAGGGCAACGAGGGCTGTCGAGGTAAGGAAGGCTTCCACGGAGAGGGGCGGCGATGCCGCCGGAGAAGGGGTTGGCTGGAGGGGGGTTAGCTGGAGGGATTGCCGTTGTTGCCCGGGCGATTGGGGCAGGCGGTTTTCTGACAGTCGGCGTAAAGGTAAAGGGCGTGCTCGCGAACGATGAAGCCACGTTCCTCGGCGATCTTGTTCTGGCGCTCTTCAATGGCCGGGTCGTAGAACTCTTCGACCTTGCCGCATTGCAGGCAAACCAGATGGTCGTGGTGCTGACCTTCGTTGAGTTCAAAGACGGCCTTGCCGGATTCGAAGTAGTGACGTTCAAGCAGGCCGGCCTGTTCGAACTGGGTGAGCACGCGATAGACCGTGGCCAGGCCAATATCCATGTCTTCGGCTATGAGCAGGCGATAGACGTCCTCCGCAGTCAGATGGCGGGTCTCGACCTTCTGGAAGAGATCGAGGATCTTGAGCCGCGGGAAGGTTGCCTTCAGGCCGATACTTTTGAGGTTCTGGGAATTGCTGGACATGGGGAGCCCCGAAAAACTGGAGAAGGCGGCCGGAAGTCCGGCCAGCTCCGTATGATATAGTTTCCGACCATCCTTGAGAATGCGGCCTTTGTGCCAATGCCCGCTCCTGCTTCCCGAAACGCCATGCGCAAACTGCTCTCTTCCGTCCTGCTTGTAACGGCCGTTTCCGGCTGTACCGCCGTTGGTGACTTTCTCAAGCCCTACCGGATTGATGTCCGGCAAGGAAATTTCATCACCCAGGAAATGGTTTCCCAGCTCAAGCCAGGCATGAGCCGTGACCAGGTGCGCTTCGTGCTGGGAACGCCTCTCGTGGCCGATGTCTTTCATGCCGATCGCTGGGATTACGTTTATCGTTTCCAGCCGGGCAAGGGCACGCTGCAGGAACGGCGCCTGGCCGTGGTTTTTGAAGACGGCAAACTGGCGCGTGTCGAGGGTGATGTCCGGCCCGGCGAGGTTCCGCCGCAGCAATAGGGCGCCGGGGATACCCGATGCGCTCCTTCTCTTTTTATATCGTTTGATTCCGGGGATTACATGACTCAAGTTCGTATCGCGATTGCCGGTGCGTCCGGACGCATGGGCCGGATGCTCATCGAAGCCACCCTCAAGGCGAACGACGCCGTTCTGGTGGCCGCTTTCGAGCGTCCCGAAAGTACCTTTGTCGGCAAGGATGCCGGTGATCTGGTGGGCACATCGTGCGGCGTGGCGATTACCAGCGACGTGGCTGAAGGGCTGGCCAGGGCTGATTGCCTGATAGATTTTACCCGGCCGGAAGGCACGCTTCAGCATCTGGCCCTGGCACGGGCTGCCGGCTGCGGCATGGTCATCGGCACGACCGGTTTTTCCGTGGATGGCAAGGCCGAGATTGCCGCCGCAGCGCAGGATATCCCCGTCGTTTTTGCGCCGAACATGGCCGTCGGTGTGAACGCCGTTTTCAAGCTGCTGGATGTGGCTGCCCGCATCCTCAATGAAGGCTACGACGTGGAAATCATCGAGGCCCATCATCGCCTGAAGGTCGATGCGCCCTCCGGCACCGCCCTGCGTATGGGGGAGGTGGTGGCTGAGGCGCTGGGGCGTGACCTGGATTCCTGTGCCGTTTATGGTCGCGAGGGTGTGACTGGCGAGCGGGACGGGCAGACCATCGGTTTCGCCACCGTCCGTGGCGGAGACATCGTTGGTGATCACACGGTGCTCTTCGCCGGGATTGGCGAGCGCATCGAAATTACCCACAAGTCTGGCAGCCGCATGCCTTACGCGTCAGGCAGTTTGCGGGCGGCGCGCTTCCTGGCTGGGCGCAAGGCCGGCCTGTTTGACATGCAGGATGTGCTCGGTCTGAAGTAGGGCGGGTGCTTTTTGGCACTCAAGATCCGGAACCGTTTGCCGATATGCTTAAGGTTCCCGGGTAGGCGTGTCGGCTGGTCTGGCGCGCCTTTCTTTCTTTGATGCCGCCAGATTGACTGCCCACGTGATTCGTTCCGACGCCGATTCTGACGCGTCCGATATTGAAATCGGACGCGCTCTGAGAGGATTCCTCACTGCGAGTTTTGCCGATGGCCGTTTGCAGCGGCCGTTCGATGCCGCCCATGCCTCGTCTGCCGACATTCTTGGCCTGATTGAAGGCCTTGTTTCTGACCGCGAAAAGGCCGAGCGCAACGTTCGCGAGACGCGCGAGCGCCTCGATCTCGCCATGCAGAATACGGAAGGCGGGCTGTGGGACTGGGATCTCGCGCATGGCCAAATCGTCATGGACGACTATTGGCGGCAGATGCTCGGGTATGAAACCTCCGAACGTACTTCGGATTTTTCGTCGTGGGTGCCGCTGGTGCATCCCGATGATCTGGTGCTGACACGTCACCAGTTGGGTACTCATCTTCGCGGCGAGCTGGACTATTTCGAGACGCAGTTCCGCATTACCAGCAATAACTGTGGCTGGCGCTGGATCCTGGTGCGCGGGCGGGCCTCGAACCGCGGGGCGGATGGGCGCTGGACCCGCATGGTCGGCACTTATCGGGATGTTACCCATTCCAAGTGTGCTGAGCTGGAGCTCCTTCACGCCAAGGAGCAGGCCGAGGCCGCCAATCGCGCGAAGAGCGATTTCCTGGCCAACATGAGCCATGAGATCCGCACGCCGATGAACGGCATCATCGGCATGACGGAGCTGGCCCTCGATACCCAGCTGGACGAAGAGCAGCGCGAATACCTGCAGACGGTGAAAAGTTCGGCCGACTCGCTGCTGCGCATCATCAACGATGTGCTCGATTTCTCGAAGATCGAGGCCGGGCATCTGAGCCTTGAACAGGCCGAGTTCTCGCTGGTCAGCCTTCTTGGTGACACGATGAAGTCGCTCGCCTTGCGCGCCTACCAGAAGGGCGTTGAGTGCTTCTATTACATCAGCCCTGACGTGCCGGCGGTGCTGGTGGGCGACACAACTCGCCTGCGGCAGATCCTCACCAATCTTGTCGGCAATGCGATCAAATTCACCGAGAAGGGTGAGGTTGAGGTTTCGGTGCAGTGCCGCGGCCTGGGGGTGAATGATCTGACCCTCGAGTTTGCCGTGCGGGATTCAGGTATCGGCATTCCGGCTGACAAGCACGCCTTCGTTTTTGGTGCATTCTCCCAGGCTGACGAATCGACCACGCGCAAGTACGGCGGGACAGGTCTTGGTCTGGCCATCTGCCGCCGGATCGTCGAGCTGATGGGTGGGGCGATCACGCTTGAAAGCGTGCCGGGGGAGGGGAGTACTTTCCGCTTTACCGTCCGCGTTGAGGTGGGGAGGGCTCAGCCTGTCAGTGCCCCTGCTTTCGGTGCCCGGCGGGCCCTGGTGGCGGGGCGCAATGCTGCTTTGCGGCGTTGCGTCTGCCTTCAGCTACGTTCCATCGGGCTGGATGTTCGTGAGGCCGCGAGTGGCGTCGTGGTCGAGGAAATGCTGGCCGCGGCACACAAGGCCAATTTGCCCTTCGACTGGGTGTTGATGGATGCGGCAATGCCGGCTCCCGGCGGTTATGCCCTGGCAGAAAAGCTGATCAAGGAGTGGCCGCGGCTGGATCGCCTGATCATGATGCTGGACGCCAATACGCAGCGGGGAGATACGATCAAGTGCGAGCGCCTGAAGGTTGGCGCGCGATTGATCAAGCCTTTTTCCCAGTCCGATCTGGTGGACGCCTTGGGGATTACCCTGCAGGGCGGCCCTGCGGAGGAGGACAAGTTCCTGGCTTTCGAAGCGGAGCAGACCTTCGCCTGTGCGCCGCCGGTGTCCCGTTCCAACCAGCGCCTCAACATCCTGTTGGTGGAGGACAACCCGGTCAATCAGACGGTGGCCGTCAAGATGCTCGAAAAAGTGGGCCACGTGATGACCGTGGCATCCAACGGGCAGGAGGCGCTCGACTGTTTCGACCGTGGGCGTTTCGATCTCATCCTGATGGATGTGCAGATGCCGGTGATGGGTGGGCTCGAGGCAACCCAGGCGATTCGTGCCCGGGAGGCCCGGCGCAGCTGGGCTGCTGGCGGTCAGTGGCAGCCTACGCCGATCGTGGCCATGACGGCCCATGCAATGCAGGGTGATCGGGACCGGTGTCTTATGTCCGGCATGGATGACTACATCGCCAAGCCGATCAAGCCGGCCGAATTGCACGGCGTTATCGACAGGGTGATGGGGGATGCCCGTGCGCAGGATGGCGGTACCGGGGCACCTGACGCAGCATGCATTGATGTGGGTGGAGATGGGGCCGTTGCCGATCTTGGGGCGACGCGAGAGTTGCTGGATGGCGACGAAGCGGCCATGCAGCAACTGATAGGTTTGTTCTTCAGCGACCTTGAGCGCAATCGCAAGACTTTGGAGATCGCACAGCGGAACAGCGATTTTTTGACCATCCGGAATCTTGCTCACTCCATCAAGGGCTCGGCGGGGGTTTTCAATGCTGCGGGAACGCTGGCTGCCGCCCAGCGGCTGGAAACCGCCGGTAAGGATGAAGATGCTGCAGGAGTGCGGAGAGAGCTTCCGCTGATGCTGACCGAGCTGGGAAATCTTGCCGGCGTACTTCGGCGAGCACGGAAGGCACCATGAATTGTCAGCGTTTTGTCAGTATCCCTACATCCGGGTTTGCCCGAAACGTGTCATCGGGCTATAATTAGAAAGTTTCTCAGCGGGATGGCCTTCTAGGGCTGATCCCGTTTTTCATGTGTAGTCCGGCTACGCATGTCTGTCGTCCAATCACAAGATTTCGAGGAGTTCACCGTGTCAGCTTTCCCGCCCGCCATTCTTGCTCTTGCCGACGGGACGGTGTTTTACGGTAAAGGCATCGGGGCGATAGGAGCGACGACTGGCGAAGTGGTGTTCAACACCTCCATGTCCGGTTATCAGGAAATCCTCACCGACCCGAGTTACTGTCGCCAGATCGTCACGCTCACCTATCCGCACATCGGCAATACCGGTATCAACCGGGAAGATTGCGAAGCGGACAAGGTTTACGCTGCCGGCCTGGTGATTCGCGATCTGCCGCTGCTCGCCTCCAACTGGCGTTGTGAGCAGTCGCTGGATGCCTATCTCAAGGCCGAGAACATCGTCGCCATTTCCGGTATCGACACCCGCAAGCTCACCCGCATCCTTCGGGAAAAGGGCGCTCAGAGCGGGTGCATCGTTACCGCTGCTAGTGCAGCCGAACTTAACGTCGAGGCTGCACTGGCCCAGGCCCGTGGTTTTTCCGGCTTGGCTGGTCTGGACCTTGCCAAGGTTGTCTCCGCCACCGAGTCCTATTCCTGGACTGAAGGTGAATGGCGGCTTGGCGAGGGTTATCTTACCCAGGAAGAAACCCGTTTCCACGTTGTGGCTTACGACTACGGTGTGAAGCGCAACATCCTGCGCATGCTGGCCGAGCGCGGTTGCCGCCTGACGGTGGTGCCCGCCCAGACTCCGGCAGCTGAAGTGCTGGCGCTCAACCCGGACGGTGTGTTCCTGTCGAATGGCCCCGGCGATCCGGAGCCTTGCGATTACGCCATCACGGCGATCCGCGAGGTGCTGGCGAAGGGTATTCCGACCTTCGGCATCTGTCTGGGGCATCAGTTGCTGGCTCTGGCCTCCGGTGCCCGCACCATGAAGATGAAGTTCGGTCACCATGGTGCGAACCACCCTGTAAAGGATCTCGATTCCGGCCAGGTCCTCATCACCAGTCAGAACCACGGTTTCGCCGCTGACGCCGCCACGCTGCCTGCCAACGTTCGAGTGACCCACGTGTCGCTGTTCGACGGCAGCCTGCAGGGGATGGCCCGTACCGATGTGCCGGCCTTCTCCTTCCAGGGTCACCCGGAAGCCAGCCCCGGTCCGCACGACGTGGCCTACTTGTTTGATCGATTTATTTCGCTGATGGAGGCGAGGGGCTAAGGCCGATTGTCATGCGGGCGCACTACGGTGCGCCCATTCCGGACCATCCGCTTTCCAGTCTCTGAAGAACCATGCCAAAACGTACAGACATAAAGACAATTCTCATCATCGGCGCCGGCCCGATCATCATCGGCCAGGCCTGTGAATTCGACTACTCCGGTGCCCAGGCCTGCAAGGCCCTGCGTGAAGAGGGTTTCAAGGTCGTGCTGGTGAACTCCAACCCGGCGACCATCATGACCGACCCGGGTACCGCCGATGTCACCTACATCGAGCCGATCACCTGGCAGGTGGTTGAGCGCATCATCGAAAAGGAGCGCCCCGACGCGGTGCTCCCGACCATGGGCGGTCAGACCGCACTGAACTGTGCGCTGGACCTCGCCAGGAATGGCGTGCTCGCCAAGTACGGTGTGGAGCTGATCGGCGCCAAGGAAGAGGCCATCGACAAGGCAGAAGACCGCCTGAAGTTCAAGGATGCGATGACCAAGATTGGTCTCGGTTCTGCCCGTTCCGGTGTGGCCCACACCCTGGATGAGGCGCATCAGGTACAGACCGAAATCGGCTTCCCGGTCATTATTCGTCCTTCTTTCACGCTCGGTGGAACCGGCGGCGGCATTGCCTACAATCCCGAGGAGTTTGTCGAGATCTGCAAGCGCGGTCTCGAGGCCAGCCCAACCAACGAGCTTCTCATTGAAGAGTCGCTGATCGGCTGGAAGGAATACGAGATGGAAGTGGTCCGCGATACGGCGGACAACTGCATCATCGTGTGCTCCATCGAAAACCTCGATCCGATGGGCGTGCATACCGGTGACTCGATTACGGTCGCGCCAGCCCAGACGCTGACCGACAAGGAATACCAGATCCTGCGTAACGCCTCCATCGCGGTACTCCGCGAGATCGGCGTCGATACCGGCGGTTCCAACGTTCAGTTCGCCATCAATCCCGAAGACGGCCGCATGATCGTCATCGAGATGAATCCGCGGGTGTCCCGCTCGTCAGCGCTGGCCTCCAAGGCCACCGGCTTCCCGATTGCCAAGATCGCGGCCAAACTGGCGGTGGGTTTCACCCTCGACGAGCTGAAGAACGACATTACAGGTGGTGCAACGCCGGCGTCCTTCGAACCGTCCATCGACTACGTCGTCACCAAAATCCCCCGTTTTGCCTTCGAGAAATTCCCGACGGCCAATGATCGTCTGACGACGCAGATGAAGTCTGTGGGTGAAGTGATGGCCATGGGCCGCACTTTCCAGGAGTCCTTCCAGAAGGCCCTGCGCGGCCTGGAAACCGGCGCCTATGGTCTGGATGAGGTGGAGGCCGACAAGGATGACCTCGAGCGCGAGCTCGGTGATCCGGGCTCCCAGCGCATCTGGTACGTTGGTCAGGCTTTCCGTGAAGGCATGACTCTGGAACAGGTGCATGCGCTGACGCGCATCGACCCCTGGTTCCTGGTCCAGATCGAAGATATCGTCAAGACCGAGAAGTCGCTCACCGGCCGCTCTTTGAAGGGCATCGCCGCCCCCGAGCTGCGCGAGCTGAAGAAGAAGGGCTTCGCCGATCGTCGTCTGGCCAAGCTGCTGGGCACTGACGAGACTTCCGTCCGTCTGCATCGTCACACGGTTGGTGTGCGTCCGGTCTACAAGCGGGTGGATACCTGTGCTGCCGAGTTTTCGACCTCGACTGCGTATCTGTACTCCACCTACGAGGAAGAGTGCGAGGCGCTGCCGACCAACAACAAGAAGATCATGGTGCTGGGCGGTGGTCCGAACCGGATCGGTCAGGGCATCGAGTTCGACTATTGTTGTGTGCATGCCGCGCTGGCGCTACGGGAAGACGGGTTCGAGACCATCATGGTCAACTGCAACCCGGAAACCGTATCCACCGACTACGACACCTCCGATCGCCTGTATTTCGAGCCGCTGACGCTGGAAGACATCCTCGAGATCGTTGCTGTCGAAAAGCCTGTTGGCGTGATCGTCCAGTTTGGTGGTCAGACTCCGCTGAAGCGTGCGCGTGAGCTGGAAGCCAACGGTGTGCCGATCATCGGTACCAGCCCCGACATGATCGACGCTGCTGAAGACCGCGAGCGTTTCCAGAAGCTGCTGTTCGAGCTGGGTCTCAAGCAGCCTCCCAACCGCACTGCCCGCACGCCGGAAGATGCCGTGCGTCTGGCCGCCGAAATCGGCTATCCGCTGGTTGTCCGTCCCAGTTACGTGCTGGGCGGTCGGGCGATGGAAATCGTCCATGAACAGAAGGATCTCGAGCGCTACATGCGTGAAGCGGTCAAGGTTTCCAATGACTCGCCGGTGCTTCTCGACCGCTTCCTGAACGATGCGACCGAAGTGGACGTGGATGCCTTGTCGGATGGCAAGCGCGTGATGATCGGCGGGATCATGGAGCACATCGAGCAGGCTGGTGTGCATTCGGGTGACTCCGCTTGTTCGCTGCCGCCTTACACGCTGTCTGCCAAGCTGCAGGATGTGCTGCGTCAGCAGACCGAAGCGATGGCTCGCGCGCTCAATGTGTGCGGCCTGATGAACGTCCAGTTCGCCATCCAGGGTGAGGGTGACGATGCGGTGGTCTACGTGCTGGAAGTGAATCCCCGTGCGTCCCGCACTGTTCCTTTCGTCTCCAAGGCCAGCAGCCTGCCGCTGGCGAAGATTGCGGCGCGTTGTATGGCCGGTCGTAGCCTGGATGATCAGGGTATCGCGGGCGAGATCGTGCCGCCGTACTACTCGGTCAAGGAGGCGGTGTTCCCCTTCGTCAAGTTCCCCGGGGTGGATACCATCCTCGGGCCCGAGATGAAGTCCACCGGGGAGGTGATGGGGGTGGGCCGTACCTTTGCCGAGGCTTTCGTGAAGAGCCAGTTGGGTGCCGGCATTCGTCTGCCGACTTCCGGCAGGGCCTTCATCAGCGTCAAGCACGCTGATCGTTCCAAGGCCGTTGAAGTGGCTCGCGAGCTGATTGATCTCGGTTTCTCCGTGGTCGCGACCCGTGGCACGGCGACCGCCATCGCGGCTGCGGGACTCGCTGTGTCGGCGGTGAACAAGGTGAATGAAGGCCGTCCGCACATTGTGGACATGATCAAGAACAACGAGATCACGCTGGTCATCAACACGGTTGAAGAGAAGCGTCAGGCCGTCACGGACTCCCGTTCGATCCGTACCAGTGCGCTGGCAGCCAAGGTCACTGTGTATACGACAATCGAGGGTGCCCGCGCCGCCTGTATGGGAATGCGCCATCTGTCCGGGCTTGAGGCCTACTCGCTGCAGGATCTCCATGCGGAGCTTGGGAAGGCATGAGCAAGGTTCCTCTTACCGTCGCCGGGGCCGAGATGCTCCGGCAGGAGCTTCACCGTCTGAAGACGGTGGAGCGTCCCAGCGTGATCGCCGCAATCGCAGAGGCCCGTTCCCACGGGGATCTTTCCGAGAACGCCGAGTACGATGCGGCCAAAGAGCGTCAGGGCTTTATCGAGGGGCGCATCCGCGAAGTGGAAAGCCAGATATCCAACGGTCAGATCATCGATCCGAAGTTGCTGGATGCGGACGGTCGCTGCGTTTTCGGTGCAACTGTGGAGCTTGAAGATCTGGATACGGGTGAAACCGTCACCTATCAGATCGTTGGTGACGACGAAGCTGACATCAAGGAAGGCAAGATCGCCATCAGTTCCCCGATTGCCCGGGCCCTCATCGGCAAGTTCGCCGGTGATATTGCCGAGCTTCGGGCTCCAGGGGGCGTGCGCGAGTTGGAACTGATCGACGTCCGATACATTTGACCGGGTCTGTAATGTCGCGAGTTGCCGAGCACCTTTACAGCGTCTTCATCACCCTCTGGGTGGGTGCACTGTGGGCAATTGGCTATCTCGCGGCGCCGACCTTGTTCCGTGTTCTTGATGATCGTGCCCTGGCAGGACGTATTGCCGGTGAGATGTTCACCTACGTGGCATGGCTAGGCATCGCTGCTGCGGCCTATCTGCTCGTGTTTCTGGCCTTGCGCAAGAATGGCGGAGCGTTCAAGAGCAGTGTTTTCTGGCTTGTGCTGGTGATGCTGCTTCTGGCCGTGGCGGGGTACTTCGGTATCCAGCCGATTCTTGCTCAGCTGAAGGCCGACTCCTTCCCGCGAGAAGTGATGGAAAGCGCCTTGCGGGACCGTTTCATGGCCTGGCATGGCGTTTCCAGTGTGGTGTACCTGATTCAGAGCTTGCTGGGCCTGATGCTCGTGGCCCTGCAAGGCCGTGGCCTGCGCTGAGTCAGGTTGCGTGTGGCTTAGCGCTCCGAACTGCGGGGCGTTTTTGCCGGAGTGGGAAACCAGCGGGGCTTCTTGACCGCTTTGCTCTTCAGGGATGCCATTCCCCGGTGGGAAGACAATGCCTTGGCAGATTTTGCCTTGGAGGGAGCCTTTCTCGGCCTTTCGGTCGGGGCCGCGCTGCCGGAATTTTCTTCCTCACGCTTTTCCCGCCATACGACCAGAGTTTTCCCAATGTGCTGAACCGAGGCTGCGCCCAGTTCAGTACAAACGGTTGCCATTATCGTGTCCCGTTGGACACGATCTTCCCCATAAACGCGTATCTTGATGAGTTCGTGAGCCTGAAGCGCGTGGTCGATTTCCTTGAGCACCGCAGGGGTCAACCCGTTGCCGGCTACGCTGACCACGGGATGAATGTGATGGGCTTGCGCGCGAAACGCTCGCCGCTGTGCGGGCGTGAGATCAATCATTTTACAACCCATTGAAAAAAGGGCGTAATTGTACCGCGATGAAGCGTACCAAGACTAGTAAATCATGGATGACGGAGCACGTTAACGATCCGTTCGTTCAGCGCGCCAAGGCTGACGGGCTTCGCGCTCGCGCGGCTTACAAGCTCATGGAGATCGACGACAAGGACAAGTTAATACGGCCCGGGATGGTGGTGGTTGATCTCGGGGCTGCGCCCGGATCGTGGAGTCAGGTTGCCATTACCCGTGTGGGAGACAAGGGGACGGTGTTTGCTCTCGATCTCCTGCCGATGGAGCCGATCCACAAGGTTCAGTTCATGCAGGGGGACTTTCACGACGCTGAATCGGTGGCGCGCTTCGAAGCCTTGCTTGATGGCAGGAATGTGGATCTTGTAATGTCGGATATCGCCCCCAATATCTCGGGGATACCTAGTGTCGATCAGGCCAGATGTATCTATCTGGCAGAACTCGCGCTGGACTTTGCCCAGCAGCACTTGACGCCCGGCGGAAAATTTCTTGTCAAGGTCTTCCAGGGGCAGGGGTTCGACGAGTTTCGCAAACTGATCGAGCGGGAGTTTAAAACTGTAGTGGTACGCAAGCCCCTCGCTTCCCGGGGGCGCAGTTCCGAGGTCTATCTGCTCGGTTCCGGCAAGCGTAACTGAGGGATGGTGCCAGATCATTGTTGCTTTCTATGGCGATGATGATTTGATCCAGCGAACGATCGGACATAGAATCAGTCCACTAGGCTGTGGCCCCTGTCGGGCCTTCAAGGAATCGTGTTGAACAATCTATTCAAGAATCTTGCGATCTGGCTGGTAATCGGTGTCGTTCTGATGACCGTTTTCAACCAGTTCAACAATCGTCAGGCGGCTCAAAACTCCGTCGAGTACTCGCAGTTCATGGAGGACGCGAAGCAGGGCAAGGTCGCCAAGGCCGTGGTGGATGGCCGTACCGTTCGAGCCACGACCCAGGACGGTCGGCAAATTACCGTTTACACGCCTGGCGTCCAGGATATCTGGATGGTCGGAGACCTGATGCGCTTTGGCGTCAAGGTCACGGCTGCCAAGCCGGAGGAGGAGCAGTCCTTCCTGATGAACATCTTCGTCTCCTGGTTTCCGATGGTCCTGCTGATTGGCGTGTGGGTGTTCTTCATGCGACAAATGCAGGGCGGCGGGCGTGGAGGGGCTTTTTCCTTCGGGAAATCAAAGGCCAAGATGCTCGACGAGTCGGCTAATACGGTGACTTTTGCCGATGTCGCCGGCTGTGATGAGGCGAAGGATGAAGTTGCGGAGCTAGTGGAGTTTCTGCGGGATCCCTCCAAGTTTCAAAAGCTGGGTGGCCACATTCCCAAGGGCGTGCTGATGGTCGGCTCACCGGGTACGGGGAAAACCTTGCTCGCCAAAGCAATTGCCGGCGAGGCCAAGGTTCCTTTCTTCTCGATCTCGGGTTCCGATTTTGTGGAGATGTTCGTTGGCGTGGGTGCGGCACGTGTTCGCGATATGTTCGAACAGGCCAAGAAGCAGGCTCCGTGCATAATTTTTATTGATGAAATCGATGCAGTGGGGCGTCAGCGCGGTGCCGGTCTTGGTGGCGGCAACGATGAGCGTGAGCAGACGCTCAACCAGCTATTGGTCGAAATGGACGGTTTTGAGGGTGTTTCCGGTGTGATTGTCATCGCGGCCACCAACCGTCCCGATGTGCTTGATCCGGCGTTACTGCGTCCTGGCCGTTTCGACCGCCAGGTGGTTGTGCCATTGCCCGATATCCGTGGGCGGGAACAAATTCTTCGCGTTCACATGCGCAAGGTGCCGATTGCGCCGGACGTCGATGCCATGATTCTTGCCCGCGGCTGCCCTGGGTTTGCCGGTGCAGATCTTGCCAACTTGGTCAATGAGGCAGCACTTTTCGCCGCACGTGGTAGCAAGCGTGTTGTGGACATGGATGACTTTGAACGGGCCAAAGACAAAATCATGATGGGCGCTGAACGGCGCTCCATGGTGATGCCTGAGGAAGAACGGCGGAACACTGCTTATCACGAGTCCGGTCATGCGGTTGTAGCCAAGTGCCTGACGAAGACAGACCCTGTTCATAAGGTCACGATCATTCCGCGTGGTCGTGCCTTGGGCGTGACGATGCAGTTACCCGAACAGGACCGCTACAGCCAGGACCGTGAGCGTCTGCTGCAGACAATTGCGGTGTTGTTTGGTGGCCGCATCGCCGAAGAGATCTTCATGAACCAGATGACCACTGGTGCATCCAATGACTTTCAGCGTGCAACAGATCTGGCGCGCCGGATGGTGACCCAGTGGGGCATGTCGGACAATCTTGGCCCAATGGTTTACGGTGAGGAAGATGGCGAGGTGTTTCTCGGGCGCTCAGTGACAACTCACAAGAACATGTCGGAGGCGACTCTGCAAAAGGTGGATGTGGAGATCCGGCGCATGCTTGATCAGCAGTACGCCCTTGCGCGGCGCTTGATCGAAGAAAATCGCGACAAGGTCGAGGCAATGACTGCAGCTCTGCTCGAGCTGGAAACCATCGATGCTGATCAGATCAACGACATCATGGCAGGTAACGCGCCGCGTCCTCCCAAGCCCACCTCGCAGGCAGCTCGTCGCCCAAGTGACGATTCTCCAGGTGCAGCGCCGACGGCAGCAGCTCCTGTAGCTTAAATCGATTCAGTACTTACATTTGAGGCCGGCTGCAACGCCGGCCTCTTTATTTGATGAAACACATCATGTCTTCAGTTCTTTCGTGTGGTCGATTTCGCCTGGATCTGTCTCAGCCAAAGATCATGGCGATCATCAATGTGACTTCCGATTCGTTTTCGGGGGATGGATGCCTCAGTCTGGATGCGGCGATTCGGTCGGCTGAGCGTGCAGTGGAGGAGGGCGCCGATCTGCTGGATATAGGAGGCGAGTCATCAAGGCCAGGCTCGGTCCCCGTATCGGAGCAGCACGAGTTGGACCGCGTCATCCCGCTTGTCGAAGCCCTTGCCGGCATGGGTGTCCCCCTGTCAGTTGATACCGTCAAGGCTGTGGTGATGCGGGAGTCGATTCGCGCGGGCGCTGATTTGATGAACGATATTGCGGCTTTTCGCCTTCCTGGCGCCTTGGAGGCGGTCAGCGAAAGCAATGTTGCGCTTTGCGTTATGCATATGCAGGGTGAGCCGGGTACGATGCAGGCTGCGCCACAGTATGGCGATGTGTTCGTGGAGGTGAGGGATTTCCTTCGCAGCCGCGTGCAGGTGCTGCAGGATCATGGCGTATCGCCGGATCGCATCCTGCTTGACCCTGGTTTTGGATTTGGTAAAACCCTGGATCACAATCTTGTCCTTCTTGACCGCCTCGAGCAGTTTGGGAGTGAGGGCTATCCCATTCTCGTAGGTATGTCACGAAAGACGATGTTGGGTGCGATTACCGGGCGTGATGTCGATGAGCGGGTTGTTGCCGGTGCGGCGGCTGCGTTTCTGGCGATTCAGCGAGGCGCCCGTATAATTCGGACCCATGACGTTGGGGCGACTCGTGATGTGGTGCGCCTATGGACCGCTCTGGGGCACGCGCAGGCCGGGTCTTATGCGGCAGAATGATGAGTTGGTGAATTGCGAAGTCTAAGCGAGGGAAAAATGTCTCGACGGTATTTTGGAACGGATGGCGTGCGCGGGTGTGTCGGAGAGGCGCCAATTACGCCGGATTTTTGTTTGCGTCTTGGATATGCCGCGGGGAAGACCCTGGTTGCCCATGAGAATTTGCGTCCGGGCGAACATCCGGCAGTGATTATTGGCAAGGACACGCGGATTTCCGGTTACATGCTGGAATCCACCCTCGAGGCCGGATTTTCTGCTGCAGGTGTAGATGTTTATCTTGCAGGACCGCTCCCAACCCCTGCTATTGCCTATCTTACGAGGGCCCTGCGCTTGCAGGTTGGAGTTGTAATTTCTGCGTCGCACAATCCCTTTGAAGATAACGGGATCAAGTTTTTTTCGGCCGCAGGGACGAAATTGCCGGATACGGTCGAGTTGGAGATCGAGGCGCGGCTGGATGAGCCGATGGGCTGCGAGCCCTCAGCGCGACTCGGCAAGGCGCAGCGAATCGATGATGCACGTGGGCGATACGTGGAGTTCTGCAAGAGCACGTTTCCGAACGAGCTGGATCTGCGGGGTATGAAAATTGCCCTCGATTGTGCTCACGGTGCGGCATACATGGTTGCTCCCAAGGTCTTTCATGAGTTGGGCGCCGAGCTTGTACTGGTCGGGGTTGAGCCGAACGGTATCAACATCAATGACAAGGTCGGGGCTACGGCGCCCCAGGCGCTTCGGGATGCCGTGCTAAAAAGCGGAGCAGACTTGGGGATTGCACTTGACGGTGATGGCGACCGGATCGTCATGGTCGATTCCGAGGGCGAGATCTACGACGGTGACAAGCTCCTTTATGTGATTGCCAAGGCCGCCAAGGCTGCTGGGTCGGCCAATGGAGTAGTTGGCACTCTCATGAGCAACCTGGGTTTCGAGCACGCGGTTGCGCGTCTCGGCCTCCCCTTTGCACGGGCGAAGGTTGGCGATCGTTATGTGCTGGAAATGATGCATGAGAAGGGCTGGAAGCTGGGGGGCGAAAATTCGGGGCACATAATCTGCCTTGATCGACACACAACCGGTGACGGCATTATTGCCGGCTTGCAGGTGCTTGCAGCGTTGCTTCAGGAGAAGGCAAGCCTCAAGGATATGTGTTCGGATCTGGTGTTCTACCCTCAGAAACTTATCAATGTGCCGATCAAGGCTGGTTTTGCATGGTCGAGCAACGCGGCTATTGCCGAGGCCGTTGAGCTTGCTTCGGCTGAACTGGAAGGCTGCGGCCGTGTTTTGCTGCGGCCTTCCGGAACCGAGCCGTTGCTAAGGGTCATGGTTGAGGGAAGTGATGTCGCGGCTGTGGACAGGATTGCCCACTGCCTGGCCGAAGTGGTGAGGTCTGCGGCAACCTGAATGTTGTTGTTGCAGTGCGACATGTAACAAATCTGAAATTATCAAGTCGTAGAATCCAACCCGGCACATGGCTGTTTGACTCAGCCTGATGCCGGGTTTGTTTTGTCTGCTTTTCCGCCCTTTGTTTTGCGGGTCCTCTCTAAGATGGAGAATTTCATGCAAGGTTTCATTCGCACCTGTTCGTTCGTTGTTGCCCTGAGTGGCGCCGCTGTCGCACAGGCTGCTGACATTACTGGTGCCGGGGCAACCTTCCCGTACCCCATTTATTCCAAGTGGGCAGAGGTTTACAAGGCCAAGGCTGGCGTGGGCCTCAATTATCAGTCCATCGGCTCTGGTGGCGGAATCAAGCAAATCAAGGCCAAGACTGTCGATTTCGGGGCATCGGACATGCCGCTCAAGGGTGAAGACCTGGAGAAAGATGGTCTGGTGCAGTTTCCGGCCATTATCGGTGGCGTGGTGCCTGTAGTGAACCTCGAGGGTGTGGCTCCTGGGCAGATGAAAATGAACGGTGCGCTGCTTGCAGACATCTACATGGGCAAGGTCAAGAAGTGGAATGATCCGGCAATCGTGGCGCTGAATGCTGGTGTGAAGCTCCCTGACGAAAACATCACTGTGGTTCGTCGTGCAGACGGGTCCGGTACTACCTTCCTGTTCACTAACTATTTGTCTAAAGTCAGTGTTGAGTGGAAGGACAAAATTGGTGCCGGTACCGCTGTTCAGTGGCCCGAAGGTGTGGGCGGCAAGGGGAACGAGGGTGTCGCATCTTACGTCCAGCGTATCAAGGGCGGTATCGGCTACGTTGAGTACGCCTACGCCAAGAAGAACAAGATGATTCATCTGTCGCTGAAGAACAAGGCTGGAGAGTTTGTTCAGCCTGATGATCTGACCTTCCAGGCTGCCGCTGCCTATGCTGAATGGAACAAGGTTCCTGGCTTTGGGGAGATTCTGACCGAGCAGCCTGGCAAGACCAGCTGGCCGATTACTGGCGCTAGTTTCGTGCTGATGCACAAGGTTCAGGCAGATGCCGCGAAGGGCGCTGAAGTCCTCAAGTTCTTCGATTGGGCCTTCAAGGCTGGTCAAAAGACCGCGGAGGAGCTCGATTACGTTCCGTTGCCGCAGGCTTTGGTCAAGCAGATCGATGCTGCCTGGCGTTCGTCGTTGAAGGATGCCTCAGGCAATCCGATACTGAAGTAAGTTTTTCAAGAACGGGTGGGCGAGTAGGTAGTTAATGGCTGCTCCTCCATCCGCGTTTTCTTTGTTCGGTTAATCAAACGGTGAACCGCAATGTCTTCCCATAGTTCAGTTCTCGGTCCGGGGGTCACCCTGGGTGGAGGCGAAACCGGTCTGGCCGGCGCTGTGACCGGAGCGAAGCCGCCGGATTCGCCTCGCGATCGGATGAAGGCTCAGCGTTTTCAAGATGCGCTCTTTCATCAAGTAACACGTTTTTTTGCATTTTCAGTACTGGCCATTCTCGTTGCAATCCTCGGGTCGCTGCTCTATGGCGCATGGCCCGCGTTGAAGGAGTTCGGTGCCGGATTCCCTTTCAGTTCGGATTGGAACCCCGTTGCGGACAAGTTTGGCGGTCTGATTTCGGTTTATGGGACGCTGAGTACATCCTTCATTGCGCTGTTCGTGGCTATACCCGTAAGTTTTGGTATCGCTCTGTTCCTCACCGAGCTTTGCCCGCCGCGCTTACGCGGGCCTTTGGGGATCGCCGTCGAACTGCTTGCTGCCGTACCCAGCATCATTTACGGGATGTGGGGTTTGTTTGTCTTTGCCCCCCTTTTTGCTGATTATATTCAGCCTCTTCTTTCAGCCACGCTGGGAAATGTACCCTTTATTGGTGGCCTCTTTCAGGGGCCAAAAAACGGAATCGGTATCCTTTCCGCCGGCTTGATTTTGTCGGTGATGGTCATTCCGTTCATTGCGTCTGTGATGCGTGATGTTTTCGAAGTTGTGCCAGGGATTCTGAAGGAGTCTGCTTACGGCTTGGGCGCGACGACCTGGGAGGTGGTGTGGAATGTGGTTTTGCCATACACACGGGTTGGCGTTATTGGTGGTGTGATGCTCGGTTTGGGGCGAGCGCTGGGAGAAACGATGGCGGTAACCTTTGTTATCGGGAACGCCCATCGTATCAGCCCGTCCTTGTATGAGGCTGGTAACAGCATAGCTTCCACGCTAGCCAACGAATTTGCTGAGGCATCGTCCGATCTTCATGTGGCGTCGCTTATCGCTTTGGGCCTGATCCTTTTCTTTGTGACCTTTGTTGTTCTGGCGCTGTCGAAGATCCTGTTGATGCGTCTTGGGCGTCTTGAGGGAGATAAAACCTGATGAGTGATTCCTCCGTGCTCTATCGGAAGCGCATGCGCACAAATCGCGCTGCGCTGATCCTCTCCCTCCTGGCCATGGCTATTGGTATGGGATTCTTGGCCTGGATTCTGATTGTGCTTGTTTACAAGGGATTTGGTGCGCTCAGTCTCTCCCTATTCACCCAGCCAACGCCCGCTCCTGGTTCGGAGGGTGGCTTGTCGAATGCAATCCTCGGTAGTCTGATGATGGTTGGTGCGTCGACCTTCATTGCAACGCCGATCGGTATTCTGGCTGGTGTCTACTTGTCGGAGTTTGGGCGTAGGGGGTGGCTTGCTCCTGCAACTCGTTTCATCAACGACATCCTGCTCTCCGCACCGTCTATTGTGATCGGTGTGTTCATCTATGCCGTTTATGTGGCACAAGTGCAGCATTTCTCTGGATGGGCTGGCTCCATGGCCCTGACGCTGATCGCCATTCCTGTGGTGGTGCGGACGACAGAAAATATGCTTAATCTTGTTCCCTCAACGTTGAGGGAGGCCGCGACAGCATTGGGTGCGCCACGCTGGAAGGTCGTGCTTCACGTGGTTCTTCGCTCGGCGCAGGCGGGCGTCCTTACGGGCATTCTGCTTGCCATTGCCCGGATCAGTGGCGAGACCGCACCGCTGCTCTTCACTGCGCTAAACAATCAGTTCACCAGCTTTGACCTCAACGGACCCATGGCCAATCTGCCGGTCGTGATCTTCCAGTTTGCAATGAGTCCCTACGAGAACTGGAACTCACTGGCATGGGGTGGGGCGATCATCATTACCTTTGGCGTTCTTTGCCTGAACATTGTTGTTCGGACCCTGTTCCGCAAAAAGATCTAGGAAATCCACCATGCAAACTCCTGTAGCGACCAAGCGTGACATGCCATTCTCGCAACTGCGAGGCGAGCCGTCGTCCGTAGTTAGCGACGATGCGCCGCCGAAGATCAAGATCCGCAATCTGGATTTTTTCTATGGATCCTTTCAGGGCCTGAAGAGCATCAACCTCGACATCCAGGAGGGAATGGTAACTGCGTTCATTGGACCTTCTGGCTGCGGAAAGTCGACGCTACTGCGCACGCTCAATCGGATGTACGACCTGTATCCCGGTCAGCGCGCCACCGGCGAGATCCTTCTTAACGGTCGAAACGTGCTTGATCCTGATCAGGATGTGAATGCCCTACGTGCGAAGGTCGGCATGGTGTTTCAGAAGCCAACGCCCTTTCCGATGTCCATCTATGAAAACATCGCATTCGGTGTGCGTCTGTATGAGAGCCTCTCTAGAGCAGACATGGACAATCGGGTCGAGTGGGCACTGCGCAAGGCTGCCTTGTGGGATGAGGTGAAAAGCAAACTCAACCAGAGTGGTCTGTCGTTGTCAGGCGGGCAGCAGCAGCGTCTTTGTATTGCACGGGGGGTTGCGGTCAAGCCCGAAGTCCTGCTTCTTGATGAGCCGACATCGGCACTTGATCCGATCTCTACGGCTAAGGTTGAGGAGTTGGTCCATGAGCTGAAAAGCGAATACACCATCGCCATTGTGACCCACAACATGCAGCAGGCTGCGCGGGTGTCCGACTACACCGCCTACATGTATCTGGGTGAGCTGGTTGAGTTTGGCCTGACCGATGAAATTTTCATCAAGCCGAAGCGCAAGGAAACCGAGGATTACATCACGGGACGATTCGGTTGATCGTTCTGACGCTCATATTCAAAGAGGGCTGGCATGTGTCAGCCCTCTTTTTTTGACCTGCTCATGTCCTCGAGATAGAATTGAAGGATTTGGCTCTGGATTCAAGGTGCGGAAAAAACTCGTAGTTGGTAACTGGAAAATGAACGGCAGCCTTGCGCGGAACCAGGTTTTGCTGGTCGCGCTGAATGCTATGGTGCGGCCGGGTAGTGTGGATGTGGTAGTTTGTCCCCCGTATCCCTATCTGTCCCAAGCTCAGGCGCTGCTCAAGGGTGGGGTTATCTCCGTGGGGGCTCAGAACCTGAGTGCCTTTAATGAAGGTGCTTACACCGGTGAGGTCAGCGGGGCAATGTTGCGTGACTCTGGGTGCGATTGGGTAATTGTAGGGCACTCTGAGCGGCGTAGTGCCAATGGTGAAGCCGACGGTGTTGTCGCGGCTAAAGTGCAGGCGGCACTTGACTCTGGTTTAAGGCCGATTCTTTGTGTCGGAGAAACTCTTGAGCAGCGCGAGGGAGGGGTGGCGGAGGATGTGGTCGGCTCGCAGCTTGATGCTGTAGTGTCTGTTGTTGGTGCGGTGTTGGTCTCGTCCGTGGTGGTTGCGTATGAGCCCGTTTGGGCGATCGGAACCGGAAAGACGGCGACGCCGGAGCAGGCCCAAGCCATGCATGCGTTTATTCGGGCCTGTCTGGTTCTGCGTGGCGTAGCGGCTCAGGGTGTAAAAATTCTTTATGGGGGCAGTGTTACGGCAGTAAATGCCCCTCAGTTGTTTAGCAAGCCGGATATTGATGGTGCTTTGGTTGGTGGGGCATCCTTGGTTGCGGAAGGTTTTTCTGCCATTTGTGCAGCGGCAGCTGCGTCGTAAGCTGGTTTTTCGGAGATGGTCATGGGTGGTGTTGTTTTTTCTGTGGTTTTAACGGTTCACGTCCTGGCTGGTTTGTCCGTGATCGGTTTGGTTCTCATGCAGCATGGTAAAGGCGCTGACATGGGGGCTGCTTTCGGGAGCGGGGCTTCCGGTAGCCTGTTCGGTTCGTCGGGGTCTGCGAATTTCCTAAGTCGAACAACTGGTGCTCTGGCTGCTGTGTTCTTTGTGACCAGCCTGGGGTTGAGTTACTTGGCCAGCTCAGGGAGGGCGCCTGCAGCGAAAAGCGTTATGGATGGCGCTGCCCCTGTTTCTGTGCCTGGCGCTGATCTTCCGGCTGCTCCCGTTGCTCCTTCGGATGATCGGTCGAAGGCGAAGGATATTCCGCGATAAAATAATGTAATGCTTGGCGCTGCGGATTGATTGTCTTATAATGCGCAGCATCAAACGAACAAGCCGACGTGGTGAAATTGGTAGACACGCTATCTTGAGGGGGTAGTGGCGAAAGCCGTATGAGTTCGAGTCTCATCGTCGGCACCATAAAATAAGCAAGCCGCCCGCACTCCGCGGGCGTTTGCTTGCAAGCAGCGCTAATAACTGCTATCGGTTGCGGGAGCTCAAGTGATGTTGGAAGCTTATTTTCCAGTTCTTGTCTTTATCCTGTTTGCGGCTGCTTTCGGTTTTATTCCCATAATCGCAGGTTGGGTCTTGGGGCCCAGTAAACCTGACGCCGAAAAGCTATCCCCGTTTGAATGTGGTTTTGAGCCCTTCGAGGATGCGCGCATCAAGTTCGATGTCCGCTACTATCTGCTCGCCATTCTTTTTATTCTCTTTGATCTTGAAATCGCATTTCTGTTCCCTTGGGCTACGATCCTCAGGGAAATTGCGGCCAACGAGTCGATTCGGATTTTTGGCTTCTTTGAAATGATTGTTTTTCTCGGCATCCTTTTGCTCGGGTATGTCTACGTGTGGAAGAAGGGCGCTCTCGACTGGGAGTGATCAGTCGAGTTCCCGTTGGCGAGTAATTGTTGCTTGAAGGGTGTCTATGAGCATCGAAGGTGTTTTCAAGGAAGGGTTTGTTACCACTTCGCTTGATACGGTAATCAACTGGACTCGCACGGGTTCGCTGTGGCCAATGACGTTTGGTCTTGCGTGTTGTGCTGTTGAGATGATTCATGCCGGTTGTTCGCGTTACGATTTGGACAGGTTTGGTGTGGTGTTCCGTCCGAGTCCGCGGCAGTCCGATCTGATGATTGTTGCTGGCACCTTGTGCAACAAAATGGCGCCTGCTTTGCGCAAGGTCTACGACCAGATGTCCGAACCGCGTTGGGTTATATCAATGGGCTCTTGCGCGAACGGTGGCGGCTATTACCACTATTCCTATTCTGTTGTGCGTGGGTGTGATCGCATTGTTCCGGTAGATGTCTATGTTCCCGGGTGCCCGCCGACTGCAGAGGCTTTGCTATATGGCATTGTTCAATTGCAGAACAAGATCAAACGTGACTGTACGATTGCTCGCTGACTATTATGAGTGAGAAACTTGACCGCCTCGGCCAGCTTTTGGCAGACAAGCTTGGGGAGCTGCAACGCCGTGTGATTGTTGCCTGTGGAGAAGTAACGGTGGTTGTTTCCGCCTCCGACTACCTGTCTGTAGCGCAAACGTTAAGAGATGATGCTGAGCTCCGTTTTGAGCAGCTTGTTGATCTGACTGGGCTTGACTATTCCGACATGGCTGGTGACCCCAGTAAGTATCGGTTTGCGGTGTCCGCCCATCTGCTTTCAATCAGCAATAATTTTCGGCTGAGGCTACGTGCTTTTGCCGAAGATGATTCATTTCCGGTTCTTGACTCCTTGTGTGAACTTTGGCCAAGTGCAAATTGGTTTGAGCGCGAAGCATTTGACCTTTTTGGCATCATGTTCATGGGCCATCCGGACTTGCGCAGGATTCTTACCGATTATGGTTTCGTCGGATATCCGTTCCGCAAAGACTTTCCGATTTCCGGGTATGTCGAAATGAGATATGACCAGGAGCTGGGCCGGGTAATTTATCAGCCAGTTACCATTGAACCGCGGGAAAATATTCCTCGCATCGTGCGTGACGAAAATTATGGGAATGTCGGCCATGGCTGAGATCCGTAATTACACAATTAATTTTGGTCCTCAACACCCGGCTGCTCACGGGGTTCTCCGTTTGGTTCTGGAACTGGACGGTGAAGTGGTGGAGCGGGCTGATCCGCATATCGGGTTGCTCCATCGCGGTACAGAAAAGCTGGCAGAAACGCGTACTTGGGTGCAGTCTGTACCCTACATGGACCGCCTTGACTATGTGTCGATGATGTGCAATGAGCACGCCTATTGTTTGGCGATCGAGCGCCTTCTTGGCCTCGAAGTTCCATTGCGCGCTCAATACATTCGAGTTCTGTACGACGAAATTACACGAATCCTGAACCATCTGCTCGCTGTCGGAACGCACGCCCTGGATATCGGGGCGATGACGATGGTTTTGTATACTTTCCGCGAGCGGGAAGACTTAATGGACGCCTACGAGGCTGTGTCGGGAGCGCGCATGCATGCGGCGTATTACCGGCCTGGTGGTGTTTATCGGGATCTTCCTGATCGCATGCCTCAATATGAGGTATCAAAATGGAAGAATGCAAAGACAGTTTCTGAACTGAATGAGAACCGTCAAGGGTCCTTGCTTGATTTTCTTGAGGATTTCACCAGCAGATTTCCGCGCTATGTCGATGAGTACGAGACACTCCTGACCGATAACCGTATTTGGAAGCAGCGGACTGTTGGCATCGGCGTTGTCTCGCCCGAACGGGCTCTTGCGCTTGGGTTTTCCGGTGTAATGTTGCGTGGCTCTGGTATCGAATGGGATATCCGCAAGAAGCAACCCTACGAGGTTTACGATCAGCTTGATTTTGACATTCCGGTAGGTGTCGAAGGCGACTGCTATGACCGCTATCTCTGTCGAATCGAGGAGATGCGTCAGTCAAATAGGATTGTCAAGCAGTGTATTGACTGGTTGCGTAAGAATCCAGGCCCCGTTATCTCCAGCAACCACAAGGTTGCCCCTCCTTCTCGAGAGCGGATGAAGGGGAATATGGAAGAGCTAATTCACCATTTCAAACTCTTTACCGAAGGTATGCACGTACCTCCAGGTGAGGTTTATGCTGCGGTCGAGCACCCCAAGGGAGAGTTTGGCGTGTACGCCGTGTCCGATGGTGCAAACAAGCCCTACCGGATTAAGTTGCGTTCCCCTGGGTTTACTCACCTTTCTGCCATTGATGAGATGTCGCGCGGCCACATGATTGCCGACGTCGTAGCTATCATTGGAACAATGGATATTGTGTTCGGAGACGTGGATCGCTGATCTCTCGGTGTTTAAAGAGGCCTTAACGATCCCCCTATCGACATTCTGCAGGCAGTAGAGACGAATATGCTGAGTCCGGAATCCCTGAAGAGAATTGATCAAGAGATAGCAAAATATCCTCTTGATCAAAAGCAGTCCGCTTCGATGTCTGCGCTTCGAATTGCGCAGGAGGAAAAGGGCTGGCTTGCAAATGATACGATGGAGTTCGTTGCCAAGTATCTAGGCATGCCTGCCATGGCTGTTTTCGAAGTAGCGAGCTTCTACAATATGTACGATCTGGCTCCTGTGGGGGTCAAGAAGATTACTGTTTGCACCAATTTGCCCTGTGCGTTGTCAGGTGGAGTAGATGCTGCTGAGTACATCAAGAAAAAGCTGGGCATCGGCTTCAATGAAACAACGGCGGACGGGCAATTTACCCTCAAAGAGGGTGAGTGCATGGGTGCTTGTGGGGATGCTCCAGTACTGTTGGTGAACAATCACCAGATGTGCAGCTGGATGACAGAAGAAAAAATCGATCAATTGCTGGCTGATCTGAAAAAATGACTTCTAAAGGAATAATTCTTTCCGATCTCGATGGCGACCGTACCTGGCGGCTCGCTGATTACATCAAGCGAGGCGGATACGAGGCGCTCAGGAAGATTATCGCGGAGAGTATTTCTGCGGATCAGGTCATCAGTGAAGTCAAGAAGTCAGGACTCCGCGGGCGTGGTGGTGCGGGCTTTCCCACTGGTCTTAAGTGGAGCTTCATGCCGAGAGCTTTTCCCGGAGCAAAGTATCTTGCTTGCAACTCCGATGAAGGTGAGCCTGGAACATTCAAGGATCGAGATATCCTTCGCTACAATCCGCACTCAGTTATTGAGGGGATGGTAATTGCAGGCTACGCAATGGGTTGCGAGCGTGGATATAACTATATCCACGGAGAAATTTTTGAAGTTTATGATCGCTTTGAAGAGGCTCTTCGAGAGGCGCGCGAAGCTGGCTTGCTTGGCAAGAGTATTCTGGGCTCGGACTTCAGCTTTGATCTCTTTGCTCACCATGGCTATGGCGCATACATCTGTGGTGAAGAAACCGCTTTGCTTGAGTCTATCGAAGGAAAGAAAGGCCAGCCCCGCTTCAAGCCGCCTTTTCCTGCGAGTTTCGGTCTTTATGGCAAGCCGACCACGATTAATAATACCGAGACGTTCGCATCCATCCCTTACATTATTAGAGAGGGGGGCGATGCGTTTTTGGCGCTTGGTAAGCCGAATAACGGCGGTACCAAGTTGTTCTCGGTGTCGGGTCATGTGAACAAGCCGGGTAACTACGAGATTCCGTTGGGTACTCCTTTTTCGGAACTGCTTGAGCTGGCCGGTGGTGTTCGCGGTGGTCGGAAGTTGAAGGCGGTTATTCCCGGCGGCTCTTCCGCTCCCGTCTTGCCCGGTGCAGTCATGTTGGATTGCACAATGGATTATGATTCCATTTCCAAGGCAGGCTCCATGCTCGGATCCGGAGCTGTGATCGTCATGGATGAGTCGACGTGTATGGTCAAGGCGCTGGAGCGCTTGTCCTATTTCTACTTTGAAGAGTCTTGCGGTCAGTGCACTCCCTGTCGCGAAGGCACCGGCTGGCTGTATCGTGTGGTACATCGAATTGAACACGGGCTTGGCCGGCCAGATGATCTGGACTTGTTGAATAGCGTTACTGCGAACATTATGGGGCGTACCATCTGTGCTTTGGGTGATGCTGCCTCGATGCCTGTCCAGAGTTTCATCAAGCATTTTTCTGATGAATTCGCGTTTCATATTGAACACAAGAAGTGCCTCGTGCCGAAAGATATTCAGCGCGATGGCAGTAAGATTTACGTAGCGTAGGCTCGACATGCTAGAAATCGAAATTGACGGAAAGCAGTTGCAGGTTCCTGACGGTAGCACCGTCATGGAGGCCGCCACTACAATTGGCGCCTATGTCCCGCATTTTTGCTACCACAAGAAACTTTCTATTGCGGCGAATTGCCGCATGTGCCTTGTCCAGGTTGAAAAGGCACCAAAGCCCCTGCCGGCATGTGCGACCCCTGTTACAAACGGGATGAAGGTATGGACTCACTCTGAGCAGGCCGTTAAAGCCCAGAAGGGCGTGATGGAATTTCTGCTGATTAATCACCCGCTTGATTGCCCCATATGTGATCAGGGTGGCGAGTGTCAGTTGCAGGATCTCTCGGTTGGCTACGGTGGCGTGGAGTCGCGTTACCAAGAGGAAAAGCGAGTAGTTGGCAATAAGGATCTCGGCCCGCTCGTTTCCACCGACATGACGCGATGCATTAATTGCACGCGTTGCGTACGGTTCACCACCGAAATCGCAGGCCATATGGAATTGGGGCAGGCGTTTCGCGGTGAACACGCGGAGATTATGCCCTTCGTTGAGAAGACGGTGGATTCCGAGTTGTCGGGGAATATTATTGATCTTTGTCCTGTCGGTGCTTTGACTTCAAAGCCATTCCGATTTGGAGCTCGTGCCTGGGAAATGTCCAGGCGTAAATCTGTCAGCCCTCACGATTCGCTTGGCAGTAACCTTGTAGTCCAGGTCAAACATGATTCGGTAAAGCGTGTTCTGCCACTGGAGAATGAGGAGCTTAACGAGTGTTGGTTGTCGGACAAGGATCGTTTTTCTTATGAAGCGCTGAGCAGTTCTGAACGTATTACCCGGCCCATGCTTAAGCAGGGGGGGGAGTGGATTGAGACCGACTGGCAAACGGCTATCGAGTACGTTGCTAACGGGTTGCGGTCAGTGAAGGCTGAGAATGGTGCGGAGGCGATTGGTGCCTTGGCATCTCCTCATAGCACTCTTGAAGAGCTCTATCTCGTACAGCGCCTCGTTCGCGGTCTCGGTTCTGAGAACGTCGATTTTCGTTTGCGCCAGTCTGACTTCTCGGCTGACAAGCATTTGAGTGGCGCGCCATGGCTTGGTATGCCAGTGGCTGAAATTGCCAATCTTGATCGTTTGTTCTTGATCGGCAGTTTTTTCAGAAAAGACCATCCGCTTATTGCTCAGCGTGTGCGGCAGGCTGCGAAACGCGGCTTGAAGGTTAGTGCACTTAATCCGGCGTTTGATGATTGGCAGCTGCCGGTTGCGAACAGCATTTGTGTGTCGCCGAGTGAGATGCTTGTCGCGTTGGCCAAAGTTGTAAAGGCTCTCGCTGAACAAACCGGGCGTGAATTGTCTTCTCAATTTGCGGATGCTTGTGCCTCTGTGACTCCTGATGAAGTTTCCGTTTCTATCGCCAAGAGCCTTAGTTCT
Organism: Zoogloea oleivorans; assembly: GCA_030157785.1. GTDB lineage: Bacteria > Pseudomonadota > Gammaproteobacteria > Burkholderiales > Rhodocyclaceae > Zoogloea > Zoogloea oleivorans_A. Next base: position 97,955 of record JAOAUC010000037.1, read on the forward strand.
GGCCGGCGCGCTGCAGTTTGGCTGGGTAACTATGCAGTTCAGCATGAGCGTGCTGCTGAGCTTCATGCTTTTGCACAAGAGATCGGAAGGCTGAGTGACGCCAGTTTTGGTGTCCTTGGTGAGGCTGCGAATAGTGTAGGTGGGTATATTGCAGGTGCTGTGCCGCTTGGCGGATCAGCAGGCAAGAACGTTGTTCAAATGCTGGAAAGTCCTTTGAAGGCATTTCTTCTTCTTGGGATTGATCTCGAGTTTGATTTTGGTAATGGCGTTGCCGCTGCCAGCGCCATGAAAAGCGCTGAGATGGTTGTAGTTCTCTCTGCTTTCAAGTCTCAGAGAACGCTTGAGCTAGCCGATGTTGTTTTGCCTATTGCTCCATTTACCGAAACTGCGGGTATTTTCGTTAATTGTGAAGGGCGTGCCCAGAGCTTCCACCCTGTGGTCAAGAGCAAAGGGGAGTCGCGACCTGGCTGGAAGATTCTTCGCGTTATTGGTGAGACGCTGGGGCTTGATGGATTCGATTTCGAGAAGATCGACGATGTCCGGAGTGAACTTCTTTCTGCTGAAGGTAAAGTTGACCCAAGCAAGCTGTGCAATTCTGTCACCGTGCGCATCGGATCGTTGCCTTCGGTGTCATCGCATATACAGCGCGTGGCAGATATTCCGATTCATGCAGCCGACCCTATTTCTCGGCGTTCTGCCCCGCTTCAGCAAACTGCTGATGCAAAGGCTCCTGAAGCTCGCTTGAGCAGTACAACGATGGCACGCCTGGGCTTGCAGTCCGGGATTGTGGTGAGAGTCAGATCTGCATCTGGCGAAGCTTCGGTAGTCGCCGCGACCGATGATGGTGTTGCCGATGGCTGTGTCAGGCTTGCTGGCGCTCATTCGATTACAGCGCCTCTGGGGTCTCTGTATGGTGAAATCAGCTTGGAGCGTATGTGATGGAAGCCTACATTGAGCCAGTAGCCCAGTTCTTCGGTGGAGCTTGGCCCTTGATTTGGTCGCTGCTGAAGATTGTCGGGATTGTTGCTCCTCTTTTTTTGTGTGTCGCGTATTTGACCCTCGCCGAGCGCAAGGTCATTGGTTACATGCAGGTTCGAATTGGGCCCAATCGAGTTGGTCCGAGGGGATTGCTTCAGCCTATTGCAGACGGTGTAAAGCTGTTGTTGAAGGAAGTGATTATTCCTTCTGGTGCCAATAAAGGGCTGTTCATTATTGGCCCCGTCCTTGCTCTTGCACCAGCTCTTGCTGCTTGGTCAGTTGTTCCGTTTAACGACGGTTGGGTTGTCGGAAATGTGGATGCAGGTCTCCTCTTTCTTTTGGCCATCACGTCGATTGAGGTTTATGGAGTGATCATCGCAGCTTGGGCATCCAATTCCAAGTATGCGTTTCTGGGCGGGATGCGTGCTGCCGCCCAGATGGTTTCTTACGAGATTGCAATGGGTTTTGCTCTCGTATGTGTATTGATGACTTCCTCAAGCCTGAATTTGACCGATATCGTAACAAGTCAGGGGAAAGGGCAGTTCTCAGATCTGGGATTAGGTTTTCTCAGCTGGAACTGGTTGCCCCTTTTTCCTATGTTTATCGTGTACCTGATTTCGGGCATTGCAGAAACAAACCGCGCTCCCTTCGACGTTGTCGAAGGAGAGTCCGAGATCGTGGCTGGGCACATGGTTGAGTATTCGGGCATGGCATTCGCGTTGTTCTTCCTTGGGGAGTACGCGAACATGATTCTGGTGTCTGCCCTGACATCGATTCTTTTCTTGGGGGGCTGGCTTTCTCCTGTCGGCTTCTTGGGTGACGGCTTTGTTTGGCTGGCCCTTAAAACAGCATTCATCCTATTTTTGTTCCTGTGGTTCCGTGCAACTTTCCCGCGGTTCAGGTACGACCATATCATGCGGCTGGGGTGGAAGGTGTTCATTCCCTTGACATTGTTCTGGGTGGTGGTTGTTGCCGTCTGGGTCATGTCTCCGTTGTCGATCTGGAAGTGAGGACGTTGAAATGGGTGCGATAAAGGAATATGTAGGGAGCCTCTTTCTTAAGGAGCTAGTTAAAGGGCTCGCACTTACGGGGCGCCATCTTTTTGCCAGAAAGATAACTGTCCAGTTTCCGGAAGAGAAGACACCGCAAAGTCCGCGTTTCAGGGGGTTGCATGCGTTGCGACGGTACCCGAACGGTGAAGAACGCTGTATCGCCTGCAAGCTTTGTGAGGCAATCTGCCCTGCTATGGCGATTACGATCGAGTCTGAGCAACGAACTGACGGCTCCAGGCGCACTAGTCGATATGATATTGATTTAACGAAATGTATTTTTTGCGGGTTTTGTGAAGAGGCTTGCCCTGTTGATGCAGTCGTTGAAACTCGGGTATTCGAATATCACGGCGAAAAGCGTGGTGATCTGTACTACACAAAGCAAATGCTTTTGGCTGTCGGCGATCGTTACGAGTCGCAAATTGCGAAGGATCGCGAAGTCGATTCTAAGTATCGATAGAACTGGCGCAAGCGGACAAAAACGTACTTTTGGAACACGCTCATGGACTTCCAGTCGGTAGTTTTTTACTTTTTTGCAACAGTGCTTGTGCTTGCGTCCCTGGCGGTAATTACCTCCAAGAACCCGGTGCACGCTGCGCTCTTTCTTGTTTTGGCCTTCTTTACGGCGGGCGGCATTTGGATGCTGCTGCACGCTGAGTTCTTGGCGATTGCCTTGGTAATGGTTTACGTTGGTGCGGTGATGGTCTTGTTCCTCTTTGTTGTGATGATGCTTGATATCAATATCGAGCGTATCCGGCAGGGTTTCTGGAGCTATCTGCCTGTGGGTGCCTTGATCGGCGTTCTTATGGTTGTCGAAATGGTAATGGTACTTGGCGGAAGGAATTTCGGACTTGAGGAGATGCCTCGGCCCGCTGATGTACAACAGGGTTTCAGCAACACAAAAGAGCTTGGTCGCTTGCTTTATACGGATTACGTCTACCCTTTCGAGCTCGCATCGATCGTGTTGTTGGTCGCGATGGTTGCTGCGGTGGCGCTTACGCTGCGTAAGCGGAAGAATGTGAGAAAGATTGATCCGGCTGCTCAGATTTCCGTTAAGCGTGATGATCGGGTGCGTATTGTATCGATGCGCGCAGAAAAAGATTGATTCCAGGTACGATCGTCAGGGAGGACTGTAGATGCTTTCGTTGTCTCACTACTTGATATTGGGTGCGATTCTCTTCGCGATCAGCGTTGTAGGTATCTTTCTCAATCGCAAAAATTTGATTGTTCTGTTGATGGCCATCGAGTTGATGTTGCTTGCGGTCAATCTTAACTTCGTTGCGTTCTCTTATTATTTGGGCGACGCGGCAGGCCAGATTTTCGTTTTTTTCATACTGACTGTAGCAGCAGCTGAGTCAGCTATTGGTTTGGCTATCCTCGTGGCTTTGTTCCGTAATTTGCGGACTATTCACGTTGATGACCTTGACAGCCTCAAGGGATAAGGAAGCGTTTCGATGACGGAGATGCAGAAGCTCTATCTGTTGGTCCCGCTTGCGCCTTTGTTCGGTGCAATTGCTGCGGGGCTGTTTGGGAAAGTCATAGGACGGGCTGGCGCTCATACTGTGACCATTTTAGGTGTTGCTATTGCGTTCTTCACATCGCTGGTCATCTTCCAGGATGTGCAGGCAGGAAATGTCTTTAACGGCACGCTTTATACTTGGGCAAGCAGTGGGGCACTAACCTTCGAAGTGGGGTTCCTTATCGACTCCCTCACTGTGATGATGATGCTCGTCGTCACTTTCGTATCGTTGATGGTGCATATATATACGATCGGCTACATGTCTGAAGATCCTGGCTATCAGCGTTTCTTCAGCTACATCTCGCTTTTCACGTTTTCGATGCTGATGCTGGTCATGTCGAATAACTTCCTTCAGCTGTTTTTTGGCTGGGAAGCTGTTGGGCTTGTGTCCTATCTGCTCATTGGCTTCTGGTACACGAGACCGACGGCGATTTTCGCGAACATGAAGGCCTTCCTTGTTAACCGTGTTGGTGACTTCGGATTCCTTCTTGGGATCGGTCTTGTTGCTGCATATGCAGGGACGCTCAACTACGCAGAGGTATTCGCCAAGGCTCCGATGCTGGTCGGCATGACGGTGCCGGAGACTGGCTGGCCGTTGGTTACAGCTATTTGTATTGGTCTTTTTATCGGTGCAATGGGTAAGTCTGCGCAAGTTCCCTTGCACGTGTGGCTTCCTGATTCAATGGAAGGCCCGACACCAATTTCAGCACTGATTCACGCGGCAACTATGGTAACTGCTGGCATTTTCATGGTTGCTCGCATGTCGCCCCTTTTTGAATTGTCGGAAACTGCGCTTTCGTTTGTCCTCGTCATTGGCGCCACCACCGCTCTCTTCATGGGTTTTCTTGGCATCGTTCAGAACGATATTAAGCGTGTTGTTGCTTACTCGACACTTTCGCAGCTTGGTTATATGACCGTAGCGCTTGGCGTATCTGCATATTCGGCAGCTGTGTTCCATCTCATGACGCACGCCTTTTTCAAGGCGTTGCTGTTCCTGGGGGCCGGCTCTGTCATTATCGGGATGCATCATGATCAAGACATGCGGAACATGGGCGGGCTTTGGAAGTACATGCCTATTACTTGGTTCACATCATTGATCGGGTCGCTTGCGTTGATTGGCTTCCCCTTCATGTCTGGTTTTTATTCCAAAGATACGATTATTGAAGCTGTACAGCTTTCGCATTTGGCAGGCTCCGGTTACGCATATTTCTGCGTAATTGCAGGCGTGTTTGTTACCGCGTTTTATTCTTTCCGCATGTATTTCCTCGTATTTCACGGCAAGGAAAGGTTTGGTCTGGCAGCAGTGTCTCATGATCATCCTGAGGATGCGGTGCAGCACGATGCGCATGTGGAGGACGATCATCACTCTGATGAGCATCATTCCGACGAACATCATCATGGCTTGGCTCCAGGGCAGAAGCCGCATGAGTCTCCGTGGGTTGTTACTGTACCGCTCGTGCTGCTTGCGATACCGTCAGTAGTGATTGGCTATGCCACCATAGGAACAATGTTGTTTGGTGATTTCTTTAAGGGAGTTATTCACTTTTCAGAGCATCATCATGCGATGGCTGAACTCTCAGAGGAGTTTCATGGAGCCGCAGCGATGGCAATACATGGCTTTACTTCCCTGCCATTTATTCTCGCTATGTCAGGTGTTGTGCTTGCGTGGTTCTTCTATATGGTCTCGCCAGCTGTTCCTGCCGCGATCATGCGCACCTTCAAGCCCATTCATACCTTGTTGGAAAATAAGTATTATTTTGACAAGTTTAATGAGCTCGTATTTGCTGGCGGCGCGCGCTTGCTTGGCCGTGGGTTTTGGAAGGTGGGTGACCAAACGATTATCGACGGGATGATCGTTAATGGATCTGCACGAGTTGTTGGTTTGATTGCACAGCTTTCCAGACTCTTTCAGACCGGCCATATATACCAGTACGCGTTTTCGATGATTATTGGCGTATTCATTCTGCTGACGTTTTGGTTCAATCGCGGATGATGTCGTAGTGTTGTCGATTTATGGAAAGTTACAAGATTTAGGACTTGCGCGCCGCATCGTGGCGCATAGAACGGAAAGTAGAGATGACGGGTATTCCATTCCTTAGCCTTGCGATTTGGGTTCCGATCGTGGGTGGTCTATTAGCACTCGCTTCTGGGTCCGACCGTAATGCTTCGGTCGCCAGGTTCGTGGCGCTTCTTTCTGCTCTTGCGGGTTTGGCGGTTAGCATTCCGCTTTACACCGGTTTCGATGTGTCTAAGAGTGCGATGCAGTTCGTCGAGTCGTATCCCTGGATTCCTCGATTCAACATCAACTACACGCTTGGTGTGGATGGCATTTCAGTGCTGTTCGTACTTCTCAACAGTTTCATTACCGTGATTGTGGTTGTGGCTGGTTGGGAGGTGATCAAGGAAAAGGTTGCCCAGTACATGGCAGGTTTTCTGATTATGTCGGGGTTGATTAACGGGATTTTCAGTGCTTTGGATGGGTTGCTTTTTTATGTTTTCTTTGAAGCATCTCTGATTCCGCTTTTCATTATTATCGGTGTGTGGGGCGGCCCAAATCGTGTTTATGCTGCCATAAAGTTCTTTCTCTACACGCTTGCCGGCTCGCTACTGATGCTTGTGGCGCTCCTGTATCTCTTCATGGAATCAGGTGGAAGCTTCAGTATTCTTGATTGGCACCAACTCAAGCTGGGCATGGATGTGCAGGGGCTGTTGTTTTGGGCTTTCCTTGTTTCTTTTGCCGTTAAAGTGCCAATGTTCCCCGTTCATACTTGGTTGCCGGACGCTCACGTCGAGGCTCCGACAGGCGGCTCGATTGTCCTTGCTGCGATTGGTTTGAAGCTTGGAGCTTACGGTTTCCTGAGGTTTTCGCTTCCGATTGCGCCTGATGCCAGTCATGCTTTCGCACCGCTGATCATCACCTTGTCGTTGATTGCGGTGGTTTACATCGGCTTCATCGCTTTGGTCCAAACCGACATGAAGAAGCTCGTGGCTTACTCGTCGATCGCACACATGGGTTTCGTTACTTTGGGTTTCTTCATTTTTAGTCCCCTGGGAGTCGAAGGCGCCCTGGTTCAAATGATTTCCCATGGCTTTGTGTCGGGAGCGATGTTTGCGTCTATCGGGGTTCTTTACGATCGCATGCACTCGCGACAAATAGCCGACTACGGTGGTGTCGTTAATGTAATGCCGAAGTTCGCGGCCTTGTTTATGTTCTTTTCAATGGCGAATGCGGGCTTGCCGGCGACTTCCGGGTTTGTTGGCGAGTTTATGGTTGTGCTTGGGGCTGTTCAGTTTAACTTCTGGGTTGCCTTTACCGCGGCAACAACCCTGATCGTAGGCGCGGCTTACACACTCTGGATGTACAAGCGGGTGGTATTCGGGCCCATTACTAATCACCACGTTTCGGAGCTGACTGACCTCAATAACAGGGAGTTCGTTTTCCTGTCTATTCTTGCAGTCTGCGTCCTGGCTATGGGGATTTACCCGTTCCCAGTGACGGAGGTAATGCATGCGTCGGTGAATGACCTGCTCAAGCATGTTGCGGTGAGCAAGCTTTAATCTCACGTAACCGAGACAAAACCAGCGGACTGTGGCCTGAAGATGAACTTTGTTATCCCTGATTTTTACCCTGCGGCGGCGGAGCTTTTCGTGGTCGCTATGTCCTTTGTGATCCTTATGGCTGGCACTTTTGCCAAGGATTCACGAGGCCTGACGTACGCGTTGACTCAACTGACGCTCTTCGGTGCGGCCGCAATCACCTTGTTCACGATGGACGGCCAAGTCAATTTCACGTTCAGCAACATGTACGTGGATGACTTGATGGGCGACTTCCTCAAGTTGGTGCTGTATTTTTCCGTTGCCATTGTGCTGCTGTATTCACGCGGCTACATGAACGACAGGAAGATGGAGACGACTGAGTATTACGTTCTGGCTGTATATGCTACGTTGGGGATGATGGTCATGATCACGGCCAATCACTTCCTTACGCTTTACCTTGGTCTTGAGCTGCTTTCCTTATCATTGTATGCAATGGTCGCTCTTCAACGGGACTCCGCCCGAGCGACCGAGGCTGCGATGAAGTATTTCGTGCTCGGAGCTCTTGCTTCCGGTCTTCTCCTTTACGGCATTTCGATGCTGTATGGCGCAACTGGCACTTTGGAAATTTCCGGTGTTGCTCAGGCTATTTATCATCAAGCCGGGAACAAGACTGTCCTGATGTTTGGTTTGGTCTTTGTGGTTGCGGGTTTGGCTTTCAAGCTGGGCGTGGTTCCCTTCCATATGTGGATTCCGGACGTTTATCACGGCGCGCCAACTGCTATTACTCTATTTATTGCCTCGGCTCCCAAACTTGCCGCCTTTGCGATGGCCATGCGCCTGCTTGTGAATGGTCTGTTTGAGTTGGCAGACCAGTGGCAGTCGATGCTCATGTTTCTTGCTATTCTTTCTATCGTCCTGGGTAACTTTGCGGCGATCGCACAATCTAACATTAAGCGAATGCTTGGTTATTCTGGCATTTCCCACATGGGGTTCATGCTATTGGGTTTGATGTCGGGTGTGGTGGGGGGGGACCGGCACTTTGCGCTAAATGCATATAGTTCGTCCATGTTCTATGTGATCTCTTACGTGCTGATGAGTCTGGCTTCCTTCGGCGTTGTTTTGCTTCTTTCGCGTGTCGGAGTGGAGGCGGAAAACCTTGATGATTTCAAGGGCTTGAACAAGCGGAGTTCATGGTTCGCCGGAGTCATGGCGATGGTCATGTTCTCGATGGCTGGTATTCCGTTCTTCGTTGGCTTCTTTGCGAAGTTCTCTGTCCTTCAGGCTGTTGTGGCAGCAGGTTATATCTGGGTTGCTGTAGTTGCTGTAATCATGTCTCTGATTGGTGCCTTTTACTACCTCAGAGTCGTCAAGGTTATGTTTTTCGATGAACCGGTTGATAACACGCCTCTAGTTGCAAGTGCGGATATGCGTGTCTTGCTTTCGATGAATGGGTTGGCTATTGCCGGTCTTGGTTTGGCGCCGCAGGCTTTGATGTCACTTTGTGCATATTCATTGCTTGGCTCTCTTTGAACTAGCTATGCGATAGAGGGCTGCCTTATTGAAATCAACGTACCTTGTTTTCGGAATGGCCTTGGCACTGGCAAATGCTCCGTTTTTGAGTGAGAGGGTTTTGCTTGTTTTTCGAAAGACTTTGAGAAAAACCGTTTTTCTCAGGCTTCTTGAGCTCGCTTTTTATTACTGCGCTTTAATGTTGGTGCTTTCTGCTGAGGAGGCCAACGTCAGCGGAGGTACTTATAGACAAGGTTGGGAGTTTTTTATAGTGACCGCCAGTGTCTTTCTGGTGGCTTCCTATCCTGGCTTCGTCTATAGGTATTTTTGGAGGCTTGGTACCTAGCTTGCCGCTTAACCCGGGGTTACTCCCGGGTTTTGTTTTTACAATTCCAATTGTTGTAGTGGACTCCATCTTTGATGAGGCTGATTGAGCTGGTTTTTTCGATGTTAGGGCGTGGCTATGTGCTTAGGCATAGGGCCTATGCCTCTGGGGCCAGGTGTTTCCTGATAGAATTCCAGTAAAGTAAAACTTGTAGCGGGATAGGTTTGGCGTCCTTCCCTTTGGTGTTGGTTTCCCGGTCTCCAAATTTTCAGTTATTACACATGATTCAAAAAGTTGAAAACTTCGTGATCGTAGGCCGTACCAGTGACGGTAAGACCTTTCGACCCAGTGACTGGGCTGATCGTCTCTGCGGGATTATGTCTGCCTTCGGTGCGGACAATCGGATGACCTATTCGCCATACGTACGTCCGGCGTGCAATCTGAAGGGTGACAAGACAGTCTTGGTCGATGCTCGCATTCACGATATTGAGCCCTTGGCATACAATTTTTTGAAGAATTTCGCCAAGGATAACGACTTGCAGATTGAGTCGCTTCCAGACGACCATTTTGGTTAGCCTATTGCGGTGTTTTCAGCGGGCACAAAAAAAAGGGGGTGTACCCCCTTTTTTTTTGTGCCCGTTTTATCTTGACGTTACAGTGGTTGCATCACTTTGACTCGTCGAACTGCCAGTCAGGGGCATATGCTTGAAGCCATTGCTCAAGCATCATGATGATCCACACCATCTCTCCATAGTAGCCCGGGTGCTCAGGTAGCCATTTTTGGTGGAGTTCTCGAAGAAACGCTGGTCGAATGACGCCTCGTTTTCCAAAAGCTTCGAGTGTTTCGGTTGCGAGTTTTCGCAAGCCCGGGTGTTTTACTGCCCAGACACCAAAAGGCAAGCCGAAGCCGTGCTTCTTCTTGGTAATGATTTCATCAGGCAGGAATCCACGCAAAGCCTCTTTGAATAACCAGCGAAGTTTGAGTCCTTTGAGCTTCCAGTCCGTGGGTAGAGTGAGCGAGAAGTCCAGGAGTTCGTCGGAGAGCAAAGGAAATCCGACATCCACTCCGGCAAGGCGGGTTGTCCCAATTACTTTAGGCAGGTCGTTGTCCGCAAGTGTGTATTTCCAATCGAAAGCAAGCATTCGGTTGATCAGACCTGCATCGTTGACTTCAGCCCATGTATGTCGTTGAAGTTCGGTTGGTTCGGCAGGATTCATGCGAGCCTGGAATTTCGGCTCGAATACGGTGTCGATGCCAAGGCGAAGCAGGAGGTTATACATTTCCATCCTGTCCGGCATCGGGACAGAGGCTTGTTCAACATAGCTGACGCCTTTTTTGACAAGAGGAATTCTGTCAAGGCCCGGCAGCCCGGAGATCGGCTCGACGAAATTGGCGCGAAGCAGGGCAGGTATGGTGTCGTACCAGCCGAATACGCGTTGTTTTGCGTACCGGGAGTTGCCACCAAAGAGTTCGTCCCCCCCATCGCCAGCAAGAAGCTTGGTGATGCCGTCTGCTTTGGCACGACTGGCGCAAATCCATGCAGGAACTGCGGATGAATTGCCGAAGGGCTGATCGTAAAAGCGAGCAACCAGCGGAATACCCTCCAGCAGATCTTCGGGTGTTACGTAGTATTCATGATGGTCCGTCTTGAAATGACGGGCGGCCAGCCGGGCATATTCCATTTCGTCGTAGCCGCTTGCATCGAAGCCCATCGAATAGGTCTTCGCTGGCTCGCCGGTTATCTGGCAGAGCATTCCTGACACCGTGGAGCTGTCTGTTCCGCCCGACAGGAATGCGCCGGTGTTGGGACCGGCATACTCGTTTTTCACTGATTCCCGAACGATGTCGAGGAAGCGCCCTTTTGTCTCAGTCAGGTTGAGGCGCGGATTTTCATCGAAGACTGGAGTCCAGTGCTTGGCGATCTTTGTAATTCCGTTCTTCCATTCCAGGACGCTTGCCGGGCGCAGGCGCTTCACTTCCCGGAAAATCGTTACCGGTGAAGGGATCATATGGAAATAGAGATAGTCGAAAATTGCCTGGGGGTTGATGCTTCGACTGTTGAGCGGAACCGTATCGGCTCTGTCAGAAAAACCTAACTCCCCGTCCTCTTCCGCGTAGCACCAAGGCTCTGTGTCGAAGCGATCTGTCAGTAGCGTGACGGCATTTTGATGGGTATTGATGAATGCGACAGCAAAGCGTCCTTTGACCTCTCGGGCTGCATCGAGGCCTTTGCTTGTGAACAGGCTGAGCCAGGTGTGAGCGTGCTTATTGCTGCCATTGGCAAAGCGTGGAGTGCCCCGGCTGATACACAGAATGCCTTCGTGCTCAGCCAGATCGGTGGGTTGCTCTGCAGTTAAACGGCCGCCATTCCAGTTGCAGACCCATTGCTTGTCTTTGAGCTGGATGTCGAGGCCGCTGCTTGCTCCGGGCTGGGGGGTTATCAGGCGGGCGTAGATCAAGGTTTTGCTTTCCAAAGCCAGACTCCATTAATTTCAAATAATCAGGGGGCGTCGTTACGCTGCGCAGGTTGCAGAAAACGACCGAGTTTGAGTTTCGAGAGAATGTAGGCTTCAGCGCCTTGCGGCCGGCCACTTGCGAACCACAGGCCGAGAAGTATTGAGGTGTAGGATGTTGCGCCCAGAAGAACCTCACAGAGGAAGGCCAGCATCAGTGGCAGCGACTCTGGGGGCGTGACGAGGATATCCACAAGGGCCATGGCTGCTGCCGCTACTACCGGGCGCCAGGCTACCCGAACCAGATCTGCAAGGCGCAATTCACGGACCTCATGCAGAATTACGCCCATGAAGAAGACAAGGCCGGTGGCGGCGACTGCCAAGCGAATGTGGGCAATGTCTATTGCGCTTGCCGAGGAGAAGACAAGTCCGGCGACTGTCAGGAAGAGGATGTTCTGGATCCACACAAAAATACTTAGCGTGCGAATCTTGCCGATTGTCACCAGCAGATAGCCGGCCGCATGAGAGATCGCGCCAAGTGAGAAAACAAGCGAGAGGGTCTGGACGAAAGGAATCGCAGAGAGCCATTGATCTCCGAGGAGCACGAGTACTGCCCGGTCGGCGACGGAGGCCAGGCCAACGCCTGCTGGAATAGCGAGCATGGTTTGCACGGCCAAGGCCAGCAGGTAGGCGTCCCGCAGACGTTGTGCATCGTGCTTGGCGGCCACGAATGCCGGGAACAGCACTCGGCCAAGCGGCTGCAGCAGTTCTGTCGACGGCATGGCGGATATTTCATCGGCCAGTGTGTAGGCTCCCACTGTGGAGGCGTCTGACAAGCGACCAACCAAGAAGCGGTCGAACTGTGTTTCGAAGTAGATCCCAATGGAGCGTATCAATGCCCATTGGGAAAACGACCATAGTTTCGCAAGGCGCGTCAGCGAGAGGCGGGGCCTGAACGGATGCATTATGTAACTAAGGGCGACGCCTGTTATGCGGCCAGCCAGGGCGCCGAGCGGCATTGCCCAATAGGATTCAAGCGTGATGGCGAGTGTGACCGTGACCAGGAATCCCGCCAGTCGCCTAATAAAGAAGAACCGGAAGTCGCGGGAGAAATCCATGCTTTTCTGAAAGCATACAATCCCGATGTTTTCGAAGCCACCAATGAACATGCCGAGCGCCATCAATCGTGTGACATCGGCTACCCGTGGATCCCGATAATAGTCGGCTGCAAAGGGGGCCAACAGAAACACAATTAGCGTGACGGCCATGGCTTGAATCAGCCGGATGGTCCATGCTGTGTTGAAATCCTCGTCATCCGCATCCTTATTCTGGATAAGGGCCATATTGACGCCGAGATCGAGAAGGACGTCAATCAGCCCAACCAGCACTGATGCCATGGCGATGATGCCGAAGTCTGCCGGGGTCAGGATCCGGGCCAGAATCAAGGTGCTAAGAAGACCGATCAGACGATCGGTCCAGCGCATGGCGACCACGATAAGTGCGCTGGCGAAAATGCTCTTCTTTTTAGCGGGGGTGTTCATTGATCAGGCTTGTTGGGGCGCGGTTGCTGGGTGGGCAGGGAGTTTTCCGGATGCGAGGCGCAGACGCGCTTGGCTATCAGGCTTGTCCGGAGGGAGAGGCATTGTCGACCTGGGCCGCGAGTTCTGCCAGAACCTGCTCCAGAAAATCTGTTTCAGCTTGTTTATCCCGGCCGCCAGCATTGAAGCTACGGCGTACGTGCAGGCCGAAGGGCTGTCCTTGCCAGAGGGACTCCTCCCATCTGTTGGGTAGCGGTGAGCTTACCCAACTGCGCTCGGAGAAGCCGCTGTGTGTAAATGTGTCTCGACGCTTGGGGAGATAGCAATAGCGTTCGGGGAGCATGGCTTCAATAAGCCGATGCTTCCAGTCGCAGACATCGAAATCCGGGAAGTTGGCAGGGTCGATCCTGAAGACAGGTTTGGTGCATTCGGCTGAAAGCAAGGCCTGGCTTCCGAAGCGTTCGAATATGCGGACGCCTGTATCCCAGGGAATGCGTTTTCGGTTGGCAAAGTAGCCAATTCTGTCGAGCAATCCTTTGGCAGAGTTTCCTGCAACTTCGATCCTGTCCAGTTCCGGAAGAAAATCGAGTTCGAGCTTGTCGACTTTCTCCAGGTCAATGAACATGCAATGCACTGCCGGGAAGTAGCGATAGTTTCGGTTGTAACGGGGATGCCACGGTGTGCCGAAAAACCCCAGCCCGTGCTTCTCCATGTATTCCGGAATGGCATTGACCCAATTGGGTCGAAGGATGTAAAAATCCGGATCCAGGACAAGCAAATAGCGTGTTTCGGTTTTTCGGACAAGCTCGTTCAAGGCATCTGCATGCTGGTAGCTGGCGCCAAGCGATGTTTCCCTTGAGCCCGGTTCGATCACGAACGGTCCGTGCCCGGCCGTAATGCGGTCCTTTGCATTGGCTGGTGCATTCTCTGCAATTCGCCATACCGCGCGCTGCTCGAAGCCCGGGTTCAGACGGGCCGCAAGCTGCGCGTTAAGGCTTAGCAGGTGCCCATGTCCGAATGAGACCGAGCAAATGGTGAGGCGAGTATCCATGCAATGAGGCCTGGGCGGCGGCCTTAGACCAGCACCTCAACGACTCGGGGCTGGTCGAGAAATGCCTGTGGACTGGCACTCGCGCCGTAGGCCCCGGATTGAAAGATAACGACAAGGTTGCCGGGGTGTGCTTCTGCCAGCGGCATGCGGTCAGCAAGGATATCCAACGGCGTACACAAGGGGCCGACAACGGAAACGACCTCACCTGCGGGTGTGCCGATCCTGTCACCAATCGCTACCGGGTAGTTCTTGCGGATCACCTGGCCAAAGTTTCCTGAGGCGGAAAGATGGTGGTGCAGGCCACCATCGGCGACGAGGAAGGTGTGACCGCGAGAGACCTTGCGATCGAGGATCTTGCACACGTAGATACCTGCCTCGCCGACCAGGTAGCGGCCCAGTTCGATGACGATCTCGGCATTCGGCAGTTTTTCTTTTGCCTCCGCCGCAATGACTGCCAGGTTCGCCGAGATGCTGCTCAGGTCCAGACGCTGTTCGCCCGGAAAATACGGAATGCCGAACCCTCCCCCGAGATTGAGGAACTTAACCGGCGACGGGGCGCTTTCGGCGAGGCGCAGGGCTAGATCGAAACACTTGCGCTGGGCTTCGACGATGGCTTCGGGGCGCAGATTCTGGGAACCGGCAAAAAGGTGAAAACCTTCGAAGGCGAGTCCGGCCTCGCCGATTTGGGCGAGGAGTTCAGGTACCTGCTCGGCGTCGACCCCGAACTGCTTGGGACCGCCCCCCATTTTCATGCCCGAACTCTTAAGTTCGAAATCTGGATTGACGCGTACTGCGACCCGCACCGGCCAGCCGGTGGCCTGGCGGATGGCTGCCAGTTCGGAAACTTCGCGAAATGATTCGATATTGATCAGGATGCCGGCAGCAGCAGCCTGACGCAGCTCTTCGTGGCGCTTGCCGGGACCGGCAAAACTGATTTCGTGGGGATTGGCGCCGCTGTCGAGGGCGACTTTCAGCTCACGGCCTGACGCTACGTCGATGCCGTCCACAAGGCGCGCCATGTGATCCACCACGGAGGGCATCGGATTCGCTTTCATGGCGTAGTGGATCTTGATGCCAGGCGGCAGGGCGGCACGCAGCTCGGCGACCCGGCGTGTCAGCAGTTCGCGGTCATAGGCATAGAAAGGCGTCTGGCCGATGCGGTCGGCAAGGCGGTGCAGCGGAATGCCGCCGACCATCAGCTCGCCGGCTTCAGACCGAAACTGGTCCATCGGGGCGTGCACCGGTTTCTCGCGGATCACTTCGCTCATTGGGGCACCTTGTTTGCGTTTTCGAATTCGGTGGAAAGAGTCTTGCGGTCGATCTTGCCGTTGGGATTGCGGGGCAGGGGGCCGTCACGGGCTTCGATGACCGATGGAACCATGTAGGCCGGCATGCGTTGGCGGCACTCCGCCTGCAGGGTTGTTGCATCGAGGGGCGCGCCGTCCTTGCCGGTAGCGATCACGCAGATGGCGTGGCCAAGGGAAGGGTGGGGGACGCCAAACGCGACGCATTCGCCGACCAGGTGGGTGGAGTAGAGCACTTCTTCGACCTCGGTCGGGCTGACCCGGTAGCCGGAGGTCTTCATCATCTCGTCGCGGCGGCCGATGAAATACAGGTAGCCATCCTCATCCCGGCGCACGGTGTCGCCCGAGAATACGGCGATTTCGGGCAGGACGAAACCTGCCTGGCGGCCGGGAGCGCTGACCGGTAGGGGCTTGAAGCGCTCTGCCGTCTTTTCGGGGTCGTTCCAGTAGCCCATGGCCACGTGTGCGCCACGCTGTACCAGTTCGCCGGGCTCGTTCGGGCCGCATTCGCTGCCGTCGTCCCGCAGCACCATTACCTCGGCGTTGGGGATGGCCTTGCCGATGGAGTCAGGGCGGATGTCGGCCTGTTCGGGCGGCAGGTAGGTAGCGCGAAAAGCCTCGGTGAGCCCATACATCAGGAAGGGCTGGGTGCGCGGCAGATGCGCGCGCAAGGCCTTGAGGGTCTCGAGGGGCATCCGTCCGCCGGTGTTGGCGAAGTAGCGCAGATGATCGGTAACTGTGTCCGGCCATTTGAGCTGGGCCAGCTGGATGTACAGCGGCGGCACGGCGGTGAGGCCGGTGACCTTTTCCTTGATCACGGCCTTGAGCACATCCTGGGGCAGCAGGTAGTTCAGCAGCACAACCCGGGCTCCGCTGTGGAAGGCCGTGGTGAGCTGGGAAAAGCCGGCATCGAAGGACAGGGGCAGGGCCGCCAGCAGGGTGTCATCCTGGGTGTTGCCCAGGTAGCTGGCGACGCTCTTGGCGCCGGTCACCATATTGCGGTGGGAGAGCACTACGCCCTTCGGCCGACCGGTGCTGCCGGAGGTGTACAGAATCGACAGCATGTCGGTGTCAATGATCCGATGACCGGCGCGGGGCGGCGAAGCCAGCAGGTCGGCCCACAGGTGGATGCCAATGGCCTCCAGGCTGACGGGCTTGGTGCTCGGGGCCGTCAGGATGACGTGACGCAGATCGTGGCAGTGTTCGAGCGTGCTGGCGATGAGCGGGAGACGCTCGGGGGAGGTGATCAACACCCGGGCGTTACAGTCGCGCAGGATGTGGCCGATTTGTTCGGCCTTGAGAATCGGATTGACGGGTACGAAGGCGCCGCCGGCGCGGGCCGCGGCAAAACTGGCAACGACCGTCTCAATACGCTTGTCCAGGAAAATGCCGACCCGCTCGCCCCTGTCGAGGCCGAGCCCGATCAGTCCGGAAGCTATTCCGGCGACCTGGTCGTCCAGTTCGCGATAGGTGAGAGTGGTAGCCCCCGCAGTCAGGGCCGACGAATCGGGAGCCCGGGCGGCGGACGCGGTGATGAGTTCGTGGAGAAGAGTCGTATTGAACATCGGTCTGAAATGGGTTTGTCGAACTAATCGTCAGGCAAAGCCGTAGCGCGTCTGAATGATCTCAAGTCTACGGCAGGTCTGTGACGGCCTATGCGAGCTTGCTCACGCCGGAGCGTAAAGTTCTTGTTACGCCTTTTCCGGCAGGGAATCGAGAATACGTACGAGTTCGTCGGTACGGGAGCGCCGCGAGCAGGCGTCGGCGAGGTCGCGACGGACACCGGTCAGTTCGCCCTTGCGCCACTTGCTCATCACATCGCTGAGCAGTTTGCGGATGGATTCTGCTTCGGCGATGTCGGCTATCCAGGGGGTTTCGAGCTTGCCCAGGAGCTCTGCCGTGTTGCTGGCGAAGTCAGTCAGGGCCAGGATCGGGCGGCCTGCGCGGGCATATTCGTAGAGCTTTGCCGGAATCTGCTTGTTGCAGGCTGCGCCTTGCAGCAGCAGCAGACCGTCCGCGCGCATCATTTCCTGCAAGGCTGTGCGATAGGCAACCATGGGCTCGATGCTGACGATGTCGTCAATACCAAATTCTGAAAGGAGCTTGCGGTAGTAGTCGTCGCTGCCGGTGGCACGCAGGATGACTTTGAGCCGGTCTGCGGAAATCTCGCCGGCCTTCTTCAGATCACGAAGGGCAGTGAAGAAAGGCTTGGGGTCACGTTCCTGCGGGTACAGCACGCCGATGTGCACGAGGATCATCTGGCCTTCCGGGCCAAGCCGGCTGGTGTCCAGACCGCTCTCCGCATCACGGAAATTTTCTTCGTCGAAGCCGTTTTCGATGACCGCCCAGTTTTGTGCCGGTATGTCCGGATAGCGCTTTGCGTACATCTCCCGGGTGCCGTTGGTCGTGAACACCGCGCGTGAGCAATGCTTGATCAGCGATTGTTCGAGTTTGCGATGCAGCTTCCAGGTTGTCGGGTTGACGGGATAGCCGGGCTCGGTCATCGCGTCGCGGAAGTCGACGATCAGCGGCACGCCCGACAGGCGATGCAGCGTGAGCCCGATGAGGTGGGCCGTGGCGATCGGGTAGGTGGCGAAGATGGCCTTCGGTTTGTAGCGCCGGATCATGCTCATGCCCTTGATGACACCCATCGGCCACCAGCTGGCCCAGCGGTCGGGTTGTGCCATCCAGCGCAGGTAGCGCCCCTTGAGTGACAGGTGCCGAGCGGTATCCAGCCCGAATGCCCGTTCGACGACCATGCCTTCCGGAATTTCTCCCATCTGGTCATTGCTGACCGATTCGTAGGCGCGCGGAGCGATGGTGAGCACCATCGGTTCCCAGCCATGGTCACGCAGATAGGAGGAGAATTTCAGTGTTCGCTGGATGCCACTGCTCGTCCGTACGGGCGGGTAGTGGTAAGCGATCATCAGCACGCGTTTGTCGGTCATGGGCAACCTGCCTCTCCGGCTGCAATGGGCACCGGCTGGCGGTGCTTCATGGCAGGCTGACGGCAGCCAGAAATAATTTAATTTGAATTGGGAACGAAGTGTAACCGAGCCCCGTGCCTGGTTTTTGCCAAATACTGCATCCGCGCCGTCATTCAATCGGGCCAGGCGGAGCAAGCTGCACGGTGGGACGGGATTTGTCAGTGAAACTGATGTGAATCCATGGTGCTGCACCGATCATGCTGATTTGTAGCGGGCCCAGGCACAGAAAGCTTGCACTGTAGAGCTTGTGAATACCGAGCCTGCCGTGGGCTGCCAGCGAGGCCGGGTTGAAGGCCGATATGCGCGACATGCTCCAGCGGACGCCATTCTCGGTGAGGTGCGCATTGGCGGCATCCCAGAGGCGGGCAAAGGTGCGGCTTATCCGGTATTTCGGTTCGACGTGGACGTCGTAATCCCATACGCAGCTTGCCGGATCGGCGAGCTCATAGCGGCAGCGCACCTCATCCTCGTCATAGGCATTGAAGGCCAGCCAAAGGAAGCCGGCAAATTCGTCGCCGGAGCGGGCCAGGAAGCACAGGGATTTGTCCCGCAGGCGTTTGGCGATGACTTCGGGGGGGCGCGGAAAAAGTGGTACCAGCGGATCGCCCGGATCGAGGGGCGTCGCCGGATTTTTCGGCGAAGCGCGACACGACGCTTTGGTCTGGACAGGCTGCGCCACCAGATAGTAACGAATCAGGTAGGCGTGGTTGCCGCTGACCTTGCGGAGCGCGTAATCAAGGAAATACAGGCTGCCATCAAAGGCGCCGAGTTGCGAAAACGTGTTGCGGATGCGTTGGAGGGGCATGGTCGGGCTGGATTGCAAATTGACGGCTCGATCAGGCTCGAAAGAGGGGGCAAAGGTAACCCGGAATGCAGAAATGAAATGCAAAACAAGGAAAACCTGTGTTGGTCGCCTGTTAAGCCTCCCGCCTGTGCCGTAGATTACGGTTCCCGGGGGCTCCGTGTCGCATATAATGATATCAGGCTTGCTGTTTCCGGGTCATGAAGGTCTGGAATGTGGCGTTGCGTTTGCTTATCCCCGATTGGAGTCAGCTTTTGGATACGAAGAAGGAAGTTCTGTCTATTCTGGACGAGGTCTTGAGCTTGGGCGGTGCTGCTGCCCAGTTTGAGCTTGATACCCCATTGCTGGGGGCGCTGCCGGACCTTGATTCGATGGCCGTCGTTGGTTTGATCAACATGCTGGAAGAGCGTTTCGGTTTTGTTGTGGAGGATGATGAGATCGACGGTTCTACCTTCGCATCCGTAGGTTCTCTGGTCGAATTCGTGGACGGAAAGCTTGCCTGAATGGTGGGTTTGAAGCCCCGGCGGGAAGCGTTTTTTCTACCGGGGTCTGCAGCAGGAGAGCGTTTTTGCCTTCTCACCCATGCGGCAGATCCCGTCGGTACCCTGATTTTTGTGCATCCGTTTGCCGAGGAGATGAACAAATCCCGGCGAATGGTTGCGCTCGCCGCGGAGGCCTTTGCGGCCAGGGGGTGGTCGACCCTGCAGGTCGATCTGACCGGGTGTGGGGACAGCGCCGGTGATTTTGGCGATGCGTCCTGGGATCTGTGGATTGAGGATTGCCGCGACGCCTGGTTGTGGGTGACCACGCACCTTAAAGGCGCGGTAGCCCTGTGGGGCTTGCGGAGTGGTGCGCTCGTGCTGGCCGACTGGTTGCGCTCGGGAGGCGTTGCCGCGCCTTTGTTGCTCTGGCAGCCCGTGGGTAACGGGCGCCAGCATCTGACCCAGTTCCTGCGCTTGAAGGCTGCGAGCGAGATGCTCGCCGATGCCGATGCCAAGGCTTCCATGGAGGCTGTCCGGGCCAGCCTGAAGGCGGGCGACAGCGTGGATGTCGCCGGCTATCGTCTGTCGTCTGCGCTGGCTCGGGGAATGGAGTCATCGACCCTGGGGCTGCAGAACGCCTATGCCGCACCGGTGGTGGCGCTGGAGGTTGGCCCACCAGACCGCGAGGAGGTTTCTCCTGCGCTTCGGGTGCTTGTCGACCGCTGGGTCGGGGCCGGGATCCGGTGCCGCGCCCAAACGGTGGCAGGCCCGGCCTTCTGGCAGACCCAGGAGATCGAGTTGTGTCCGGCGTTGATCGAGGCTTCATTGCTCGCTCTGGAGGAGTTCGCATGAGCGATTGGCACGATAGCGCCCTGATGTTCGAATGCGCCGGTGAATCCCTGGTGGGAATCGTTTCGGCACCGCACGCGCCTGCAGAAGTTGGTGTGCTGGTCGTGGTTGGTGGCCCCCAGTACCGGGCGGGTTCGCATCGGCAGTTTGTCCTGCTGGCACGCTACCTGGCTGCCCGCGGCATACCGTGCATGCGCTTCGACTATCGCGGGATGGGGGATGCCACGGGGCCGGCAAGCAGTTTCGAAGCTGTCGATGACGACATCGATGCGGCCATCGGGGCTTTTCTCAAGGCTCAGCCAGGGCTGCGGCAGGTTGTGCTGTGGGGCCTGTGCGATGGGGCCAGTGCCGTTTGCCTCTACCCGGCTGCGGCAGACCGGCGGGTGGCGGGGTCTGTCCTGTTGAATCCCTGGGTGCATACAGAGGCTGGCAAGGCCAAGGTTTTCCTCAAGTATTATTATTTGCAGCGACTTACCGACCCCGCCTTCTGGAAGAAATTACTGGGGGGGCAGGTCAGTCTGCTGAGTTCGTTCGGCAGCCTTTTCTCGCTGCTCCGGGCGGCCGGTGGTGGTGACAAAAGACCTTCTGCACCTGCTGCAGCCAAGGTGGAGGATGCGGGCAATCTGCCCGAGCGGATGGCAAAGGGTCTCTCCAGGCGTACAAACCCGCTGGCCGTGTTTTTGAGTGGTCGGGATTACGTGGCGCGGGAGTTTGAACAGGTGCAGGCCTCAAGCGCGGATTGGCGCGCAGTGCTGGGGCGCAAAGACGTCGATGTGCAGCACTTTCCTTATGCCGACCACACCTTCTCGGGCGTTGGTGAATCCGATGCCGTGGCCGAAGCAACCTTCAAGTGGCTGCTTGCCAACGGCTTTGCCAAGGCCTGATTGATTTACGCCGGGCCGTTCTGGCCCGGCGTTCCCCGTTCTTCAGTTCGAAACGCTGTGTTGCAGGCGCTTCAGTTCCGGTACGCAAGAGCCGCAGTTGGTGCCGCATTTGGTACGAAGCTGCAGGGCGTCCAGTGATTCGCCAGCCCGGAAGGCGCTGAGGATGTCATCTTCTGCCACATCAAAGCAGTTGCAGATGACCTTGCCGCGAGCTGCCTGCCCGGCGGGGGGCTGGGTGAGTGGCGCGAGCAGCCACGGACGTACGGCCGCAGCCGAATGTCCTTGCACCATCATGTCGGCAAGCCAGTCGGCGGCCTTGGTTTCACCTGCCAGGCGCACGGCGGCCAGGGAGTCACCCTCCACCAATGCCCGCTTGGCCACTTCCTTGCGGCTGTCCTGGTAGGAGAGCACCCGGGTCGGGTCGTCGAGAGAGAGTTCCCGGTCAAGGGCTTCCAGCAGCTCCGGTGCCAGCTCTTCGCCGCGAGCCTTCAGGACCACGACCGGGGCTGTGCGACCGGCGAGCGTCAGGCTGGCGTAGGGGAAATGAGGCAGCCACTTGCGTAGTTTTTCCATCACCTCCAGCGGATTGGGCTGAAGATTGCCGTCGGCGTCCACCTCGGTTCGACGCATGGCCACCAGGGTCTTGCCGGCGGTGTATTTCTCCACCTGCACGGCGGCATGTTTGAGTTCGGGCTGCTTCGAGTAGGGGTCGAAGTCGGACGGCAGCAGCACGTTCACGCCCTGGCCACCCATGGTGTTGCCGCCCCAGTGCATCGGCAAGAAGCATTGGCCGGCACGCAGGGTGGCGGATTGCAGCACTTTCACCACCACATTGCCACGCTTGCTCTTCACCGTGACGAGGTCGCCGCCGGCCAGCTGGCGGCGCTCCATGTCGTCCCTGTGCATGTGCAGCATGGGCTCCGACTCGTGGCTGTAGAGGCGGGCGACGAGGCCGGTGCGGCTCATGCCGTGCCACTGGTCGCGCAGACGGCCGGTGTTGAGGTGGAGCGGGTAGCGCGCGCTGGGGGATTCGGCGGTGATCCTGTGTTCGGTGACCACGAAGCGGGCGCGGCCGGAGGGCGTCGGGAAGATGCCGTCTTCGTAGAGCCGGACCTTGCCCTGGCTGGCGCCTTCGGGGAAGGGCCACTGCTGCGGGCCGACGGTTTCCAGCATGGTGTAGCTGAGGCCGGTGATGTCCAGGTCGCGGCCACGGGTGGATTCGCGGTGCTCGTTCCAGACTTCCTCTGGCGTGGTGTAGGGAAACATCTGTGCGGCAAGGTCGCCCTTGCCGAGTCGGGTGCCCAGACGCCGGGCGAAATCCACCACGATCGCCCAATCGTGGCGGGCTTCACCCGGCGCGGACACGGCTGCCCGGACGCGGGTGATGGCCCGCTCCGAGTTGGTGACGGTGCCGTCCTTCTCGCCCCAGGTGCTGGCGGGCAATAGCAGGTCGGCGTAGGCGCAGGTTTCGGTGTGACCGAAGGCTTCCTGCACGATGACGAATTCGGCGGTTTTCAGGGCCTCGTGGATGAGGGCCTGGTCGGGCATCGACTGGGCCGGGTTGGTGCAGGCGATCCACACCGCCTTGATTTCGCCGGTCTTCAGGGCCTGGAAGAGTTCAACGGCGCTCTTGCCGGGCTTCTCGGGAACGCTGTCTACGCCCCACAGGGCGGCAACTTCGGCACGGTGCTCGGCGTTGGCCATGTCCCGATGCGCCGACAGCAGATTCGAAAGACCACCGACTTCGCGGCCGCCCATGGCGTTGGGCTGGCCGGTGAGCGAGAAGGGGCCGGCGCCGGGCTTGCCGATCTGGCCAGTGGCCAGGTGCAGGTTGATCAGCGCCGAATTGTTGTGGGTGCCGAAGGAGAACTGGTTGAGTCCCTGGCAGTACATCGACATGGTGGCCGCCGATGTGGCGAAGATCTGCGCGGCCTGTTCAATGTGCTTCTTGTCGAGGCCGCAGATGGTGGCGGCCATCGCCGGCGTGTATTCACGAACAACCTTCTTGAGGGCGTCGAAGCCTTCGGTGTGGGCGTCCACGTATTCGCGGTTGACCCAGCCTTCCCACAGCATGATGTGGAGCATCGCGTTGTAAAGGGCGATGTCGGTGCCGGGCAGCAGGGCCAGGTGCAGGTCGGCGGCTTCGGCGGTGTCGGTACGACGCGGGTCGATGACGACCAGTTTGATGTCCGGATTGGCCTTGCGGGCATCTTCCACCCGGCGGAAGGCGATCGGGTGGGCGAAGGCCGTGTTGCTGCCGGCGATGAACAGGGCCTTGGTGTGGGCGATGTCCTCGTAGCTGCACGGGGGGGCATCGGCACCCAGGCTGAGCTTGTAGCCGGCTACGGCGCTCGACATGCACAGGCGCGAGTTGGTATCGAGGTTGTTGCTGCCGATGAGGCCCTTCATCAGCTTGTTGAAGACGTAGTAGTCCTCGGTGAGGAGCTGACCGGCGCCGTAGATGGCGACGGCATCCGGACCGTGTTCGGCGATGATCGCCGCGAACTTGTCGGCGGCGCTGTCGAGGGCAGTGTCCCAGCTGACCCGCTGGCGGGCTTCGTCACGACTGTTGCGCAACTCCGGATGGAGTGCGCGGGCGATCAGGGTGTCGGGTGCGGCGGACAGGTGCAGCGTGGCACCCTTGGTGCACAAGCGGCCAAAGTTGGCCGGGTGATCCGGATCGCCCTTGACGCCGACGATGCGGCCCGCTTCATGTTCGATTACGACACCGCAGCCGACGCCGCAGTAACAACAGGTGGACTTGGTTTCTGCCATCACGACTCCTTTAGTGGATGGCATGAAGCAAAGCACGTGCCATGCACTGGAGTCCTGATTTTCCGGGAGCGCCGCCCGTATCGACGCACCAGGATGGGGTTGGGGCTGACCTATTGTTGTGCGTAGCTGCGGGCGCGCACCATAGTTGGGCGCTCCGGTTTCAACCCTTGTTATCCCGGGTTTGCAGGGCTGTGGCCAAATCCCTTAGGAGTCCGGCTCGTTCGCTGTCCTTTTTTGCCGCCCGGCAGTCGAGCAATTCGGCCAGTATCCGCAGCTGGGTAGTCACCGAGTCCATCTGCCGACGGGTGCAGCCCAAGCCGCGAAGCGCATCCTGATATCTGCACGTCAGCCCGGCGAGGCTCTGCGCATCAATGCTGGCGGCGCTGTCGTGCAGCCAGCGTGCAACTGCCGTATCGGCAGGCATGACGGCGTCGAAGAAGTCGTAGCTCTGCGCGAAGCGTGTCCGCGCGGCCTTTTCGCATTGTTCAAACTGCGCGTCGATGGCCGGTGCATCACCCAGCAGGGCATCCAGTTGCAGGCGGTTGATGGCGCCGTAGGGGTTCCAGTCGACGATGGTCTCGGGGCAGCCTTCGCCCAGGGTGTAGGTCTTGCGGGAAAGGGCTAGTTGTGCGGAGACCTTTTTCCAGGTTTCACCGGTCCGGCTCATGATGATGGCCTTGCGTTTGTAGGCGCTGGCGAGAATGGCGAGCCGTTCCAAATTGGGCGGCATATCGGTGGAGTGCACGTTCTGCTCTCCGTGGGGTTTGGGGTTGGCCAGTGTGATCAGGGATGTCAGGCGGGTAATCGCATCGGTGACCAGGCGGGGAGCGGCTTTCAGGTCCTGGGCTGGTCCGGGTTCGCTGAGGCGCTCGGCCTGGCGTGCTTCCATGTTGGCGAGTTGCTCGATGGTTGAAATCGGTACAAGACCGCGGGACGAGTCTTCTCCGATGGCACGCAGTAGTGCCTGCCGCGCCGACTGGAAGCCGTCGCCGCCGTATTCCGCGTAGAGGCGCCCGAGCGTCTGCTGGACTTCCGGGAGCCCGACCCAGGCGTCGGGTACGTGTTTCAGGCGGGTCTTCACCCGCTGCGCGGCCGTCTTGAAGTCAGTGCTCTTGATGATGGAAGACGCGGCGCCAAGGCGCGAGTCGAGACGGCGTTGTTCCAGCCAGTCGATGAGCTCGTCCGGCGCGCCCAAGGGGGTATCGTCCGCGGGCGCACCGCGTTGCACCTTCAGTTGGAAGGACGGGTCGCCGTAGGCCTGGTACGCACCCCAGGTGTTGCAGGCCGGATGGGCATCGAAGGCGCTCTGGCGGGCGACGCTGATGGCGGTGCCAAAGCACGCCGCCTGGTTGGCCATCTGGTCGAAGAAGGTTTCGGTGAAGGTCCGGGCGGCGGCGTCGTCGACCTCCCAGCCAGCGGCCACCACGCAGCGCACGCCCATGTCGATCAGCTCGCGGGCCAGGCTGTAGGCCAGCCGGTTGCTGTTAGATCCGGCCGCAGCACCTATTTTTCCCAGATGGCAACAGCTCAGGAAGACCAGGTCGGGGACGTTTTCCATCAGGCCGATTTCAGTGGCCGACAGGAGCAAACCATCGGACAGCACGACGCCGCTGCGATAGCTTCCGTCGGCAGCCTGCCTGGCGAAGATGCCATGGGCGGAGATCATCAGGATGCGGTAGGGGCGGGCGAAGAGGCGGGTGAATACGTCGCTGGCGGTAGAGTCGGGTGGGGCGATGGTGACGGTGTAGCCGGCGTCGGTGAGGACCCGGCTGACGGCATCGCCTTCGCCGGCGGCGCCGGGCAGGTCGGCCAGACTGTCCCTGGCGGAACTGCCGTCAGGCCCCATGGCCGGCTTCCAGCCCGGTCCGCCAAACTGGGCATGAAAACCGTCGGTGCTCGGGTTGGCGATCACGCAGGCTGACAGGCTGTCGGTGTGCACTACCTGCTGGCGGAAGCGCGGCGTCATGAACTGGCGTACAACGCGGGTACGCAGCACCAGGGGTTTGCCATCGGCTTCCAGCATTTCCCAGGGCAGGTTGGCGGTGCTCTCGTCGACAACCAGAATGAGGTTGCCGGCCTTGCGGGCTGCGCCCTTGAAGTCGAGGGGAACGAGCAACTGGAACAGGGTGTTGCCGAAGCCTGCATCAGCGGAATAGAGCGTGCGGCTCGGTCCGTTGAAGGTACTGTCCGCGAGTTTTTCGACGAGGCCAGGCTGGCGTAGCTGGACGACGCTCTCTGCCCTCGCCCTTTCACCCATGTAGACGAACTTCAGGCGTTTGGCGTAATGGGGTACGGGGGCTTCGTCCAGACCTGTGGGGAGCGGCATGTGGCCGTCGCCGGTCTTGTCGCCGCAGCCGTAGATGCGCAGGATCTGGCGCAGATTTTCTGGCGGGATAGGCAACTGGAAGCGCGGGGTGTAGCACTCGGGAGAACACTGGTTGTCCTCCCGGTCGGCGTCGAACACGACCAGGCGCGGCCAGTAGTCGGTGAAGGGCGAAACGCTGAGGCGCTGGCGGGTGCCTTCGCCGTAGCGCACTTCAGTGGCGGTTTCCAGCTCTATGTTGAGGCGCTTCAGGTCACTTGCCAGGGTCTTGTTGAGGCGACTGACCGCGTGGGCCGCTGAGATCGCCGCGTCCCGATAGACTTCGATGAACTGCAGATCGGCTACTAAAGCCCGCCGTGCGGCCTGCTTGCCGGTACCGTTGTCAAAATCCCGGTTAGCCATCAGGACGCCGAGTACAACCGCCTTGACGGCTTCGTCCACGTCGAGCTGGGCTGCAGAGTTCGACCCGATCAGCAGGCTTGAGAGGCTGAGCCGCAGGGGGGACGAGGCTTCGGGACGGTTGTCGGCTGCGGGGTGTGCGAAGTCGGAGGCGGGCTCTTCGCCGTAGCGATCGGCGGCGTGGAGCAGGTAGCGCAGCACGCCGGAGCGCACGGCTTCGGTTACGCCGTCGGCCGTCAGCTTGCCCATCTCGCCCAGGCCGACTACCACTGCGCCGCGCCCGGCTTGTTGCCGGCGATCTTCCGGGGTGCGCGGCATGAGGACGATGGTGGCGTTGCCGAGTTCGCCGGAGTGGATGCCAAGACGCTGGCGCTGGCTGAGGGCGCCATCCACCAGGTAGCGGTCGATGATCGACTCGGCGGCTGCAATCGGATCGCCCCGGTAGTGGCCGCACATGATCGGTGTCCGCACGAAGCGCAGGTCCATGGCTTTGACGGACACCCGCATGAGCCGGCTCGTGCTTCGTGCTTCCGCACGCTGAACACGGCCACCGAGCAGTCGGGCGGTGGCTTCGGGCACTGACGGGTAGCCTTCCGGCGGGCCGGCGCGATAGGTGCGCACGGATGCGCTGCTGTCGCCCCGGCTGACCGGCAGCGAGGCCAGCTTGCGTGGGCTGCCGCGGGTCAGGAGGGCGTCGATCTCGTCGAAGTATTTTTCTGTGCTGGTGAGACCCATGTGATCGACGGGCATCAGCCATTTGCGTTCGGCGGGCAGGTCAGCCAGGTGGCCGGACGCCCAGGTGACGGAGCCGTCGCCCTCGGGCGTGCCGCGCAGGGCGAAGCCGATCAGCTTGTTGTTGCCGTCGGTTTGTTCGAGGAGTCCGCAGGGGGTGTTGTCGCTCTGGCCGAAAACGTAGGCGATGCGCTCCGGGGCCCTGCGCACCCAGGCGGTGTCAGCCACCGACAGCCAGAAGTCCCGTGCGGCCTGGAGGACTTCCGGGGCCGGCTTGCCGCCCAGCTTGTGGCCGAACCAGAAGTCGTTATTGACGGCGGAAAGCTTGTCCCATACGTCCCGGCTGTAGTAATCCCGCGCGCTGAGGTTGCCGGTGTCGGCGAAGCCGGGGGCGGGGAGCAGATGCACCGCACCCGGGAAGCCGGCGACGATGTCGAGGATCTGCTGCATGTTGTGGCGCAGGTCGATACGGGCGAGGGTGCGGATGGTGTCGGATTGCCCGAGCAGGGTTTCGACGAACAGGTGGGCGCCGCGGTTGGGGGTGCCGAGCATGAGGAGACGGCCGCCCTCCCGGGCAACGATGGCGTCCCACAAGGTTTTGTCGGCGGCGAAGGCGGCACGCACGACCAGCCCGCCCATGCTGTGGGCCAGGATGCGCACCGGCTTGTCCGGATGGTCGGCCAGGGCCTTGCGCAGGGTGCCGGCCAGGGTGGCGCCGAGCGTGGCGATGGGCTGGCGCCAGTCGTAGGTGAAGGTGACGAGCTCGTGGGAGCGGGTCAGGTGGTCGGCGAGCTTGCCGTAGGCCATGCCGACCAGCCCCTGGGGCGTCACATTGGCGGTGCTGCCCATGGCGATCCGTTCCAGCCGGCCACGGGCCAGGTCGAGGGGGTCGAGCCAGATCTTGTCGCCATTGGCGGCCAGCTCGCTGCCCATGATGCCAGGCAGGTAGACCAGCACTGCCGCTGCCGGTGGGGCGTCACCCCGGCTGATTGGTGCCCGGGAGGCTTCCGCTTCAGGCACTGCCGATGTGGCCCATTCGGGCAGCGCCGACGGTTCGCTGGCGGACAGCCAGCCGTGCAGGGCCTGGGGCAGCGGCTGGCCGTCGGCGGTGGCCGTGTCGTCGCGGAAATAGCGGAAGTGATTGACGTTCTCGCCCTGCACGAAGATGGCCCGTGCCTTGGCCTGCCAGGCCAGACCGCCGTACATGGAGGCGGTGTCCACCACCAGGTCATTGTTGGCCCGGTCGAAGAACATCCAGTCGGTGAACATCACGCCGAGGCGCTTGAGGAAGCCGCCGCCTTCGATGTCGCCGGCGATCAGGGCCATCTGCAAGCCGGGGCGGCTTGGTGCACAAGCCAGCAACATGCCCATCGGCGCTTCCGGCAACATGGCTTCGATGCCCGGCAGGAGCTGGGGTTGCAGACGCCGGTTGGCGATTTCCAGCACCACCCGGCTGAGGAATTCGAGGCCTTTGTCTGTGGCGGCGCGGGCTGCGGCGGAGGCGCCGGGCCCGGCCACCAGGCCGCCTACCGTGCCCGCCGACCAGGCGCCAAAGCGGCGCACCAGGGTGAGCAGGCCGGACAGGAAGAGGTCCAGGTTGTCGGTAAGAAGGGCGGTGCCGCGTGCCGGCGAAGCGACGCGTACATAGCGCTCGATCACCAGCGCCTTGTGGCGCAGCAGCTGGATCAGCTCGGTCAGCTTGGCCTGTTCCTGGGCGGCAAACTTTTCCTGGTCGTCCGCGTCGCCGGCATTTTCCTGCGGGCCGGGGCGGTGTCGGTAGTTCTCGATCAGTTCGGCGAAGGTGGCGTCGTTGCCGGCGGAAGGATCGAGGCACAGCAGATCGCCGACCAGGCCGCCGCGGGAATGGGTGACGAGGGAAAAACGGGCACCGCGGGGCAGCACGCGGACCAGGGCGAGGGCGTTGTCGATGGGACTTTCGGAAAAGGTCCGGTGCTCGAAGCCAAAGACCCGCCCTTCGAACTGCTCGGACAGCTTGCCCCAGGTGTGGCTGCCGGGGAGCTCGCCAAAGGAGCCGAGGGTGTGGGAACCGGTGCCGTGGATGAAGATCAGGCCGGGTTTGCTGCTCAGCATCTGCAGGCCGGCCGCGTCCGCGTCGAGACGCTCATGTTCTTCAAGGGCGCCGCCGCGCCAGGGGTAGAGTCCGGGCTCGCCGGCGAGCTGCTTTTCGATGGCCCAAACGATGGCCTTGGCGCCCAGCCAGGAAGCGCCGGCAACGGCCAGATCCTCGACGGTGTTACCGGTCAGCTCGCTGGCCTTATCCTTGGCCAGGCGGGTGATCTCGTCGGGGATCAGCTCAAGGGATGTGACCTGCCGCCAGATCCAGTCACCGACGCCGCGGTTGTTGGCGTCCCGCGGGCGAAAGGCGGCCAGATCGAAACTGCCGTCGGCACTGAGCAGCTCGGGCCGCGTCGTGGCCAGGCGGGCCATCCGTTCGGCGAGGGCGTCGGCACGCATGAAGATCGTCGTGCCGTCGGCGGCTTCGAGGGCCAGGAGGCCGGCGTCGGCGGGAATGCTGGCCTGGTCCGGGGCGTCGTCGCTGCGGCTGGCCTGGGTCAGCGTCCACGTGCGTTTGGCGATGACGTTGGTGGTCAGCGGGGTGGCGCTGCCGTCGGCGCCACGACTACCCGGGCGGGTCAGGCCTGCGGGTAGGCGGGCTGGCGCGGTGGCGGACTCCGGCGTGACGGGGAGGCGGAGGGGCGAGGGCGGCGTGGAGGCAGTCACGGAAGGCTCCTGGGACAGGGTGGAGTGCGTCCCTGCGGCGGCAGGGTTCAGGGCGCTCCGCGACTCAGGTGCCGGCGCGAAGCGGGAGGCCTGTCAGGAGAAGATTTTCCAGGCGCGGGCCGTCTTGGTACCGAAGATCTGCGGGTTCTGGGGCAACTGGTTGGTGGGCAGATAGGTGGGCGAGATGGCCTTGAACCAGTCGTTGTAGCTGGCACTGGCCGGCAGCGCGGCGAAGGCCTTGAGGGCGTAGTAGGTGAAGGCGCCGTTGGGGCGGCCCTTGAAGCTGGTATCCCAGCTGTACTGGGTGTCGGTACAGCCGGCCATCAGCAGGTCGCCGCCGCTGCGCGACAGGCCGCTCAGGGTCGGGAGCAGGGCAATCCGGGGGGCGGGAAGGTCAGCGGCTTTCATCCATACGCTGGGGGGCAGGAAGCGGGCACGCGGCAGGCCCGGGTCGAGGTCACTGTCATCACCGCGGGTCACACTGCCGGAATGACAGCTGTCGGAGATGAGGATCACCCGCACGCCGGCAGCCCGGTGGGCAAAGATGGGGGCGATTTCGTCGTCGAGCAGGACCTTGCCGGAGCCAATGTCCCACGGGCACAGGCCTTCGTCGCGGCCGTCGGGTTCGTCGCCATTCTTGTCGGGTACCCAGGTGCCGTGGCCCGAATAGGTGATGATCACCGTATCGCCCTTGGCGGCGCCGCTGATGAGGCCACTCATGCCGGCGACCATGGCTGCCTTGCTGGCCTGACTGTCGATCAGCTTGTTGACGGTGAAGCCACGGGTGGCGAGTGCGGCGGCCCAGTCGTTGGCGTCATTGACGCAGCCCGACAAGTCGTTTTGCGTTCCGGGGTAGTCGTTGATGCCGATGCACAGCGCCTTCTTGCTCATGATCCCTCTCCCATTCAAACGCGATCTCGCCCGTTGCGGATGCAAGGGCTATTTAATATGGATTTAAGCACGGGACCATGAAAGGTCAACGGCTTCCTGTCGAATCCGGGATCGACGGAGAGCCGCGACAGACGTCGATTTCGGGGGTTTGCGGGCGAATCAGTCGCGGGGCACGCGGCTCAGCTCGCGGAGGGCTTCGACCTGGTCGAGCAGGGGCTGCGGAACAGCGATGCTGCCGGCCAGCATGGCGCGGATCAGGTCGGCATTGGCGGCCACTTCCGGGTCGTCGGGACGTCCTTCGACGGGGGGCGCACCGCCTTCTTCCGCGGCAAAGGAGATACGCGCCTCGCCCTTGGAGAAGGCTTCCAGCTGGGGGCGGCGGCGCGGGTTGGCGAAGGCTTCGCCCTCGGTGCCGCGCAGCAGCAAGGCAACACCGCCCTGGGCGAGCAGGTGGGCATGCATCCGCTCGAGGTACTCCGGATGCGTCACAGAGACTACACGCACGCTGTGGCCGGGGGCCGGTTCGAGGAGTTTGGCGAGGGTGTGGCTGCTGTTGCGCACACCCAGGCGCGGGCGCAGGGCCAGCAGCGGCTCGAGACCGGGGGCCAGGGCATCCAGCGGCAGGCAGGCGAGGTGCTTGTCGGCCAGCTGGGATTCGGCTTCGGCGATGCTGCCGGCCGGCGTGATGCCGAGGGCGGCCAGTAATTCGAAGGGGCTGACCCGGCTGTCGAAATCGTGGCGCCCCTGGATCAGCACCGGGATGCCCTCGCGGGCCAGCAGCAGGGCGAGGAGCGGCATCAGGTTGGCCTGGCGGCGGGCCCCGTTGTAGGTCGGCAGCACGACCATGCGCGGGCCGGCAGGCACCTGGATGCGGGCGGTGCGGGCGTCGAGGGCACGCTGGAAGCCGAGGAGCTCTTCCAGGGATTCGGCCTTGATGCGTAGCGACAGGATGATGGCGCCCAGTTCCAGGTCTGGCACGCGGCCGTCCATCATGTCGCCGAAAAGGGATTCGGCCTGGTCAACGGTGAGGGGCTTGGAGCCTTTCGGCCCGCGGCCGATTTCCTTGATGAAGGGTGCGTAGGACATGGAGGGGGGTGTGGCAGCGTGGGAGACGGGGCGAGTGTAGCGGATGGCGGCTTACTGGGGGATCTGCAGGCTCAGGCCGCTGACGGCGAGGCTGGCGGTGGCCGACAGATTGCTGCCGGTGGCAGAGCCGGCCCCCATCGGTTCGAAGTTGAAGCTGGTCAGCCCGGCGAGGGTGAAGTGGAAGGCGCCGAGGCTGTTCGTCAGGGTGGCGTCTCGCAAGTCAAGAACCGCCGCGAGCTGTTTGTCGTTGGTGCCATGGGCTATCTGCTGGAGGGCGAAATCGCGCCAGGTGGGGTAGTCGGTGCCGCCAAGCATCAGACTCAGGGGCGTGCAATGGCCCATGCCCACATAGGTTGCAGGGACACGCAGTTCGCCAACCAGCTTGCTGGCAAACTGGCGCTTCAGGCTGAAGGCCCCTACCCGCCTGACGAAGCGGGTAGGCAGGCCATCGACGCTGATGGCAAAGCTGGCGGCGAGCCAGTGCTTGGGCTTGGCACTGACGGGCGCGACTTTCTGCTCGCCCGTTGGGGCGCTGGCGATCTTTTCGGGTTTGATGACTGCGCTCACCAGGTAGGGCGTGTTGTTGCTGGCACTGCATTCCGGAAAGTGCAGTTCGGTCAGGGTGCCTCCGATCACGCTGAGGCGTTCCTGGACCTTGCCCAGCTGGTCGGTGCGGATCACCTGCAGATCCAGGGCGTGGCGTTTTCCGTGCATGATTTCGTCCACCCAGTCGGGCAGGTGGGGCATGAGCGCCGGCGAGAAGGAGATCACCAGGTCACCGAGGCACATTTCTCCGATCAGGGTTGCACCGCCGGGAGTCGTGCTGCCTGCAGGGATTTCCTTGATGGCCCAGTTGATGTCGGGCAGGGTGCAGGCAGCCAGGGGTATCCGCTGTCCGTCCACTTCGAGATAGACCTTGCTGGCGGTAGTGGATGAAAGGTGTGTCTCGGGCATCTCGGTTCTCCTTGCCTGCGGCGCGTGCCGGGCTCTCTGGGGCAAGATAGTCGTGGTGGCAGAAAAATACAAATGAATGCCCGGGACGGTGGTATGCGCCGGCAGTGGGGTGCATGCTTGGCTTTTGACATCAATGGGGAGTTGCTCATGAATCCTGCCCTCAAACGCTGGAGCCAGCTGGCCGGCCTCGTCGTCGCCTGCTGTCTTGCCGGGCCGGCGCTGGCTGAATTGCCGGTGGCGCATTTGCGCCTGCCGCCTGGCTTTCGTATCGAGGTGTTGACCGATCAGGTTCCCGATGCCCGGGCCATGGCCCTGGGCGATTTTGTGGACGGCCGTGGCGTGGTGTACGTGGGCAGCGCCGGGGCGGGCAAGGTGTATGGGGTGGAGATCGACAAGGGGCGGGCAGGGCGCGTGCACACGCTGGCCAGCGGGCTGACCCGGCCGGTGGGGGTGGCCTATCGGGGCGGCAGCCTGTTTGTCTCGGCGGTGTCGCGCATCCTGGCACTGGACGGCATCGCCGGCCGCCTCGACAAGCCGCCAGTGCCGCGCGTGGTGACAGCCGCATTTCCGGCAGAAGCCCACCACGGCTGGAAGTTCATCGCCTTCGGTCCCGACGGCTGGCTCTACGTGCCGGTCGGGGCGCCGTGCAACATCTGCGAGCCAGATGAAATGCGCTACGCCAACATCCAGCGGATGCGGCCGGATGGCAGCGGCGCCGAGGTGGTGGCGCGGGGCGTGCGCAACACGGTGGGCTTCGACTGGAATCCGCTGGATGGCAGCCTGTGGTTCACCGACAACGGACGCGACATGCTTGGCGACGACGTACCGTCCGACGAGCTGAACCGGGTTTCAAAGCCCGGCGAACACTTTGGCTACCCCTACTGTCACCAGGGCGACCTGCCTGATCCGGAGTTTGGCAAGGCCAGTGGCTGTGCTGGTTTCACGCCGCCGGCGGCAAAGTTGGGCGCTCATGTAGCATCGTTGGGGATGCGCTTTTACACGGGGCGGGCCTTTCCGGCGGCGTACCGCAACAGCGTATTCGTTGCCGAGCACGGATCCTGGAACCGCAGCCGCAAGTCGGGCTACCGGGTGGTGCGCGTGGAGGTGGACAAGGCCGGCAAGGCGGCGCGCCAGGAGGTCTTTGTCGAAGGCTGGCTGCAGGTGGATGCGGCCGGTAAGGAAAGTGTCCGGGGGCGCCCGGCGGATGTGCTGGTGCTGCCGGATGGTTCACTGCTGATCAGTGATGACCAGGCCGGGGCGATCTACCGGGTGGTTTACGGGGGCAGGGATTCGTAAGCGCCCGTTTCCCCCGATTGCGTCGGCTGCCGCCCCCCGCTAGGCTGCCTTCCTTTCGACAAGTTACAGGGGCATCACATGAAAGTCGGTTTCATCGGTCTGGGCATCATGGGGCGCCCGATGGCGCTCAACCTCCTCAAGGGCGGCCACGAAGTGACGGTGTGGGCGCGGCGGGCGGAGTCGATGGCGCCGCTGCTGGAAGCCGGAGCACAAGGCGGCGCCAATGCGGCTGCCGTGGCGGCGGCCTGTGACGTGGTGTTCTCGATGGTCGCCGACGCGGCGGATGTGGAGCAGGTGGCGCTGGGTGCCGGAGGCGTTGCCGAGGGCGCCAGGCCGGG
Source organism: Zoogloea oleivorans (assembly GCA_030157785.1). GTDB lineage: Bacteria > Pseudomonadota > Gammaproteobacteria > Burkholderiales > Rhodocyclaceae > Zoogloea > Zoogloea oleivorans_A. Next base: position 132,759 of record JAOAUC010000037.1, read on the forward strand.
CCTGATCTATGTGGACATGAGCACCATCGCGCCGGCGGCGGTGCAGTCGATTGCGGCCCGCATGGCCGAGCGCGGCGTGACGATGCTCGACGCACCGGTGTCGGGTGGCGAGGTCGGGGCGATCAACGCCGGCCTGACCATCATGGTGGGCGGTGACGAAGCGGCGTTTGAGATCGTCAAGCCGCTGTTCGCCTGCATGGGCAAGGCCGCGACGCTGATCGGGGCTTCCGGTGCAGGCCAGGTGGCCAAGGCCTGTAACCAGATTCTGACCGGCGTGGGCGTGATGGCGGTGGCCGAGGCCTTCAACTTCGCTCGCAAGAGCGGCGTGGATGCGGGCAAGGTGCGCGAGGCGCTACTCGGTGGCTTTGCCTACAGCCGCATCCTCGAGAACCACGGCCAGCGCATGCTCGACCGCAATTTCAAGCCGGGCTTCAAGGCCTGGATGCACCAGAAGGATATGAACATCGTGATGCAGGAGGCGCACCGCCTCGGCCTGATGCTGCCGAGCAGCGCGGCGACGGCACAGCTTTTCAATGCAATGGTCGGTAGCGGGATGGGCGAGGACGATTCCATCGCCGCCCTCAAGCTGCTGGAAAACCTGTCGGGAGAGTGAGCGTGCGGGTCGGATTTGTCGGGCTGGGAGTGATGGGCCTGCCGATGGCCGGGCATCTGCTGGCGGCGGGTCATGAGCTGGCGGTGTGGGCACGCAGGCCGGAAGCCGCGGCTTCTCTCGTCGCGGCCGGCGCATGCCTGTGCGCCACGCCGGCCGAGCTGGCTGAGCGTTGCGAGGTGGTGATCTCGGTCATCACGGCGAGTACCGACGTGGAGCAACTTGCCCTCGGACCCGGCGGTTTGATCGAGGGCTTTGCGCCCGGCGGCATTCACGTGGACATGAGCACCATCGCGCCGGACACTGCCCGCCAGTTGGCGGCCCGCTATGCCGAAAAGGGCATCGGTTGGCTGGATGCGCCGGTTTCTGGCGGCGAACTGGGCGCCCGTGAGGCGACGCTGGCGATCATGGCCGGTGGTGCTGCGGAGGCGCTGGAACGGGTCCGGCCGTTGTTTGCCTGCCTGGGCAAGACGGTGGTGCACATCGGCCCGGCCGGCGCCGGCCAAGTGGCCAAGGCCTGCAACCAGATGATCATGGTCAATGCGATTCAGGCCTGTGCCGAGGCGATGCGCCTGGCCGGTGCTCACGGGGTCGATCCGGCGAAGGTGCGCGAGGCCCTGATGGGCGGTTCGGCGGCCTCGAAGGTGCTGGATGTAATGGGCGGGCGCATGGCCCGGCGCGATTTTGCGGCGGGCATCCAGTCGCGCCTGCATCACAAGGATTTTGCGATCCTGATGGAAGAGGCTCGCCAGCTTGGCGCGCCCTTGCCGGTGGCGGCCCAGACCTGGCAGCAGCTCAACGCACTGATGGCGCTGGGCGGCGGTCGGGACGATACCGCCAGCCTGCTTACCGTGCTGGAACCGTTTGAAGGGAAAATTCAGTGATCAGTATTTCGCGTCGTCGATTCGTCGCTCTTGCCGCCGCAAGCCTGGGTGCTACGCTGGTCGGCGGTTGCGCCGGCCTTCAGCTGGGCATGCAGAAGCCGGATGTGGCGGTGGTCAATATTCGCTTGCTGGATGGCAACCTGCTGGAGCAGCGCTTCCTGCTGAGCTTGCGGGTGACCAACCCGAACACCACCGAGATTGCGATTGAGGGGCTGACGTTTGCCGTGGATCTGAATGGCCAGCCTTTCGCCAAGGGGGTCAGCAATCAGGCGGTGGTGATTCCGCGCCTGGGCGACGGTATCGTGGAAGTGACGGCCACTACCGGCCTGTCCAGCTTCCTGCGGCAGTTCAAGGCTCTCAGAAAAGGCCACGAAAAAGTGGAGTACCGCATCAAGGGCCGCCTGGTGACGGGCAATTTTGGTGGTATCAATTTCGACCAGACCGGTGAGGTCGGCCTGCCCAAGGGGCTCGGCGAGCCGGTGGACGGAGGCCAGAAACCGGGTTCGGAGAAATTTTAGTGCGGTGCCAGTGATACCAGGCGCGTGGCGCGCAGGTTGCGCAGCATGGTGGTCATGTCGTCGGCACTGATCGGGCGGCTGCACAGGTAACCCTGGTAGGCGTCGCAGCGCCAGCGGCGCAGTAGTGCCAGCTGGGCTTCGGTCTCGACGCCTTCGGCGATCACTTCCAGGCGCAGGGTGTGCGCCATGGCGACGATCGTCTGGGCGATGGTCGCGTCGTCCGCTTCGGTTTCGATGTCCTTGATGAAGGAGCGGTCGATCTTCAGGCGGTCGATGGGGAAACGCTTGAGATTGGAAAGGCTGGAATAGCCGGTACCGAAGTCATCCACCGATAGCTGCAGGCCGAGCTTCTTGCATTCGGCCAGCAGGCTGCGGGTGTGCTCGGGGTTGCGCATCACCAGGCTTTCGGTGAGCTCCAGGTCGAGGTACGCGGGTGGCAACTGGGCACTGGCCAGGGCCGACTTGATGGTGGCGAGGAGCTCCGTGTCATCGAACTGGCGGGCCGACAGGTTGACGCCCACCGGCACGCGGCAGATACCTTCCTTCAGCCAGGCCTGATTCTGCCGGCAGGCTTCATGCAGCACCCAGGCGCCGATCGGCACGATGAGGCCGCATTCCTCGGCTATCGGAATGAACTTGTCCGGCGGAATCATGCTGCCGTCGGGCTGGCGCCAGCGGATCAGCGCCTCCAGGCCGATCAGCTCGCCCGACAGGGTATCCACCTGGGGCTGGTAGAAGAGCTCCAGCTGCTTTTCTTCGAGGGCGTGGCGCAGGCGGTTTTCCAGTTCCAGGCGTTCGCTGTAGCGGGCCGACAGGCCGTGGTCGAAGAACTGGAAGTTGTTGCGACCGCGCTCCTTGGCCAGGTACATGGCGGCGTCGGCGTTCTTGATGAGGGCTTGGCCGTCGAGGCCATCGGTCGGGTAAAGGGCGATGCCGATGCTCGGGGTGACGGTGAATTGCTGGCCGCACAGCTCGAAGGGTCGGGCCAGACTGGCGAGAATGCGCTCGGCCACGTCTTCCGGCATGGAGCCTTCCTCGAGGTTGCCGAGTACCACCACGAATTCATCACCGCCGGTGCGGGCCACCAGGTCGCCATCGCGCACGCAGGCCCTGAGGCGCTGTGCCACGCAGAGTAGCAACTGGTCACCGGCCTGGTGGCCGAGGGTGTCGTTCACGTACTTGAAGCGGTCCAGGTCGGCGAACAATGCAGCAACGCCCCGGTGGCGGTCCTTCGCTTCGCTGATGGCGTCGGCCAGATGCTTGTTGAGCAGGGTGCGGTTGGGCAGCGAGGTGAGGTTGTCGTAGTGGGCGAGATGGCGGATGCGACTTTCGGCGGCATGGCGCTGGGTGATGTCGGCGACGATGCCCAGGTAGCCGCGAATCTGTTTCTGGCTGTCGCGGACGACCGAGATGGCGATGTTGGCCGGAAAGATGCTGCCATCCCGGCGGCGCAGCTTGATCTCTCGCGGCTCCACGCCGATGGCGCCACTTTCGGCCACGAGGCCGGCGAAGCCGCTGGAATTCTGGGCGAGGGTCCAGCGGGCGATGTCTTCGGCGGTGTGAAAAAGCAGCGGTGTTTCCTGGCCGATCAGATCTTCGGCCTTGTGGTCGAAGAGGCGTTCGGCGGCGGGGTTCATGACCCGGATGATGCCAGCCGAATCGGTATAGACGATGGCGTATTCGGCGCAGTCGAGGATGGCTCGTTGTAGCGAGGTGGTTTCCCGCAGCAGGGTTTCGGCGCGGGCATGCTTCTGGACTTCGGTTTCGAGAAGCCGGTTGGTTTCGCCGAGGGCCTTGACGTATTGCCCGAGGGCATCGTTGGCCTCTGCAAGGGCGAGGGTCTTTTCGCTGACTTGACGGCGGATGGCCTCGGCACGGGTTTGCAGCACGTAGAGGATGAAGGCCGCCAGCGCTCCCAGGGATAGCTCGCCAAACAGCTTGGCGCCGGCTTCCTGACTGGGCATGAGTGCAAACATGAGGTTTTCGGGGGCGGCGATGATCAGCCAGCGCCGATCGGCGAAGTCGATGGATTCGGCGTAGGACAGATCGCCGATGCGGAAGTCCGGGCTGCTGAAGAGCACGCGGGGATCATCGGTGGCATCAAGGAGTTCGATGGTGAAGCGCTGGTTCTCGTCCCGTTCGATGGCAGGCTGCAGGGCTTGCCGGAGCAACGCGTCGATGGCGACTTCGAGGAACACCAGTTCGCGGGCGTCGCCGGCGCCGGTGCCCGGCCGGATGACGGGGCTGAGGATCAGCAGGGCATTGCGTTTGGTGCCCTCGATGGGCGGTAGTGCATAGGGCTTGCTTGCGAGGCTGCCGGTGCTGCGTAAGGCGGTTTCGATGAGCTTGTCGATTTTTGCCTGACCGTCGCTTGCGCTGAAAGGGCTTCCGGTCGCTTGCTCGGGCTTTCCTGTCGTGACGGCCAGCAGGGCTTTGCCCTGGTCGAGGCGAATTACCCCGAGACGGAGTATTTCGGGGTGCAGGGCGAGGATGGGTGCGATGAAATGTTCGAAGCGAACTTCTGTGGCCAGCGGTGCGAGGGCGATGTGGCGCTGCAGCAGATCGGCCTGGCTGACAAGCTCGCCGGTCCGCTGGCGCAGTTGCGAGATCTGCTGCTGGGCGATCAGTTGAAAGCGGGTGCGGGTGCCTTCCTGCTCTGCATGCACGGTGCTGTTGTAGCTGTCGAAGGCCAGGATGAAGGCCACGACAAAGACGAGCACGGGCAGCCCATAGCGCCGAAACACATCGACAAGCTGAAAGGGGGCCGCGCTGCTTGTCATCAGGTCTCCTCCAGGGCTATCGGATCTCGTTAATGGACCCTCTCGGGTCGCCAGTTAACGGTTTGCCGATGCCTTTCTTGAGTGCCTGTTATCCGCCGAACACCAGTTTCAGGCGCTCGGCATCCTGCCCCTCTTCGATTTCCGCGTCGGCAAAACGCCGGGAAATGGCACGGAATTCGTCCTGCAGTTCAATGAAGGCGTCGAGGATGTCTGGGTCGAAATGGCTGCCGCGCCCGTCGCGCAGGATGGCGACGGATTCTTCATGGGTATGGGCTGCTTTGTAGACACGCTGACTGATGAGGGCGTCGTACACGTCGGCGATGGCCATCAGGCGGGCCGACAGGGGAATGCGCTCGCCGGCGAGGCCGAGGGGGTAGCCGCTTCCGTCCCATTTTTCCTGGTGCGAGTAGGCGATTTCCTTGGCGAAGCGCAGGAAGCTGGCGGCGATGCCGAACAGCGCTTCGGCTTTGCTGATGGCGTCGCGACCGAGGGTGGTGTGGGTCTTCATGATCTCGTACTCGGCAGCGGTGAGCTTTCCGGGCTTGAGCAGGATGCGGTCGGGGATGCCGACCTTGCCGATGTCGTGGAGCGGCGCCGACTTGTACATCAGGTCGATGTTCTCGTCGGTCAGTTCGGCATAGAAGCGGGGGTGACTCTGCAGATGGCGGGCGAGGGCGCGCAGGTACATCTGGGTTCGGCGGATGTGGTTGCCGGTTTCGTTGTCGCGGGTTTCGGCCAGGGAGGCCATGGCGACGATGGTGGCGTCCTGGATCAGGCCAAGCTCGCGGGTGCGCCGCACGACTTCCTGTTCGAGGTAGCTGTTGCGGTCGCGCAGGAAATCGCTGGCGGCCTTGAGGGTCAGATGGTTGCGGATGCGGGTGAGGACCAGCGGCGGGCTGATCGGCTTGGTGATGTAATCCACTGCGCCGGCGTCGAAACCGAGTTGCTCGTCTACTTCCTCGTTGCGGATGGTCAGGAAGATCACCGGGATGCTGGCGGTGACGGGATCATTCATCAGCATGCGGCAGACCTCGTAGCCGTCCTTGTCCGGCATGGTGATGTCGAGGAGGATCAGGTCGGGCAGGGGCTTGCTGGCGGCCAGCGCAAGGGCGCGTTCACCGTTGGTGGCGATGCGGGTGCGGAAGCCCGCCCGGTGAAGGCAGTTGACGATGGGCTCGATGGAGTCTGGGGCATCGTCAACAACAAGGATGAGGGGGCAGTGGCTATCGGCTGGCTGATTCACGGTTGGTCTCCGGGCGGATTGTGTCGCCCTGCATGGGGTACGCGCATGGCCTCGTCCTCAGGTGTTCTGCAAAGCCCGGCGCAGGTGTGCAAGTGCTTGATCATAATCGTAGTGTTGCAGCGCATTGGATATTCCTGCCGTTTCTTCGTGCCCGATTCGGGTGATGAGATCGGGGCGGATGCTCCGGAATTGCGCGGGTGCGTCGCCGTCGGCGCTCTCGATGAGGCGCATCAGGACGTCGATGGCCCGATTCAGTTCGTTTTTGCCGAGCGGGGGAGTGGGCTTGTCTGCATCGCTGGATGAGGGCAGAGCGCTTTCGAGCATTTTCCTGAGTGCGGCGAGCTCGTCGGCCATGTTTCGTTGCGCTGCTTCCGGGGCGACGCCCTTGCGCAGCGCCATTTCCAGCTGTGCTGCCGCCTCTTGCAGGGCGCCGGCGCCCAGGTTGGCGGCGGTGCCCCGCAGGGTGTGGGCAAGACGCTCGGCTTCGGCGATATGGCCGCTGGCCAGTGCTGCGTTGATGCGATCCGGACAGTCAGCCTGGGAGCTGACAAAACGGCGCAGCAGGGACAGGTAGCTGGCCGGTTCATTGCCGACGCGGCGCAGTGCCGCCGCAACATTGAGGCCGGGCAGATCGGGCAGATCGGCAGATGCGGGGGTGGGGGAAGCGGGTAGCGCCAGGGCTCGCTGCGGCCTGGCGACCTTCTGGGTGTGGCGGAGGATGGCGTCCACCAGGTGCTCGAGGACGATCGGCTTGGCCACATGATCGTTCATGCCCGCTTCGACGCAGCGCTGGCGCTGGTCAGCCATGGCGTGGGCGGTCATCGCGACGATGGGCAGCCTGGCGAAGCGGGTGTCCAGGCGGATCCGGCGGGTGGCTTCGAGTCCGTCCATTTCGGGCATCTGCAGGTCCATCAGGACCAGATCGAAAGTGTCGGGGCCGGCGCCAAGGACGGTGTCGACGGCAATCCGGCCGTTGTTTACCACGCTGACGGTGACGCCCATTTTTTCGAGGAGGCCACGGGCGATCTGCTGGTTGATGTCATTGTCTTCGACCACCAGGATGCGCAGGCCGGCCAGGCTGCGGGCCGGGTGGGGCGCTTCGTCCGAAGAGAGCCGCGGCCCGGCGCCGATACCGAAGGCGCCGACGATGGTGTCGAGCAGGGTGGAGGCCGTGGCGGGCTTGTGCAGGTAGGCGTCGGCGCCGGCGTCGGCGGCGTCGCCGGCCGTGTTGTCATCGCCAAAGGCGGTGAGCAGGATGACGGTTGGCGGTGAGGCGAGGCTGCGGTCCTGCTTGATCCGCCGGGTTGCCTCGATGCCATTCTGGCCGGGCATGCGCAGGTCCATCAGGACCAGGCCGAAGCGGTCGCCACTGTCTGCGCGGCGTACGGCGGTGATGGCTTCGGCAGCAGATTCGACCGCTTCGGAGCGGAACGGGAAGTTGCGCAGCAGTTCGAGAAGCACGGTGCGGGCGACCGGGTGGTCATCCACCACGAGCACCCGCAGGCCTTCGAGCATGCCGGGCAGGGCCTTGGGCGTGCGGCGCTCGGCCAGTTCGAAGTGAATGCTGAAACTGAAGCAGCTGCCTTTGCCGGGCGTGCTGCTGACGTCGATGTGGCCGCCCATCAGCTCGACCAGATGGCGGGAGATGGAAAGCCCCAGGCCGGTGCCGCCGAAGCGGCGGGTCATGGAGTCGTCGGCCTGGGCAAAGGCCTCGAAGAGGCGCCCGAGCTGCTCGGCATTCATGCCGATGCCCGAGTCGCAGACTTCGAAGCGCAGCCGGGCGCGGTGGCTGTCCTGATCGACGGTGTCGACCCGCAACTGCACTTCGCCCTGGTCGGTGAACTTGACGGCGTTGCCGAGCAGGTTGGTAAGGATCTGGCCAAGGCGCAGGGGGTCGCCGAGGAGATCCTGCGGCACGTCGGGGGAAACTTGCAGGATGAGTTCGAGACCCTTTTCCTGGGCCTTCTGGGCAACGAAGGTGAGGACGTTGTCGAGAACGTCGTCGAGCGCGAAGCTGGTTTGCTCCAGGTTGAGCTTGCCGGCCTCGATCTTCGAGAAGTCCAGGATGTCATTCACCACGCCGAGCAGGGACGTGCCGGCGCCGTGGATCTTGCTGACGTAATCGCGCTGGCGCGGAGGAAGCTCGGTGCCCAGACAGAGGTTGGCAAGGCCGATGATGGCGTTCATCGGGGTGCGGATTTCGTGGCTCATGTTGGCCAGGAAGCGGGCCTTGGATTCGGCGGCCTCTTCGGCAAGACGTTTGGCTTCGCGCAGGGTGTCGACAGCCTGACGGTACAGGGCGAGGTCTTCGAGCACCCAGATGCAGTGGGTGATCTCGCCACTGTCTTCGGCCAGGCCGCTGACCGAGATGCCGACCCACAGGGGCTCGCCGGTATGCCGGCGGAGCTGGCATTCGCGCCGCCACAGGCCACGGGTCTTGAGCTCGTGCCACTGTTCGGCGTGGAATTCGAAGGGTAGCCCCTTGGCGTCCACCAGGTCGGGCAGGGTGCCAGCGAGCTCTGCGGCGGTGAAGCCGGTAACCTGCCGGAAACGTGGGTTGGCGTACTGGATGGCGCCGCCCGGGTTGGTGATGACGAGCATCGACGGGCTTTGCTCGACAGCCAGAGACAGCTTGCGCAATTCCTGTTCGACGGTCTTGCGGGCGGTGATGTCGTAACACCAGCTGATCAGTGCTGGCGTGCCCCTGACATCGATCTGCTCCATGGTCATCAGGGTCCAGAAGGGCTTGCCGTCAATGTTCTGGAATTCGATCTCGACATCCCGCACCGGGCGGCCGTCACGCAGCATGGCAATCGACTTTTCGCCGGCCGACGGATCACGGAACCAGTGGGTAACCGGTTTCTGCATGAAGGTGGCCATGTCGGTACCGGCAAGAACCAGGGCGCGGGTGTTGGCAAACAGGGGCGTGCCATCCGGCCGGTTGATGACGACGGCGATGGGGCTCGATTCGAGCATCTGGCGGCTGCGCTCTTCGGCTGCCCGGGCGATGCGCTCCGCGTCCTTCTGGGCCGTGATGTCGACGATTACGCCCAGGAGGCCGCCCGGCTCGCCGCTGGCAAGGCGGAAGCCGGTGACCCAGTAGAGCGTGTCGTGCTGTTTGCCGTCGGCGAAGGGGATGCGGCTTTCGCGGTGGAGGGTTCCGGCACTCGAAATGATGTCCTGATCCTCGTTCTGGTAAGCGATGCGCTCATCGGAAGGCAGGTAGGGCAGTTCAAGAACGTTCTTGCCGATGAGAAAGCCGCGGGTGGTGCCGAAGGCTTCTTCGTAGGCCCGGTTGCAGCCGAGGAAGCGGGCGTCCGGCCCCTTGTAGAAAACCGGGCTGGGCAGGGCGTCGAGCAAGACCTGGATGAACAGCAACTGGTCGGCAATGGCCTCGCTCTTGCCGGCGAGCTGCCGGGTTCGTTCCAAGACCCGTTCTTCCAGCCGTACCCTGCTTTGGGCGAGCTCTTCGGCGGCATTGCTTAGCTGCACGCGCATGCGCTCCTGGGATTCGGCCAGTTCGGCGATTTCCTGCCAAGGGGCGTCGAGCGGTTGATTGGGGGATAGATCGAGGCGGCCGATGCGCTCGCTGCGTTCGACAATGGTTGCGAGGGCGGTTTCGATGCGTCGGGAGACCTTGCGGGCGAGGTGGGCTGCGGCTGCGGCGCTCAAGACGATGAGAAGCGCGAGTACCGGGGCCACGTCATGCAGGCGGGCGGGGATGAAGTCGGCCTCGCGAGCGAAGCCGCCAACCCACCATTGCTGCGCGCCCAGCTTGAGGGGGACGAACTGGGCGAGCCAGGTTTCGTTCTCGTTTTCAAACTTGAGGGTGCTTTCGCCCTTCTGACCGGCGTCGAGCCAGTGGGCGTAGCCGTGGGTCAGAAAATCCACATTCAGGGCAGCGGCCGGCTGCAGGACGGCGTCACGGCGGTCGGAAACATTGGCGAAGCGGGGATAGCGCGGCACGCCCACCACTTCACCCGCGTCGGTCAGCACCACGCTGCCTCCCCGTTCGCCGACCGGGGTGTCGACGGTGAGGCGTGACAGGTCTGCAAGGAGCACATCGAAGGCCAGAACATGGGTTTTGCCATCGGCGCCGCGCCAGCGGGTGGATACGGTGATGCCACCGTCGCCGGTAGTGAGCAGGCGATAGGGGGCTGTCCAGGCCAGGAAATCGTCGCTCGCCGCCTTGTGGGTGGCCTCGAACCATGGGCGATTGCGCGGATCGTAGTGTCCGTCTTTCCATTCCTCGCCGAGTAGTTTTCCGGTGGGGGACCAACGCAGCCAGCGGTTGCCCTTGTCTTGCGTGGCGGGCTGGGTGATGCGATTGCGCCAGCCGTCCGGCTCCCGCATAACCATGATTTCCCGGCCGTCGGCGTCGGCCAGATGGATCGAGGAAATCTGCGCGTCGCTGGCCAGGAGCGGGGTCATGAGTGCGTTGAAGCCCGCAACATCGTCGAGCCGGAGGCGCTCGGACTGGCCCCAGGAGCGTGCCGTGCGCAGCTGGGTTTCCATGCGGTGGAAGCTTCGCTCGGCCTCCGACTGGATGTGCCGGGTGGCCAGATCGAGCTGGACCCGGGCGAGGGCCTGGGTGGCCGGGGCGACGATCAGAAAATGAAAGGCGGTGCCGAAGACCAGCAGGCAGGCGATGAAGGTCGCGGACATGCGCCACAGCAGGCTGCGCGCAAGGCGTGGCGGTCGGCGGCCGCTGGTCGTGGGGGTCGGCATCGGGTTGTGTTCAGTCGGCGGCGGCGTCAGGGATGGCTGGCCGGGGCCGGCCGTAGGTGCTGAATTTTTCGATGACTTCAGCCATTTCGGCGGGCGAAAGGATGGCCGGCTCGCCGAGCTGACAGGCGCGCCAGTATTGTTCGCAAAGGGTTTCGAACTCGATGGCGAGGGCCAGGGTGTGGCGCAGGTCGCGGCCGAAAACCAGCATGCCGTGATTGGCCAGCAGGCAGGCGTTGCGTCCTTCGAGGGCGGTCAGGGCGCCTTCGGACAAGGCCTGGGTGCCAAAGGTGGCGTAGGGGGCGCAACGGATGTTGTCTCCGCCGAAGCGGGCGATCATGTAATGAAAGGCCGGAATCGGGCGACGGTGACAGGCAAGGGCGGTGGCGAAGGCGGAGTGGGCATGGAGGACGGCGCCGGCTTCCGGGTGGGCGGCAAAGATATCCCGGTGAAAGCGCCATTCGCTGGACGGGGCGAAGGCCCCCTGCCAACTGCCGTCCATGGCCACCAGGGCCATGTCGGCAGCGCTGCAGTCTTCGTAGTCGCGGCCGGTCGGGGTGATCAGGAAGCCCCGGGCACAGCGCACGCTGGCGTTGCCGGCGGTGCCGGCGTTGAGTCCGCTGCTTACCATGCTGTGGGCGGTGGCGAGCAGGCCTTCGCGCAGTACGTTCTCGTTCATCATGGGCCTCCGATAATTGTGGTCAGCGATGTTCAAGGGATGCGAGGGCGCCCGGCGGGTAGATGCCAAACTCGCAGATTATGCCATTCAGCAGGCCTGCCGGTGTGACATCGAAAGCCGGATTGCAAGCTGCGGTGCGGGTTTCGGCAATACGTACCGTTGCCGGAGCGCCATTTTCCAAGAGGCCTGTAAGCACCCGGATTTCCTCGGCGCCACGTTCTTCAATGGGGATCGCCTTGCCCTCGGGGCAGTTGAAGTCGATGGTCGAACGGGGTGCTGCCACATAGAAAGGAACGCTGTGGGCCCGGGCGGCGAGGGCCTTGAGATAGGTGCCGACCTTGTTGGCGGCGTCACCATTGGCGGCGACGCGGTCAGCGCCGACGATGACGCAATCGACGCGGCCATTGGCCATCAGCCAGCCGGCGGCGTTGTCGGCAATCAGCGTGTGGGGTACGCCGGCGCGGTCGAGCTCCCAGGCGGTGAGCAGGCCCTGGTTGCGCGGGCGGGTTTCGCTGACCCACACGTGCACATCGAGCCCGGCGGCGTGGGCGGCGTAGATGGGGGCGAGGGCGGTGCCGTGGCCGCAGGTGGCCAGCCAGCCGGCGTTGCAGTGGGTCATGATCTGCAGCGGCTTGCGTCCTTCGTCCTGCAGTGCGCGCAGGATGCCGAGGCCGTGCTGGCCGATGGCGGCGTTGGCGGCGGCGTCGCCGGCGCGGATGGCTTCCGCCTCGGCCCACGCCGCGGTGCCGCGGGTGGCGGGGGGAACCAGGCGGAGGGCGGCGAGCATGCGGTCGAGCGCCCAGTGCAGGTTGACCGCGGTCGGGCGCGTCTGGCGCAGGCAGGCGTCGGCGGCGCTGAGGGCCGCGTCCGACGCGTCGTGGCGCAGGGCCAGCGCAATGCCGAAGGCTGCGGTGGCGCCGATCAGCGGAGCGCCGCGCACCTGCATGTCGCGAATCGCGCTGGCGGTGGCCTCAAGGCTGTCGAGGCGAATGAAGCACTCCTGATAGGGCAGGCGGGTCTGGTCGAGGATGAGAACCTGGTCGCCATCGCGGCGCAGGGTGGGGCAGCTGTCGGACACGGCGATTTCCTTGTTGGATATCCGCGCGATTGTATCGGGGCATCTCCGCCCGGTGCAGGCAAATGCGGGTTCGGCGCAACTGGCCGGCGGGTTCCTCATCTGCCAGAATCCGCGGGCCTGATCCGGAGCCCTTGCCATGCCGTCCTTTCCCGCCGCCGTCGTATCCCGCCTGCCCGCCGTGGGCACTACCATTTTCACGACCATGAGCCGCCTCGCCCAGGAGTGCGGGGCGATCAACCTGTCGCAGGGTTTTCCCGACTTCAGCGCCGAGGACGTGCTCTTCGAGCGGGTTGCACACTGGATGCGCGCCGGGCACAACCAGTACGCGCCGATGGCCGGTGTGCTGGCCCTGCGCCAGGCGATTGCCGCCAAGGTGCGGGCGCTGTACGGCGCCGACTACGACCCCGAGCACGAGATCACCGTGACCGCCGGGGCGACCCAGGCGCTGTTCACTGCGGTGGCGGCGCTGGTCCATCCGGGCGATGAGGTGATTGTCTTCGAGCCGGTTTACGATTCCTATGTGCCGGCGATTGAACTGCAGGGCGGCGTTGTGCGCCGGGCCCGGCTGGCCGCGCCCGATTACCGTCCCGACTGGCAGGCGGTGCGCGCACTCGTGTCGCCGCGCACGCGGATGATCATGATCAACACGCCCCACAACCCCACCGGCACGGTGTGGACCGAGGCCGACCTGAACGAGCTGGCGGCGCTGACCCGCGATACCGGCATCATCGTGGTGGCCGACGAGGTGTACGAGCACATTGTCTTTGACGGTGTCCGCCACCAGAGTGCGGCGCTTTACCCGGAGCTGGCTGCACGCAGTGTGATCGTCTCCAGCTTCGGCAAGACCTATCACGTGACCGGCTGGAAGGTGGGCTACGTGCTGGCGCCACGGGAGCTGATGGCCGAGTTTCGCAAGGTGCACCAGTTCAACGTGTTCACCGTGAATACCCCGGTGCAACTGGCCCTGGCCGATTACATGGCTGACGCCTCGCGACACCTGCAGCTGGCCGACTTCTATCAAACCAAACGGGATTTTTTCCGGGCCGGGTTGGCGGGCACGCGCTTTGAACTGCTGCCCTGCGCCGGCACTTACTTCCAGACTGCCCGCTACACCGCCATCTCCGACGCGCCGGATACCGAGTTCGTCGATTGGCTGACCCGCGAGGTGGGTGTGGCGGCGATTCCGCTGTCGGCTTTCTTCGGCGATGGACGTGACGAGAAGGTGATTCGCTTCTGTTTTGCCAAGCGTGACGAGACCCTGTCGGCGGCTTTCGAGCGGCTGCTACGCTTCTGCTAAACTGGCCCGGAACCCTGTGGAGCCCCCGCCGTGCGCAATATTCTTCTTTTCATCCTCGTCCTGATTGGCATTTTCTACGTGCGCCGCGCCTTGCGCCGGACCGGCAAGACCGGTGATCGGGCCGCCGACGAGACCCGTGACGCCCCGGCAGATGCACCGCGGGAGGAACTTGTCATCGAGCAGATGGTGCCCTGCGCTCATTGCGGTCTGCATGTCCCGGAGAGCGAGGGACTGCGCGGTTCGGGTGGTTTCTTCTGCTCGGAGGAGCACCGCCGTCTCGGTTCCCGCCCGTGAAATTCAGCAGCGCTGACGCAGGGAGCCTTTACCCTGCCGACGGTGTCGTCCGGGCAGAGCCCCTGCGCTACCTGAACCTTTTTCGCCTGATTCTCGCCGGCCTGTTCCTGGTGGCGGGGCGGTCCCTGCAGCTCGGCGGGGATTCGCCGACCCTGTTTGTGGCCGCATCCTTCACTTATCTGGCGGCGGTGCTGATTCTCGGTTTTCCCGATGCAGCCCGGCTGCTCGGTACGAACCGGCTGGTGACGCTGCAGGTGCTGGTGGATATCACGCTGCTGACACTCATCATGTGGGCCAGCGGCGGCTACCGTAGCGGGATTCCCACCTTGATCCTGGTTGCCCTGGCCGGGGCCGGGCTGGTCGGGCAGAGCCGCATGGTGCTGTTTTATGCGGCCTATGCGTCGGTGGCGGCCTTGCTGGAAAACGGTTTCCGTTTTTTGTCGGGGCGCGAGTCGGTGGATTTCTTCACCGTCGGTATCACCTGCATCGGCTTCTTTGCCATTGCCCAGGTGGCACGCCTGCTGGCCCAGCGGGCCATCGCCAACGAAGATCTGGCCCGCCAGCGGGGGGCAGACCTGGCCAACCAGTTACGTCTCAACCGGCAGATCATTCAGGACATGCAGGATGGCGTGCTGGTGGTCGGGGAAGGCGGAGTCATCCGCCAGTTCAATCCGCAGGCCATTGCCTTGCTTGGCCCCGGCTTGCGCGACGGTGGCACCCTGAAGGAATGCGCCCCGGCCCTCGAGCGCGAATTGCAGCGGCGCGACGAACGGGGTGATTCGGCCCACAGCGTGCGCGCCGACAGCAGCGGCATGATGTTGCTGGCCCGCTTTCTCCCGGCGGGCGAGGCCAACGAAACCCTGATCTACCTGGAAGACTTCGGCCGTATCCACCGCCAGATCCAGCAGGTCAAGCTGGCCGCGCTGGGGCGGCTGACTGCCAGTATTGCCCACGAGATCCGCAACCCGCTGGCCTCGGTGTCGCAGGCCGCCGAGTTGTTGATGGACGAAAAACGCAGTGAAATGCAGGCGCGGCTGATCCGCATCATCGGCAACAACGCCCAGCGGATCGACCGCCTCGTCGGGGATGTGCTGGCCCTCGGGAGGCGCGACGAGGCTCTGCCCGAGGCTCTGCCGCTGGCCGCATTTGTTGACGAATTCCTGGAGGAGTTCTCGGTTGCCGAGGCGGGCGTGGATCACGGCATTGTCGTCAGCAGCGTGCGCCCGGGACTCGAGATATTCATGGACCGGGCGCATCTTCGGCAGATCCTCTGGAACCTGGTCGGCAATGCCCGGCGGCATTGCAGCGGCAAGCCCGCTGCGGTGAAAATCGATGGCGTGCTGCTCGACGACGGCCGGGTGGCGCTGGATGTGTCCGATGATGGCCCGGGGATTCCGGAAAACCTCCGGGCGCAGGTTTTCGAGCCCTTTTTTACCACCCATTCAAAAGGAACCGGCCTGGGCTTGTACATCGCCCGGGAGCTGGCCGAGGCCAACGGTGTCGTGCTTGAATTGTGCGGCAACGCGCCGTCTGCACTGCCTGGTGCCCATTTCCGAATTACCGGACACGTCAAACCATGACCCACAACGAAAGGCGGGCTCGCCCCAGCGGGCCGGACGTCCTCATCGTCGATGACGAGGACGACATCCGAGAATTGCTCGAGCTGACCTTGCTGCGCCTCGGCCTGGTCAGCGACGGGGCGGCCAATCTGGCCGAAGCCCGTCGCCTGCTCGACGAGAAACGTTACCGGCTGTGCCTGACCGACATGCGCCTGCCCGATGGCAACGGACTGGACCTGGTGCGCTACATCTCCGAGAACGTACGCGACCTGCCGGTGGCCGTGATTACAGCCTTCGGCAGCATGGACAACGCGGTGACGGCCCTCAAGGCGGGGGCTTTCGATTACCTCTCCAAACCGGTTTCCATCGACCAGTTGCGCGCGCTGGTGAAGTCGGTGTTTTCCGTTTCGGCCAACGACGACGACAGCGGACGCAAGGACACCTCCAGTCTGATCGGCGACTCACCGGCGATGGTCCAGGTGCGTTCCCTGATCGAGAAGCTGGCCAGGAGTCAGGCCCCGGTGTTCATCTCCGGCGAGTCGGGGAGCGGCAAGGAGCGGGCGGCGCGGATGATCCACGACCTGGGACCGCGGGCGGCCGCACCCTTCGTGGCAGTTAACTGCGGGGCAATCCCCGAGAACCTGATGGAGAGCGAGTTCTTCGGAGCCAGGAAGGGCGCCTTTACCGGCGCCGACTGCGACCGGGAGGGTTTCTTCCAAGCGGCCCACGGGGGCACCCTGTTTCTCGACGAGGTGGGCGATCTGCCCTTGCCGATGCAGGTCAAGTTGCTGCGGGCGATCCAGGAAAAGAAGTTCCGCCGGCTCGGCGACACAGTGGAGAGTGCCGTCGATGTGCGCATTCTCAGTGCTACCCACCAGAACCTGAAGGCCATGGTCGAGGCCTCGCGCTTTCGCCAGGACTTGTTCTATCGCCTCAACGTGATCGAGCTGCGCATGCCGGCCCTGCGGGAGCGCAGCGAGGACATCCCCCAATTGGCCGATATCCTGCTGGCCCGTCTCGCCGAGTCTTCCGGCCTGCCGCTGGCGCGCCTCAGCCCGGGCGCCATCGAGGCGCTGATGGGGTGCTCCTTTCCCGGCAACGTGCGGGAGCTTGAGAACATCCTCGAACGGGCGATGGCCCTGTCGAGCGGCGAACTCATCCAGGCTGAGGATCTGCTTCTCGATCCGGCCGACATGGGCGAAGCCAGTCATTTGGCCCCCGCCGCGGCGGGTGGCGCAGATTTGCAGGATTATCTGGACGAGATGGAGCGCAAAGCCATCGAGGAGGCGCTCGAGAAGTCGGGCGGCAACCGCACGGCGGCCGCCCGCACGCTCGGCGTGACCTTCCGGTCGCTGCGTTACCGCCTGGAACGCCTGGGCATGAAGGAGTGAAGGACACGGGGCGAGCCTCGGAACCCGATGCCGTTCAGCGGGTCGTCAAGGTCCGGCGCGACTACAACACCTGGGTCGCCCGGGAAAGCATTGAGGACTATGCGCTGCGCTTCACGCCGCGCAGCTTCCGGCGCTGGTCCGAGCTGCGGGTGGCCAACACGGCTTTCGGCGTGGCGTCCTTTTTGGTGCTGGAAGCTGTGGGAGCGACCCTGCTGGTCGACTACGGCTTCATCAATGCATTCTGGGCGATTCTCGCCACCGGGCTGATCATTTTCCTGGCCGGCTTGCCGATCAGCATCTACGCCGCCCGCTATGGCGTGGACATGGATCTGCTGACCCGCGGGGCCGGCTTTGGTTACATCGGGTCCACGCTGACCTCGCTGGTCTACGCCTCGTTTACCTTCATTTTCTTTGCCCTTGAAGCGGCGATCATGGCCTATGCGCTGGATCTCGCCTTCGACATTCCGCCAGCCTGGGGCTACATGCTGTGCGCCATCGTGGTGATTCCGCTGGTCACCTACGGAGTGACGGCGATCAGCCGCTTGCAGACCCTGACGCAGCCCCTGTGGCTGGTGATGCTGGTGGTGCCCTACCTGTTCGTATTCAGCGAGCGCCCGGAGATTCTGTCCAGTATCAGCGGCTACGGCGGCGAGCACGGCGCCGGGGCGGGGTTCAACATTCATGCTTTCGGCGCGGCGCTGACTGTGGGTATTGCCCTGATCACCCAGATGGGGGAGCAGGCCGACTACCTGCGTTTCATGCCCGAGAAGACACCCGCCACCGCCCGCCGCTGGTGGGCCGGCGTGCTGGTGGGCGGGCCCGGCTGGGTTGTGCTGGGTGTGATCAAGATGCTTGGCGGGGCGTTGCTGGCCTACCTGGCGATCAGCAATTCGGTACCGGCCGAGCGCGCCGTGGACCCGAACCAGATGTATCTGGCAGCGTATGAATACGTCTTTCCGAACCTGCACTGGGCGGTGGGGGCGACGGCCCTGTTCGTCATCGTTTCCCAACTCAAGATCAACGTCACCAACGCCTACGCGGGTTCGCTGGCCTGGTCGAACTTTTTTGCACGGCTCACCCACAGTCATCCGGGGCGGGTCGTGTGGGTGGTCTTCAACACGCTGATCGCCCTGGTGCTGATGGAGCTGGACGTGTTCCAGGCCCTCGGCAAGGTGCTCGGCCTGTACGCCAACGTGGCCATCTCGTGGATGATGGCGGTGGTGGCCGATCTGGTCATCAACAAGCCCCTGGGCCTGTCGCCGCCGGGCATCGAGTTCAAGCGGGCACACCTGTACGACGTGAATCCGGTGGGCGTCGGGGCGATGGGGATTGCCTCGCTGCTGTCGGTGTCGGCCTACATGGGCTTGTTTGGCGAGAGCGCCCAGGCTTTCTCGGCGCTGATAGCGCTGGTCACAGCTTTCGTTACTGCGCCGCTGATTGCCTGGGCGACCGGTGGGCGCTACTACATCGCCAGGCGGCCGGTGCCCGGTGGGGCGGCGATCCGCCAGTGCGTGATCTGCGAGCGGGAGTACGAGGCCGACGACTTGGCGCGCTGCCCCGCCTACCAGGGCGATATCTGCTCCCTGTGCTGTTCGCTGGATGCGCGCTGCAACGATCTGTGCAAGCCCGATGCGCGCCTGTCTGCCCAGTGGTCAGGGGCCATGCGCCGGATTCTGCCGCCATCAGTGTGGCCTTATCTGGAAACCGGGCTCGGTCACTACCTGTTGTTGATGGGCGTGATCGCCCCGGGGCTGGCCCTGCTGGTGTGGTTGCTTCATTACCAGGGCCTGAGCCTGCTCGGCGATAGCGCTGAAGAGTTCGGCCCGGCCATGCGACTGGCTTTTCTGAAGGGCTACGCGGCCTTGCTGCTGCTGTCCGGGCTGGTGGTGTGGTGGCTGGTGCTGACCCACAAGAGCCGCCAGGTGGCGCAGGAAGAATCCAACCGCCAGACTCACCTGCTAATGAAGGAGATCGACTCCCACCGGCGTACCGACGAGCAGCTGCAGCAGGCCAAGCAGGCGGCTGACCTGGCCAACCAGGCCAAGAGCCGCTACATCACGGCGATCAGTCACGAGCTGCGCACGCCGCTCAACAGCATCCTCGGCTACGCCCAGATCCTCGACGGGGACGATTCGATCCCGGTGCACCGGCGTCAGGCCATCAACGTGATCCGGCGCAGTGGCGACCATCTGCTGTCGGTTATCGAGGGCACGCTGGACATCGCGCGCATCGAGGGTGGCAAGCTGACCCTCGATGTGAAGCCGCTGGATTTTGCCGATTTCATGCAGCAGATCGTCGGCATGTTCGAACTGCAGGCGCGCAACAAGGGACTCGAGTTCTGCTTCGAGCCAAAGGGCGAGATCCCGCCCATCGTGCGTGCCGACGAAAAGCGGCTGCGCCAGATTCTCATCAACCTGCTTGGCAACGCCGTTAAGTTCACCCCCCGCGGCCGCATCTGCCTGCGTCTGGCCTACCGCATGGAGATGGCTACCTTCGAGATCGAGGATTCGGGTCCGGGGATTTCGGCAGCCGAAATGGAGCGCATCTTCGATCCGTTTTCCCGTGGCACTTCAGCCCAGGGCGCCAGTGGCGCCGGGCTGGGCCTGACCATCAGCCGCATGTTTGCCGACGTGATGGGCGGCGAGCTGACTGCCAGGAGTGAACCGGGGGTGGGCAGCACCTTCCGCGTGCGGCTGTTCCTGCCGCAAGTGCGGGGCGAGCTGGCGGCCCGCGAGTTGCCGCGCAAGAACCTCGTCGGCTATCGGGGCGAGCGGCGGCGCATCCTCATAGTGGACAACGAGCGGGTGGACCGGGAGTTCCTGATCACCCTGCTGGAGCCCCTCGGCTTTGTGCTGGCGCAGGCTTCGTCCGGGGAGGACTGCCTGACGGTGCTGCCGGACTTTCGCCCGGATCTGGTCTTCATGGATCTGGCCATGCCGGGCATGGACGGCTGGGAGGCGATCCGGCGCATCCGGGCCGGCGACTTTGCCACCACGCCGGTGGCGATCATCTCGGCCAACGCCTACGAGCGGGGCCTCAACAACGACAACAGTGCACTGGGCATTGGCGAGCACGACTTCATTCTCAAACCGGTGCAGGTGGCGCAACTGCTCGACTGGATCGGCCAGCGTCTTGGCCTTGAATGGCTGGAGGCGGACCAGAAGGTGCCTGTTGCGCCGCTGCCGGTCGACCTGGTGTATCCGCCCGAGTCCCTGCTCGGGCCACTGGCCCACCAAGTCGAACTGGGTTACGTGAAGGGCATTCTGGCTCGCCTTGCCGAGATCGAGGCGGCCGACCCGGCGTATGCGCGCTTCGTTGCCGAAGTGCGTGACCTGACCCGCAATTTCCGTCTCGACGCCATTCCGCCCCTGCTGGAAAAAGCCCGCCATGCCTGATTTTGACCGGCTCAACGCCGACCTCGTGCTGATTGTGGACGACATTCCCGAGAACCTCTCGGTGCTCCACGATGCCCTCGATGAGTCCGGTTACACGGTGCTGGTTGCCACCAACGGCGAGACGGCGCTGCAGCGGGCCCGCCAGAGCGTACCGGACGTGATCCTGCTCGACGCGATGATGCCGGGCATGGATGGCTTCGAGGTCGCCCGGCGCCTGAAGGCGGACTTCACGACCCGCCACATTCCCATCGTTTTCATGACGGGCCTCACCGAAACCGAGCACGTGGTCGCCGCCTTCGACGCTGGCGGTGCGGATTACGTGACCAAACCGATCCGCCCGCAGGAGGTGCTGGCGCGCATCGCTGCCCATATGCAGAGCGCGCGCCTCATGAAGCAGGCGCGCAGCGCCCTCGATGCCTTCGGCCAGGCCACACTGGCGCTGCGCCCCGACAGTGGGCGGGTGGTGTGGCAGACGCCGCTGGCGAGGAAACTGATGAAGGATTATTTCGAGGGGCAGCCGGAGGACAACGCGCCGCCGGCGGTGATGGCCTGGGTTCAGGAGTCGAGCCGGGCGCGCCAGGAGGGCCGGGATTTTCCGCCCTTGCACATCAATCAGGGCGCCCGGCGGCTGATCTTCACGCTGCACGAACGGACCGGTGAGGACGAGTGGCTGCTGAGCCTGCGGGAGGAGTCCGATGCAGCGGTGATCGATGCGCTGATCGCCGCCTTTCGCCTGACCACCCGCGAAGCCGAGGTGCTCTACTGGGTGATCAAGGGCAAGACCAGCCCGGATATCGGCGAAATCCTCGGTTCCAGCCCGCGTACGGTGAACAAGCACCTGGAGCATGTATTCACCAAGCTGGGCGTCGAAAACCGGACGGCTGCGGCGTCTGTCGCGATGGCGCGTATTCGCATCGGCGGGAGCGCCGAGGCTTAGGCCACGCTGCGGCGGGCCTCTTCCTGCAGCAGGCGGGTGATGCCGGCCCCGGGCATGGGCCGGGCAAGCAGGAAGCCCTGCATGATGTGGCATTGACGGGCGAGCAGAAAGTCCCGCTGAGCTTCGGTTTCGACGCCTTCGGCCACTACTTCGAGGCCCAGGTCGCGGGCGATGGACAGGGTGGCGGCGGCAATGGCGGCGTCTTCCGGGTCGCCGGGCAGATCCTGCACGAAGGAACGATCGATCTTCAGCCGGGTGAGGGGCAGGCGCTTGAGGTAGGACAGGCTGGAGTAGCCGGTGCCGAAGTCGTCCAGAGCGAGCCCGAGGCCCATGCCGCGCAGGATGGCAAACTGGTGCTCGGTTTCGGCGCTGGGCTGCATCAGCGCACTTTCGGTGAGTTCCAGTTCGAATGTGTGGGGAGACACGCCGCTTTCGGTGAAGGCTTGGCGTATCCGGTCCACGAAGCCGGACTTGCGGAACTGGAGCGCAGAAATGTTTACCGCGACGGTCACGGGCGGAAGGCCCGCGGCCTGCCATTCGGCCTGCTGGCGGCAGGCTTCGGTGAGCACCCAGTCGCCGATGGCCTGGATCAGGCCGGTTTCTTCTGCCACCGGGAAGAAGTCGTTGGGCGAGATGCGTCCCCGTTCGGGATTGTCCCAGCGCACCAGGGCTTCGACGCCGATCAGGCGTTGCGCCGGCATTTCCCACTGGGGCTGGTATTCGAGGACCAGTTCATTCCGCTCCAGGGCCCGGCGCAGGGCATTTTCGATCATCAGGCGGGCGAAAGCCCGGCTGTTCATGTCTGGCGTAAAGAAGCGGAAGTCGTTGCGGCCTTCGTTTTTGGCGTCGTACATGGCGGTGTCGGCATGCTTGAGCAGTACATCCACATCGGCGCCGTTGCCCGGGTAGAGGGCGATGCCGATGCTGGCCGAGACGGTCAGCTCCTGTCCGTCGATGTCGAAGGGGCGGGTCAGGCTGGCAAGCAGTTTGCGCGCGACGGTGGCGGCATCGTCTGCGCGGGTGAGCTGCGGCAGGAGCACGACGAATTCGTCGCCGCCCAGCCGGGCCAGGACGTCCTCATCCCGCAGGCACAGGGACAGGCGATGGGCCGCCGCCGACAGCAGACGGTCGCCGGTGGGGTGGCCGAGGGTGTCGTTGACCTTCTTGAAGTTGTCCAGATCGAGGAACAGAACGCCAAGGCGGAGCTGGTTGCGCCGGGCGAAGGCGAGGGCCTGTTCGGCGCGGCTGACCCACAGGCTGCGGTTGGGCAGGCCGGTGAGGGTGTCGTAGTGGGCCAGGTAGTGGATGTGGGCCTCGGCCGCGCGGCTGTCGGTGACGTCCTGGACGGTTCCGCGCAAGGTGCGGGTGCCATCGCGGCCGGCACTTGCCTCAATGGTGAAATGGACAATGCGCCGTTTGCTGCTGTCGGCGCGATCGGGGAGGCGGATGTCGAAGCTGGTGTTGGTGAGACCGTGCTCCACCTCGCGCAGGGCATCCTGCAGGCGGGCCTGGTCATCCGGGTGGATGGCGGCGATGAGGCGCGACAGGTTGCTGCTGTCGATGGCCGGAATGCCAAGGATCTGGTAGAGCTCGTCGGACCAGCGCCCCTGTCCGGTGACCGAGTCGGCTTCCCAACTGCCCAGTTGGGCAATGCGTTCGGCGTGGGTCAGGATGGCTTGCTGCGCGCTCAGGCGTCGGCCGGCATCGGCAAGCTCGTTGGTGCGCAGGTGCACCAGCTCTTCGACGCGCCGGGCGTGGCCGGTGGTGGTGAGCAGGAAGGCGCCCAGCGTGCCGATGCTGAGCAGGCCGATGGCAAGCAGCGTCCAGGCTTCCCAGCCTCGGTAGAGCATGGTGTAGCTGGGGGCGGCCACGAGGTGGAGGGCCCATGTCCGGCCGGCGAAGTCGAAGGTTTCCAGCCATGGCATCAAGCCGCCGGCGCCAGTCTTGTCCTGCTCCGGGCATTCGGCAAGCCCCGCGATGCGTTGGCCTCCGGGCTGCCCGGGGGTGACATCCGACAGGCAGTAATCGATCCCGGCAATGGCACGCCCCTGCAGGGCGCCGTTGATCGCGTCCTCGATGCGCAGGGCGACGAAGACGAGGCCGTCCGGCTTGCCTGCTTCAGCGGTGACGGCGGGGCTGGTGCGCTGGTAAATGACGACGCCGAGTTTGCCCTCGGTTTCCTGGGTCAGCTTGAAGGCTTGGGTTGCCGATGCCTTGCCATCCGCGAGGGTCCGCGGAATGGCCTCTGCCGGTGCACGGATGGTGAGCACGTCAACCCCGAGGGCCCGCCGGTTGGCGTCAAGCGGAGTGATATAGCGGATCGGATAGTACTCGGCGCGCTGACTGGCTGCCGCCAGTTGCCCGTCGCTGCGGCGCTCACTGATCCGGAAATCCCGGGTGGCGTGGTGGGCACGAGCGGTGGCTTCCAGGTCTGCGCGCTGCTTGTCGGGCACCCGCGGGATCCAGCCGATGGCTTGCAGCCCGCCAAATCGCGACAACCAGGGCGCGCCAAACTGCTGAAAGCCGTCGTGGCCCAGTGTGGGGGCTGCCACCATGACGCGCTCGGCTGACTGGAGTACGTCGAGATAGTCGGAGAAACGGGTGAGCAGCAGGCTGGAGAGGTAGCGGGCATCTCGTTCGAAGCGCGACTGGAGGCGTTGCTGTTCCCATTTTCCAACCTGGATCTCGAGTCCGACCAGCAGGATGAGGGCGACCGAGAGGGGCAGGGCGACGGCCAGCCGTCGTGACGCCCAGTCCCTGCGGGGATGACCGAAAAACACGAAGGTCAGGGGCGCGGCGATGAGGATTCCGATGGCGTCCCCGGCCCACCAGTTCCACCAGCTGAAGGGGGCTTCAGCCAGCGGAATGGAGCCAAGAATGACAAGGGTGCCGACGCCGATGCTTGCACTGATGATGCAACTGATGGGGGCTGCCGCGAAGAGGAAACGCAGAATTGCGCCTGCCGTGTCGAGGGCGTTGGGAAAGCCGATCCAGCGCCGGGCGATGGCCGCGCCGGCAAAGGCCTGCAGAACCGCGCCGACGCCGACACACAGGGGCATGATCCAGTTGTGACCACCAAGTCCTGAGCGCAGCACGGCCTCGATATTGGTGAGGAGCGCACCCAGGAAAATCGCCGGCCAGATCCGTCCCCCGTATATCAGCACGCCGGCGAGGGCGATCCCCGCCGACGGAAAAAGCGGCGCCACGTAGCCAGGCGGAATGGCCATGCGAAGGGCGAGCAGGCCGCAAATCGCGTAGGCGATGGTGATTCCTGCCAGGGGACGTAGCTTGGTCGGGAACATTGACAACAGCGTGGTGGCAATAAGGCGTCTGACCGTAACCGGTTTTAAGTCTTTATTGTAACGTCCGGGGCCCGGCCATTTCTTAAAGGAGTTGCGCATGTCTTCTTTCAATCTTGGCGATGCGGCACTGCTCGCCCTTCTTGCTGATGATGTCTCATGCGGAGACCTGACGACCGAAGCGCTGGGTATCGGGCAGAAGGGCGGGCAGATCGCCTTTCGCGCCCGCCGGGAAATGGTCGTGTGCGGCTCCGAGGAGGCGGTGCGCTTGTTCGCGCTGGTCGGGTGTCGGAGTCGTTTGTACGTTCCTTCCGGCACTCGGGTGGAGGCCGGCACCCTGTTGCTGGATGGCGAGGGGACGGCGGGGGCCCTGCACCACGCCTGGAAGACTGCCCAGGTGCTTATGGAGTGGGCGAGCGGGCTTGCGTCGGCAGCGGCCGATATCGTCCTCGCGGTCACGGCTACCGGGCGCCGGATACCAGTGGCCTGCACGCGCAAGAATGTACCGGGTGCCAAGGCGCTGTCGGTCAAGGCTGTGCGTGCGGGTGGGGCGACGATGCATCGGCTCGGCTTGTCGGAGTCGCTGTTGGTGTTCGCCGAGCACCGGCTCTTTCTGGATGAGGCGCCTAAGGAGACGATCAGGCGTTTGCGTGGGGCAGAGCCCGAGAAAAAAATCGTCGTCGAGGTGGCCTCCGTCGACGAAGCGCGTGTCTGGGCCCTGGCCGGTGCCGATGTCCTGCAGCTCGAAAAGTTTCCCGCTCCCCGTGTGGCAGAGTGCCGTGCGGTGCTCGATGGCCTTAAGGTGCCGGGGGCGACTCCCTTGCTGGCTGCGGCAGGCGGTATTCGGGCTGACAACGTAGCGGAATTGGTCGCTGCGGGGGCCGACATGATCGTGACCTCGGCGCCTTATGCTGCACCGCCCGCAGATGTATCGGTGAGCCTGGAAACGTTGAAAGCTTGACGGTACTGGCGCGCTTCCCCTGTTCTGATTCACCTTCGTATCCGGGCTCCCGGTTTTGTTGCGATGCGGTAGTATCGCGAACCCGTGCCGGGGCGACTCGGCGATTGATTGCCCGGAGCCTGGGCCAACGGGGCGGATTGGCTGCTTCCAGTCCGCGTCCCGTATCAGGTCATGCGACCTGTTTGAAGGTGTTTCAGGAGAGCTGAATGTCTACGGTGCTTGCTTCAGGGCAGGAAAAACAGTCGCGCAAGGAAGTCTTGCCCGTTGCGTTGGCCGCAATGGGGGTTGTGTTCGGTGATATCGGCACGAGCCCCTTGTATACGATGAAGGAAGTGTTCAGCGGATCCCATGCGGTTCCGGTTACGCCGGACAACGTGCTGGGGATTCTGTCCCTGGTCTTCTGGGCGCTGACAATCGTCGTTTCGCTGAAGTACATCATGTACATCATGCGGGCCGACAACCGGGGCGAGGGGGGCATCATGGCCCTGACTTCGCTGGCACTGCGCACCAACAAGTCGCCGCGCATGGGCGCCGCCATGGCCGCCCTCGGCCTGTTTGGGGCGGCGCTCTTCTACGGGGATGGTGTGATCACGCCGGCAATCTCCGTGCTCTCGGCCGTCGAGGGCCTCGAGGTGGTGACGCCGGCCTTCAAACCCTACGTGCTGCCGATTTCGCTGCTCGTGCTGACGGGCCTGTTCCTGATCCAGAGCAAGGGGACTGCCCAGGTCGGTGCGATCTTCGGCCCGGTCATGCTGTTCTGGTTCACGACGCTGGGTGCGCTGGGGGCCATGAACGTGATGCGTCATCCGGATGTCCTGTGGGCGCTCAACCCGGCTTACGCCGTGGCGTTTTTTGCCAATAACCAGTGGCACGGCTTTCTGGCCCTGGGGGCCGTGGTGCTTGCCATCACCGGTGGCGAGGCTCTCTATGCCGACATGGGGCATTTTGGACGCCGTCCGATCAAGCTGGCCTGGTTCGGCTATGTCTTTCCGGCGCTCTATCTCAATTACCTGGGGCAGGGTGCGCTGATCCTCGACAACCCGCTGGCGGTCAAGAGCCCCTTCTATCTTCTCGTTCCCGAGCCCTTGCTGCTGCCCATGGTGGGCTTGTCCACGCTGGCCACCATCATTGCGTCGCAGGCGGTGATCTCCGGAGCCTTCTCGCTGACCAAGCAGGCCGTGCAACTCGGCTACTGTCCGCGCATCCACATCATTCATACGTCTGAAAAGGAAGTCGGGCAGATTTACGTGCCGAATGTGAACTGGATGCTGCTGGGGGCGGTGATCGCCTTGGTGATCGGCTTCCATTCGTCGAGCGCCCTAGCCTCTGCCTACGGGATCGCAGTGACGCTGACGATGATGATCGACACGGTGCTGGCCTTCGTGGTTGTGCGGGCGCTGTGGCAATGGACCCTGGGGCAGGCGATCCTTTTTCTGGCCTTGTTCTTCACGGTGGACTTTGCGTTTTTCGCGGCCAACAGCGTGAAAATTTTCGACGGTGGTTGGTTTCCGCTGGCCATGGGCTTGGCGGTGCACACCTTGCTGATGACGTGGAAGAAGGGTCGGGCTGCGCTTGCGGAGCGGATGCGGGTGGATACGATGCCGCTGGATATGTTCATCCAGTCGATGTTCCACGATCCGCCGATCCGCGTGCCGGGTATGGGGGTGTTCATGACGACGGCGCCTGATGGCGTGCCGCGGGCGCTCTTGCACAACCTGCTGCACAACAAGGTGCTGCATGCCCGCGTTGTTCTGGTGAATGTGGTTACCGAGGATATCCCCTACGTTCCGGATTCGGAGCGGGTCAGGGTCGAGGAGCTTGATTTTGGGTTTTACCGGGTCTTCGTCCGCTATGGGTTCAAGGACGACCCGGATATTCCGGCGGCACTGGGCATGTGCGAGGCGCAGGGGCTGCCGTTCGAGTTGATGGAAGCGTCGTTCTTCCTCGGGCGGGAAACGCTGATTCCCCGCGTTGGCTCGTCTTTGGGGGGATGGCGCGAGCGCTTGTTCATTCTGATGTTCAGGAATGCCCACAGCGCCGCCGAGTTTTTCTGCATTCCAGCCAATCGGGTTGTGGAGTTTGGTACTCAGATAGAACTGTGAGGGGCCGACAGGCTTTGGCGGTTTCGGCAAGTCGGGTGCTGTTCGCCCGGCGGATTTTTCGGGCTTTGGCAGAAGTTTCCCGAAGCTTGTCACTTTATGTGCAATGTAATTTTCCGTGTGACGGGCATCACGGCCGTGCAGGCTGGTTAGGGATATCGTTCGGTTGCACAGTTCTTCACGCATTTGGCAAATTTGCGGTGCACAATTGGCATGACCCTCAAGCCATGTTCATAGATAATGTGTGGCGATTTTTTCGAAGTGCTGCAGTTGCTGCACCGCTTCCCCGGTTGATCTAATTTGCATGGGCGGTCGCCTCAAAGGGCGATCGAGGCTCTGAATGCTAAAACTCTTCAATCATTACGTTCCCTCCAACACGGTTCTGCAGCTGGTCTTTGACGCGATGCTGCTGTTCGTTGCGGTTGTGGTCGTATTTGTGCTTCAGTCACGAGTCGATGGCTCGCTCATCGTTGCGGTGATTCCTTCGGCCTTCGCATTTGCCGTGACCATGATGATCCTCAACGGTGCGCTCGGCCTCTACCGGGTGAACTTCGGGGCCGACTTTCGCGAGACCGTGATGCGGGTCGGGATGTCCATCGTGTTGAGCGTTCCGGTGGCTTACGGTATTTTCCGCGTGCTTCCCTGGGGCGAGTTTGCCCACGAGGCGGCAGAACTAAATGTCATTGCCCTTCTGGGGTTTGTCGTTGCCGTACGTGGTTTCACGGTCCGGCGTGTGGGAGCAGGGGTTTTGGTCAAGCGAATCATGGTTATCGGGACGGGGGCGGATGCGGTTGCCGTTGAGCATGCCCTGTCCAATCCGGGCAATCCCAGTCTGCAGGTCGTAGGTTTTTACCCCGCGGGTGCCGGTGATGAAGTGAGGGTCGACCCGAAGCGGATTGTTCACTTCGACGGTAACCTGCTGAACGCCGCGAGCCATCTGCGGGTGAATGAAATCATCGTGGCCGTCAGGGAACGGCGGGGTGGTGTCATTCCTCTGCGCGAGTTGCTTGATTGCACGATGGCCGGTATCAAGGTGCTTGATCTGTCGAGCTTCTTCGAGCGGGTGCGCGGTCAGGTTCGCATCGACTCCCTGCGAGCCAGCTGGCTGATCTACGGTGAAGGCTTTCGGCAGGGTTGGGGGCGGACGGTGGTCAAGCGCATTTTCGATATCGTCGCATCCCTGATTCTTCTGATTCTCGCGACCCCGGTGATGGTGCTGGCGGCAATCCTGATTGTCATTGAAGATGGCGCCCCGGTTTTTTACCGACAGGAACGTGTTGGCCTCGGCGGACGGCTGTTCAAGGTCACCAAGTTCCGGAGCATGCGTCGGGATGCCGAGCGTGATGGCAAGCCCCGTTGGGCATCTGCAAACGATGACCGCGTTACGCGCATCGGGCGTTTTATCCGCAAGGTGCGCATCGACGAGCTGCCGCAGTTGTTCAATGTGCTGAAGGGCGACATGAGTTTGGTTGGGCCCCGTCCCGAGCGGCCTTTCTTCGTCGATCAACTGACGCGCGACATTCCGTTCTATGCTGTGCGCCATTGCGTCAAGCCGGGCGTGACCGGTTGGGCCCAGGTGCGTTATCAATACGGGTCGTCGGTAGACGATGCGATCAACAAGCTGCAGTACGATCTTTACTACGTCAAGAATCACACGCTGTTCCTCGATACGGTGGTTTTGTTCGAGACAGTCAGGGTTGTGTTGACCGGTGACGGCGCACACTGACCCTTTTCGGTAGCTCCCCGCAAGTGGGAGTGAGTCCAGACGCTCCCGCCCTCTGCGGGGGCGTTTGTTTTTCCGCTGAGGTCTGATGGAATTTATCCTTTCCCAAGTTTCGGTCTGGAGCTATGCGTTTGCCGCCGTTGTGCACGCGCTGTTCGGGCTCTATCTTGTCGTGGCATGGCGCAAGGGCGCGCGAGGCGGCCTTCTCATTGGTGCCAATGTAGCGAGTGCGCTTTGGGCCGGAATCAGTTGGGCGTTTGCAGTGTCGGGCTGGGTCTGGTTATTTCAGCTGGCAAGTCTGTTCGACGTGCTGAGGCTGGCTGCATGGTTCGGTTTTCTCATCGCCCTGATTTCGCAGCCCTCGGCCGATGGCTCGAAGACAGCTCTTCCCAGTTGGCCGAAGCCCGGTGCCATGGCGGTGATAACGCTGAGTGCCGCGGGTGTGTTTTGCTTTACGCTGGGCTTTCCGGTGTATGGGACGCCCCTGCGGACTTGGGCTGCAACCTCGCTGCTTTCATCCGTCTTTGGGCTGGTTCTGCTCGAATTGCTCTATCGCTCGGTTCCGGAGCGCTCACGATGGGGGGTAAAGCCCCTTGCCCTGGCCCTCGGCGGGCTTTTTGCGTTTGATGTCTATCTATACGCAGACACGCTACTTTTCAGCCGTATTCACCCGGTGATCTGGAGCGTTCGCGGCTTTGCGCACACGCTGACGATCCCCCTGGTGGCGGTGTCTGCCTCCCGTAATCCCGAGTGGACTTTTCGGGTGTCGGTGTCCCGTCATGTCGTCTTTCATTCCACGGCGCTCGCCGGCTCCGGGCTTTATCTGCTGATCATCGCAGGGGCCGGCTATTACATGCGGTATTTTGGCGGAGCGTGGGGCGAGGCGCTGCAATTAGTGCTTGTTTTTGGCGGTGCGCTGTTGTTGAGTGTCATTGCACTGTCCGGGGCCTTTCGAGCCCGTTTGCGGGTGCTTCTTGCCAAGCACTTCTTCGCCTATCGCTACGATTACCGGACGGAGTGGCTGGGTGTCACCCAAGCCCTTTCTGTGGCCGGTGACGGCCTGAGCCTTGGCGAGTCGGTGGTGAAGGCATTGGCCGACCTGGTCGAGAGTCCCGGCGGGGGGGTCTGGCTGAGGGATGCCAATGGCGGATACAGCCAGCAGGCTCGCCTGAACATGCCCCACTACGGCATGCAGGAGCAGGAAAATTCCGAATTTTCCCGCTATTTGCTTGAGCGGGAATGGGTGGTCAATCTTGAGGAGTTGCGCGGCGGCCGTGCTTCTCCGAGCGAGTTCCCCTTGCCTGACTGGGTTTCGGGGCTTGCCGAAATGTGGTTGATTGTTCCCTTGATTTCGTCGGGTGTACTGGTTGGTTTCGTGGTGCTGCTGACGCCGCGCACGCCCGTGGACGTTAATTGGGAGGTGCTGGACCTGCTCAAGATGGCTGGCCGTCAGGCGGCGAGTTACTTTGCCCGGATGCAGGCTGCCGAGGCACTCCTTGAAGCACGCAAGTTCGATGCATTCAATCGCATGTCGGCATTCGTGGTGCATGACCTGAAAAACCTGGTTGCCCAACTATCCCTGATGCTGCGTAACGCCGAACGTCACAAGGACAATCCGGAGTTCCAGGCGGACATGCTCGACACGATCCGGCATGTGGAGGAGCGGATGCGTGGCCTGATGGCACAGCTGATGGAGAAAACGCCTATCAACCAGCGCAAACCGGTTCAGTTGAAGCCCTTGATCGAGCGCATCGTTCAGTCAAAGCGGATGTTTCACCCGATCCCCGTGTTTGTGGAGGGGGCACCGGATATTCCCGTACTTGCCCATGCCGAAAGGCTGGAACGTATCCTCGGGCATATCGTGCAAAATGCCCTCGACGCTACTTCTGAGCATGGTAGTGTATCCATCGAGCTATCCCAGGAGCGTAACCAGGCGTGCATCACGGTTCAGGATACCGGGTCGGGCATGTCACCTGCGTTCGTTCGCGAGCAGCTTTTCAAGGCTTTTCAGACAACCAAGGCAAGTGGAATGGGTATTGGCGCCTATGAGGCGCAACAATATGTCCACGAACTGGGAGGGAGTTTGTCGGTGCAGAGTGAAGTGGGTTCAGGAACCCGCTTCGACATCAGGCTGCCGATCGCCGATTACTCCCGGAATGCCGGTAACGAAGCGGTAGCAAACTAGCCCTATGAGTGAGAAACGCAGGACTTTGCTGATTGTCGAGGATGACCCTGCGCTGCAAAAGCAGATGCGCTGGGCCTTCGATCAGTACGAGACAGTAGTTGCGACCAACCGAGAAGAAGCGATTGCCCAGTTGAGGCGGTATGAGCCTGCTGTGGTCACGATGGATCTTGGTCTTCCGCCGGCGCCTGACGACGTTACGGAGGGTTTTCGCCTGCTCGGCGAGATTCTGGCGCTGGCGCCCGATACCAAGGTTGTTGTTCTCACCGGGCAGCACGATCGGGAAAATGCCGTGCGCGCCGTCGGCATGGGCGCCTACGATTTTTTTGCCAAACCTTTCGAGCCCGAGCTCCTCGCCCTGACCCTGGATCGCGCATTGCGCCTCTATGATCTGCAGCAGGACAACCGCAAGCTGAAGATACAGCAGGGCAGCGCCCTGTCCGGGGTCATTACCCGGGATGCGGGCATGTTGCGGGTATGTCGCCTGATCGAAAAGGTCGCCTCTGCCAATGTGACGGTGATGCTGCTTGGCGAGAGTGGAACGGGCAAGGAAGTGCTGGCCCGGGGGCTGCACGAGCTGTCGCCCCGTCGCAATGAGCGCTTTGTGGCGATCAACTGTGCGGCGATCCCCGAGAACCTTCTCGAGAGCGAGTTGTTCGGTTACGAGAAGGGGGCCTTCACGGGGGCCGTGAAACAAACACTCGGCAAAATCGAGGTTGCCCACAAGGGGACGCTGTTCCTGGATGAAATCGGCGATCTGCCGATGCCCCTGCAGGCCAAGCTGCTGCGCTTCCTGCAGGAGCGTGTCATCGAACGGATTGGCGGGCGCGAGGAGATTCCGGTGGATGTGCGGATCATCTGCGCTACGCACCAGGACGTCAAAGGGCTTATCCAGGTCGGGCGTTTCCGCGAGGATCTCTATTACCGCCTCGCCGAGATTGTTGTCGATATTCCGGCTCTGCGTGACAGGGACGGGGACGCCGTGCTGCTGGCCCACGCCTTTGTGCAGCGTTTTGCCAACGACCATGGCCGGGGTTCCATGTCCCTGACCGACGATGCGGTACAGAGCATCGAGTCGCATCGCTGGCCGGGTAACATCCGGGAGCTCGAAAATGCGATCAAGCGAGCTGTCATCATGGCGGATGGAAACTGCATCACGGCTGACGATGTCGGCCTGAATGTCGACGCCGGGGAGGAGGAGCTTGAAGCCCTCAACTTGCGTGTCGTCCGCGAGGAAGCTGAGCGCCGCGCGGTAGTGAGGGTCATGGCCAGGGTTAATGGCAACGTGGCCCGGGCTGCCGAGGTGCTCGGCATCAGTCGCCCAACGCTTTACGATTTAATGAACCGATTCGGACTGAAGAAAGAGACTTCAACGTGATTCAAGGATCCATGCAAATGCGCTCCCAGACAAAACGCAGCATAGTTCGGAACACCGCTGTCAGCGCCCTTTGTGCCTTGCTCCTGGCTGCATGCGGTGCCAGCCCGGAATCGATGATCGCGTCCGCCAAGGACTACATGGCCAAGAACGATCGTAGCGCGGCCTCGATTCAGCTCAAGAACGCATTGCAGAAAAATCCGAGTTTTGCGGAGGCTCGTTACCTTCTTGGCAAGCTCAATTACGAGCAGGGCGATTACGCAGGCGCCGAAAAGGAGTTGAAGCGCGCGCTCGATCTGGGTTTCTCGCCCGATCTGGTTGTGCCCCTTCTTGCCCAGAGTTTGCTCGCGACGGGGCAGGGGCAGCGAATCGCCACTGAACTCGCCAACCAGAATCTCACTCAGCCTGAAGCCCAGGCCGGCTTGCTGACGTCCCAGGGTTATGCCGCTCTTTCCCTCGGCAAGCGCGAAGCGGCTGAAGAGGCCTTCCAGTCCGCCATCAAGGCTTCCCCCGGCTTTCCTCTTGCACGGGTGGGGCAGGCGCGCATTCGTGCTGTCAGTCGGGATCTCGCGGGTGCCCTGAGCGACGTGGATGGCATTCTCAAGGATGCACCGAAGCTGCCGGAGGCCCACAGCCTGCGCGCAGACCTTCTGGTGGCTCTGAATCGTTCGGACGAAGCATTGCCCGCCTACGAGGCGGTCATTGCCGGCAAGCCGACGGACGTGGCTGCCTACCAGAATCTCATCTCGCTGCTTATTCGCAACAACAAGCTGGATGTGGCGCAGACCAAGATCCAGGACATGAAGAAGGCGTCGGGCAATCACCCACTCGCCATTTATCTGCAAGCCTACCTGGACGTCCGGAACGGCAAGAACAAGGAAGCTTACGAGGGCGTCCAGCAGGTGCTTCGTGTTGCGCCGGGTTATGTTCCCGGAATGCTGCTGGCGTCCACGCTGCAACTGCAGCGACAGGATTACGCCCAGGCGCTCGAGAACCTGAAGCAGGTTCTCGAGAAGAGTCCGAATCTTGTTATTGCACGTCGCCAGATGGTTTCCGCCTACCTGGGCTTGCGTGAGCCGGCCAAGGCGCTGGAGTCCCTTCAGCCGATGCTCAAGGAGAACGTTGATGATGTGGCGGTGTTGAACCTTGCCGGTCAGGTTTACGCCATGAACGGTGATTTCACGCGTTCCGAAGAGTTTTTCCGTCGTGCCAGCGTCGCTGATCCCAAGAACGCCCAGTACCGGACCCGCCTCGGCGCTTCGCGCCTTGCTGCAGGAGAAACCGAGCAGGCATTCGTGGATCTGGAGGCGGCCTCTGCGCTTGATGTCGACAATATCCAGGCGGATATCACCTTGATCATGGCCCATCTTCGTCGTAACGAAGTGGCAAAGGCCCTGGCCGCAGTGCAGGCACTCGAAAAGAAAAAGCCGAACGACCCGATCACCCATAACATGAAGGGTGGTGTTCTGCTTGCAGGCAAGGATCCTGCTGGTTCGCGCAAGGCCTTTGAGCGGGCGCTGGAGCTCAAGCCGGATTTCCTGCCCGCTGTGAGCAATCTGGCCAGACTCGATATCGTGGACAAGAAACTTGATTCCGCGCGTAAACGTTACGAAGATTTTGTTGCCAATAACCCGAAGAACCCCCAGGCTTACCTGCAGTACGGAGAGTTTCTGGCCATGACCGGCGCGCAGGGCAAGGACGTTCAGACCCTGCTGGACAAAGGTCTGACGGCCATTCCCACGTCGCTCCCGATCCGCATGGGGCTGGTGCGCTTGCTGATCCAGTCAGGTGATGCGAAGCGGGCACTTCTCCTGGCTCAGGAGGCCTCCGTGGCTGCACCTGAGGATCCCGCGGTTCAGGATCTACTCGGACGCGCCCAAGTGGCTGCCGGCGAACTGCAGCAGGCTTTGAGCACCTACGGCAAGCTGGTTTTGCGTATGCCCAACTCGCCCGGCCCGCTGCTTGCCATGGCGGACTTGCAGGTGGCCACAAAGGATTTGTCGAGTGCGGAGCAGAGTCTGCGCAAGGCCCTCGTCATCAAGCCTGACAACGTCGAGGCCCAGCAGCGCCTGATTGCCATCCTGCTCAACAACCAGCGGGGTGATGCGGCCATTGGTGTGGCGCGGGATATGCAGAAGCAGCGCAAGGATGCTGCTGTCGGCTTCGTCCTCGAAGGCGAGGTTCTGGGTGCCATGGGCAAGAAGGTTGAAGCCCTGGCGCCGTTGGAAGAAGCGCTCAAACGTGACAAGGGGCCGCAGTCGGTGCTGCGTCTGTATCGGGCGCGGGTTGCTGCGGGTCAGACTGCGGAGGCGGCCAAGCTGGCCGCCGATTGGGTCAAGGCCAATCCGAAGGATCTGGTGCTGCGGTCGTATCTGGCCGAGCGCAGTCTTGCCGAGCAAAAGTACGATCTGGCCGCGCAGCAGTACCGTCAGATGCTGGAGCTCGCACCCAAGAACGCCATGCTGCTGAACAATCTGGCGTGGGTGCTTGGCAAGCAGGGTGACAAGAGCGCGATCAGTGTCGCCCAGCAAGCGGTTGCGCTGGCGCCGAACAGCCCGGTTGTTATCGATACGCTCGGTGTTTTGCTGATCGAAAGTGGTGATACGGCAAAGGGTCTAGAGCAGCTCCGGAAGGCTGTGAGCCTCGGCCCCAATTTGCCGCAGTTGCGTCTGAGTCTCGCCAAGGCACTGGCAAAGAGCGGTGACAAGGATGGGGCGCGCAAGGAGCTGGATGCGGCAATGAGCAGCGCGCCTGAAAAGTCCCCTGTCCGCGCCGAGCTCGAAAAGCTCAAGGCCTCGCTATAACAGTTTTTAGCAGCAGAAATTTTAATCAGGAACGACTTTCATGAGCACAATCGCAGTTATCGGCCTTGGCTACGTAGGCCTGCCCCTCGCCGTTGAATTCGGCAAGAAGATGAAGACGGTCG
>JAOAUC010000038.1 GCA_030157785.1 Zoogloea oleivorans
GGCCCAGCAGGCGATTGGGGAAGTGATCCAGCACGTGAAGGCGATGTCGGTCTGAGCCTTGTCTGAAGCCAAAGAAAAAGCCACCGATCTGGTGGCTTTTTTATTTTTGGTTGACCGGGTTTCAGACCAGATCGGCGGGAATCACAGCGCGCAGCACGGTTTGGGTTTCATCTTCCCTGACCCGGTTGCTGAACCACCACAATGCGCCCTTCTTGATTGTCCAGTCGGCTTCCTGGCCGGACAGGAGCAGGGCCGCCAGACGTCCCAGCTCCGGCTGATGACCGACCACCAGCACCGAGCCACCGCCACCGGGCCAGCCACAGGCGGCCAGGATGCCGGAGATGTCATTGCCCGGGCCGAGGGCCGGCACGATTTCGAAATCCTTGGTGAAAGCACTCGCCGTCTGGCGGGTGCGGGTGGTGGGGCTGACCAGTACGCGCAGCTTCTTGGGGCGTCGGGTGTCCAGCCATTCGGCCATCTTCTTCGCTTGGCGGATGCCTCGTTCGGTCAGCTCCCGGGTGCTGTCAGGCAGGCCGTCTACCGCTTCCGCGTGACGCCATAGCAGCAAATCCATTGTTTTTGTCTCCTCGCTCCTCAAAACAGGGCGGGAGTCTGGAACAGCCAGGTTACCGGATGATGAATCCATGGCATTGGCCTCCTAGCGTCGCCACGGGGCCTTGCCCCACAGGATGGGCTCGAGGGCGGGCAGCACGCTCTTGCGCAGGCGGGCGATCTTGGGGGCGTGCCAGCCGGCCACGAAGGCGGCGCCGCTACGTAGTTCCGGGTCTTTGCCGGCCCATGCCTTGAGACGGCTGCGGGCGACGGATTCGTCATTGAGATAGCCGAGGGTTTCCTGGATCTCGGCGATCTCGTTGGCGAAGCGGACGGTGGATTTTTCGGGCAGCAGCGGCAGCAGGAACTCGATGCCGTAGCGCAGGCGCTTGAGGGATACACGTAGCTCGTGGAGCTTTTCGGCGTGCAGGTCGCCCGCTGCGGTGAAGCGCTTGCGGGCGCGCTTGCGGAGCTGGGTGAGCTGAAGGCGGGCAAAGGTGGTGAGGTTGGCCGATTTGACGAGGGCGTCGCTCTGCAGCGCGTAGAGGTCGGAGGCGAGGGCCAGCATCTGGCGGCCGTGGCTGGCGGCGAGGAGCTGCTCGCGGGTGGTGGCCTTTTCGCGGTCACGACGATCCACGGCCATCGCGATCAGGCGCTGGGTGGCGTCGTCGGCGAGGCCGGATTCGGCGACCGGACTGAGCACTTCGGCGAGCATCACGTCGAGGTCGCGGGCGGCGCCGAGGCCGTCGGCGGCATCCTTGAGCCCATCGGACCAGCGCTTCACAAATTCGGCGGGCAGGGCCGGGCTGAACAGACGCAGGGCCGAGCGCAGGCGGCGCAAGGCGACGCGGAGTTGGTGGATGAATTCAGGATCATCGCTCTCCCGCGCGCCGGATTCGTTGGTCTGCCACAGGGCCAGACAGTCGAAGCCGATGATGCGGAAGGCGTCCACCGGCGAGTGCTCGGGGGTGAGCCGGGATGGCTTGGCCTTGGCCGGGCGCATGGCATGGTTGGAGAACAGGCGGTAGCCGCGTTCGGCCTTGCTGACGTTCTCGGGCGTCAGGGGCAGGGTTTCGGCCAGTTGCAGGGCGAGGGCATAGAGTTCCTGCGGGTCGCCTTCGACCAGTTCCAGCTCCAGCTCGCACAGGGGGCGTGAGTGTTCGCCCACCTCAATGTTGCCGTTGTCGATCATGGCCAGCACCTTGACGCCCTCGCGCGGCGTGAGGATGCAGGTTTCGCGCTTGAAACGGGTGGTGAACACCGGTACCAGTTGCGGCTGCAGGGCTTCAAGCCGTTTGCGCACGTCGTCCCGGTCGATGGCCGAGAAGTCGAAACTGCCGTTGGCGTAGGGCTGCTCCCATTCGGGGCGGGAGGACAGGCCGCCATTGGATTCAGCCGCGCATTTCACCGTTTGCAGCCAGCGGCTGCCGGCCTTGCGGGTGCGCACGGCCATGCGGCGTTCGCGCAGTTCGAGCTCGGCGGTGTCGAAGTAGGTGTTCTCGAGGGTGCAGGTGCGGCCTTCACGGGGCGCCTCGGCGATCAGCGGATGACGGCGCAGGGCGGGGAGGGCCTTCGGAGGAAGGGTGAGCTTGAGTTCGATTTCGTGGCTCATGGGCATGCCATCGGCGGTTGGGGGGGGACAGGCGCGGACCATTCTAGTCCCGATGGTGCGGCGCTGTCTTGCGCGGAGCCATTACATTTTCAAGCGTTTGAGCGCTACCTAGGCGGTCGTGAAGGTGCTTTCCGCATTGCCCCGCTGACCCTTGTTGTCGAGCCAGGCCACGGCCAGTTTGTCACCGGCCTTGACGCCAGTGAGCTGAAAGGCGAACAGCGGATTGACCGACACTGCAGTGCCCAGGCCGCCTTCGATCACCGGGCGGCCATTGAGGCTGAGGGTGACTGAGGTGATGTAGTGGGCGGGCATCAGCTGCCCGGCGGCATCGCGGCGCAGGCCGGACTCCATCGGGTGGGGCAGGAGCACGCGGACTTCTCCGTCGCTGCCCTTTACGGTGGCGCGGATCTTGATCGGATCGGGCATTCGGATTTCCTCGTTTATTCG
The DNA here is from genome assembly GCA_030157785.1 of Zoogloea oleivorans. GTDB lineage: Bacteria > Pseudomonadota > Gammaproteobacteria > Burkholderiales > Rhodocyclaceae > Zoogloea > Zoogloea oleivorans_A. Next base: position 2,612 of record JAOAUC010000038.1, read on the forward strand.
CCGCAGCCGCCGATGGTGACCTTCACCTCGCGGAACACCGTGTAGTGCTTGCCGCCGGCCATGGCGACGACACGCAGGCGAGAGGTTTCGGCCATTTTGAGTCGGGCCTGGAAGCGCGCGACCGCCTCGGGGGCGAAGTTGAACTGGAGGGCAAGGGGAAAGGGGTTCTTGTCCACCAACACCGAGAGGCGCGTCGTGCCGGGAATGCTGCTGACCACTTCGATGAGCACGGAGGCGCCGTTCTCGGCGATTTCCGGTGCCTTGAGCAGGATGTCGCGGCTCATTTCGGCGCCGGCTGCACCGATCAGGCGCAGGGCCTCGGCGGCGGTTCTGGCGTCGAAGGCTGCGCGGTTGAAATCGACGGCCAGGGCGCGGCTCGGCTTCAGCAGGCCCAGGCCAAGCAGTCCGCCGAGGGCGGTGGCACTGCCGAAGGCCTGCAGGAAATCACGGCGGCAACTCATCAGGCTCCGGCCTTCCGGGCGTGGATGTCGAGAGGTGCGAAGCCAAGCGGGTGATTCATCGGTCTCTCCAAAATACGTCCTGATCGGGCTCCATTCTAAGGTTTCCGGGGGCGGGCGCGGTATCGGATATTGTCGGAGCCAACAGCTCGACGCTCGTGCGCCATCGATACGGGTCTGTTCTGGACGGAAGCTGGTACCTGGCTGCTGGCAGCGGTCGGTGCTCCGCCCGAAAGACTCGACACAGCGGGCTCCGACCGCTGCCTGCATTGTTCCGCTTTCGAGCCGCGTTCGTGGGCGTAGGCCCACGTGAATTCGGCCCCCAGCAAAAAAATCTGCGCCGCGAAATAGACCCACACTAGCAGCACGACCAGCGAGCCGGCTGCGCCGAAACCCGATGCGACGCTGGCTTTCCCCAGATACAAGCCGATGAGGAGTTTACCGATTTCGAACAAGAGTGCCGTCACTGCCGCGCCGATCCAGACGTCCCGCCACGCGATTCTGGCTCGTGGCATGAGTTTGAAGATCATCGCGAAGAGTAAGGTTGAAATGGCGAACGAGATGCAGAAATCAATTGCCTGAAGAATTGCCTCCCAGCCAGCAAAGATACCGTCCCACCATTTGCCGATGGCGGCGATCGCCGCACTGATCACCAATGAAACCAAAAGCAGGAATCCGAGGCCGAGCACCAGGCCGAAAGAAAGCAGGCGCGTGCGCAACATGAGGAAGATGCCAGTCTGTGTTGCCGGGGCAGGGACGCGCCAGATGCGGTCGAGGTCGCTCTGTAATTCCGCGAACACGGTTGTCGCACCGATGACGAGCATGATTGTGCTGATCAAGATGGCAACGACTCCCTGCGCTGGTTCGCTGGTGCTTTTCAACAGCCCTTGCACAGCGATTGCGCCGTCGCGTCCGATCAGGCCTTGTATCTGCGCAACGATTTCGCCGCGGGCAGCATCCTGGCCAAAAACAAGACCTGCGATGGCGATGACGATGATGAGTAGCGGGGCAATCGAGAACAGGGTGTAGTAGGCCAGAGCTGCACCCATGCTCGGCGCGAAATCGTCAATCCACGAGCTTATCGATTTGCCGATCAGGCCCCTGATCTGCCTAAGATCCATGGCGTTCGCCCACCGTTGCCTTTTCCTCGCCATTTGCTTGTGCTTGGGGCGCAGAACGGAGTGCCAGCCATAGCGGCGTCAGCACGCGCAGTGAGCCGAGGACTTGCATCCAGGCGTTGGGACGTCCGGGCTGAAGCGGGTATTTGGGTTGGCGCCGGCCCCCCACGAGATACCCGACGGCGATCCCGGCGAGCACACCGCCGCCGATGACCAGCGGGGAGGCGACACGGCGCCGCAAGCGCTTACGCAGTTCCTGGTATTCGGCATGGGCGGCCATCCTGCCGTCCTCGACCTCCTGTTCGTACGGAGCGAGCGTAGGTGAGCCCTCATTCACCTCGATTTCCAGCTTGCCACAGGGCCCCAGCTGACGCCGCGTCGCCGCGAAAAACGGCTTCGCGCCGCGCCGCAGGGTCATCAGTGCAAGTCCACCGGCACCAGCGAAACTGAGCAGAGCCGCAATCCCCAGCGCTAGCCACCAACTGACGATGTCGTTCTGAACAAGTGCGACGACGATGCCCGCCAGCAGCCCGAGCCAGCCGGTGATTGCCAGGCCAGCGGCCAGCAGGGCAAGCCCCAGCATCGACAACAGCCTCAGGCCGGCTTGCTTGCCTTCCTCCGTCGTCAAAGTGAGGAAACGCCTGGCCAGGGTGTGCACCGACGCGAGCAAAGACGAAACGGATACCGTGGCGGTTAAGGAAGGCATAAGCAGTAATTGTTTACGCAAACAACGGGAGCTTAGTCTGAACCCGAAATGCGCCCACATCTGTGCCCAAGCCTACATAAGGCCAGGGCGTTGATGACATCGCGCAGGTCAGGCAGGAGACGAGCGAGTGATCCAAATGACGGTCACGGTTATGTTCGTCATCCCACAGACTCGGCTTCGCCGGGACTCTACCGTTCAACATCTTGCCGATGTTATGGGCATGACACTTCCAAACCTGCGATCACGATAAGGACTGCCATGACGACTACCACCAAGACCCCCTCAACAACGAAGCCCCCCGCTGCCGCGAAGGACGCCATCGCCTTGCTTAGGGCTGACCACGTAACGGTTAGCGGTTTGTTTGCAGATTACGAAAAAACGGATTCCAGCAAAAAGAAGAAGGCGCTCGTCGCCGAGATTTGTACCGAATTGAGCGTGCATGTGCAGATCGAGGAAGAGATCTTCTACCCGGCCATCGAAGCGGCATTGAAGGACAAGCTTCTGGTGCCGGAAGCCACGGTTGAGCATGGCGGCATCAAGGATCTGATCGCACAACTCGAAGGGGTCGAACCTGACGGTGATATCTACGACGCCAAGGTCAAGGTGCTGTCCGAATACGTCGAACACCACGTCAAGGAAGAGCAGGGCGAGATGTTCCCCAAGGTCAAGGCCTCGTCCCTGGATCTGGTCGAACTCGGTGCCCGGATGGCAGCGCGCAAGGCCGATCTTCTCGCCGCCCGAGGCTGAAGAAGATCCGACATGCCAAATCCTTGGCCTGCGAGCTCGCATGTCAAGCGCCGGACCAGTGCAGCGGTGACCAAGGCCACCATCGACCACCCGAACCCTCAAGCACTCAGGATGACTCCATGAAAATGACAGCTCCCAAACCGATGGCTGGCAACAATCAGCCTACCCCGGCACCTGACCCTGGTGCTGCCGACGCGCTGGCGCAACAAGCCGCTGCTGTCGAGGCACTCGCTGCATCGATGCCGCACAACGCCAACAAAATCAAGGAGTTCGGGCGTGACAATGCGATCTCGCCGGCTGCAGGGCTGACGCAGGAGCCGACCTCCGATCTGGCATCCGCCAGCACCCTCAGCGAATCCAATCTGTCGGCCAAGACCAGCGGCGGTGCTGCCTCGCTCGACCGGGCGCGCGTCGACTCGGCTGGTGAGGTGCTGACGACCAATCAGGGCGTCGCCGTCGGTGACAACCAGAATTCGCTGAAAGCCGGCCTGCGCGGGCCGACCCTGCTAGAAGACTTCATCCTGCGCGAGAAGATCACCCACTTCGATCACGAACGCATTCCGGAACGCATCGTTCATGCGCGCGGTTCCGCCGCCCACGGCTATTTCGAGGCTTACGAGCCCTTGACCGAATTGACTCGCGCCGCCCCCTTCCAGGAGGCCGGCAAAATCACGCCGGTCTTCGTGCGCTTTTCGACGGTCGCCGGTGAGCGGGGCTCGGTGGACACGGCGCGCGATGTGCGCGGCTTCGCCGTCAAGTTCTACACCGACGAAGGCAATTGGGATCTGGTCGGCAACAACATCCCGGTGTTCTTCATCCAGGACGCGATGAAGTTCCCGGATCTGATCCACGCCGTGAAGCCCGAGCCGCACAACGGCATGCCGCAAGCCGCATCGGCCCACGACACCTTCTGGGACTTTGCCTCGCTGATGCCGGAGACCACCCACACGTTGATGTGGGTGATGTCCGACCGCGGAATTCCGCGCAGCCTGCGGATGATGCAGGGCTTCGGCGTGCATACCTTCCGGCTGGTCAATGCGGCGGGTGAGTCGCACTTCGTCAAATTTCACTGGACGCCCAAACTCGGCACCCATTCGCTGGTCTGGGATGAGGCGGTCAAGATCGCCGGCGCCGATTCCGACTTTCATCGCCGCGATCTCTGGGACGCCATCGAAGCCGGTGAATACCCGGAATGGGAGCTTGGCCTGCAGATATTCACCGAAGCCCAGGCCGAAGCCTTCAGCTTCGATGTGCTCGATGCCACCAAACTGATTCCCGAAGAACTGGTGCCGGTGACGCCGGTCGGCCGCATGGTGCTCAACCGCAACCCTGACAATTTCTTTGCCGAAACCGAGCAGGTTGCTTTCTGTACCGCGCATGTGGTGCCCGGCATCGACTTCAGCAACGATCCGCTGCTGGCTGGCCGTATCCATTCCTATCTCGATACCCAGATCACCCGACTGGGTGGGGCAAACTTCCACGAGATCCCGATCAACGCACCGCTGGTGCCAGTCCACAACAACCAGCGCGACGGTTTGCACCGCCAGGCCATCCCCCGTGGCCGGGTCGCCTACGAGCCGAACTCGCTTGGCGGCGGCTGCCCGTTCCAGGCCGGTGCGGCGGGTTTCGTGTCTTTCCCGGAGCCGCTCGAAGGTGACAAACTGCGCGGCAAGCCGGAGAAGTTTGCCGACCACTACACCCAGGCCACCCTGTTCTATGAAAGTCAGACCGAGGTCGAAAAGGCCCACATCGTCGGCGCCTTCCGCTTTGAACTGAGCAAGCTCACCGTGCCGGCCATCCGCAAACGGATGCTGGCCTCGCTGATGAACGTTTCCGCCGACATGGCTGCAAAAATCGCCGCCGGGCTTGGCATGAAGTTGCCCGAGGCCATGCCGACGGCTCTCGCGAAATGCATGCTCCCCGAAGTGACCACGTCGTCGGCACTTTCCCTGACGGCACTGCCCGGTGACGGCGGCATCCGCACCCGCAAGGTGGCGATTCTGGTCGCCGACGGCGTGCACGGCGCTTCCATCGTGGCTGTTCAGGCTGCGCTTACCGCTGCCGGCGCCGTTGCGGGCATTGTCGCGCCCCGCCTCGGTCCGGTTCAAACCGCCGACGGCGAGTTGGTGGAAGCGACCGGTACGCTGGAGAATTCACCACCGGTACTGTTCGACGCGCTCGTCCTGCCCGATGGGGGCGACGGGGTGAGGCTGCTGGCCGGATGCGGGCAGACGCTGGAGTTTGTGACCAACCAGTATCGCCACGGCAAGACCATCCTGGCCATCGGCGCTTCGAAGGCTCTGCTCGACAAGGCCGGCATCGCCAACACTCTGGCGTCGGGCACGCCCGATCCGGGCATTCTGTTGGCGGGCATCGATACGCTTGATGATGGTGCGGAAGCCTTTATCGCTGCGGTAGGCAAGCATCGTCACCCGGTACGCGAGACGAACCCACCCCAAATTTGACGTCAGTCCGGATCATCGAGCGGGAGCGATCGTAGGGGCGACTTCAGTCGCCCATCCGCGCGTAACCAAGACGGGATTCGTTATTCAGAGTCCGAGGGCGACTGAAGTCGCCCCTACAGTCGACCCTGCAGGAAGGTTACCCCTCCGCTTTCCAGTGCCCCGACTTGCCGCCTTCCTTCTCGAGCAGGCGGATGCCATCCATGGTCATGCCGCGATCCACGGCTTTGCACATGTCGTAGATGGTGAGCAGGCCGACCTGCACGGCGGTCAGGGCTTCCATTTCTACACCCGTGCGGCCGACGGTTTCGGCGGTGACGGTGCAGCGGATGGTGTCGTTGCCCTCGGCGACGAAGTCGGCGGTGACCCGGGTAAGCGGGATCGGGTGGCACAGGGGAATCAGGTCGGCGGTGCGCTTGGCGCCCTGGATGGCGGCGATGCGGGCGATGCCGATCACGTCGCCTTTCTTGTTGTCGCCGGCGAGGATTTTTGCCAGCGTGGCTGGCTCCATCACGATCCGCCCTTCGGCGCGGGCGACCCGGCGGGTTTCGGACTTGGCTGAAACGTCCACCATGTGGGCCTGGCCCTGGGCATCGAAGTGGGTAAAGACGTCGCTCATCGGGCTTTGGGGAACCGCTGGATAGGGTCGCGTATCATAGCATCGTGAAAAAACGTCTGATCGCCGCCCTGCTGTGCGTTGCCCTGGTGCCGCGCAGTTTTTCCCAGAGCCTGCCCGACCTGGGCGATAGTGCTTCGAGTGACCTTTCGCCTTTGGCCGAGCAGCGCATTGGCGCGCAGATCATGCGCGACATCCGCTGGAAGGAGCCGTCTTACCTGCAGGACGCGGAGGTTGAGGATTACCTCAACATTCTTGGTGACCGTCTGGTGGCGGCCGGGCCGGGGGCAGGTTTGCCCTTCGAGTTTTTTGGGGTGAACGATCCGTCGCTCAACGCCTTTGCGATGCCGGGCGGCAAGATCGGGGTACACACCGGACTGATCCTGGCCGCCCAGGGCGAGTCGGAGCTGGCGGGGGTGATGTCCCATGAAATCGCCCACGTCACCCAGCGCCACATTGCCCGGATGGTCGGCAAGCAGGGGCAGTTTGGCGTGCTGATGCTGGCTTCACTGCTGGTCGCGATACTGGCGGCCAAATCGAGTTCGCAGGTCAGTCAGGCGGCCATCATGACCGGGCAGGCGGCGGGACTGAGTTCACAACTGGCTTACTCGCGGGATTTCGAGAACGAAGCCGACCGGCTCGGGGTACAGAACCTCGCCGCGGCGGATTTCGACGTGCGCGGGATGCCGAGCTTTTTCGAGCGCCTGCAGAAGAACAGCCGGCTCTACGAGAACAATGCGCCGGCCTATCTGCGCACCCACCCTTTGACTGGCGAGCGGATCACCGAAATGGAGAACCGGGTTGCCAACATGCCTTACCGGCAAGTGCCGGATTCTCTCGATTTCCAGCTGGTACGGGCCAAGCTCAAGGTGGGAAGTGTGGCGTCACGGGAGGTTGTCGAGGAGTTCGAAAGGGCTGCGCGGGCGGGTTCAGCAACAGTTGCGGCCCAATACGGGCTGACCCGGGCCTATCTCAGCGTCAAGCGGCTTGCCGACGCTGACCGCGCCATGGTTGAGCTACGCAAGCTGAAGGCGGTTTCGGCGATGATCGACGGGCTGGAGGGCGATCTGTTGTTGGCCCACGGTGATTCGGCTGGTGCGGCAAAGGTGTTTGCGGAGGCGCGCAGCCGTTTTCCCCAGTCGCGCCGACTCATCTACGGCCAGCTGGGGGCATTGATCGATGCGGGGCGCCCTGCCGATGCGCTGACGGTGGTGAAGGCGGAGGTATTGACCACGCCGGGCAATGCGACTCTTTGGGAGCTGCGTGCCCGGGCGGAGGCGACCTTGGGCAAGCGCCTGGCCCAGCATCGCTCGCTGGGTGAGGTTTATGCCATTCAGGGCAATTACGCAGCTGCTGCCCAACAGCTCAGCCTGGCCCAGGCGGCCGGCGACGGGGATTTCTTCGAGCATTCGGCGGTGGATTCCCGCCTGCGGGAGGTGAGCGCCTTGCTCGCCGAACAGATGCGCGAGCGCCGCGAACAACGCTGAGTCCGGCTTTCAGATCTGTCCGTAGCGTACGTAGAGTGCCCACACCAGGTCAGCGAAGGCGCGCTGGTTGAAGCGCGGACGCCCGCTGACGGTCAGGGCCAGGCGCGTGCGCCCCACGTGCATCGGCCAGAAGCTCAGACCGCTGACGCCGGCTGCGTCCACATTGCCCCAGCCATCCAGCAGGTGGTCGCCGAGCTTGGCGAGGGCTACCGACTGGCGTTCGGCGACCGACAGGATGTCGGCGCCGAGGGCGGCGAGGGCTTCGCCGGTGTCGCTCGGATAGCCGGCGATGGCCAGGCAGAAACCCATGTGATCGGCCAGTACGGCCTGCCCGCTGTCGCTGAGGGCGGCGAGGAGTTCCGGCAGGGTGGCTTCAAGGGTGCCGATGGGGGCCATGCGCGGTCGCGGCCAGGCTTCGAGGCAGGCTTCTTCCTGCAAGGGGAGCAGGTGGGCGAGGGCGGCTTCCGGGTCGCTTTCGCCGGTCCATTCGCGAATCGATTCGAGGCTCAGCAGGGGGCTTATGGCCTCGCGCAGGACGCCGAGGAGGATCTGCCGCTGGGGGCTGTGATCGGCACGGGCTACCGCCCGCCATGCGCCGTAGGGCGTGACGCTCAGGTGGGAGCCGGGGGTAATCTCAAGCATCGATCAGTCCGGGGTTGAGGGTGTATAGGAGGGCCTTGACCAGCATGGCCACGTCTTCACGGTTGCGGGCGTCGGCCCGGAAGACTGCCGGCAGCGGGTCATGACCGAGGTCGGCGAGCTTTTGCCGGTAGGCGTCGAGCCCGGGCTCCTGGGCCCGGTCCATGTGGGTAACGCCGATGGCGACCGCCGTACCGGAGATGAATTTACGGAACGCGGCCAGATAGTTCTCGAGATCCTTGAGCGGGTCGGTGTTGGCGTTGTTGATCAGCAGGACAAGGCCGATTCCACCTTCAGAGAGGATTTCCCACATGAAACTGAAGCGCTCTTGCCCGGGCGTGCCGTAAAGCATCACTTTCTCGCCGTCGGGCAGGTTCAGCACACCGTAATCCATGGCAACGGTGGTGGTTCTCTTCAGTGCGGCGGTTTCGTCGCTGGCGACGGCTTCGGTGCTGACTGGCGGAATGTCGCTGAGGGCCGCGATGGCGGTGCTTTTGCCCGCACCGACGGTACCGGAAAAAATGATCTTGTTGTGGCGGGCGCGTTCAGACCGCATTGAGAAGCTTTCTGAGAATTCGGGACAGAATGGAAGGGCGTTGTTGCTGCGTGGGGGCGACGACGGGGGCGATAACCGGAGGTGTCACTGCCGGTGCATCCCGGTCCAGCAGCCCGGCAAACTGGGCCGAGGAGAACACCGAAAAGACGTAGCGATGGGGGATGGCCAGCCGGGTGGCGATTTCCACCGGACTGGCCCAGGTGCGCGTCCACAGGGCGGCTATGCGCAGGGCGTGGGGCGAAACGAAGGCGTGGGTGAAGTTCGGCCAGGCCTTCAGGCGCACGCGCTGGTAGGGGTCGGCACCCAGGGGCAGGCGGCCGCGGGCGGCCCAGGCGGCGATGTTCCACAGGAAATCTTCCGCCCCGTAAACCGTATCGGTGCCTACGGATTCACTGAAAATCAGGCTGCTGACGATGCGTGCCGTTGTATTGGGCAACTGGGTCATCGAAAAGGGCCGCAGTTGGTTGTCGCGGAAGGCCGTGACGCATATCGGAAGCGGCCGTGGCTGGACGCCGATAAGGCGGGGCAGGCCGGAAATGACATGGGGTCGACCGGAGACGATGGCTTGTTCGACTGCCCGGGACAGGTGGCCGATCAGGTACAGGTCAGGGTCGAAGAAGAGCTTTTCGGGCAGGGTTGCACCCGCCGTAAGGGGGATGTCGTCCATCGCGCCGCACAGGTCGCGCTCGTCGTCCATTTTGAGGCCATGGCCGAGGGCGGCGGGTTTGCTGCTGAAGTTTGCCGGCGGTGTTTCGGGGGCCGCTTGAGGGCGGGGCGGTGCCACCGCGACTTGTCTTGCCGTGTCGTTTGCGGCCTGGGCGAGGATGCCGGGCAGGCTTTCGAGGTTGAGCGGTTTGCCCAGGATGACCCGGTTGGGAAAGCGCGGGGCGTGGTCCTTGGGGTGAAAGGCGTAGCACACGACGCCGGTGCGCGGATGCTGCCCCAACTGCTCGAAGGCCGCTTCGACGCCGGGTCGGTCGCAATCCACGAGTACCACCCGGGCTTCGTCCAGCGTTGCCACCAGGCGCACGGAGTGCTTCCAGTGACGTTCGACGGAAAGTCCGATCAGCCGGGCGTCCATGCTGCCTGCGTGGAGCAGGTACAGGGCTGTAAGTGGCTGGCCCGGGAGGTGGGTGTGGCGGCTCATGGATGTTTCATTGCAGTAGGTGTGCCTGGGCAGCGGGAGCTCCGGGGTGACGAGGTGTCCCTCAGAAAGCACAGCTGGCCTTCCACCGGCCTGGCAAGAACGACATCGGGAAAGGCGACCCGCGGGTCATGGCGATTGATGCCGTCATTCAGGTGTTCGCTCAGGTACATGCCCAGTTCGCGCTCTTCCAGCGCCGCATAATGATTGCGCAGCATGCGGGTGCGCAAGGCGATGCCCCGGGGGCCGAGGACGATCCACAGATCGACGACGGCTGCTGCCGCCCGACTTTCATCGCCCAGGCTGCGCCACAGGGAAATGCGCTGGATGTGCAGGTGCAGATTGGCCGGTTTGCGTCCGATTTCGGCCGCCAGCAGTGCTCCCGTTGCCGGAGAGCACCAGTGGGAGGCGATGCCCAGCGTGCGCACCGGCAGGCCAAAGACCGCGGGTGGCGCAGAGGGGCGGATGCGCTCCGGATGGAGCTTGTCGGCGATGAAGGGAAACGGGCTCACTGGGTCAGGGTGGAGATGATGTCGATCATGAACTCCACGTCCTCCTGCTGGACCGGCTGCCAGCTGGTGGCGCCGAGGGCTTCGAGCATGGCGATGCCCTTGCTGGTTTCGTGCATGGCGAGGAGGAGACGGGCGATGTCGTCGCCCCGTTCGTGGAGGGCCGGGCCGACCAGGAAAACGTGCTGGATCACCTGGGCATCGCTGGTGACCAGTACCCGCAAATCGCGCCGGACAAGGGACGAGAGGGACTTGAAGGCCACGACCGGGAGAAAGCCGATGTCGGCCTCGCCGCGCAGGATTTCTTTGGCGACCTGGATGTAGGTATCGCGGCGGTGCTCGACGGTGTTGCCGGTGTCGAGGTTGGCGGGTTCGAGCAGGATGCGCCCTACGGTGTTCACGCAGGGGTCGTCGGTGCAGGCCAGGCGCGTGCCGGGTGTGAGGTCGGGGATGCCCTGGGCGGGGCTGTCGGCTGCCGTGACGACGACCATTTCGTCGGGCGGGCCTTCCGGCCGGGCAATGGCACGGAAGCCCTTTTCGCGCACCAGCAGGGAGGCATCGAAGGGGTTGGCGTGGATCATGTCCACCTTGCCGGCGGCAATCGCTGCCCGCTGGGCGCCGAAGTTGTCGTAGAGCTCAAGGTGGATGGGCAGGGACAGGGAGCGCTGCAGCCAGGTATTGAAGATGTACCAGTCGGAGATGCGCTCGTTGGGAAAGCTCGGGCTGACGGTGAAGTTGAAGCTCATGGCCGGTTCATCTCCGCGTACCGGGCTTCGGAGGCTTCGATATTCACCCGCGACGGTTCCCGCCGTACCGAGGTGTAGCCGGCAATGTTGCCATCGCGGATGTTGGGCACGACTGCGGCGTAAACCCAGTAGTGTCCGCCATCCTTGCGCAGGTTTTTCACGTAGCCGTGCCACTGGCGCCCGGCCTGCACGGTGTCCCACAGATCGCGAAAGGCCGCTGCGGGCATGGCGGGATGACGCAGAATGCTGTGGGGCTGGCCGATCAGTTCATCCATGGCGTAACCGGACATGTCCACGAAGGACTGGTTGCACTGGGTGATGATCCCGGCGGTGTTTGTTCGCGAGACGATGAGCTTGCCGTGCGGGTAGGGTGTTTCGATGGACGTCACATAGACCCGGCGGCTGGTACCGTCGGCGTAGGTCAGCACATGTTCGGCGGCATCTCCCGCAATATGGGCGCGATCCATGTCTTGCACGGCTGGTGCTCCGTTCAGCCGAGGATTCGGCCGATGGCGTCGGCGGCGCGGCGTACGTCGAGGAAGACGAGGCCGAGCTTGGCGTTCGGTTTGGCCATTACGGTGAGCACGGCGTCGGCGCCGGCCTGAACCATCAGCACGTAGCCCTTTTCGCCCTTGATCAGAACCTGTTCCAGGCCGCCACGGGCCAGTTCGCGGGCGGTACGGTCACCGAGGGACAGCATTGCTGCACTCATCGCACCCACCCGGTCTTCGTCCACGGTGTTGGGGAGCAGGGCAGCCATCATGAGGCCGTCCGAGGAAATGATGGCCGAGGCTTCGATGTCCGCGGAGGTGCCGTTCAGATCATTGAGAACCGTCTGGAGCATGTTTGAGCGCATGTTAGGGGTACCTTGGGGCGATTGTTGGCGTTGCGAAAGTCTTGCCGGACCGAATGCAGATTACCGATGGTGCCGGCAAGGGTATCGGTCTGTGTATGACACTAATCTTGATTTGTCATTATTTCACAGAACGGTAGTGTTTTTTGGCGCTGCGTCAAAGTGCGTGCTTCGGTATCGGCCAAAACAGCGGGGCGCGTTAGAATCCGGCCTTGATTGCCCCCTCGAAGATGGAGTCACACAATGGATTTTGACAAGGAAGTGGATGCCCGTGGCCTGAACTGCCCGCTGCCCATTCTGCGTGCCAAAAAGGCGCTGGCGGAAATGCAGGCCGGCCAGGTGCTTCATGTCCTCGCGACGGACCCGGGTTCGGTGAAGGACTTTGCCGCTTTTGCCCGGCAGACCGGCAACGAACTGGTGGCCCACAACGAACTGGCCGACAACGCTTTCGATTTCTTCCTGCGCCGCAAGTAAGTGGTGCCGGGTAGGTGAAAAAAGGGCCACGCAATTGCGTGGCCCTTTTCAATTTGACGCCTTGTGGCTCAGACCAGCTTGGCCAGCTGGGGCTTGAGCTTGTCGACGGTGGCGCTGAAGTTGGCCAGGCGTTCCTTCTCCTGGGCCACCACGGCCGCCGGGGCGCGGGCCACGAAGCTTTCGTTGGCGAGCTTGGCGTGGGCCTTGACGATCTCGCCCTCCAGGCGGGCGATTTCCTTCGAAATACGCTCCCGTTCGGCGGCGATGTCGATCTCGACCTTGAGCATCAGGCGCTGCTCACCGACGATGGCGACGGGGGCCATTTCTTCCGTGCTGATTTCATCCACCACCTGCACTTCGGAGAGCTTGGCCAGCCCGGCGATGTAGGGGGCGAACTTCTTCAGCCGCTCGGCGTTGCCGCTGGCAATCAGGGGCATGCGCTGGGCCGGGGAGATGTTCATCTCGCCACGCAGGTTGCGGCAGGCGTAGATGAGCGCCTTCAGCTCGGTGACCTCGGCTTCGCTGGTTTCGTCGAGCTTGCCCAGGTCGGCTTGCGGGTAGCTGGCCAGGCACAGGCTGTCGGTGTCCTTGCGGGCAGCCAGCGGGGCGACGGTTTGCCACAGCTCTTCGGTGATGAAGGGAATCATCGGGTGAGCCAGGCGCAGGATGGTTTCCAGCACGCGCAACAGGGTACGGCGGGTGGCCCGTTGCTGGGCTTCGGTGCCGCTCTGGATCTGCACCTTGGCGAGCTCGAGGTACCAGTCGCAGTACTCGTCCCAGATGAACTCGTACACCGTCTTGGAGACCAGGTCGAAACGGTATTCGCCGAAGTGCTGCTCGACTTCCTTCTCGACACGCTGCAGGCGGCTGACGATCCAGCGATCAGCAAAGGAGAAGTCCAGGTAGGCGCCGGTGCACGCTGTTGCATCGTGATTGTCGAGGCCGCAGTCCTTGTCCTGGGTGTTCATCAGCACGAAGCGGGTGGCGTTCCACAACTTGTTGCAGAAGTTGCGGTAGCCCTCGCAGCGGCTCATGTCGAACTTGATGTCGCGACCGGGGCTGGCGAGGCTGGCGAAGGTGAAGCGCAGGGCATCGGTGCCGAAGGCGGGGATGCCTTCGGGGAATTCCTTGCGGGTCTTCTTCTCGATGCTGGCAGCCTGCTTGGGGTTCATCAGGCCGGTGGTGCGCTTGGCCACCAACGCGTCGATGCCGATGCCGTCGATCAGGTCGATCGGGTCGAGCACGTTGCCCTTCGACTTGGACATCTTGGCGCCTTCGGCGTCGCGGATCAGGCCATGCACGTAGACGTGCTTGAACGGGATCTTGCCGGTGATGTGCTTGGTCATCATGACCATGCGCGCCACCCAGAAGAAGATGATGTCGAAGCCGGTGACGAGCACCGTGGAGGGCAGGTAGAGGTCGAGCGCGTCGTTCGACTTGGCCGGGTATTCGGGCGTCCAGTCGAGCGTGGAGAAGGGCCACAGGGCGGACGAGTACCAGGTGTCGAGCACGTCCGGGTCGCGGGTCAGCGGGCCGGGGTAGCCGGCCTTGTCAGCCAGGGCGCGGGCTTCTTCCTCGCTGTGGGCAACGAAGCATTCGCCGTCGATGCCGTACCAGGCCGGAATCTGGTGGCCCCACCAGAGCTGGCGGGAGATACACCAGTCCTGGATGTTGTTGAGCCACTGGTTGTAGGTGTTGACCCAGTTTCCGGGCACGAACTCGATCTCGCCGGACGAAACGACATCCAGCGCCTTTTGCGTGATGGACTTGCCATCCTCGCCCGGCTTGGACATGGCGACGAACCACTGGTCGGTGAGCATCGGCTCGATGACCACACCGGTACGGTCGCCGCGGGGAACCTGCAACTTGTGGGGTTTGGTGTCGACGAGCACGCCAGCGGCTTCGAGATCGGCCACGATGGCCTTGCGGGCGTCGAAGCGGTCGAGGCCCTGGTATTTGGTGGGGGCGTGTTCGTTGATCTTGGCATCCAGCGTAAGAATGCTGATCTGCTCGAGCTTGTGGCGCTGGCCGACGGCGTAGTCGTTGAAGTCGTGGGCCGGGGTCACCTTGACCACGCCGGTGCCGAATTCGCGATCGACGTAGTCGTCGGCGATGATCGGAATATCGCGATCGCACAGGGGCAGGCGCACCGTCTTGCCGATCAGGTGGGCGTAGCGCTCGTCTTCCGGGTGCACCATCGCGGCCACGTCGCCGAGCATGGTTTCGGGGCGGGTGGTGGCGACCGTGAGGCCGGTCAGCTCGCCGATCGGGCCGTCGGAGAAGGGGTAATGGATGTGCCACATGAAGCCATCCTCTTCCTCCTGGACCACTTCGAGATCCGACACGGCGGTGTGCAGCTTGGGATCCCAGTTCACCAGCCGCTTGCCGCGGTAGATCAGGCCTTCGTTGTAGAGGCGAACGAAGGTTTCAGTGACGATCTTGTTGAGGCCTGCATCCATCGTGAAGCGCTCGCGGCTCCAGTCGGGGCTGGTGCCCATGCGGCGCATCTGCTGGGTGATGGTGCCGCCGGAATACTCTTTCCACTCCCACACCTTCTCGAGGAATTTCTCGCGACCGAGGTCGTGGCGGGAGACGCCCTGGGCGTCCAGCTGGCGTTCGACGACGATCTGGGTGGCGATGCCCGCGTGGTCGGTGCCGGGCTGCCAGAGGGTGTTCCAGCCGCGCATGCGGTGGTAGCGCGTGAGCGCGTCCATCAGCGTCTGGTTGAAGCCGTGACCCATGTGCAGGGTGCCGGTGACGTTGGGCGGCGGCAGCAGGATGCAGAAGGATTGGTCAGCGGGCTTGCTGCGGTCGAGGCCGGCGGCAAAGTAGCCGCTCGTCTCCCAGTGCTGATACCAGCGGCGCTCAATTTCCGCCGGCTCGAAACTCTTGGCCAGTTCCATGGGTTCTGTCTTTGAAGGCAAAGACGCGGATTATAGCGGATGCACCCGGCCTGCCCGCCGGGAAGACTTGGCGTGTGACAGGGCGTTACGCGTCGGGCGTGCTATCGAGCTGGTCGGCGATCTCGGCCGAGACGAGGGGCAGGAGGGTGGCGCGCAGGTGGGCGGCTGCTGTGCTGCGCAGGCGTTCGGCCAGATCGTCCAGTTCGCGGGAGACGAGCTGGGGCAGTTCGTTGGCGACCCAGTCCTCGATGTGCCGGCTGATGGCGGTGTCGAGGGCGACGAGGCGCTCGGCCTGGTCGACGGGGCCCGGAAGCAGGGTGAAGACAGGTTCGGCGCGGGTTTCTGCCTGCTCGGGCTCGGGGCTGACCGGCTCGAGGATGATCGGGGCTGTTTCGCCGATGAAGGGTTCGAGTCTGTCGTCCACCACGTCGGTGAGTACCGGCAGATCATCGGTTTCGGACGTCGCGGCGAAGCTCTCGTGACGATGGATCAGGGCATCGGTCCTTTCGATGAGGTGTTCGGCCTCCTCGTCGTCAAGGGAGATTTCCAGTTCGGGGTTTGGGATGGTGCTCATTCGCCGCTCCGTTGGGCCAGATCGTGGGCACTGAGGGCGTAGCCCCCGTCCTTGTAACTGCGATAGCGTCCGCGGGCAGCCTGGCGCTCGGGGTCGGTCGGGCCGACGATCTCGAGCACCAGCTGGAAGCGGTCAAAGCCGGACGGCAGCGCGTCCCCCAGATTGATGAGGACATCCTGGTGGGGTAGCGCATCGAGATTACTGCCGATCACCACCGGAGTTTCGGTGGCCAGCGGTGAGCCTGCCGCCACGTGGGGAACGAAGGCGAGGGGCTGATAGCTCCACAGCATCTGGTCGAAATGCCGAGCGACGCCCCCGTCCGGTGCGAAAACCGAGATCTTGTGGCCCCCGCTGCTGGCCTTGGCAGCCAGCACGCAGGCCACCCGCAGGCGGTCGGGGGCGTTGTGATAGAAGCGGATCTCGGTCATGCGGGGGGTGTCTGCGCGATCACTGGCCGGCGCGATCGATCAGGAACTGGGTGAGCAGGGGTACCGGTCGGCCTGTAGCGCCCTTCTCGGCTCCAGACTTCCAGGCCGGCCCGGCGATGTCGAGGTGCGCCCATTTGTAGGCCTTGGTGAAGCGGGCCAGGAAGCACGCGGCGGTAATGGCGCCGGCGCCCTTGGTGCCGATGTTGGGGATGTCGGCGAAATTGCTCTTGAGCATCTCCTGGTATTCGTCCCAGATGGGCAGTTGCCAGGCCTTGTCGCCGGACGCCTGGCCGCTGGCAAGGAGTTCGGCCGCAAGGGCGTCGTCGTTGGCCATCAGCCCGGAAGTGGCGTTGCCCAGGGCGATGATGCAGGCACCTGTGAGGGTGGCGATGTCCACCACAGCGGCCGGATCGAAACGCTCGGCGTAGGTGAGAGCGTCGCACAGGATCAGGCGGCCTTCAGCGTCGGTGTTGAGGACTTCGATGGTCTGGCCGGACATGGAGGTGACGATGTCACCCGGTTTGGTGGCCGAGCCGCCGGGCATGTTTTCGGTGGCCGGAACGAGGCCGATCACATTGATCGGCAGCTCCATGCGAGCGATGGCCTTGAAGGTGCCAAGCACGCTGGCGGCGCCGCACATGTCGTACTTCATCTCGTCCATGCCCTCACCGGGCTTGAGCGAGATGCCGCCCGAGTCGAAGGTGACGCCCTTGCCGACCAGCACGACCGGCTTGTCCTTGGCCTTGCCGCCCTTGTAGTGAAGGATGATGAACTTGGGCGGTTCGTGGGAACCCCGGGACACGGACAGCAGCGAGCCCATGCCGAGCTTTTCCATGTCGGCTCGTTCGAGGATCTCGACCTTGATCTTGTGGTCCTTGGCGAGCTTCTTGGCGGCAGTGGCCAGGTAGCCCGGGGTGCACACGTTGCCCGGCAGGTTGCCGAGGGTCTTGGCGAGGGCCAGACCGTCGGCGATCGCTTCGCCGCGCAGCACGGCGGCGTCCAGCCCAGCGGTATCCTTGTGGCGGGTGACGAAGACGAGCTTCTTGATGCCCTTTTTCGACTCTTCCTTCTTGGATTTCAGCTCATCGCAGCGATAGGTGCTGTCCTTGAGGATCTGTGCGGCTTGGGCCAGGCGCCAGGGCAGGTCGCGGCCGGGAAGCTCGATATCGGCGAGGCAGAAGGCCGCGTCACCGGCCACAGAGCCTGCCAGCGCCTTGGCTGCGGCGGCAAGCGCATCTCGATAGGCTTTGTCGGTGAGTTCCTCGGTCTTGCCCAGGCTGACCAGCAGAACGCGGGGTGCAGTCACGCCGGCTACGGAATGGAGCATCAGCGTGCTGCCGGCCTTGTCGTCCAGGTCGCCCCCGGCGAGCACCGTGGCAATCGCGCCGTCACTGGCTTTGTCGAGCGCTCTGGCGGCTGCGCTCAGATCTCCCCCGGCGAACGCGCCAACCACAACACAGCCGTTCTTGAGTTTTTCCGGCGATCCGGCCTTTATGGTAAATTCCACCCGCTTCTCCTTGGAAACACGCGTCAAAGGGACGTCGCGCCACATTATGGCCGGCACCCCGGCGAACGTCAAAACGGCCGCCTGCCGGCGCTGATACTTTTCCCGCATGATTTTTCTCCGAGCCGCTCAGCGCGAATTCACGCAGAACGCCGTAGCGGTCTTCGTGGCGCTGTTTGCCATCCTGATTTCGACGGTCCTCATCCGCCTGCTAGGGCAGGCTGCAGGCGGACGTGTGCCTGCTGACGCCGTGCTGGCACTGATCGGATTCGGGGCCATTGCCCAGATGCCGGTGGTCCTGTCCCTGACCGTCTTTATCGCGATCCTCATGTCTCTGTCCCGCAGTTACCGGGATTCGGAAATGGTGGTGTGGTTTTCCAGCGGCGTACCGCTCACGGCCTGGGTTCGCCCGGTGCTGCGTTTTGCCGTGCCGGTAGTGATCCTGATAGCCGCCCTGTCTCTGTTCGTTGCACCGTGGGCTCAGAAGAAGAGCGTCGAGTACAAGGAGCAACTGAATAACCGGGACGACGTTTCGCGGGTTGCGCCGGGCTTGTTCCGCGAATCCTCTGGGGGCGAACGTGTGTTCTTCGTCGAGGCCCTGTCTGGCGAGGAGGGGCTTGTCCGCAACGTCTTTGCCAGCAGCATGCAGAACGGCCGTCTGGGTGTGATGGTGGCCTCCCTCGGGCACATGGAAACCGATGGGGCAGGCAACCGCTTCGTCGTGCTGGAGCACGGCCGGCGTTACGAAGGCACACCCGGAACCCCGAGTTACCGGGTCATGGAGTTCGAGCGTTACCAGATTCGCATGGAGTCGAAAGAGGCAAACAGCGGGCCGCGTCAGCCAAAGACGCTGGCGCTGCCGGCCTTGCTGAAAGAACCCAATAACCGTAACCGGGGAGAGCTGCTGGCGCGTATCAGCACACCGGTGCTGGCCCTGATGCTGGCCCTGCTCGCCATTCCGCTATCTTTTGTGAATC
Organism: Zoogloea oleivorans; assembly: GCA_030157785.1. Taxonomy (GTDB): domain Bacteria; phylum Pseudomonadota; class Gammaproteobacteria; order Burkholderiales; family Rhodocyclaceae; genus Zoogloea; species Zoogloea oleivorans_A. The sequence continues at coordinate 21,513 of JAOAUC010000038.1, forward strand.
CGCGGGCCGGCCGGGCAAATAACCTGATCCTGGCGATCCTCGTGTACCTGATCTATAGCAATGCGCTCAGTGTTTGCCAGGCGTGGGTCGGGCAGGGGCGCATGCGTTTCGATGTCGGTTTGTGGGCGCCTCATCTGGTCATGATGGGGGTTCTGGCGGTGCTGTTCTACCGGCGCCTCAGCGTGTTTGCCCGTTGGCGGAGGCGCTGATGATTCCCGTTTATATCCGTTACCTGAGCCGGGAAATCTACTCGGCGGTTGCGCTGGTGTTGCTGGCCTTCCTGGGTTTGTTCGCGTTCTTCGATCTCGTCAACGAACTCGACGAGATCGGCAAGAATGGCTACATGCTTCATCACGCAGCAATCTACGTTGCGATGATCATGCCCGGCCGGGTGTACGAGCTGATGCCGATTGCCGTTCTGATCGGCACGCTATATGCCCTCACCACCCTGGCGCGGCATTCGGAAATTACCGTGCTGCGTGCTTCGGGTTTGTCGACGCGACGCTTTCTGCTCGGGCTTCTGTCCATCGGCAGTGTCTTCGTGCTACTGACTTTTGTGTTTGGCGAATATCTCGCTCCTCCGGCCGAAAGAGCCGCTCAGCAGTGGCGACTGGCGGCAACCCGCTCCATGGTTTCCCAGGAGCTGAAGACGGGTTTGTGGGTGCGGGATGGCAAACGGTTCGTGAATGTGCGCAGCGTGCTGCCCGATACGTCCTTGCAGGGCGTGCGCATCTACGAGTTTGACGATCATGCTGTGCTGGTTTCGATCAGCGATGCGGCAGTCGGTGTTTATGACGCCAAGGAGGGGTGGCGTCTTCGCACTGTCGGGCAGACCCGCTTCTTGGGCGACCGAACTGAAACGGTGAACCTGCCCGAGCTGATCTGGCATTCCGAGCTCACTCCGGACGTTCTGTCGGTGCTGATGGTAGTGCCGGAGCGCATGTCTGTGGAGACGCTGTATTCCTACATCCACCATCTCGACGAAAACAACCAGAAAACCACCCGCTACGAGATTGCCCTGTGGAAAAAGCTGGCGTATCCCTTTGCGGCCTTGGTGATGATGGGTCTCGCGCTGCCTTTTGGTTACATGCAGACCCGTATGGGGGGCGTCAGCCTGAAGGTTTTCTCGGGGATCATGATCGGGGTCGGTTTCCACTTGCTGAATGGCCTGTTCTCCAATCTTGGGGTCATAAACGGCTGGATTCCGGCGGTGGCGGCACTCACGCCGAGCATCGTCTTCCTGCTGGCGGCGATGGCAATGATGTGGTGGGTGGAGCGCCGCTAGGCGCTTTCAGTCAGTCCTGTGGTGTGACGGAGAGTAGGACGATTCGCGTGCCGGCCAGGCGGTCGTGCAGGAATTGATGTTCCCGGTCAAACAGCGCCCAGACAAGTCCGACACCAAAAAAAAGAACTGACGGCCACGCCAGTGCGTATCTCAGCCAGCCTTGCTTGAGTGAGATGACACCACCGTTGATATCGACGATCTTGAGTTTCCAGGTCTGCATGGCCAGGGTCTGACCTCCCTGGCGCCAGTACCAGAGGAAATAGCCGCCGAGCACGAAGAATATATACACCCATAGCACGCTTCCGTCCGGCGTGTAGTTCGTGCCGATACCGAGCATGAGCAGTGGAACCAGGAAAGTCAGCGCCAGGACGCCGATCAGCAGCAGCGATTCGTAGAGCATGCTGGCGAGGCGTCGCCGCAGGCCTGCTAGTTCGGCAGGCTGCCGCTCCGGGGGGATTGCCCCGGCGGGAGTGGTTATTTCAGGCATGAATCCGTTCAGGGTTTGGCGGGCGTGATTGCCGGTACCGTAGCGGGCGCTGCGGGTTCAATCACTGCAGTGGTGCTAGATGTGCTTGCCGGTGGCGTGACTGGAGGAGCGACCGGAGCTGGCGGCGGCGGGGTGACCGTTATTTTGCGCGTCGTTGCCCGCGGTGGTGGCGGTGCGCTCAGGGGCTTGATGGGCGGTGCGCCGATCTTCGGGATGGACGGTTTTGCCACCGGCTTTGCCGCAGCTTCTGTGAAGCGTTGCTTTTCTTCGCTGGGCAGATCCTGATAGGCATTCCATCTTTCCCGTAAGGTTTCCCGTTTTTCTGGAGGAATGCGCTGGAGGTTGCGGTACTGGTCCCTGGCGATCATGCGCTGCTCAGGAGTCAGCGTTATCCAGGTCTGCATGCGTCGCTGCAGGCGCGACTGTTCTTCCGGTGTGTATCCGGGAAAACGGTCGGCAATGCCAGCCCATTTGCGTTTCCGCTCGTCAGGCAGATCCTTCCACTCCTTCGCCAGCGGGGTAAGCGTGCGCTGTTGGGCGGGGGTCAGATCATTCCAGGCTGGCGGCGTTAGCGGAGGTATGGCCGAAGCCTGGGTTGAGCAAACCAGCGTGAGCGCAGCGGTCAGTCGGGCGAGTCGTTTTGAACCCATGCGTCGAATCCGCGATCCAGGTAAGCGTCAATCGGAAGGTCGTCGGCGAGCAGGGCGCTGTCCACTTCCTCGAGGTCTGCCGTATGTTGCAGCTGCCCGAGAAAGCCACTGCCCAGCGCAAGAAGCAAGACCGCAAGTACCGCCAGCGTGATTTTTCCGCGCGGTACGAAGTGTTCGGAAAGCATCTGACCCAGGCCGGCGATGCTGAGACCACGCACCGCAACTTTCTGGCGTTTCAGTGCCTTTTGTCGTGCCTCGTGGAGGCGCGAACTGACAGACGGCGAGACGCTCCGTGCAGAGGTGTTGAGATGCTGCCGGACCCGACGATGAAAGTCTTGGTCGTTCATAGTGTTATGCCCTTTGCTGCAAGTGCCGCTGCAAGCGTGTGCGTCGCCCGGGAGCAGTGCGTTTTCACGCTGCCTTCCGAGCACCCCATTGTTGCAGCCGTTTCGGCTATATCCATTTCCTCCCAGTAACGCATCAGGAAGGCTTCGCGTTGACGGGGCGGCAGTTTTTCGATTTCTTTTTCTATGACACCCAGCGTCTGCCTTTGTTCGAGCTGTGTCTGTGGTGATTCGCTCTTGTGGTCGCTGTCGGCCGATTCGAGGGTTTCCAGGGGGTCGTGTTCGTCATCTTCCGGGCCGGAGAAGGAGGACAGCAGCGTCGTCCACATGCTGCGTACCTTCTGGCGGCGGTAGTAGTCGCGAATGACGTTCTGCAAGATGCGCTGGAAAAGCATCGGCAGCTCTTCAAGGGGCTTGTCGCCGTATTTCTCGGCGAGCTTCATCATCGCGTCCTGCACGATGTCGAGGGCCGACTCTTCGTTGCGAACCGCGAACATGGCCTGCTTGAAAGCCCGTTTTTCGACGCTGGCGAGGAAATCCGATAGTTCGAGGCGGGAGGGCAGGGGGAGGATCCTCTTTGGTCAGGGGCGCGGTGCGGCCCTTCAGTGTTCTGCAAGACAGTGCAAAGCGCCTGCATGCAGTATTGGAGTATAGATGGGCGCGCCTTGACCAATTGCTTGGTCGGCGGTATGGTTCAACGTTTCACATTGCCGATTCAGCTTCGGGTGCGCGATGGTAATTACCGGTGCGGAAATTGTAATCAGGTGTCTCCAGGAAGAAAAGGTCGATTATCTTTTCGGTTATCCCGGCGGCGCCGTCCTGTATATCTACGACGAGCTGTTCAAGCAGGACAAGGTGCGTCACGTGCTGGTGCGCCACGAACAGGCTGCCATTCATGCGGCTGACGGCTATGCGCGTTCCACCGAAAAGGTCGGCGTTGCCCTGGTGACGTCCGGTCCCGGGGCGACGAACGCGGTGACCGGCATTGCGACCGCCTACTGTGATTCGATTCCTCTTGTGATCATATCTGGGCAGGTGCCGTCTGCGGCCATCGGCCAGGATGCCTTCCAGGAAGTGGATACTGTCGGGATCACTCGTCCCTGCGTCAAGCACAATTTCCTTGTGCGCGATGTGCGCGACATTGCCGAGACAATCAAGAAAGCATTCTATCTGGCCAAAACCGGCCGGCCGGGTCCGGTTCTCGTGGATATCCCGAAGGACATCACAGCCCAGAAGTGCGAGTTTGCTTACCCGGAAACGGTGTCGATGCGCTCGTACAATCCGGTGGTCAAGGGTCATCACGGGCAGATCAAGAAGGCGCTTCAGCTTCTCCTCGAAGCCAAGCGGCCGATGGTTTATGCCGGTGGCGGCGTGGTGCTTGGCGATGCGGCCGACAAACTCACGGCGCTGGTCCGCAAGCTTGGCTTCCCCTGTACGAACACGCTCATGGGGCTTGGCGCCTATCCGGCGACGGATAGGCAGTTTGTCGGCATGCTCGGCATGCATGGCAACTACGAGGCCAACATGGGTATGCATTACTGCGATGTGCTGCTTGCCGTTGGCGCGCGTTTTGATGACCGTGTGATCGGCAATCCGGCTCATTTCTCGTCCGAGCCGCGCAAGATCATTCATATCGATATCGACCCTTCGTCGATCTCCAAGCGCGTCAAGGTTGATGTGCCCATTGTCGGTGACGTCGGTGAGGTGCTCGGCGAGTTGCTCGCGCTTCTCGATAACACTGCCGAGAAGCCCGAACCGCAATCCCTCGGCGTGTGGTGGAAGCAGATTGAGGAGTGGCGCCGGCGTGACTGCCTGAAGTTCAATCAGGGCGAAGAAGGCTTGATCAAGCCCCAGTTCGTTGTGCAGAAGCTCTGGGAAGTGACTGGTGGTGACGCCTTTGTTACCTCTGATGTTGGCCAGCACCAGATGTGGGCAGCCCAGTATTACAAGTTCGACAAGCCCCGGCGTTGGGTGAATTCCGGTGGGCTTGGCACCATGGGCTTTGGCCTGCCTGCCGCCATGGGCGTGCAGCTGGCTCATCCGGGGTCGCCGGTTGCCTGCATCACCGGTGAAGGCTCGATCCAGATGAACATCCAGGAGCTGTCCACCTGCAAGCAGTTCCGTCTGCCGATCAAGGTGATCCTGTTGAACAACGGCTTCCTGGGCATGGTTCGCCAGTGGCAGGAGCTCTTTCACGGCAACCGCTATTCCGAGTCCTACATGGACGCTCTGCCTGATTTTTCCAGGCTTGCCGAGGCCTACGGGCATGTGGGTATCAAGGTGGACAAGCCGGGTGACGTGGAGGGGGCTTTGCGGGAAGCGTTCAAGCAGAAGAACGATCTGGTTTTCATGGACTTCCAGGTTGATCCCACCGAGAACGTGTATCCGATGGTCAAGGGTGGTCAGGGCCTGACGGACATGATCCTGTCAGCCGAGGACCTCTGATTCCCGCGGGGGTGTTGCTGTGACGCATGCGCTGCAGCCGCCTCCGAAGTCATCTCCGGAGCTCGACGCCAACTGGCTGCGCGAGCTTCTGGTTACCCAGAAGAACACGAAAATGAGACACGTCATTTCTCTCCTCATCGAGAACGAAGCCGGAGCGCTGTCGCGCGTTTCCGGGCTGTTTTCCGCGCGGGGTTACAACATCGAGTCGCTCACGGTGGCGCCCACCGAAGATGCCTCCTTGTCCCGCATGACGATCGTTACGTCCGGTTCGGACGACGTCGTCGAACAGATCACCAAGCAGCTGAACAAGCTGGTGGAAGTGGTAAAAGTGGTGGATCTTTCCGAGTCTGCCCATATCGAGCGCGAGCTTATGCTCGTCAAGGTGCGGGCGACGGGCAAGGATCGCGAAGAAATGAAGCGGATGGCGGAAATCTTCCGCGGCCGCATCATTGACGTGACCGACGCGAGTTATGTGATCGAGCTGACCGGTACCCAGGCCAAGCTCGACTCCTTCGTCGGCGCCATCGACAGCGGGCTGATTCTCGAAACCGTACGCTCCGGAATCTGCGGCATTGGCCGTGGCGACCGGGTATTGAAAGTGTGATTCGGGAGACTGTGCTCTCCCGCGATTTGCTCCTCTTTAGTCAGAAAGGCATGAAATGAAGGTTTATTACGATAAGGATGCGGACCTCTCCCTGATCAAGGGCAAGCAGGTAACGATCGTTGGTTACGGTTCCCAGGGCCATGCCCACGCGCAAAACCTGCGCGACTCCGGCGTCAATGTGACGGTTGGCCTCCGCAAGAGCGGTGCCTCCTGGGCCAAGGCCGAAGGCGCTGGCCTGAAGGTTGCCGAAGTGGCTGAAGCCGTTCGCGCCGCCGATGTGGTCATGATCCTGCTGCCGGACGAGAACATCCCCGAGGTCTACAAGAACGACGTCGAGCCGAACATCAAGCAAGGCGGTGTGCTGGCCTTCGCTCACGGCTTCAACGTGCATTACAACCAGGTCATCCCCCGTGCCGACCTGGACGTGATCATGGTTGCTCCGAAGGGCCCCGGCCACACCGTTCGCTCCGAGTACCTGAAGGGTGGCGGCGTGCCTTCCCTTATCGCTGTTTACCAGGACAAGTCCGGCAAGGCCAAGGATATCGCCCTGTCCTACGCGGCTGCCAATGGCGGCACCAAGGGTGGCGTGATCGAAACCAACTTCCGTGAAGAAACCGAAACCGACCTGTTCGGCGAGCAGGCTGTTCTCTGTGGCGGCGCTGTCGAGCTGGTGAAGATGGGCTTCGAAACCCTGACCGAAGCTGGCTATGCTCCGGAAATGGCCTACTTCGAGTGTCTGCACGAGCTGAAGCTGATCGTCGACCTGATGTACGAGGGCGGCATCGCCAACATGAACTACTCGATCTCCAACAATGCCGAGTACGGCGAGTACGTCACCGGCACTGAAGTGATCAACGAGCAGTCCCGTGCTGCCATGCGCAATGCCCTGAAGCGCATCCAGACCGGCGAATACGCCAAGATGTTCATTCAGGAAGGCAAGACCAACTACCCGTCCATGACCGCCCGTCGTCGTCTCAACTCTGTGCATCCGATCGAAGTGGTCGGTGGGCAGCTGCGTGACATGATGCCGTGGATCAAGGCGAACAAGCTGGTTGACCAGTCCAAGAACTGATCAAGCCTGACTTGAGCAAAACACGAGGGACGAAAGTCCCTCGTGTCGTTTTCAGGGCTTGAAGCATTGTCCTGCGTTACAATCAGTGCCGACTCCACATATCGTCCCCTCCATGGCCGATCTGCAATCCCGTAAGCCCCTGTTGAACCCGGAACGGCGTCGCAGGGGAATCTATATCCTTCCCAATCTGTTCACAACGGCTGCGCTGTTCGCTGGCTTCTATGCCATCGTCCAGGCGATGAACGGCCTGTTCGAACAGGCCGCTGTGGCGATCTTCATCGCCATGGTGCTGGACGGCCTTGACGGTCGCGTTGCGCGACTGACTCGCACCCAGAGTGCCTTTGGTGCCGAGTACGACTCCCTGTCCGACATGGTGTCCTTCGGTGCAGCCCCTTCGCTGATCATGTATGAGTGGGCGTTGAAAGGCATGGGCAAGCTCGGCTGGATGGCGGCCTTTATCTACTGTGCCGGTGCTGCGCTGCGCCTGGCCCGCTTCAACACGAATATCGATGTGGTGGACAAGCGCTATTTTCAAGGCCTGCCTAGCCCTGCTGCAGCCGCCCTGGTGGCGGGTCTGGTGTGGGTGATGATCGACAATGGCATCGCGGGCGAGACCGTACGCTGGTACGGCTGCGCCCTGACGATTTTTGCCGGGGTGTCGATGGTCAGCAACGTGCTGTTCTATAGCGGCAAGGAAATCAATCTGCGTCGTAGCGTGCCCTTCATCGTCATCATCGCCTTCGTGCTTGGCTTCCTGCTGGTCTCCAGTTACCCGCCGGGTGTCTTGTTCGGCCTCTTCCTGTGCTACGCGCTCTCGGGCTATGTGCTCGGTGCGTGGGGCTGGCTGAAGGGGCGCAAGCGCAGTGCCGCGATTGCCGGGCCGGAAAAGTCTGATTGATTGTCGGACCATGCCTCTCCCGGCACCAAAAACCTGATTTGCATCCCTTTGCGTCCCCGCCCGATTGAACGGCCGGGGCGCTGTTCAATCCAATTACAAGGAACCCGGCAGGAGCCCATCATGAACGACCAGCTGATCATTTTTGACACGACCTTGCGCGACGGCGAGCAAAGCCCCGGTGCGTCGATGACCCGGGATGAGAAGCTGCGCATCGCCCGTCAGCTGGAGCGCATGAAGGTCAACGTGATCGAAGCGGGTTTTGCCGCGGCCTCCAATGGCGACTTCGAAGCGGTCAAGGCGGTGGCCGAGGCGATCAAGGAGTCCACCATTTGTTCGCTGGCCCGGGCCAACGAGAACGACATCCGCCGTTCCGGCGAGGCCATTCGCCCGGCGGCATCGGGCCGAATTCACACCTTCATCGCGACCAGCCCGATCCACATGGAGAAGAAGCTGCGCATGACTCCCGATCAGGTGGTCGAGCAGGCGGTAAAAGCCATTGGCTGGGCGCGGGAGTACACGAGCGACGTCGAGTTTTCGGCGGAAGATGCCGGTCGTTCGGAGATCGATTTTCTGTGCCGGATCTTCGATGCGGTCATCAAGGCTGGCGCGACGACGATCAATGTTCCCGATACGGTCGGGTACAACGTGCCGGAGCAGTTCGCCGACACCATCCGCACGCTGATTGAGCGGGTGCCCAACTCGGACAAGGTTGTGTGGTCGGTGCATTGCCACAATGACCTGGGTCTTGCTGTCGCTAACTCCCTGGCGGCCGTCCGTGCTGGTGCTCGGCAGGTGGAGTGCACGATTAACGGCCTCGGTGAGCGGGCAGGTAACGCTTCACTTGAAGAAGTGGTCATGGCCGTGCGGACACGCAAGGACGTGTTTCAGTGCGATACCCGCATTGATGCGACCCAGATCGTGCCGGCCTCCAAGCTGGTTTCAGGGATCACCGGCTTCCCGGTCCAGCCCAACAAGGCTATCGTTGGTGCCAATGCATTTGCCCACGAGTCCGGTATTCACCAGGACGGCGTGTTGAAGCATCGTGAAACCTATGAAATCATGCGTGCCGAAGATGTGGGCTGGGGCGCCAACAAGCTGGTGATGGGCAAGCACTCCGGCCGCAACGCCTTCCGCTCCCGCCTGCAGGAGCTGGGGGTGGTAGTCGATTCGGAAGAGCAGCTCAATCATGCCTTCGCGCGCTTCAAGGAGCTGGCCGACAAGAAGCATGAAATTTTTGATGAAGATCTACAGGCGCTGATGAGCGATGAAAGTTCGGAGCCGAAGGAGCATTTTCGCCTTTTGTCCTCGTCCTTTCACTCCGAGACCGGTGAGACCCCGTGTGCCCGGGTGACCCTGTCGGTGGGGGGCAAGGAGGCGAAGGCCGAATCCTGTGGCTCGGGGCCGGTGGACGCGGCGTTCAAGGCCATTGAGGTTGTTGCCGACAGCGGTGCCCAGTTGCTGCTTTACTCGGTGAATGCGATCACGACGGGCACCGATGCTCAGGGCGAAGTGACGGTGCGTCTGTCAAAGGAAGACCGGGTGGTGAATGGGCAGGGTTCCGATACGGACATCATCGTCGCCTCGGCCAAGGCTTACCTCAATGCGCTGAACAAGCTCCACGCCAAGCTGGAGAGGGTGAATCCCCAGATCTGACGTGGAGTCCGGCTCAGGCTTCCTTTTCGGAGGCCCGGGCCAGCCGCGAGGGAGCGGTGTTGCGGGAGTAGAGCACGACCACGACGAAGAAGATCACACTAAGTACGGCCTCCGCCAGCGCTAATGCGTTGCCGGGGGCCGGATCGTTTGTGCGGACAACGCCTTCGGTGAGGTAAAGCAGAATCATCATCGAGGTCCATTGGTAGGTGTAGCGCTTGCCGCGCAGAATCCCGAACAGGGGCACCATCAGTGGCAGGACTTTCAGGGTCATCCACGAGCCGCCGGGGCGGAGGGGAGCCAGAATGGCTTCCCAGGCTAGGCAAAGGGCGATCAGCGCCAGCAGGGTGATGCTGGCGATCAGGGACAGGGTTTTGGGTGTCATCGGGTGGCGAGCTTCAGGGCGGTTTCGGCAAGGCGTTTGCCAAGGGCGGTGGCGAGGCGTTTTTCCTCGTCGGTGAGTTGGGTGTTGTCGTCGTGACCCGCCACGTGAGTGGCGCCATAGGGCGAGCCGCCGCTGCGGGTGCGGGTCAGCTCGGGGTGTTCGGAAAACGGCAGGCCGACGATCAGCATGCCGTGATGAAGGAGCGGTGTCATCATCGACATCAGTGTGCTTTCCTGGCCCCCATGCTGGCTGGCTGACGAAGTAAACACACAGGCCGGCTTGCCGGCGAGGGCGCCGGACAGCCACGGGCCGGCGGTGCCGTCGAGAAAATACTTCATCGGTGCTGCCATGTTGCCGAAGCGGGTCGGGCTGCCGAGGGCAAGTCCGACGCACTCTTCCAGATCCTGCATTTCGGCGTAGGGCGCACCGCTGTCGGGAATGTCGCTTTCGGTGCTTTCGCAGACAGTGGATATGCGTGGTACGGTCCGCAGCCGGGCGGCAGCGCCAGGAACGGAGTCGATGCCACGGGCGATGAGGTCGGCGAGTGCCCGAACGGAGCCCCGGTGACTGTAGTAGAGAACGAGAAGTTCCTGCATGGTGGCGCCTGTGAAACGGAAAGGCATTATACGTAAATGAACTCGGACCCTGATTTCCGGCGCTTGCACCTGTTTCTTCCGGCGTCCTTTTGTTATCTGATCACGGCCATCTGGCGGCGTTTTCAGGATGGACGTTGTGCGCAGGTGGCCGGCAGTCTTGCTTTCACGACCTTGTTGTCGCTCGTGCCTTTCGTGACGCTGGTGGCGGTGGTGTTCAGCAAGTTTCCCGAGTCGGAGCGCTTCTCTGAGGCGCTGAGAAGCTTTTTGCTGAACAATCTATTGCCGGAGAAGGCTGGCAGGGTGATTGCGACCTACGCGCTGCAGTTCAGTCAGAAGGCCGCCAATCTGACGATTGTCGGCGGGATCGTGCTGATCGTGACTGCGGTCATGCTCATGCGGACCATTGACCAGGTCATCAACCAGATCTGGATGGTACGCAGTCGCCACCCGTGGGCGACGCGGCTGGCTTCATATTGGCTGGCCCTGACTTTCGGGCCGCTGTTGCTGGCCGGTGGGGTGTTTGTCGCCAGTGCGACGTTAAGCATGTCGATGGACATCATGAACGAGCCCGCCTGGCTTGAGGTGGCGGGCCTGCGCCTGATCTCGGTGGTGATGTTGACCGGTGTCTTTGCGACCCTCTATTACGCCGTGCCCCATTGCAGTGTACGGATTGGAGATGCGGCCCTGGCCGGGCTTTTCGCGGCGGCAGGCTTTCTGGTCATGCAGCGCCTGTTTGGACTCTATCTGGCGCATTTTCCGAGTTACACGCTGGTCTACGGGGCGTTTGCAGTGGTTCCCATCTTCCTGCTGTGGCTGTATTTTTCGTGGATCGTGATTCTGCTGGGAGCTGTCGTTGCCGCGGTGTTGCCGGAAAGAAGCCTGCGTCGGCGGCCGCTGCCCGCCTTTCCCGGGCGCACGCTTTATGTGGCCTTGCTGCTGCTGGCAGAGCTGGTCGAGGCTCAGCGCGAGGGAGGAGGGCGTCGGGTGGAGGTGCTCGCGGACCTGGCTTGCGTTGGTCACGACGAAGTGCGGGATGTGCTCGGCACGCTGGAGTCTGCACGAATCGCGGTGCGCCGGGACCAGGGGGAGTGGTTGTTAGCCAGGGCCGCGGATGACGTGTTGGTTGCGGAGGTCGGGCGCCTGTTTGGCTGGAATCAGCCCTCAGTCGCGCCGGACGGTCCGGAGGCGCGTGTCCGTGCCGAGTGGGCGGCAATGCTTGAAGGAATGGACTCGGCCACCGCGATTCCCATCAGTCGCCTGCGCGCTTGACGCGCGCTTCGTCCTCACACTACAGGGGGTAAGGGTCGATCTCGTACTGGAAGAGCTCTACCGCGGCGGTCTGCATGTCGAGGCTAAGCAGGCGGCCCTGGGCAATGTAGAGTCGATTGGTGTCGGAAACCAGCATGAAGCGGCGTGCCGAGTAGGTGCCGGCGGGCGCCAGAATTGACTGTTGTCTGCCGAGGGCTGCCACTGCGGGCAGGACCAGGGCAGGCCGCATGGGGCGGGTCTGGTTGGCGTTGCGGAAGCCGACGGTGACCGGCTTTGCTGTGTTGGCAATGACCTGCAGGCCCAGCTCGATTTGCTCGGGTGTCTCGGTGCGGATCCAGCGCACGACGCAGAGCGTCCACCGCTCATCATCGTTGCGGCGCAGTGCGAGGGCCATGCCCGGGTTGAGATCGTTGGCGGTTCCGGTTACCTGCATGATGGCGTAGCCGGTCGGACTTTCGTTCACCACCATCCACTCCGACGAGTGGCGTGTTTGTCGGGCCGAGCCCGGCTCGCGGAGCATTTTCCAGATTGTGTCGAGGCCGCAGCAGACGCGCACCGCGTACTGGTTGCGGCGCCGGGAATGTTCGCGGCGTGGCGGGCAGGCCCAGTACTCCCTGACCCGTCGGAGGAGCGTTGCGGCTTCGTATCGGCCGAGGTGCGAAGGCAGCCCGGCCGGCAGGGGGGCATCGCTCTCCAGTGGGTCAATAAGCGCGGTGGCGCGGCGAGCCAGTTCTTCGGCCGAGAAGTAAATCAGTCCGTCAACGTGGGGTGGCTCGCGGCGGCTGATGGAAATCGGAGGCGTGTCCTGGTCGGGGTCGATCCAGAACCACCCCAGTTCATCTTCTCCGGGCGGCGTCGTGCGAATGCTTGTGCTGTCCGCATTGTCTGCAAGGTATTCGGCAAGCCAGCACAATTCGGAGCCGGTCAGTCCTTCCGGTTGGGATGCGGCAAACGCCAAGAGGTACTTGTAGGCTCCGGCTGTGTTGTCCGGGATGTCTCCCGGTTTGGTGTTCGCCGTCGTGTCAGGCCGGCTGTCCCGGAAGAAGGCGTGGGCACGCAGCCAGAATTCGTAAGGCGCGCTGTTTCCGGCGAGGTGGGCAATGGTGAGTTGTTCGCAAAGGATGTCTAGCGCGCCGGCACTGATGGCCTCGGGGGTGTTGCGCGCGGTACGTCCCAGCCGATGGCGAATCTCGTCGAGACTGTCCTCGTAGCCTGCGGAGATTTTGCCGAGGGCGGATACGAGTCGCGTCGCCGAGCGATGAAGGCCAATCGTCAGCGGCAGGGAAGAGGCGGCAAGGCGCTCGCGGAACAGATGGCTGATGGCAATGCTGCGGGCGTGCAGTAAGCCCAGGCAGCGCTGGAGTTGCTTTCGGCTGACATCGGGCCGCCCCAGGTCTTCCAGGTGACGGACGAGGGTTGCGAGCTCCAGGTCGGCATCCGCGGAAAGCTCGGTGGCAAGCCAGTCAAAAACTGCTGCTGTGCGATCGGAAATTTTGGGGTCAGCGACGCTCATTGCCTGCGGTATTTCGGGGCCGGGTTCTTATTGTAAATAACTTCCCTGAAAACATGTGTTCTGAATCGGAATGGAGTGCTTGGTGGGTAGGGCTGGTGCGCACTTTGCCCGGATGCCTTCTTGCTGTTTTTCTATTCGTGATTTATGATCCGACGTTTTTCCCATTCCATCGGATCAGGAACTAGTCATGGTTGTTATTCGTCTCGCCCGTAGCGGCTCCAAGAAGCGTCCTTTCTACAACATCGTTGCTGCCGATTCCCGCAATCGTCGCGACGGCCGTTTCATCGAGCGTATCGGTTACTACAACCCGGTCGCTTCCGGCAATGCCCAGGGCCTCGTGGTTAACACCGAGCGTCTGTCCCACTGGCAAGGTCACGGTGCCCAGCTGTCCGACACCGTTGCCCGTCTCGTGAAGCAGGCCGCCAAGGCTGCTGCCTGAGGTGTCTGATCGTCAAAGCCTCTTGCCCGGAACGCCGATGATTGTTCTGGGGCGGATAGCCGCTCCTTTTGGTGTGGGAGGCTGGGTCAAGGTTCATCCTTTCGGGGATGATCCATTGTCCTGGAAGAAAATGCCCAAGTGGTGGTTTGGCACTGATCCGGACGGTACGGTTTGGGTGCCTTACACGCTCAAGGAGTGCAAGGCGCATGGCAAAGGTGGCGTAATCGCCACGTTTGACGAGGTGCCGGACCGCAACGGAGCCGAAGCAGTAACCGGCTACTACATCGCAGCTCCAAGAGATGCGCTGCCGCCGCCGGACAAGGATGAGTACTACTGGGCCGACCTTGTTGGTCTGGAGGTGCGGAACGCGTCTGGCGTGGTGTTGGGCAAGGTGACGGGTCTGTTGTCTACTGGTGCGCACGATGTGCTGCAGGTCCAGGATGGTAAAACAGAGCGTCTGATTCCCTTTGTGGCCAGTTACGTTACGACAGTGGACATGGCGGCTCAGACCATCCAGGTCGATTGGGAAGCTGACTGGTGACGGCAGTGACAGGTCGTAAGGCCTACGATGTCGTTACCCTGTTTCCCGAAATGTTCTCCGCCCTGTCAGCGTTCGGTGTTACCGGGCGGGCTCAGGAGCGGAAGCTTTACGAGCTGACCTGCTGGAATCCGCGGGAATTCGCCGAGGACCGCCATCGCACCGTGGATGACCGTCCCTATGGAGGTGGTCCCGGCATGGTGATGCTGCCCGGCCCGCTGGAAAAGTCGATTCTGGCGGCCAAGGCACGACAAGTGGAGTCGGTAGGCACTGCGGGGCGGGTGATTTATCTTTCGCCCCAAGGCCGGCCGTTGAACCATCAGCGGGTTCTGGAACTGGTTGAAGAGCCTGCAGTTGTGTTGCTGTGCGGTCGCTATGAAGGCGTCGACCAGCGGTTGATTGAGCGCTGCGTGGATGAAGAGATTTCTCTCGGTGACTTCGTTCTCTCAGGAGGGGAGTTGCCGGCGATGGTTTTGCTTGATGCGATGATCCGGCAGTTGCCGGGTGCGCTGAACGATGAGGATTCGGCGGTCGAGGACTCGTTTGTGGACGGTCTTCTGGATTGCCCGCACTACACCCGCCCCGTGAATTACGACGGCATGGTGGTGCCGGATGTGCTCTTGTCCGGCAATCATGCGGAAATCCGGCGCTGGCGTCTGCAGCAATCCCTTGGTCAGACCGCGTTGCGGCGGCCGGACTTGCTGGCAGGCCGCGCATTGAGCAAGGAAGAGTTTCGCTTGCTGGAAGCATTCCGGCAGGCAGAAAAGAAGCCGGTAGCGTAGTTTTTACCGGTTTCATAACAAAGCCGTGTACCAGGTGGCGACCTGCTCTGCACGAAAGGCCACAGGCCCAATTCATTATCAGGAGTTACGCATGAATCTGATTGATCAGCTGGAACAGGAAGAAATTGCCCGTCTGACCCAAGGCAAGGCTATTCCGGACTTCGCCCCGGGCGATACCGTTATCGTGCAAGTCAAGGTCAAGGAAGGCACCCGCGAGCGTCTGCAGGCTTACGAAGGCGTGGTTATCGCCAAGCGTAACCGCGGTCTCAACTCCGGTTTCATCGTTCGCAAGATTTCGTCGGGTGAAGGCGTGGAGCGTACGTTCCAGACCTACTCCCCGCTGCTTGCCAGCATCGAAGTGAAGCGTCGTGGCGATGTGCGTCGTGCCAAGCTTTACTATCTGCGCAGCCGTTCCGGCAAGTCTGCCCGGATCAAGGAAAAGCTGGATTACAAGGCTTTTGCTGCCAAGGCCAAAGCCAAGGCCCAAGCCGCTCAGGGCTAAGCTGCCGGCAGTGCAAAAAAACGGAACCTCGGTTCCGTTTTTTTTCGTCTGCGTCGTCTGGATTACTTGGCGCGCTTGTCGTGTTCGATCAGCGCGTAGGCGGAGTGGTTGTGGATGGATTCGAAGTTCTCGGACTCCACCACGTAGGCGTCGATGCGCGCTTCCTTGGCCATGCAGCCGGCTACGTCCCGGACCATGTCTTCCACGAACTTGGGGTTGTCGTAGGCGCGCTCGGTGACGAACTTCTCGTCGGGGCGCTTGAGGAGGCCGTAGAGCTCGCAGGAGGCCTGCCCTTCGACCAGTTGGACCAGTTCCTCGATCCACAGGTGATCGTTGGTTGTGGTGGTTACCGTGACGTGGGAGCGCTGGTTGTGGGCGCCGTAGTCGGAGATTTTCTTCGAGCACGGGCACAGGCTGGTGACCGGCACGACGACTTTCATCGTGAACTCGTAGCTGCCGCCTTCACGAATTTCTCCGATGAAGGTGACTTCGTAGTCCATCAGGCTCTGTACGCCGGAAACCGGTGCTGCCTTGTTGATGAAGTAGGGGAAGGTCATCTCGACATGGCCTGTTTCGGCTTCGAGCTTCTTCACCATTTCTCGCAGCATCGGTTCGAAGGACTCGACCGAAATTTCCCGTTCGTGGCTGTTTAGAATCTCCACGAAGCGGGACATGTGGGTGCCCTTGAAGTTGTGGGGCAGGCCGACGTACATGTTGAACATTGCGATGGTGTGCTGCACGCCGTCGTTCTTGTCCTGCACCTTGATCGGGTGACGAATGGATTTGATGCCGACCTTGTTGATAGCCAGCTGGCGGGAGTCCGCGGAGTTCTGGACGTCCGGGATGGGGTTGTGGGCTTCACACGTGGTCATGACTGTTCTCTGTAAATCTTGTTGGGGAATGGGGCTCTGAGGCCCCTTGATGGATCGATCCTATCATTCCCGACAAACGCACTCAACTATTCGGCCGATAGGCCTCTTCGATCCGTTTGAGGACGCCGGTAGTATCGAGACCGACTTCGGCCATCAACTGGCTCTGGTCGCCGTGATCGATGAAGCGGTCGGGCAGGCCCAATTGCAGCACTTGGACAAGAACGCCGGCTTCGTGCAGTACGCGTGTCACTTCCGACCCGGCGCCGCCGATCAGGGCGTTTTCCTCGAGGGTGACAAGCAGCTCGTGCTCGGCGGCCAGCTTGAGAATCAGTTCCCTGTCGATGGGTTTCACGAAGCGCATGTTGGCCACGGTGGCTTCCAGCTGTTCCCCCACGCTGAGCGCGGTGCCCAGCATGCTGCCGAAGGCCAGCAGTGCGATGCGTTTGCCCTGGCGGCGGACTTCGCCCTTGCCGATGGGCAGGGCGCTCATGGCGGCTTCAGGCTTGATGCCCAGGCCGCTACCGCGGGGGTAGCGGACGGCCGTGGGGCCGTCGTGCTGGTAGGCCGTGTAGAGCATCTGCCGGCATTCGTTTTCGTCGGCGGGGCAGAAGATGGTCAGGTTGGGGACGCAGGCCAGGAAGGACAAGTCGAAGGCGCCATGGTGGGTGGCACCATCGGCGCCCACCAGCCCGGCCCGGTCGATGGCCATCATCACCGGCAGGTTCTGCAGGGCGATGTCGTGGATGAGCTGGTCGTAGGCGCGCTGCAGGAAGGTGGAGTAGATCGCTACCACCGGCTTGAAGCCTTCGCAGGCGAGGCCGGCGCCGAAGGTCAGTGCGTGCTGCTCGGCGATCCCCACGTCGTAGTAGCGGTTGGGGTGTTCGTGGGCGAAGCGGACCATGCCGGAGCCTTCGCGCATGGCCGGGGTGATGGCCACCAGGCGCTTGTCGATCTCCGCCATGTCGCACAGCCAGTCGCCGAAGACCTGGGTGTAGGTGAGCTTGCTGCTCTTGGCGTCCTTGCCGGTGGCAATGCCGGCGACGTGGTCGAACTTGGCGACCCCGTGATAGAGGATGGGGTCGGCTTCCGCGAGCTTGTAGCCCTGGCCCTTGCGGGTGATCACGTGCAGGAATTGCGGGCCCTTGAGGGTGCGCAGGTTCTGCAGGGTGGGGAGCAGGGATTCCAGGTCATGACCATCGATGGGGCCGATGTAGTTGAAGCCGAACTCCTCGAACATCGTGCCCGGCATGACCATGCCTTTGACGTGCTCCTCGGTGCGCTTGGCTAGCTCGAAGACCGGCGGCGGCAGGTTTTCGAGGACGCGCTTGCCGATCTTACGGGCGCCGTTGTAAAGCTTGCCGGAGAGCAGGCGCGACAGGTGCTTGTTGAGGGCTCCCACCGGCGGTGAGATGGACATCTCGTTGTCGTTGAGGATGACCAGCAGGTTGGTGTCGTGGATGTCGCCCGCGTTGTTGAGCGCTTCGAAGGCCATGCCGGCGGACATGGCGCCGTCGCCGATCACTGCGATGGCGCGACGGTCCTCGCCGCGCAGGCGGGCAGCTTCGGCCATGCCGAGGGCGGCGGAGATCGAGGTGGACGAGTGGGCCGTGCCGAAGGTGTCGTAGTCGCTCTCGCTGCGTCGCGGAAATCCGGAGATGCCGTGATACTGGCGCAGGCTGGCCATCCCGTCGCGGCGGCCGGTGAGGATCTTGTGAGCGTAGGTCTGGTGACCCACGTCCCAGACGATGCGGTCTTCCGGGGTGTTGAAAACGTAGTGCAGGGCGACGGTGAGTTCCACCGTGCCGAGGTTCGACGAAAGGTGTCCACCGGTGCGGGAGACCGAGTCGATCAGGAAGGTGCGCAGTTCGTCAGCCAGCTGGGGGAGTTCGCTGGGATCGAGTTTGCGCAGGTCCGCGGGCGACGCGATGCTGTCCAGCAGGCTGGCGCGGGGTGTTGCGGGCTGCGTTGCAAGAGGCATTCCGGGTTACCGGGTCGTTAATGGATGTTCTTTTTATTCGTCAGGCCGGTGCTTAAAACTGTCGACGGACGATGAAGCGGGTGAGTTCGGACAGGCGCCGGGCTGCATCGCCAAAGGGGGCCAGGCGGTCGAGGGCGTCCTGGCACATTTCCTCGGCCAGCTCACGGGCACGGACAACGCCGAGCAGGCTCACGTAGGTGGGCTTGTCATTGGCGGCATCCTTGCCGGCTGTCTTGCCCAGGGTGGCGGTATCCGCTTCGGTGTCGAGGATGTCATCCACCACCTGGAACAACAGGCCGACAAGCTTGCCTACGTGATCGAGTGAAGCCATTTCATCGTCTGTCAGGCCCCGGCCACATTGTACGCCAAGGCAGATGGAAGCCCGGATCAGGGCACCGGTCTTGTGGATGTGCATGAACTCCAGTGCGGCCAGGTCGAGCTGAACGCCGACGGATGCCAGATCGATGGCCTGCCCGCCAGCCATGCCGCGGGAGCCGGAGGCGAGGGCCAGTTGGCGGATCATGGCGACCTGGCGCAGCGGGTCGTCGCTGACGGCGGCGTCGGCAAGGTGCAGGAAAGCCAGCGTCTGCAGAGCGTCGCCGACCAGCAGGGCGGTGGCTTCATCGTACTGGACGTGCACGGTGGGCTTGCCGCGCCGCAGGGTGTCGTCGTCCATGCAAGGCATGTCATCATGCACCAGCGAGTAGGCATGGATCATCTCGAGGGCGCAGGCGACGCGGTCAAGGCGCTCCGGGCTTGCTTCGGTGAGCTGGCCGGCGGCATGCACCAGGAGCGGCCGAACCCGCTTGCCACCGCCGAGCACGGCGTAACGCATGGCTTCGTGGAGTCGTGCGGGAGCAATGCTGGCGGCCGGCAGGGCGCGGTCGAGTGCTGTTTCGGTACGTTGCTGGATGTCGCCCATCCACTGGCTGAAGCTGCGGGCACTCATGACGGGGTCTGGTCCTGGCTGGGTGTTGCTTCTAGGACACGGATGGTCTGCTCGGCCTTGCCCAGGACGTCCTGGCAATGGCGGAGGAGAGTTGTGCCGCGTTGGTAGGCTGCCAGGGCCTGATCAAGGGGGAGCTGACCGTTTTCCATTTCCTGGACGATGCTTTCCAGTTCGGAGACGGAGGCTTCAAAGCCTGGGGGCTTGGGATTGGAAGTTTTGACCATGCGTAAAAATAGCCTATGGGTGGGCTTCAGGTCAAACGCGTAATACTATATAATGGTGTGCTTTACGTTTCGGGCTTTCGCTTTGGATCAGGGGGTTCGGGATGTCTGACATTGCCGCTCAGGCACTTCTTGCGCCGGCCATTTCCCAGTTGCCGGTATCGTGGTACTTCGACGAAAAAGTCTTTGAGCTGGAGAAGCGCCTCCTCTTTGACGCCGGCCCGGGTTATGTCGGTCACGCGTTGATGGTGCCGGAGGCCAACCAGTATCGCTCCCTCGAGTGGCTGGATCATTCTAGCCTGCTGATCAATCGGGACGACGCCTGTTACCGTATGTCGAACGTCTGTCGGCATCGGCAGTCGATCATGCTGCAGGGATCGGGTGTTGCCGACTCCAACATCGTGTGCCCGGTGCACCGCTGGACGTACAACCCGGACGGTCTGCTGATCGGGGCGCCACACTTTCCCGAAAATCCCTGCCTGAACCTGCAGCGGCAGAAGCTGGAGAACTGGCACGGCCTGCAGTTCAAGGGCCCGCGCTCGGCCAACGCCGACCTGGCAGGCATGCAGGTGGCCTCGGAGCTCGACTTCACCGGCTACAAGCTCGACAAGGTCGAGATCCACGAGTGCAACTACAACTGGAAGACCTTCATCGAGGTGTATCTCGAGGACTACCACGTTGAGCCCTACCATCCCGGTCTGGGCCAGTTTGTCACCTGCGACGACCTGACCTGGCAGTTCGGCGAATGGTATTCGGTGCAGCGGGTTGGGATTACGTCCCTGAAGAAGCCCGGTTCGCCCACCTACAAGCGCTGGCATGAAGCCGTGATGAGCTATCACGGCGGCGAAATGCCCAAGCATGGCGCGATCTGGCTGACCTACTTCCCCAACATCATGGTGGAGTGGTACCCCCATGTGCTGGTTGTGAGCACCCTGATTCCCACCGATGTGAACAAGACCACCAATGTGGTCGAGTTCTACTATCCGGAAGAAATCCTCGAGTTCGAGCGGGATTTCGTCGAAGCCGAGCAGGCTGCCTACATGGAAACGGCCATCGAAGATGACGACATCGGCGAGCGCATGGACAGGGGGCGCCTGGCGCTGATGAAGGAGGGCCGCAACGAGGTGGGCCCCTACCAGTCACCCTACGAGGATGGGATGCAGCATTTTCACGAGTTCTATCGCCGGATCATGCAGCCGCATTTCTGAGAAATGCCCTGCGCAATTAAAAAGGGAGCCCTCGGGCTCCCTTTTTAATTGCCGGAGCCGCCCCGCTGGGCGGCTCTCAAGATTCAGCGATTCGATTCGCGGATGATCTTCCACTGACCGTTTTCCAGTTGGTACTGGAGGGTCTTGTTCATCGCATCCTTGAAGTCGGCCGAACGGTAGTGCTGGATGAAGCTGGCTTCTGCCGAGGTGGCGGACAGGCTGCGAATCATCACCTTGTCCACTTCAACCGATACCTCGCCAGGTTTGCTGAGGCGCTTGGCGCGCATGGTCATCCAGGCGTCCAGGCTGCCTTGTTCAGGCTTGAACTGGGTCGAGTAGAAGGCCTTGTAGCCCTTCATGTCCTTGGCCGACCAAGCCGCGGCCCACGACTTGACCAGGGGTTCGAGAGGGGCTGCGACCGGAGCGGCTGCCGACGGTGCGACGGCTGCTGCGGCAGTGGCTGCAGCGACGGGCAGCATGACCTCGGTCGGTTGCGGGCGACCCTGCATGGCGCCGAAGGTGTCGAGGGCTTGCACGGTCGGCAGCTCGGTGCTGCAGGTCAGGGTTTCGTCTTCGGCCGGATCGGTGACGGCAGCTTCGTCGGGCCCGCTCTTGGCGACTGGTGTGAGTTCAACGCTCGGCAGGATGCGGTGGGTCTGGGTGAGGACACGTAGTTCGGCCTGGCTGAGGTCGTAGCGGGCCCGTACGGCGGCACGCTTGGCGTCGAAGAGTTCGTTTTCGGTGTTGAGCACGTCGAGCAGGCTGCGCTGACCGATGTCGAACTGCTGGCGATAGGCGTCGCGGGCCTTTTCGGTGGAAAGCTGGTGCTGTTCCAGGTAGCCCAGCTGTTCCTTGAGTTTTTTGACATCGTTCCAGGAAATTGCTGTTTGCTGGCGGATGTCGCGGCAGGCCTTGTCGCGCAGGTCGGTGGCGTTGTAGAGCTGCTCGTGAGACTGGCGGATACGGGCTTCGTCGGAGCCACCTTTGAAGAGGTTCCAGTTGAGCAGGACCTGCAGCGCGGTGGAGTTGGTTTCGCCGGTAACGCCGAGCAGGTTCTTGTCCATGCCGGTGCTGGCGCGGAATTCAAGTGTGGGCAGGTTGTTGGCGCGCTGGACGTCGATGCGGGCACGGGAGGAGCGGATGTTGGAGACCGCAGCCCGGAAGCCGGGGTTGTCGCCAATGGCTTGCTTGAGGACGTCCTTTTCCATCGGCAGCTTGTTGCTGAAGGTGGGCAGCGGCTGCAGCTTGTCGGCCGGCGCTTCACCGACGACGCGCTGGTAGCGCTGGCTGACATCATGCTGGTTGGAGCTTTCGGTCAGCCAGTTGGACTGGGCCAGGGCGAGACGGCCGAAAGCTTGTTCCAGGTCGACCCGCCGACCGACGCCAGCTTTGACGCGGCGTTCGATCTGATCGACGGTTTCCTTGTGGATGGCCCAGTTTTCCTGGGCGAGCTTGCTCAGATCGCGATAACGCTGCACGTCAAGATAGGCACGGGCTGCTTCGAAGGCGGTTTCGTCGGTAGTGCCGAGGAGTTCGTATTAGCGGACGGCACGGGCAAAGCCAAGGCGCTTGACGTCATTCTGGGTTGCAAAGCCGTCAAAAATGAGCTGGCGCAGTTGCAGCTGGTAGCCGGGGCGGCTGTAGGTATCCGACGGGCTGGTCGGCGTTTCGCGGCGCTCGCGGCCGGTATAGCCCTGCAGATCAACCCGGGGGAAAAGACCGCCGCGGGCAATGTCGCGCTCCGCATCGGAAGCCTGGTAGTCGTGCAGACGGGCCAGCACTTCGGGATTGCGGAGAATGGCCTTCTCAATGGCGTCCGGCAGTGTGCCGGGCACGCCGGCGTGGGAGGCGGACATGGCCAGGAAGGACAGGGCCAGACTGACGGAAAGCTGGGTTGCTTTGAACATTGTCATCTCGATATCGGGAGATCGTAAGGCTCGAAATGCAGGTGAATCGAGCCGCTTGCAGACGTATGACTTAAGGTATAGCGATTCTATGCGTCGCTTCTATTCAACGTTGCGCATTATTTGCGGTTTGCTTCCTTTGGGACATCTATGTCGCGTTCTTGAATAAATTATTCACAATCTACGGCCCGTGGCAGGTGAAACTTAATTTTTCCGGCGCCAGGCCGTTGTTTTCTAGTCGTTCGGGTTTCTCGTCTTTTTTCTGCTATCTGCCTTATTCGCCAGCCAATTCCTGATTCGGCCGATGCCTTTTTCTTCCCGCTCTCGTTTATTCCACCCCATCGCAACGCCTTGCCGGCGGCGCGTGGCGGCGGCGCTTGCCGGCGTGCTGGCGGCGGGGCTGGTGTGGGGAGGCTTTGAAATCGAGCGGATGCGCCAGGTCGCCCTGCAGCGCTACGGTGCTGCGGCGGTGGAGGTTGTCGATGGCTGGCGCAGCGCCCTTGGCGGCTGGCGGGATTTGCCGGAGGAGGAGCAACTGCGGCGGGTCAATGAGTTTTTCAACCGGCGAATCCGTTTTGCCGATGACATGGTTGTTTGGGCCCAGCCTGATTACTGGGCCACGCCGCTGGAAACCCTCGGTCGTGGGGTGGGCGACTGCGAGGACTTTGTCTTTGCGAAATACTTTACCCTGCGTGAACTTGGCGTGGACGAAGGCCGCTTGCGCATGACCTATGTGCGGGCGCGCATCGGCGGGCCGGCGAGCAGCATCACCCAGGCGCACATGGTGCTCAGCTATTACCCGACACCCGAGGCGGTGCCGCTGGTGCTCGACAACCTCATCACGGAGATCCGGCCGGCCAGTTCGCGCCCGGATCTGGCTCCGGTTTTCAGTTTCAACATGCAGGGCGTTTTTGTCGGCGGGGCTGTCCAGGCCTCGACACCGGTGGATCGGGTGTCGCGCTGGCGGGAGCTGATCCTGCGCATGCGTTCGGAAGGCTATACGCCGTGAAGGAAGAGAAATGTCCCTGTTAAGACGGCTGTGGATCAGTGTGGTGGTGGCGATGGGGGTGGTGCTCGCCGGCGCGTTTACGGTGAGTCTGCTGACGGCCCGCTCCTATTTCGAGCAGCAACTCCAGGCACAGGCCGGCGACGGTGCGGTGTCGCTGGCCCTGTCCATGTCCCAGCAGAGCAAGGATGTGGCGACAATGGAGTTGCTGGTGACCGCCCTGTTCGACGGGGGGCACTACCGGCTGATCCGTTTTGCTGATACGAGCGGCAAGGTGCTGGTGGAGCGTTCCCAGCCCGACGGCGCAGAGGGGGTGCCCGGCTGGCTGGTATCCCTGCTGCCGATGGAGGCCCGCCCCGGCCAGGCGCTGGTGAGTGACGGCTGGCGCCAGATGGGGCAGGTGACGGTGGTTGCGGCCCGGGGCTACGCCTACCGCGCGCTGTGGCGGGGCATGTTGCAGCTGGGCAGCCTGATGCTGGCCATCGGGCTGTTCTGGGCGATGGGCGTGTCGGCCTTGCTGCGCTGGGTACGCCGCCCGCTGGAGGAGATGGCCGAGCAGGCGGAGGCCATCGGTGCCGGCCAGTTCCGGGTGCTCGACGAGCCCAAGGTGGTGGAGCTGCGCAGCATGGCTCGCGCGCTCAACCGCATGTCCGAGCGGGTGCGCTCGCTGTTTGCCGAGCAGGCCGCGCGGATTGCCGGCTTGCGCGACGAGAGCAGCCACGATGCGGGCACCGGGCTGCTCAACCGAACATATTTCAACGGCGAGCTGCGGCGCGTGCTGTCCGATGCCGATGTGCCGCCGGGCGGTTGCCTGGGGGTGTTGCGCATCGCCGACCTGGTGACGCTCAACCAGCAGCTTGGACGAGTGCGTACCGACGAGTGGCTGGCGGCGGTCGGCGAGGCGCTGAAAAGCACTTTTGATGGCGGGGACGATATCTCTCTGGCTCGTCTTGGCGGGGCCGAGTTCGGCATTCTCCTGCCGGGCGTTGAGCTTGGCGCTGGCCGGGGCTTGCTGGAGCGGGCCTGCAGTGCGGTGGCGGCCCTTGATTTGCAGGTGGGCGTGGCGCGAGGCCTGCGGATGGATGCTGCCGTGGTGGCCTACCGACGCGATGACAAGCCGGGCACTTTGCTGTCGCGAGTGGATTCGGCGCTGATGCGGGCCCAGGCTGAGGGCGCCGTGGTGGCCGAACCACATGGCGCGCCGCTGCCGATTCCGGCTCCCGGCGAGGGGCGCTGGCGGGAGATGCTGGAGGGCGCGCTGGCGCACCACGAGTTCACGCTGATCAGTTACCCGGTGCTGGCTTGTGATGGCGGCCTGATCCATCGGGAGTTCATGTTGCGCTTACCCGCACCCGATGGCGGCGCAGTTCTGACTGCCGGGCAGTTCATGCCGGCGGCAGTGCGCGTCGGCCTGGCCTCGGCCTGCGACCTGGAGGCGCTGCGGCTGGGCATTGCCAGCCTGGCCGCCTCGCCCGATCCGATTGCCATCAATGTGGCGCCGCGCTCGCTCATCGAGCCGGGTTTCCTCGACAAGCTGGACGTGCTGCTGGCGATGGCCGGGGCTGACGCAGGTCGCATTGCAGTGGAAGTGAGCGAGCGTGGGCTCGACGCCAACCTGGCTGGCCTGGAGGCGCTGGCCGAGGTGTTGGCGCGTCATGGGGCGCATCTGGGCATTGAACACTTTGGCCGCCAGCTGGCCGCCCTGCCACGCCTCTACGCGCTGCGCCTGGCCTACCTGAAGCTGGATGGCAGTTTCGTGGCAAGTCTGCATGAGGACGTCGGTTTGCAGCGTCTGGTGAAGGCGATTGTGGATGTGGCGCGCGGGCTGGATGTGGTGGTGTACGCCGAGCAGGTGCACAGTGCCGAGGAGTGGGCGGCGGCGGCGCACCTGGGGGTGAGCGGCATGACCGGGCCGGAGGCCTCGCGACGGCTGGCAAGTCGCTGAAGACGTTAAAAAGGGAGGCCCCATGACGGGGCCTCCCTTTTTTTTTACCTTGGTATCAGGCTCAGTCGGCGCTGAGCTTGCCCTTGGTAAGCAGGTCCTGAATGATCTGCGAGTCGGTGGCGAGGGCGCCGCCGTTGGTCAGATCGACCCCTTGCAGAACGACCTTCTGGTCGGTGGCACCGGCAGTGAAGGTACCACCGGTGTAGCCGCCGGTGCTGCTGACATGCACCACCGTGTCGGACCCGGACTTCTCGAAGTGCAGGTAGCTGCCCAGGTTGCCGGTGGCGTTGCCGGTGTGGCTTTCGCCCTGCAGCAGGTCGCGCAGGTCAAGCACATCGCCGCCGTTGATGGCGCTGGCCTTGTTGAAGTCGGTGATGGCGTCCACTGCCGGCTTTGCCGTTGTCCCTGCATCGCCCAGGCTCCACTTGAAAGTGTCGGAGCCTAGTCCGCCGGTGAGGGTGTCATTGCCCGCGCCGCCGGCGATGAGGTCGGCGGCACCACCGCCAAGGATGGTGTCACTGCCACTGCCGCCGTAGATGGCGTCACGCCCGTCACTGCCGGTGATGTGGTCGTTGCCGGCCGAGCCGGTGAGTTCCTGGCCGGTGCGGATCAGCCAGTGACCGTTCTGATTCGGGTCCTCGATGATGTCCTGCAGCGAACTGAGGGTCGGCGCGCTGGTGGGGGTGAAGAGGGCGAAGTCGTCGGTGCCGAGGGTCTTGTAGCTGCTGTCGGGCTCGCTGCTCAGTTTGACTTCGACGCGCAGGCGGGCGTTGCCGCCCTGTTCCCAGTAAAGGATCTCGATCGGCTGCAGGCCGCTCGCCAGGCTGACACCGGTGTAGGTGCGGGCGGTGGGTGACTGGATGTCGTCGAACATGGCCACCGTCTTGCCGGCGATGTTGAGGCGGAAACCGTCGTCTGCGGTGACACGGATGTCGTAGGTGCCGCCAGTCAGGTTGACCAGGCCGACCATGCGCAGACCCGAGTCGGTGGTGTTGCCGATGCCGGTGGTCGTCTTCAGGGTGCTGGCATCGGCGCCGGTGGTGCCGCCGCGCAGGAAGTTGTACAGCGCGCCGGTATTGACGGCCAGGTCGGTACCCAGAACCGGGTTGGCGCCGAGGTTGCCATTGACCGCACCGACGGTGGTGCTGCCGGTGGTGTAGCCAAAGCCGTAGTCGAGCTTGTCGGCGCTGAAGGTGGCGTCGGCACCGCTGGCCGTGGCGGCATTGTAGGTGCCCACCACGGTCTGACCGCTGCGGCTGTCGATGATGCCTACCATGTCGGAGACGTGGTCCAGGTTGCCGTACTTGGTGTCGTCGGCATGGACGCGGGTATTGGCCGCCCCGCTGGTTTCGTTGTAGCCGTAGTACTCACCGGTCAGGCCGAGATTGCCATCGGCGATGGCGGTGGTGGTGCTGGCCAGGTTGGCGACGTTTTCGGCGGCCCGGCTGACGTTGAAGGTGACGCTGGAGCTGGCGGTGTCGCCGTCCCGGTCTACCAGCACGAAGGAGAAGCCGTCGGTGATTGCCGAGGTGACGGTGGCGACCGGTGTGTAGGTGTAGCTGCCGGTGTTCAGGTTCATGACGAGCGTGCCACCCGTCGCGGTGAGGATCGTGATCTGGTGGCTTGCGGCGTCGTAAGTGCCATGGCTGGTGCCACCGGTGACCGTCACGCTGCCGCTGCCGACCGGGTTGTAGGTGTAGGTGACACCATCCTGCGTGATCGAGCGGATGTTGCCGCCGTCGGCGCCGAAGCCGGTTGTGCTGCCGAGCAGGCCGCCGGACAGCAACTCGCCGCTGGAGGGCTGGGGCACGGTGGTTTGCAGGGCATTGGCCAGATTGTTGAAATCGGTGATCACCTGGCCGTTGAGGTTGGTATTGGTGACACCGTTATAGGCGATCGGGTCGAGGGGGGCCTGGGTGGCACCGGTGCCCATGCCAAGGGCAAAGCTGGTGATCTGGTTGTTCTGCAGGAAACCCTTCCACGCAGTTTCGTCCGCGCTGCCGATTGCGGTGCCCGAGTTGGGCTGGCCGTCGGACAGGAAGTAGGCGATGTTCTGCCCGGAGGCCAGCTTGCCGGTTGCCACGAAGGCACTTTGACCGGCGGCGAGGGCGGCGTCGTAGTTGGTGCCGCCGGTGGCCGAAATGGCCGCCAGCTGGGCCTTGGCCTCGGCCACGGTGGTCCAGGTGCTGCCAATGGCGGAGGCCGTGCTGCTGAAGGTGACCAGGCGGACCCGCACCTCGCCGAAGCTGTCATAGCTGTCGAGCAGCGAGTTGAGGGCGCTGATCGCCGACTCCATGCGGCTGCTGCCGCCTACGCCATCGGAGCTGACCATGCTGCCGGATATGTCGAGCATCAGCAGCAGGTTGGTGTCCACCGGTGCGACGGCGATGGTCTGGGTGACCGCGGCTGCCGTGGGGGCGTCGTCTTCGACATTGACCGTCAGGGTGCTGGTGGTCGTGGTGATGTTGTCGGTGACCTTGACCCCGATGGCGATGCTGCGCAGATCTTCCTGGGTGGTGTCGGCGTGGTCGATGGGGCCTGAGAGCTTGACCGAATAGCTGCCGTTGTCGGCGATCGTGGCGCGCAGGATTTCGACGCCGCCGGCACTGCCGATGAGGGTGTGGGTGCCGCTGCCGCTCCAGGTGATCGCGACGCCGCCCGAGCTGAGGGCCGTGGTGGGGGCCGTCAGGGTGGCGGTGAGGGCGTTGCCGTCCGCATCCGACAAGGCGATCAGGCCGCTGGCGGTGGTCAGGTTGGTGGTGTCGGTGCTGCCCGTAGTGTCGGCGACGCCACCGGCGAGGCCTTCCTCGGAGACATTAACGGTGGCGCTGCCCACCACCGGTGCGTCGTTGGTGCCGGTGACGGTGATGGCCACTTCCTTCAGCGTGCCGTCGGCGCTGGTGACGTTGATGCGGTCGACCACCTGCTCGCCCTGCTTGAGGCCTTGTACGTTGGCGGCGCTGTTGTTGAGGGTGTAGGCCCAGTTGCCGTTGGCCTGAAGGGTCAGGCTGCCGTAGGTGCCGGTGAGGGTTTGCGGCTGGAAGCCGGACTGGCCGGCATCGGCGTCGGCAATCGTCAATGCGCCGCTGGCGGTGGTGGTGCCGTCTTCGACGACATTGCCGGTGGCCACACCGCCGATGATCGGGGCGTCGTTCCTGCCGCTGACGTCGATGGTCAGGGTGGTGGTGGCAGTGCCGCCGTTGCCGTCGGAGACGGTGTAGGTGAATACGTCGCTGGCCGACTGGCCGAGGGTCAGTGCCTTGGCGTCGCTGTTCGGGACGTAGGTGTAGCTGCCGTCCGGCTTGATCTGCAGGCTGCCGAAGTTGCCGGCGATGCTGGTGCCGCCGGCGGCAACGGCGAGGTCGGTACTGCCGGCTGCAATGCGGGTGACCAGCAGGGTGCTGCTGTCCACGTCGCTGTCATTGACGAGTACGCCACTGCCGGCCGCGCGGATGAGAGCGGTGTTCTGGTCGGTGCTGCCGGTGTCGGCGATGGCGACCGGCGGGTCATTGACCGCCGTGACACTCAGGTTGGCGGTGCCCTGGCTGGATGTGCCGCCGTTGTTGTCTGTGGCAGTGAAGTGGAAGCTGGTGTTGCCGTTCCAGTTGGCGTCGGGTTTGAAGTACAGCGTGACCGAGCCGGCGGTGGCACTCAGGGCTGCGCCGGCGCTGACCGGCTGGGTCATGGCTGCGTCGCGGTACAGGGTGCCGTGGGCGGGCAGATCGGCCAGGCTCAGGCTGGTGACGGTGCCATCCACGTCGGCGCCGGTGAGGGTAACCGGGATCGGGGCCGCCGGGTCTTCGCTGCCGGTGGCGCTGGCATTGGTGACGGTCGGCACTTCGTTGCTGCCCTGCACGGTGATGCTGACGTTGCGGGGGGTGCCGTCGGCACTGGTGACCGTGAAGGTCTCGGTGCGGACTTCACCTTCCTTGAGCGCCTGCACATTGGCATCGCCGTTGTTTAGGGTGTAGACCCACACGCCGTTGGTGCCGATGGAGAAGCTGCCGTAGGTCCCGGTGGCGCTGGCCGGCTTGAAGGTTGTTGCGCTATCCACGTCGGTGGCCGACAGGGTGCCGGTGGCGGTGAGCTGGGCGGTGACGTCTTCCTTGACGATGCCAGTGGCCGTCCCGCTGATAACGGCGGCGTCGTTGGCGCCGGTGACGGTGATCGACAGGGTGGCGCTGGCGGTCAGGCTGCCGTCGCTGACCTGGTAGCTGAACACGTCCTGGACGCTGTCGCCGGTGTTGAGCGCCTGGGCGGCAGTGCCCGGGGTGTAGGTGTAGCTGCCGTCGGCGTGGATCAACAGGCTGCCGTAGGTGCCGGTGAGGGTTACGCCGCTGCTGCCCGGGCTGGCGAAGGCGCCGGTGGTGCCGCTGCGGGCACCGGAGACGGTCAGCGTCGGGCTGTCGATATCGCTGTCGTTGGCAAGTACGCCGGTGACGGCGGTGCGGCTGACGGCGGCGTCTTCGGTGGTGCTGGCCACGTCGTTCTCTGCGCTGGGGGCGTCATTGACGGCGAGCACGTTGACGGTGGCCGTGGTAGTGGCAGTGCCGCCATGACCGTCGGAGATGCTGTAGGTGATGCTGACGGGGCCGGTGACGTTGGCGGCCGGGGTAAAGGTGAGGGTGCCGTCGGCATTGACGATGACCACGCCCTTGGCCGGATCGACGCTGGCGCCGGTGACGCTGAGCACATCGCCGCTGTCCGGGTCGGTGTCGTTGCCGAGGACGGCGAACTTGACCGGGGTGGCTTCGTTGGTGGTGGCACTGTCCGGGTTGGCGACGGGGCCGTCGTTGGTGCCCGTCAGGTTGATGGTCAGCGTGGTGGTGGCTGTACCGCCCTGGGCATCGGAGACGGTGTAGCTGAAGGTATCGACGGCCTTGGCGTTGGCGGCCAGGCTGTTGTCGGTGGCGGCGTAGGTGTAGCTGCCGTCGGCGTGGATGGTCAGGC
>JAOAUC010000039.1 GCA_030157785.1 Zoogloea oleivorans
TCAACTTCCCCATCTCCGACGCCATGCTCAAGCTCTACAAGGCGCCCAACGACAAAGCCTTCGAATAAGCAGATCCGTCATAACGGACGCCCTTGCCGCACACCCCAACCCCAGCTCAGAGAAAACCCGATGACTTCCAGCACCCAGACCCGCCTGGCCCTCGCCACCCTCACGGCCCTGGCCAGCCTTGCCGCCCATGCCGAACCGAACGTGACGGTTTACGGGCGCCTCAACGCCACCTTCGAACGCGTCTCCGTCGGTTCCGGCGGCTCACGCACGGAAGTGGTCGACAACGCCTCGCGCATCGGCTTCAAGGGCACCGAAGACCTGGGCGGCGGCAACGCCGTGATCTTCCAGATCGAAAGCCGCGTGCGGGTGGACGGTGGCGACGCCGTCGACCTCGGTAGCCGCGACACCTTCGTCGGCCTCAAGGGCAGCCCCGGCACCCTGCGCCTGGGCCGCACGCTGGGCCCGGTGTACTACGCCACCTACGACTACATCAGCATGCACAACCACGACAGCGGCCACTCGTCGGATGCACTGCTGTCGGCGGCCACGATGGGCAACTCCACCGCAGCCGGCGGGCGCATGAACAACACCATCTGGTACACCAGCCCCAGCGTGCGCGGCTTCACCCTCGACGTGGCCTACGCCCTGCTCGACGAAGCGCCCCAATCCACCGCCTCGAAGCAAACGCCCCATCACCTGGGCATCGTCGGCGCCTACGACCAGGGGCCGCTGCACGCCGCCCTCAGCTACGCCTCCACCCAGCGCACCACCAACCTCGACACCGACCCCGCCGTGCGCTTCAACAACGACCGGGCAGTCACCCTCGGCGGCGCCTACACCTTCCCGTCCTTCGTGCTCGGCGGGCTGTACGAACGCTCCACCAAAACCACCCTCGGCGACGAGAAGAGCCGCAACTACTTCCGCCTTGCCGCCATGGTGCCGATGGGCGCCCACGAATTCCACGCCAACCTGGGCGTTGCCGGCGACTACAGCAACACCAGCGACACCGGCGCCAGGCAATACACCCTGGCCTACAACTACAACCTTTCCAAGCGCACCAAGCTGTACGCCTTCTATACCAAGATCGACAACGACTCGACCAAGACCACCGGCGGTGGCGGCGCCTACAGTTTCATGAGTACCGCAGCCGGCCTCGACAACAGCGCCATCGCCACCGGCATCCGCCACAACTTCTGATCGCCCCCTCCCCCACGTTCACAAGGAATCCCAGATCATGAAACCCGTACAGCTCCGCAGCCTCTTTGCCGCCAGTGCCCTGTTTATCGCCTGTTCGGCCGCCTTCGCCGCCGACAAGCCGCAGGTCGTCATCCTTGCCACCGGCGGCACCATTGCCGGCGCCGGCGCCAGCGTGGCCAACAGCGCCACCTACCAGGCCGCCAAGGTGCCGGTGGACAAGCTCATCGCCGGCGTGCCCGAACTCAAGAACCTGGCCGACGTGCGCGGCGACCAGGTCTTCCAGATCGCCTCCGAGAGCTTCACCAACGAACACCTGATCACCCTCGGCAAGCGCGTCGCGGCGCTGGCCCGCCAGCCCGACGTGGACGGCATCGTCATTACCCACGGCACCGACACGCTGGAAGAAACCGCCTTCTTCCTCAACCTCGTGCTGAAGACCGACAAGCCGGTGGTCATCGTCGGCTCCATGCGTCCGGGCACCGCCATGTCGGCCGACGGCATGCTCAACCTCTACAACGCAGTGGCCGTGGCCAGCAGCAAGGATTCCGCCGGCAAGGGCGTGCTCGTCACCATGAACGACGAGATCCACACCGGCCGCGACGTGGCCAAGACGGTCAACATCAAGAC
>JAOAUC010000040.1 GCA_030157785.1 Zoogloea oleivorans
CTATGGTTAGCGAGCTAAGAGGCCGGGGGAAGATGGGTTGGCCGGGTGCTTACGGCAAGAGTCCTGTGGTTCGCTGACTGAAATTTTCTGTTCCCTGAAAATCTGCGGTGACACGCCAGTCCAGCCCCGGAAAGCGCGTGAAAAACTCTTCTCATTGCCAAAGCCAACCAAGGCTGAAATCTGCTTGATGGATTT
Source organism: Zoogloea oleivorans (assembly GCA_030157785.1). GTDB lineage: Bacteria > Pseudomonadota > Gammaproteobacteria > Burkholderiales > Rhodocyclaceae > Zoogloea > Zoogloea oleivorans_A. The sequence goes on from JAOAUC010000040.1 coordinate 196, forward strand.
CTGGCTCCGGTTGAGTAGTTCCACAGCGTGATTGAGGCGGGTTTCGTCCTTCAATTGTTGGAGTGACGAACCTTCATCCTGCAATTGCCTGTGGAGGGTGCGCACCGACACATGCAGGTGTTCGGCGACGATCTCGGCAGTGGCGGCGCGGTTGAGCGGTTCCTGCAGAAACTGGCGAACGCTTTGCACCAGCAGGCGGTCGCGCTTGTACTGCAGAACCGTGAGGGGCAGGGCGCGTTGGAGCATCGCCTGCAGTGCAGCCTCATCACGGCTGATCGGCAAATCCAGGTAGCGCGGGTCGAAGCTGATGCCGGCCAGCTCGGCGTCGAAACACACCGGGCCGCGGAACATCAGGGGGTAAGTGCTCGCATGGGGTGGTGCAGGGAAGGGGAAGGTGCTTTCTTGCAGCGGAATCCGGGAGTCGATCGCCCAGCAGGCGTAGCCCAGCACGTAGCGCAGCAGCGTGACCAGGCAGAACTCGTGCATCTCGCCCAGTGGGCGATGGGGGGTGATGCTCAAGGTGGCGGCAGTTTTTGTCACTGCCAGTGCCAGCGTGATGTCGTCGGTGAGTAATCGGTGATGGCGGCACCAGCGTTTCAGCGCCACGCCGAGGTTGGGCGATCCCAGCGAGGCACGGCACAGCATGCCGTAGCTGCCCCACGGCAGCCGTCGCGAAAACCAGGCCAAGGCTTCATCGTCCAGTTCCTGCATGGCCGTGCCGGAAATAAGCTCCATCTGTGCTGCCGTCACCCGTGCATCCGGGTTGTCCAGCATGTCTGCAGTGATCCCGGCTTTTGCCAGCGCACTGGCCGGGTCTGCACCGTAACGGTGGTACGCCAGCACAATTGCCCGGATGAAGGCGATGGGTGTAGCTGCACGCCCACCAAGGGTGAGCGAGGGAGGGGAGGGCTTCGCTTTCATAAGTACAGAATCTTAACTACCGTGGCACGATTTGCAACCATGATGGCGCCCGGCGCACCCTCGTCGGGCGTACGCTGCAGGGCACTCAAGCGGAGCGCAGCCGATTCCGCCCATCCATGACTACGGAGGAGACAAACCCATGAACATTCCCAGCCTCGACTTCCATCTCGGCGAAACCATCGAAGCCCTGCGCGACACCATCCAGGCCTTCGCCGCCAAGGAGATCACGCCCCGCGCAGCCGAGATCGACCGGGTGAATGAATTCCCCGCTGATCTCTGGAAGAAGCTCGGCGACCTGGGTTTGCACGGCATGACCGCCCCCGAAGAATACGGCGGCACCAACATGGGCTATCTGGCGCACATCATCGCGCTGGAAGAAGTCTCGCGCGCCTCGGCATCGGTAGGCCTGTCCTACGGCGCCCACTCCAACCTGTGCGTCAACCAGATCCGCCGTAACGGCACCGAATCCCAGAAGCAGAAATACCTGCCCAAGCTGATCTCGGGCGATCACATCGGCGCCCTCGCCATGAGCGAGCCCAATGCCGGCTCCGACGTGGTGAGCATGAAGCTGCGCGCCGACAAGAAGGGCGACCGCTACGTGCTCAACGGTTCCAAGATGTGGATCACCAACGGCGGCGATGCCGACACGCTGGTCGTCTACGCGAAGACCGACATCGAGGCCGGTGCCAAGGGTATGACCGCCTTCATCGTCGAAAAGGGCTTTGCGGGCTTCACCCACGGCAGCCACCTCGACAAGCTGGGTATGCGCGGCTCCAACACCTACCCGCTGTTCTTCGACGACGTGGAAGTGCCCGAAGAGAACGTCCTCGGCGGTGTCGGCAACGGCACCAAGGTGCTGATGAGCGGCCTCGACTACGAGCGTGCCGTGCTGTGCGGTGGCCCGCTGGGCATCATGGCGGCGTGCATGGACGAAGTTGTGCCGTATCTGCACGACCGCAAGCAGTTCGGCCAGAGCATCGGTGAATTCCAGCTCATGCAGGGCAAACTGGCCGACATGTACTCCACCTGGATGGCGACCCGCGCCTACGTGTATGCCGTCGGTCAGGCCTGTGACCGTACCGACCACTCGCGCACCCTGCGCAAGGATGCCGCCGGCGCCATTCTGTACTCCGCCGAAAAGGCCACCTGGATGGCCGGCGAGGCAATCCAGACCCTCGGCGGTGTGGGCTACACCAACGAATACGCCACCGGCCGCCTGTGGCGCGATGCCAAGCTCTACGAGATCGGCGCCGGCACCAGCGAGATCCGCCGCATGCTGATCGGCCGTGAACTGTTCTCCGAGACCGCCTGACCCCGAGCGCCCGACCATGACCGTCATCAAATCTGCCATCAATACGCGTTCGCCCGAGTTCCAGGCCAACGCGGCCGCCCTCGGCAAGACCGTCGCCGATCTGCGCGACAAAGCCGTCCAGGTGTCCCTCGGCGGCGGTGAGTCGGCCCGCGCCAAGCACACCGCCCGCGGCAAGCTGCTGCCCCGCGACCGGGTCGATCACCTGCTCGACCCCGGTACAGCCTTCCTCGAAGTCGGCCAGATGGCCGCCTACGGCATGTACGACAACGAGGCCCCTTCGGCCGGCGTGATTACCGGCATCGGCCGGGTGAATGGTGTCGAATGCATGATCGTCGCCAACGATGCCACCGTGAAGGGCGGCACCTACTACCCGATGACGGTCAAGAAGCACCTGCGCGCTCAGGAGATCGCCCAGCAGAACAAGTTGCCATGCCTGTATCTGGTCGATTCCGGTGGTGCCTTCCTGCCCCGGCAGGATGAGGTTTTCCCCGATCGCGATCACTTCGGCCGCATCTTCTTCAACCAGGCCAACATGTCGGCCGAGGGCATTCCGCAGATCGCCGTGGTGATGGGTTCGTGCACTGCCGGCGGCGCCTACGTGCCGGCCATGAGCGACGAGACGATCATCGTCAAGAACCAGGGCACCATCTTCCTCGGCGGGCCGCCGCTCGTTAAGGCCGCCACCGGTGAGGTCGTCAGCTCCGAAGACCTCGGCGGCGGCGACGTGCATACCCGCGTCTCCGGCGTGGCCGACCACCTGGCCGAGAACGATACCCATGCGCTGCACATCGCCCGGCGCATCGTCGGCACCCTCAACCGGACCAAGCCGGTCGGCCTCAATCTGCTCGACTCTGAGGAGCCGCTCTACGATCCGTCCGAGCTCTACGGCGTGATCCCTACCGACACCCGCAAGCCCTACGACGTGCGCGAGGTCATCGCCCGGGTTGTCGATGGCTCGCGCTTCGACGAGTTCAAGGCGCGCTACGGCGCCACGCTGGTCACCGGCTTTGCGCACCTTTACGGCATGCCGGTGGGCATCGTCGCCAACAACGGCATCCTGTTCGGCGAGTCGGCCCAGAAGGGCGCGCACTTCATCGAACTGTGCGCCCAGCGCGGCGTGCCGCTGGTCTTCCTGCAGAACATCACCGGCTTCATGGTTGGCCGCAAGTACGAGAACGGCGGCATCGCCAAGGACGGCGCCAAGATGGTCATGGCCGTGGCCACCGCCCAGGTCCCCAAGATCACCATGCTCATCGGCGGCAGCTTCGGCGCCGGCAACTACGGCATGTGCGGCCGCGCCTACAGTCCGCGCTTCCTGTGGATGTGGCCGAACAGCCGCATCTCGGTGATGGGGGGCGAGCAGGCCGCCAGTGTGCTCGCCACCGTGCGGCGTGACGGTATCGAGGGCAAGGGTGGCAGCTGGAGCAAGGACGACGAGGAAGCCTTCAAGTCGCCGATCCGTCAGCAGTACGAAGACCAGGGCCACCCTTACTACGCCACCGCCCGCCTTTGGGATGACGGCGTGGTGGACCCGGCCCAGACCCGGCGCATCCTCGGCCTGTCCCTGTCGGCCAGCCTCAACGCGCCGATCCAGCCGACCAAGTTCGGCCTGTTCCGGATGTGATCCAAGATGAAGTTTGAAACCCTGGAAATTGCCCACGAGGGCGGCGTGGCGACGATCTGGATGAACCGTCCGGACGTGCACAACGCCTTCAACGAAGCCCTGATCGCCGACCTGACCGCCGCCTGCCAGGCGCTGGATGCCGATGACAGCGTGCGTGCGGTGGTCCTCGCCGGCCGTGGCAAGAGCTTTTCGGCCGGCGCCGACCTCAACTGGATGCGCCGCGCTGCCGACGCGTCGGTGGAGGAGAACGTCGCCGACGCCCGCAAGCTGGCTGGCATGTTGCGCACGCTGGCCGAGATGCACAAGCCGACCATCGCCCGTGTGCATGGCGCGGCCCTGGGCGGCGGGATGGGGCTGGCCTCGGCCTGCGACATCTGCATTGCCGGGGAGGGCGCAGTGTTCGCGACCTCCGAGGTCAAGTTCGGCATCATCCCGTCGGCCATCAGCCCTTACGTGATCCGCGCCATCGGCGCCCGTCAGGCTGGCCGCTACTTCCAGACCGCCGAGCGGATTTCTGCCGGTCGGGCGGCTGAACTGGGCCTGGCCCACGAAGCCGTGCCGAGCGCCGAACTCGACGCCAGGGTGCAGGAAATCGTCGTCGCGCTCCTGCAAGGCGGCCCCAGGTCCCAGGCTGCCGCCAAGGACCTGATCCGTGCCGTGGCCGACCGTCCGCTCAGTGACGAACTGGTCGAAGACACCGCCCGCCGCATCGCCACCCTGCGCAGCACGCCGGAAGCGAAGGAAGGCCTCGCCGCCTTCCTCGACAAACGTCCCGCTGCCTGGTTGTAGGGGCGACTTCAGTCGCCCATCCGGTGCTTGATCAACGAAAAAAGCGGGCGACTGAAGTCGCCCCTACAGGAAAACGGGAGACAGCATGTTCAACAAGATTCTGATTGCGAACCGGGGCGAAATCGCCTGTCGCGTCATCAAGACCGCCCGCCGCCTCGGCATCAAGACCGTCGCCGTGTATTCCGAAGCCGACGCCGGCGCACGTCATGTACGCATGGCCGACGAGGCCGTGTTCATCGGCCCGGCGGCCGCCCGCGAAAGCTACCTCGTCATCGACAAGATCATCGCTGCGGCGAAGCAGACCGGTGCCCAGGCGATCCACCCGGGCTACGGCTTCCTGTCCGAGAACGAGGATTTCTGCCATGCCTGCGATGAAGCGGGCATCGTCTTCATCGGCCCGCCGGTGTCGGCCATCCACGCCATGGGCTCCAAGTCCGAGGCCAAGAAACTGATGGAAAAGGCCGGTGTGCCGCTGACCCCCGGCTACCACGGCGACAACCAGGAGCCGGGCTTTCTCAACGTGCAGGCCGACGCCATTGGCTATCCGGTGCTCATCAAGGCCGCGGCCGGCGGTGGTGGCAAGGGCATGCGCCTGGTTGAGAAGAGCGAGGACTTCCTCGACGCGCTCGCCTCGTGCAAGCGCGAGGCGGCATCGAGCTTCGGCAGCGATCACGTGCTGGTCGAGAAATACCTGACCCGCCCGCGCCACATCGAGATCCAGGTTTTTGGCGATACCTTCGGCAACGTGGTGTACCTCTTCGAGCGCGATTGCTCGGTGCAGCGCCGCCACCAGAAGGTGCTCGAAGAAGCACCGGCCCCCGGCATGACCCTCGCGCGCCGCGCCGCCATGGGCAAGGCCGCCGTCGATGCGGCCAAGGCCGTGGGCTACGTGGGTGCCGGCACCGTCGAGTTCATTGCCAACCAGGACGGCACGTTCTACTTCATGGAGATGAACACCCGCCTGCAGGTGGAGCACCCGGTCACCGAGATGATCACCGGCCTCGACCTGGTGGAGTGGCAGCTCCGCGTGGCCTCCGGCGAGCCGCTGCCGCTGGCCCAGGAGCAATTGGCCATCAACGGCCACGCACTCGAAGCACGCATCTACGCCGAAGACCCGGCCAAGGGCTTCCTGCCGTCCACCGGCAAGCTCATGCATCTGGCCACGCCGGAAGAGGGCATGCATGTGCGCGTCGATACCGGCGTGGAGGAGGGCGACGAAATCTCGCCTTTTTACGACCCGATGATCGCCAAGCTCATCGTGTGGGACGTGAACCGTGACCGGGCGCTGGCGCGCATGCTGCAAGCCCTGGCTGAATACCGGGTGGTCGGCGTCGCCAACAACATCGAGTTCCTGTCGCGCCTCACGGCCTGCCCGGCCTTCGCCAATGCCGATCTCGACACCGGCTTGATCGAGCGCGAAAAGGATTACCTCTTTCCCGAAGACGGCGGCGCTACCCGCGAAGCCTGGCTGGCCGTGGCGCTGGCCGAACTGCTGCGCGAGCAGGAGCGTGCTGCGCTGGCCGCCGCCCGGCACCCGGAACCCGCGTCCCCGTGGCATCTGCGCGATGGCTGGCGCGTCAATTCGGATGCGGTCCGTACGCTGATCTTCCGCCTCGGTGACGAACAGAAGACTCTCTCCATTGAAAATCTGGGCAAAGCCTTCCGCATCGTTGTGGATGGCGTCGCCAGCAGTGTCAGCGGCAGCATCAATCCCCGCGGACTGCTGCGCGCCGAGTTCGACGGCCTGCGCACCACCGCCACGGTGGTCGTTGCCGGCGAGCGTCGGCATGTCTTCGGGCAAGGTCGTGCCTGGCAGTTTGCGGCGGTCGATCCGCTGCATCACAGCGGCGAAGGCGGCGGTGCCGAAGGCGGCCTGCTGGCGCCGATGCCCGGCAAGGTCATCGCCCTGATTGCCGCCGAAGGGGCAATGGTTGAGAAGGGCGCGCCGCTCCTGATCCTCGAGGCCATGAAGATGGAACACACCATCACCGCCCCGGCCGCCGGAACGGTGAAAGGCTTCTTCTACGCGGTAGGTGATCAGGTTGGCGACGGCGCCGTGCTGGTCGACTTCGAAGCCACCCCGGAATAGAAGCGCGACTGCAGGTGTTTGCTGTAGGGGCGACTTCAGTCGCCCTCGGACTCCGGTCAACGCATGGCGCCTGATTTACGCGCGGATGGGCGACTGAAGTCGCCCCTACAGAAGACCCCTACAAGCCCCTGCATCCAGCAATTCCCTCCGGCAACCCGCGCAGACGGGGCCGGATCATAGCGTCAAGACGAGTGTGAGGAGACACATGCGCAGCCAGCCCAGCTACGTCCACGGTTCATCGGACAAACCCCTGATCGGCCAGACCATCGGCCGCTATTTTGACGACGCCTGTGCCCGCCACGGGCAGCGGGAGGCGCTGGTGGTGCGCCACCAGAACGTGCGCCTGACTTACGCCGAGCTGAAGCTCAAGGTGGACGCCCTGGCCTGCGGGCTGCGTCGCCTCGGGCTGGAGCCCGGCGAGCGCGTCGGCATCTGGTCGCAGAACAATCTGGAATGGACGCTGACCCAGTTCGCCACCGCCAAGGCCGGGCTGGTGCTGGTCAACATCAACCCGGCCTACCGGCGCAGCGAGCTGGAATACGCGCTTAACAAGGTGGCCTGCCGGGCGCTGATCCTGTCGCCGTCCTTCAAGAGCAGCGACTACCTGGCCATGCTGGCCGATCTGGCGCCGGAGTTGGCCCACTGCGAGGCGGGCCTGTTGCGCGCGCACAAGCTGCCCAGCCTGGAAATCGTCATCCGCATGGGGCCCGAGCACACGGCCGGCATGCTCAACTTCGATGACGTGCTGGTGACGCCCACCCGTGACGAGCAGGACGAGCTGGAAATGCTTGGCGAGCGCCTGCAGTTCGACGACCCGATCAACATCCAGTTCACCTCCGGCACCACCGGCAACCCCAAGGGCGCCACGCTGTCGCATCACAACATTCTCAACAACGGCTTCTTCGTCGGTGAGGCGATCCGCCTGGTGGCGGGCGACCGGGTGTGCATTCCGGTGCCGCTGTACCACTGCTTCGGCATGGTGATGGGCAACCTGGGCTGCCTGACCCACGGCGCCACCATGGTCTATCCGGCCGAAGCCTTCGAGCCGCTGGCCGTGCTGCAGACCCTGGCCGCCGAAAAGTGCACCGCCAGCTACGGCGTGCCGACCATGTTCATCGCCATCCTCGACCATCCCGACTTTGCCGCCTACGACATCGCCAGCCTGCGCACCGGCATCATGGCCGGCAGCCCGTGCCCGACCGAGGTCATGAAGCGCGTCATCGACAAGATGAACATGCGTGAGGTGACCATCGCCTACGGCATGACCGAAACCTCGCCGGTGAGCTTCCAGAGCGGCACCGACGATGCCATCGAACGCCGTGTGTCCACCGTTGGCCGCGTCCAGCCCCACTGCGAGGTGAAGATCATCGACAACGACGGCCGCATCGTGCCCCGCGGCACACCGGGCGAACTGTGCACCCGCGGCTACTCGGTAATGCTCGGCTACTGGGACGACGCGCCGAAGACCGCGGAAGCCATCGACAAGGCCGGCTGGATGCACACCGGCGACATCGCCACCCTCGATGACGAAGGCTTCTGCAACATTGTCGGGCGCATCAAGGACATGGTGATTCGCGGCGGCGAGAACATCTATCCGCGGGAGATCGAGGAATTCCTCTACCGCCACCCCAAGGTGCTCGACGTGCAGGTGGTCGGCGTGCCGGACAAGAAGTACGGCGAGGAGCTGTGCGCGTGGATCATCGTTCGCGAGGGCGAGCGGCTCACCGAGGACGAGGTGCGTGCCTTCTGTAACGGGCAGATTGCCCACTACAAGATCCCGCGTTACATCAGCTTCGTGGACAGTTTTCCGATGACGGTGACCGGCAAGATCCAGAAGTTCCAGATTCGCGAGAAAATGAAGCAGACCCTGGGCTTGCAGGAAGCCGCCACCGCCTGATGGAGAACCATTGATGAATTTGCCCCAACGCGTGCGCATCGTCGACGTCGGCCCCCGCGACGGCCTGCAAAACGAGAAGAAACTGGTCAGCACCGACACCAAGGTCGAACTGATCGCCCGCCTCGGGGCCGCCGGCCTCAAGGCCATCGAAGCCACGTCCTTCGTGTCGCCCAAGTGGGTGCCGCAGATGGGCGACAACAGCGAAGTGATGACCCGCATCGTGCGCCTGCCGGGCGTTGATTACCCGGTGCTGACGCCCAACCTGAAGGGCTTCGAAGCCGCGCTGGCAGCGGGGGTGAAGGAGGTGGCGGTGTTCGGCGCGGCGTCGGAGTCCTTCAGTCAGAAGAACATCAACTGCTCGATTGCCGAATCGCTCGACCGCTTCGTGCCGGTGGTGGAAGCGGCGAAGGCCGCCGGCATCCGGGTGCGCGGCTACGTGTCCTGCGTACTCGGCTGCCCGTATGAAGGCGAGATTGCACCGGAGGCCGTCGCCAGCGTCGCCGCCACCCTCTACGCCATGGGCTGCTACGAAGTCAGCCTCGGCGACACCATCGGCGTCGGCACGCCGGGCAAAACCCGCCGCATGCTCGACGTGGTGGCCCGCCAGGTGCCGATGGACAAGCTCGCCGGCCACTACCACGACACCTACGGTCAGGCCCTGGCCAACATCTACGCGTCGCTGCAGGCCGGCGTGGCAACTTTCGATTCCTCCATCGCCGGCCTCGGCGGCTGCCCCTACGCCGCCGGCGCCTCGGGCAACGTGGCGACCGAAGACGTGGTCTTCATGCTCAACGGGCTGGGCATCGAAACCGGCATCGACCTCGACGCGCTGGTGGACACCGCCCTGTGGATCAGCGAACAACTCGGCCGCCCCTGCGGATCGAAGGTGTCGCTGGCGCGGCGCGGCTGCAAGACCTGAGCGGGGAGGCTGCCGGCTGTCGCACGGTGCATGTCGGCACGCGCTTGCGCGTGTTTGTCGGCCCGTTTCCACGATAAATCGCCCGGTTAAGATGTGTCGTCCTCGTGATAGCGAGTAATCGGGCTGGCGTAGTCACTATCACGTCGGTGTAGTGACTATCACCGTCAGCGTAGTGACTACGCCGACGGTGATAGTTAATGTCGCCCCCGAAATAGTCACTATGCTGATGCAGTAAGTCAGTATCGCGCTCGCGATAGTCACTACGCTGGCCGGATAGTGACTATTCAGGTGGGCGTAGTCGCTAACGCCAGCCTGAAACTGACTACGCTGTTGTGCTTACTCACTATTGCATTGCTGACAGTGACCAGGCGGGCGCGAGAACGTTATCCCACCGTTCGGGATCTGGCATCCGCAGCGCGTGCTGAAAGAGAAGGACGGGTGGAGATCTACGCACGGTAAACGGGAGGCCGGTGGCGGAAGATGGGGTTTTCATGCGCAACGGGCAGGGCAAAAAAGAAGGCCAGCCCATCGGGCTGGCCTTTTCTCAGCAAGAGAAAAACACCCTCAGCGCTGTGGGAAAGGTACGCTGCAGTGAGTACTTATGATATTTTGTCCAGGACAAAGTTTCTACGTTTTTTTGCGGCGACGCCTTTTTTATGGATTCCAAGCTTGGTGCGGTGTATTTGAATCTTTTGTTTGATATTTTTGTCCATGACAGTGATCGCCGTGTTGAGGCGGATGCTGGCCTTTCCATTCCGGGAGACTTGTGATGACTGTTTCCACCAGATCGACACCTGATGTGTCGATTTCACCGGGTATGGCCCGGGCATTGATCCTCTCGGGGCTGCTTCCTTTTATCGGGCTTGCCATCGGCTCCGTGGTGATGGAAGGGGCTCACGCCGCTATGTTGCATCTGCCGCTGGTGGGCTGCGGGGCGGTGATCCTGTCTTTTGTGGGGGCTCTGCACTGGGGCGTTGCGCTGACCCATTCAACGGCCAGCCAGCGCGACCGGACCGTGTTGATGAGCTGGAGCGTCGTGCCGGCACTGCTCGGATGGGTTGCGCTCATGGCGCCGGCCGGTGCTGATCTCATCTTGCTGGCCAGCGGCTTCTGGGCGCATCTGGCTTTCGACTGGCGCGCCCAGAAGCGCCATGGACTGCCTGGCTGGTATATGCCCCTGCGGATTCTGGCGACCAGTATTGCGACCCTGTGTCTGCTGCTCCCGCTGGTGAGTGGTGGCACTGCCGGGGAGCATCCACACTCCTGGCCGACAGGCGCAGGCCCCCACAACGGGACAACCGGGCAATGCCCGGCTGTCCCGCGAGGGCGGCAGGGCACGCGGGCCTAGACAGGGGCGCTCATTCTGTCGAGCGCGTGGCTGACCAGCGGAGAGAAGCGGCTGTGCAGACCAGGATCTGCTGCAGAGGCAAACAGTGCGCTGCGCATGCGTGGTTCCCAGAAGCGGGTCAGGTGGTCGGCGAGTTCGGCCACCGCCTGATCCTGATCCGGATTGACGCCCAGGGCGTCGGCGATCTGGTTGGCCATGCGGATGATGTAGTCGGTATCCATCGCGGTTCCTGATCTCAGTTCGCCGGGGTGACAGCGGGTTGCAGCAAGCCCTGCTGTTGCTGGCGGCGGCGCTCGAAGCGTTGCTGCCATTCGGAGGGCTGGGTACACAACGTCACCTGCACGGCGGTCACCTTGTATTCCGGGCAGTTGGTGGCCCAGTCGGAGTTGTCGGTGGTGATCACGTTGGCGCCGGACTCCGGGAAGTGGAAGGTGGTGTAGACCACGCCCGGCTGGACGCGCTCGGTGATGGTGGCGCGCAGCACGGTTTCGCCGGCCCGGCTGGCGATGCCGACCCAGTCACCATCCTTGATGCCCCGGTCTTCGGCATCCACGGGGTGGATCTCGAGCCGGTCTTCGGCGTGCCAGGCGGTGTTGTCGGTGCGCCGCGTCTGGGCGCCCACGTTGTACTGGCTGAGGATGCGCCCGGTGGTGAGGATCAGCGGGAAGCGGCGGGTGACCTTTTCGGTGGTGGGCACGTAGGGGGTGAGCATGAAGCGCCCCTTGCCGCGGATGAAGCCACCCACGTGCATGGTCGGCGTGCCTTCAGGCGCGGCCTCGTTGCACGGCCACTGGATGCTGCCCCTCGATTCCAGCAGCGCGTAATTCACCCCGTGGAAGCTCGGTGTCAGGCGGGCGATCTCGTCCATGATTTCGGACGGGTGGCTGTACGTCATCGGGTAGCCCAGTGCGGCAGCGAGGGCCAGCGTGGCTTCCCAGTCGGCTTTGCCGGCCAGCGGCGGCATCACCTTGCGGACGCGGGAGATGCGCCGCTCGGCGTTGGTGAAAGTGCCATCCTTCTCGAGGAAACTCGAGCCCGGCAAAAAGACATGCGCCCACTTGGCGGTTTCGTTGAGGAAGAGGTCCTGCACCACGACGCATTCCATCTGCGCCATGGCTGATTCCACATGCTGGGTGTTGGGGTCGGACTGGACGATGTCTTCGCCCTGGATGTAGATACCCTTGAAGCTGCCGTCCAGCGCCGCTTCGAACATGTTGGGGATGCGCAGGCCGGGTTCCGGATCGATGCTCACATTCCACGCCGATTCGAAGAGCGCGCGGGTGGTGGCGTCCGATACGTGGCGATAGCCGGGCAGCTCGTGGGGGAAGGAGCCCATGTCGCAGCTGCCCTGCACGTTGTTCTGGCCGCGCAGCGGATTGACGCCCACCCCCGGCCGGCCGACGTTGCCGGTGGCCATGGCCAGGTTGGCGATGCCCATGACGGTGGTGGAGCCCTGGCTGTGTTCGGTGACGCCCAGGCCATAGTAAATCGCCCCGTTACCGGCTGTGGCGTACAGGCGTGCAGCAGCGCGGATCTCGCTGGCCGGCACGCCGGTGATGGCTTCGGCGGCTTCGGGGGAGTTCTCGGGGCGGGCGACGAACTCGCGCCAGGCCTCGAAGGCCGGGCCTTCGCAACGTTCCGCCACGTAGGTTTCGGCGACCAGACCTTCGGTGACGATGGTGTGGGCCAGCGCATTGACCATCGCCACGTTGGTGCCGGGCATCAGCTTGAGGTGATGGCTGGCGGCCACGTGGGGGGTGCGCACCAGATCGATGGAGCGCGGATCGACGACGATCAGCTTCGCCCCTTCGCGGATGCGCCGCTTGAGCAGCGAGCCGAACACCGGGTGGCCATCGGTGGGGTTGGCGCCGATTACCATCACCACGTCGGACTGCAGCACCGAGGCAAAATCCTGCGTGCCGGCGGATTCGCCCAGCGTTTGCTTGAGGCCGTAGCCGGTGGGCGAGTGGCAGACCCGCGCGCAGGTGTCCACGTTGTTGTTGCCGAAGGCGGTGCGCACCAGCTTCTGGACGAGGTAGGTTTCCTCATTGGTGCAGCGGCTGGAGGTGATGCCGCCCACCGCGCTGCGCCCGTACTTGGCCTGGATGCGCTTGAACTCGCCGGCGGCGTAGGCCACGGCTTCGTCCCAGCTGACTTTCTGCCAGGGCGCGTCGATGCTCGGGCGGATCATCGGCGTGGTGATGCGGTCGGCGTGGGTGGCGTAACCCCACGCAAAGCGGCCTTTCACACAGGCGTGGCCTTGGTTGGCGCCGCCGTCCTTGGCCGGCACCATGCGCACCACCTGGTTGCCCTTGACCTCGGCCTTGAACGAACAGCCGACGCCGCAATAGGCGCAGGTGGTGGTGACGCTGCGCTCGGCCTGGCCGATCTTGATCACCGATTTCTCGGTCAGTGTGGCGGTTGGGCAGGCATTCACGCAGGCGCCGCAGGAGACGCACTCTGATTCCATGAAGCTCTCGTTCTGCCCGGGGCTGACGCGGGATTCGAAGCCGCGGCCGGAGATGGTCAGCGCGAAGGTGCCCTGGGTTTCCTCGCAGGCCCGCACGCAGCGGTTGCACACGATGCACTTGGCCGGGTCGTAGCTGAAGTAGGGGTTGGACTCGTCCTTCTTGCTTTCGCAAAAGTGGTTCTCGCCCTTGAAGCCGTAGCGCACTTCACGCAGGCCGACCACGCCGGCCATGTCCTGCAGTTCGCAGTTGCCGTTGGTGGGGCAGGTGAGGCAGTCGAGGGGATGGTCGGAGATGTACAGCTCCATCACGTTGCGGCGCAGTTCGGCGAGTTTGGGCGTCTGGGTGCGCACGACCATGCCGGGCTCCACCAGCGTGGTGCATGAGGCCGGGTAGCCCTTGCGGCCCTCGATCTCGACGAGGCACAGGCGGCAGGAGCCGAAGGGCTCCAGACTGTCGGTGGCGCACAGCTTGGGGATGGCTGTGTCGGCGTCCTGGGCGGCGCGCATCACGCTGGTGCCGGCGGGCACCGTGACCTCCATGCCGTCGATGCTGACGGTGACGAGGGTTTCGGACTGGCGGGCCGGGGTGCCGTAATCGGTTTCGCGGGGGAGGGACATGATCGATCCTTATTCGGCAGTGACCGGCTCGACGCCGAAGTCTTCAGGGAAATGCTTGAGCGCGGACTTCACCGGGTAGGGCGCCATGCCGCCGAGGGCGCACAGGGAGCCATGCAGCAGGGTGTCGCACAGGGAGTCGAGCAGGTCGAGGTTGGCCTCGCGGGCCTCGCCGGCAATGATGCGGTCGATGACTTCGACGCCACGGGTCGAGCCGATGCGGCAGGGCGTGCACTTGCCGCAGGATTCGGTGGCGCAGAATTCCATCGCGTAGCGCGCCAGCCTGGCCATGTCGGCCGTGTCGTCGAAGGCGACGATGCCGCCGTGGCCGATCATTGCGCCCATGGCGGCGTAGGTTTCGTAGTCGAGAGGCACGTCGAATTGCGACTCGGGCACGAAGGCGCCCAGCGGGCCGCCCACCTGCACGGCGCGAATCGGCCGCCCGCTGGCCGAGCCGCCGCCGTAATCCAGCAGCAGCTCGCGCAGGGTGATGCCGAAGGCCTTTTCCACCAGCCCCGGGTGACGCAGGTTGCCGGCCAGCTGGAAGGGCAGGGTGCCGTGGGAGCGGCCCATGCCGTAATCCCGGTAGAAGGCGGCACCTTTGGCCAGGATCAGCGGCACGGCGGCGAAGCTCATCACGTTGTTGATCACCGTCGGTTTGCCGAAGAGGCCCTGGATGGCCGGCAGCGGCGGTTTGAAGCGCACGATGCCGCGCTTGCCTTCAAGGCTTTCGAGCATCGCGGTTTCTTCGCCGCAGATGTAGGCACCGGCGCCGAGGCGCACTTCCAGTTCGAAGGCGCGGCCCGAGCCGGCCACGTCGGCACCTAGCCAGCCGGCGGCGCGGGCCAGTTCGATGGCGGCCTTCAGCGTCTTGAAGGCGTGGGGGTATTCGGAACGCAGGTAGATGTAGCCCTGCGTCGCACCGACCGCCAGGCCGGCGATGGCCATGCCTTCAATCAGGCAGAAGGGGTCGCCTTCCATCAGCATGCGGTCGGAGAAGGTGCCGGAGTCGCCTTCGTCGGCATTGCAGACTACGTACTTCTGGCTGCCGGCCGTGTTCAGCACGGTGTTCCACTTGATGCCGGTCGGGAAGGCCGCGCCGCCACGGCCGCGCAGGCCGGAGTCGGTGACTGCCTTGACGATGGCGGCGCCGTCCAGTGTGATGGCCTGGGTCAGCCCGGCAAAGCCGCCGTGAGCAAGGTAGTCGTCGAGGGACAGGGGCGCGGTGATGCCGACGCGCTGGAAGGTGAGGCGTTCCTGGCCGGCCAGGAAGGGAATGTGTTCGGTGAGGCCGTGGCCAAGGCGGTGCATGCCGCCGTCGACAAAGCCGGCGTCGAAGAGGGCCGGCACGTCCTCGACCGTCACCGGGCCGTAGGCCAGGCGGCCGGCGTGGGCGTCGACTTCCACCAGGGGTTCGAGCCAGTACAGGCCGCGGGAGCCGTTGCGCACCAGCTCGATGTCGATGCCGCGTTTGGCGGCCTCGGCGGCGATGGCTTTGGCGACCTCGTTGGCGCCGACCGACAGGGCTCCGGAATCGATGGGCACAAAAATCCGGATGCTCATGGGAGGCTCCTGGGGGCGGTGTTTGTGTTTTGGGTAGGGGCGACTTCAGTCGCCCATGAACACGCGCAGAATTTCACGCCGCCACCTCTTCCCGCAGCCCGGCGATCACCGCGTCGAAACGCGCGCAGCTCATCCGCCCGAGGATTTCGTCACCGACCTGGATGGCCGGCGAGCAGGCGCAGTTGCCCAGGCAATACACCGGCTCCAGCGTCACTGTGCCGTCGGCGGTAGTGCCGTGCCAGTCGACGCCCAGCAGTGTCTTTGCGTGGGCCTCCAGCAACTCGCCGCCCTTCGCCTGACAGGATTCCGCGCGGCACACCTGTACCACCGTGCGGCCGGTGGGGGCGGTGTGGAAGTGGTGGTAGAAGCTGATCACCCCGTGCACCTCGGCGCGACTCAGGTTGAGCGCGCCGGCGATCACCGGCACCGCTTCGGCTGGCACCCAGCCGAGGGCGTCCTGGATGGCGTGGAGAATCGGCAGCAGGGCGCCGGGCAGGGACTGGTGCGATTCCACCGCCTGCCGGATCGCAGCGTGCTGCGCGTCGCTCAGGGGAGGGGGCGTGACGGTGGCCTGGGGCATGGCGTTCCTCGATTGCGGGTGCGGACGGTTCCGCAGCATGGTCGTCGAGGATGGTATGCCCCCGCTGCCGGTGCGGGAATCGGGAAATATCGAAGGGGTGTTCGGCTGGGGCGAAGGGCTGCCGCCTCAGGTGATGCGTGTGCTGTCCTGCATGCCCAGGTTGAGGGCGCGGGCTTCACCCATGAGCGCCTCCACCATCGGTGAGGGGGATGGGCGCTTGAGCACCAGCAGGCCGGTGGCCCACTCTACAAGCGGGTCGCGCAGTTCGAAAACCCGGGTTCCGGTGGGCGTGCCGATCAGGTCGAGGACGGCCTTGGGCACGATGCTCGACCAGTGGCCGGCGCTCACGTGGGCCAGGATGCTGATGATGGAATCGGTTTCGAGGGTGGGTCGGGGCTTCTGGCCGAGGCTGGCAAATACGCTGTCGATGGTCTGCCGGTTGTGCATGTTGGGGGTCAGCAGGCACAGGGGGATTTTGGCGGCCTCTTGCCAGGTGACGCAGTCACGCCCCTCGAAGGGCCCATCCTGCGGCGTGAGGAGCACATGGTTCTCGCACCACAGGGGCACGGCGGCAAGATCGTCGGCCGTCGATTCCAGGTAGGCGATGCCTCCTTCCAGCTCAAAGCTGCGCAGGCCGGCGAGGATCTGCTGGGTGCTCATCGACAGCACCTCGATATCCACCAGCGGATGCCGGCGGGCGAAGGCTGCGGTAAGGGTGGCGACGGCGGTAAGCGCGGTGGGGATTACGCCCAGGCGCAGACGCCCGCACAGGCCGTCCTGCATCTGCGCCAGCTCCTGGTGCAGGCCTTCGGCCCGGGCGGCGAGCTGGCGGGCACAGGCGAGCACCCGCTCGCCCTCCGGCGTGAGCCCCGAGAACTGCTGCCCGCGTTCGACCACCGTTACCCCCAACTCGGACTCGATGTCGCGAATTGCCGCCGACAGCGTGGAGGCCGACACATGGCAGGCCTCCGCCGCCCGCCCGAAGTGCTTCTCGCGGGCGAGGGCAATGAGGTAGAGGTATTTGCGGGCGATCATGGATGCAGCGGGGAGGATCAGGCCTGCCCGAGCTTCTCGCGCAGGCTGTCCAGCACGTCCTGCTCGCCGCGGACGTGGAAGAAGGCACCTTCTTCGTCAGCCCGCTCTTCGAGCACCTGGCAGTTGGTGAAGATTTCACCGCGCAGTTGCTGGGCCGACCAGGGCAGGAAGAGCTCGGCCTCGACCAGATCCTGCCGGAAGTAAGTGAGGATCGTCTCGCGCAGCTGGGCCACTTCGGCCGGGCGGCGGGCACTCATGACGATGCAGCCAGGGTACTTTTCGTGCAGGGCCGCGGCGCACTCGGCTTGTGCCGCCTCGTCGCCGACGTGGTCAATCTTGTTGAAGATCCGGAGGCGCGGCACTTCGTCTGCACTGATTTCCTTGAGCACTTCGTCAGTCACCTCGAGCTGGCGCTCGAAGCCGGGGTCGCTGGCGTCGATGACATGCAGCAGCAGCGACGCATCGAGGGCTTCGTCGAGGGTGGACTTGAAGGACGCAACGAGGCCGTGGGGCAGGTTCTTGATGAAACCGACCGTATCGCTGACCAGCACGCGCGGTACGCTCTCGGGGTGCAGCACGCGCACGGTGGTGTCGAGCGTGGCGAACAGCTTGTTGGCGACCAGCACCTCGCTGCCGGTGAGGGCCCGCATCAGCGTGGACTTGCCGGCGTTGGTGTAGCCGACCAGTGCCACGCCGGCCAGGCCCTTGCGCTCCTGGCGCCGTGAGCGCTGGGTTTTGCGCTCGACTTCCATGGCGTCGATTTCCTGCTGCAGTTCGGCGATGCGGTCGCGCACCTTGCGGCGGTCGAGTTCGGTGTGCGATTCACCGGCACCGCGGCCGCCCACGCCGCTGCGCTGACGCCCCTGCGGCCCGGCCAGCTTGGCCGCCTCGCGCAGGCGCGGCGCCATGTAGCCAAGGCGGGCAATCTCGACCTGCGCCTTGGCGGCGCGGGAGCGTGCATTGCGGTGGAAGATCTCGAGGATGACCATCGTGCGGTCCATCACCTGGCAGCCAACCTCCATCTCGAGGTGGCGCGCCTGCGACGGCGAGATCTCGTGGTCGACCAGAATGACGTCGATCTCGGGCACAACCGCCTCGGCGCCCCGCAGCCCCGGCGGCGCCAGCAAGGCGCGCTCGTGCTCGTCGTTCACGTAGCTGTGGATTTCCTGGCGCTTGCCGACGCCCATGTAGCCGGTCGTGTCGAAGCTGGTGCGCTTCTGGATGAAGGTGTTGACGACCTCGAACCCCAGCGTCTTGGCGAGCTCGCGCAACTCGGTGAGCGATGCTTCGAACTCGATGTCCGTCACGTTCGGCAGTTGTACGGCTGCCACGACGGCCAGCATGGACTTCTCTTTGACTTCCCTTTGCATTCGCAGATGGCTTCTTTTAAGTGAGCAAGCCCAGATATTACCCGCCAATCCGGAAGTCGCCGACATTCAGTATGAACCGGCCGATGCCGCCGCCACGCCGGTACAGCCAGACCGGCGTGGCGACGAGGGGGACAAGGCAGGCGGCAAGCCGCGTCAGGCCTTACGGCAGCCCTGCTTACTCTTGCTCGCCGGCAATGAAACGATAGGCAAATGCGCCGAGCAAGGCCCCGACAATGGGCGCAACCCAGAAGAGCCAAAGCTGGCCCAGTGCCCAGTCGCCAACGAACAGGGCGACGCCCGTGCTGCGTGCGGGGTTAACCGAGGTGTTGGTCACCGGAATGCTGATCAGGTGAATCAGCGTCAAGCCGAGCCCGATTGCAATCGGGGCAAAGCCGGCGGGTGCACGCTTGTCGGTCGCACCGAGAATGATCAGCAGGAAGAACATCGTCATCACCACCTCGGTCACCAGCGCGGCGAGGAGCGAGTATCCGCCGGGCGAGTGGGCGCCGTAGCCGTTCGAGGCAAAGCCCTTGGAAACATCAAATCCCGCAGCGCCGCTTGCAATCACATACAGCACGCCGCCGGCAACAATGGCCCCGAGCACTTGTGCCACGATGTACGGCACAAGTTTGTTCGCCGGAAAACGGCCGCCGGCCCACAAACCGATGGAAACGGCCGGATTCAGGTGGCAACCGGAAATGTGCCCGATTGCGTAGGCCATGGTCAGTACCGTCAAACCAAACGCCAGCGCAACGCCATGCAGGCCGATACCGACATTCGGAAACGCGGCGGCCAGTACCGCACTGCCGCACCCACCCAGCACAAGCCAGAAGGTGCCCAGAAATTCAGCGCTGTATTGCTTCATGATTCATTCCTTGAAAAAGAGTTATGAGGTTATTGCAGGTGATGCACGTGGCGACAAGGGTTCCGGGCGCTTACGACTGGCTGAGGTGATCCTTCAGCCTGGCCATTCCGATTACGAGTGCGGCGCTGCCGAGGGTCTTGGGCAAGAATATCCATGAGTCCCATATCGAATCTCCGTTGTGAAGCGCTTGGTTTGTTTATTGCCGGGGTGATGGCCGCAATACGCCGGGGCGGGAAGAAGAGGTGCAAAACGCACAGGCTGAAACCGTCACGAGAAGGAACTTGTTCGTTCAGTACCCTGAGATGCATCGATTCGTGCCTGCAGAATCAACGCCAGGGATGACAAGCCGTTGACGCATGCGGATTGAATGACGAAATTTAACGTTCCGTATTTGCTGTTGCGCTGTTCAAGGGAGTCTGCGGAGCTGCAAGTCACACAGCAGCCGTTTCGCTCACTGAACCTCAACGACCGCGAAGGCCGACAAGCACACCGACGGCACGCCTTCCCGGTTTTGCCGCCCTGCTAAACTCTGCGGCATGACCATCCCCCCGATTTCCAGGACTCCGTCCCCCGAGCCGCAATTCACGCCGCGGGGCATCACGCCCACCGAGGAGCAGCGCGACATCCAGACTTGCCGTGCGCGCCACATCATTGCGATGGCCAATGCGGGGGCGGCCAAGACGACGACGCTGGCCTTGCGCATCGCCGAGTCGATCACGCGGGGCGTGTGGCCCGAGAGCATCATTGCGCTGACCTTTTCGGACGAGGCGGCGCGCGTGCTGAAGGCGCGGCTGGTGGAAATCGGCCTCGATGAAAAGATCGTCCGGCGCATCCGTTGCGAGACTTTCGACGCGTTTGCGCAGCAGGTGCTGCGTGACTTCGAAGGAGGGCAAGCGCCGATCCTCGATTCGTTCGATGCAGTCGCGCCTCATGTGCGGGCCGCGGTTACGGAGCTCAAGGCGCAGAACATCCAGCGCAGAACGCCGCGCGAGCTCTCCTTGCCTGAACACAATGAGCAGATCTTCGAGTTCCTGACGATTGCCCGGCAGTTGAAGGCGCGACTGGTCAAACCGCAGCTTGAAGACGGCGAGAGTTTTGAGGAGCATGCCGAGTCACTGGGCCTGCCGGTGAGCATCTTTCTGCTCTTTTGCCAGATGGAAAAGGATCGTGCAGGTTACGGCGACGAGCCGCGCTGGCGCGCCGAGTTCGATGCCACCTACGATCTGGCCTCCATGCTGGCCAGCGAGGATTGCCAGATCAGGCCGCCCTTGTTCCGCATCGTGATCGTCGATGAACTGCAGGACATGAATCCGGCGACTTACGCCGTGCTCGAATACCTGCTGACGCAGGGCAAGTCGTTCTTTACCGGTGCCGGCGACTTCGATCAGGTGATTCACCGCTGGGCTGGCGCCGACGTGAACTTCATCCGCACCCGCTTCGGCCAGGGCTGGCAGAGCGTCGAGGCGCGGCCGCTGACCCGGACTTACCGCCACGGCCCGATCATGGCGCTGGCGACGGCTTCCCTGAAGAACAAGGAGGTCGCGTCCGGGCGCCGGCACGAGACGCGCGTCCAGGTCGAAGCCTATGCCGATCACCGGGCGGAGGCCGAGCGCGTCGCCGCCCATGTGCTCGACTGGAAGGCGCGGGGCGGGCAGTTCAAGGACTGCGCCATCATCCTGCGCGCACCTTACCAGTCGATCCTGATCGAAAACGCCTTGCTGGAGGCGGGCATTGGCTGGCGCGTGGAGGGGCTGGAGAGCTACCTGCTGCGCTCCGAGATTCTCATGCTGCGCGGGGTCATCGCCTTTGCGCTGAACGACTACGAATCGATCCCCGGCGTCGAGAAGCGCCTCAAGGTGCTGCAGGCCTTGCTGTTGTGGCAGCAGTTTGAGTGGGGCGCCAACCGCCTCGACGATGGGGCGTTGAAGACGGCGGCCGAACAGCCCGACCTGTTTGACGCCTTTCTGAAGGGAACCCTGCTCAAGCCGCAGACCCGCGCCGACAAGAAAGCGGCCGGCAGCAGCGGTGACGAGGAAACCGAGGCGGACTTCCGGTTTCTGGAGAAGGTCAGCGAACTGCGCAAGAGCGGCCGTCACGACGAGGCGAACACGCTGCAGCACCTGCGCAAGCTCGACGCCGAAACCATCGACGAAACCCCGGTTCAGCGCGGGGCCCGGATGCGTCTGGACAAAACCCTGGCGATGCTTCGCGAGGCGCCGCCGGACGAGCCCGCCTGGTCCGTGCTGGAACGCGCCGTGGACATGCTGGCCCTGAAGAAGGTGGCGCGGCAGATCTTCATCGAGCCGAGCACGGCGGTGATGGTGGCGCGGTCGATTGACGGCTTCATCGACGGCGCGCGGCGCGGGAACCTGTCGCTGCGTGACTTTGCCCTGTGGCTGCGCAAGGCCGAGGCCAGGGCGCTGAAGCTGCGTGCATCCAACACCGTGTTGCTATGCACCGTGGAGGCGGCCAAAGGGCAGGAGTTCGAGTCGGTGATGCTGCCGTGCCTGGAAGAGGGCGCCTTCCCGCTGAGCGGCTGTGATCCGGCCGAAGAGAGCAACCGCTTTTACGTAGCGGCCACCCGCGTGCGGGACGAGCTCACGCTCTATGTCCCGGACGATCCGGCGCGGGTCAGTTCCTTTGTGAAGGCCATGGGCGTCGACAAGGCGATAGCGCGCGGGCGTCTTCAGCTCGACGCGCAAGCCGACTGATTGCCGGCGCCGGGCTTACCAGTCGGGAGTCCGCTTCTCCAGAAATGCCGCGACGCCTTCCCTGGCTTCCGGCGTTGCCCGCAGGTGGGCGATGCGCTGCACCGTGTCGGCGACGACGGCATCGCCGATGGGCTGGTGGGCTACGGCGCGGATGAGATCCTTGGCCGCAGCCTGGGCCTTGGGGCCGCATTGCAGGAGGCTGGCGACGACTTCGGCGACCTTGGCGTCGAGCTGCTCGGGGGCGACGACTTCATGCACCAGGCCGAGCTCGCGGGCGCGGGCGGCGTCGAAGCGTTCGGCGCTCTGGAAGTAACGCAGGGCCTGGCGCGGGCCGATGGCGCGCAGCACGTAGGGGCTGATGGCCGAGGGGATGATGCCGAACTTCACTTCGGAGGTGGCAAACACGGCGGCGCTGGAGGCGATGGCGATGTCGCAGGCGGCGGTGAGGCCGGTGCCGCCACCCAGTGCGGCGCCCTGCACGCGGGCGACGGTGGGTTTCTTCATGTTGGCGAGGGTGCGCAGCATGGCGGCCAGGGCGCCGGCATCGGCGAGGTTTTCTTCGACGGTGTAGTTGGCGGCACGCTTCATCCAGGCCAGGTCGGCGCCCGCCGAGAAGCTCTTGCCCCGGCCGGCCAGCACGACGACGCGCACGCTGTCGTCCGCATCCAGCTCACGGCAGGCAGCGGTGAGATCGGCGATGAGGGTTTCGTCGAAGGCGTTGTGCACCTCCGGGCGGTTCATCCAGATGGCGGCAACGGGGCCGTCGCGGGTGATTTCAAGGGTGGAGGTCATGCTGAGGGTTCCGGATAAGTTGGGCAGGACGGGGCGACTGCAGGGGCTGACCGAACGGGGGGCTTGCAGGGGCGACTTGTAGGGGCGACTTGTAGGGGCGACTTCAGTCGCCCATCCGCTCGTAAATTACAGGCAAGCCCTTGACCGGAGTCCGTGGGCGACTGAAGTCGCCCCTACAGGCCCCCGCGTGTCACCCCTGCAGATCAGGCTGCCGCTTTGCGGCGCAGCCACGGGGACAGGCGGTAGCGCTCTTCGCCGTAGTGGGCGCGGAGGTTTTCCAGCACTTGCACGACGCGGGCGAAGCCGATGTGCTGCGCCCAGGCCAGCGGACCTTTGGGGTAGTTGGTGCCGTTCTGCATGGCGGCGTCCACGTCGGCGGCGGAGGCGACGCCCTGGGTGACGGCGTCGGCGCCTTCGTTGGCGAGCATGGCTACCGTGCGCAGGACGATCAGGCCGGCCACGTCGTCGAGTTGCGAGACGGCGATGCCGGCGGCCTGCAGCACGCTCACGGCAGCATTGAAGGCTTCGTCGCTGCACTGGTCGGCCTTGGCAACGGCCAGACGCGGGGTGCTGGCGTAGTCGAAGGCCAGGTCGAAGAGCGCGAGATTGGGCGTTTCTTCGGCGGCGGCGCGGATCGTTGCCGGGCGGCCGTCGGAGAGGGCCAGCACCACATTGCCGATGCGTATCCGGCCGTCGCCGTACTGGCGCTCGACGGGGATGCCGGCGGCTTCGAGACGGGGAATCAGTGCGTTGGCTATGCCGAGCTCGCCTTCGACGATGACTTCCGCAGGTGCGGGCTGCGTTGGCAGTACGTCGGGCTGCGGCCTGGCGGCATGATCGCCATAAGCATAGAAACCTTGGCCGCTCTTGCGCCCGAGGCGGCCGGCGAGGACCAGATCCTGCTGGATCAGCGACGGGGTGAAGCGCTTGTCGCCAAAGTAGGCGTCGTACACCGAGCGGGTCACGGCGAAGTTCACGTCGTGGCCGATCATGTCCATCAGCTCGAAGGGCCCCATCGGAAAGCGCGCGCCCTCGCGCAGCAGGGCGTCGAGGGTGGCCGGGCTGGCGGCCTGTTCGCCAAGCACGCGCAGGGCTTCGGCGTAGTAGGGACGGGCGACCCGGTTGACGATGAAGCCGGGGGTGGATTTGGCATGCACCGGCACCTTGCCCCAGGCCTTGGCGGTGGCGTAGAGGGTGTCGGCGACGGCCGGATCGGTGGCGAGGCCGGCGACGATCTCCACCAGCGCCATGCGCGGCGCCGGGTTGAAGAAGTGCAGGCCGGCGACGTTTTGCGGCCGGGCCAGCGGGGCGGCCATGGCGGTAATCGACAGCGATGAGGTGTTGGTGGCGAGGATGGCGTCGGCCGGCAGGGCTTCTTCGAGCTGCTTGAAGAGAGCCTGCTTGACGTCGAGTCTTTCGACGATGGCCTCGATGGCGAGGCCGGCGTCACGGGCGTGGGCCAGATTGGTGACGGGCAGCACCCGCTCCAGTGTGGCGGCGCAGTCGGCTTCACCGAGCTTGCCTTTGCCGACGAGGAAGCGCAGGTCCTTCTCGATGCCGGCGCGGCCGCGGGCGACGGCCTCGGCGCTCATGTCGTAGAGGTACACCGTGTGGCCGGCACGGGCGGCCACATGGGCGATGCCGCTGCCCATGGCTCCGGCACCGATCACCAGCACGCGGGTGGAGAGGGGAAGGGCTTGAGTCATCGTTTCATTCTCCGGTGAAGTGGGGCGTGCGCTTGGCGACAAAGGCGGCGACGCCTTCCCGGTAATCGCGGGAGTTGCCCAGTTCGCCCATGAAGTCGCGTTCAAGGTCGAGCTGGGTTTCGAGTTCGTTGGCGGTGCTGGCGAGCAGCGCCTGACGGGTGCGGATGTAGCCGCGGGTCGGGCCACTGGCGAGCTTGCGGGCTGCGTCGCGGACGGTGGGCAGCAGGGCCTCGTCCTCGACGCAGCGCCAGATCAGGCCCCATTCGGCGGCCTGTTCGGCGCTCAAAGGTTCGGCAAAAAGGGCCATGCCCATGGCGCGGGCGTGGCCGACGGCGCGGGGCAGCATCCAGCTGCCGCCGGTGTCGGGAATCAACCCGAGCTTGCCGAAGGACTGGATGAAGCTGGCCGAGCGGCCGGCGAAGACCACGTCGCAGGCCAGTGCCAGGCTGGAGCCGGCGCCGGCGGCAATGCCGTTTACGGCGGCGAGCACCGGCATGTCGAGGCTGCGCAGGGCCAGCACGAGGGGTTTGTAATTGGTATCGACGGACGCTGAAAGATCCAGCGTGCCATCGGCGATGGCCCGGGTGCGCTCGCCCAGATCCTGCCCGGCGCAAAAGCCGCGGCCGGCGCCGGTGAGGATCAGCGCACGCAGGCTGTGGTCACCCCGCACGACCTCCAGGGCCGCGCGCAGGTCGGCGTGCATCGCCGCAGTGAAACTGTTCAGGCGTTCGGGCCGGTTCAGGGTCAGCGTGGCGACGCCGTCACTGCGCTGGAGCAGGACGGTGTCGAAGAGGTCGTCGAGGATCATGGGGGCACCCGTGGGCTCAGTTGGCGGGTGGTTCGTAGGCGATGAAGCCGGCCTTCACGGTGCCGCATTCGGGGCAGGTGAAGGACTCCGGAATGTCGGCCCACAGGGTGCCGGGGGCGATGCCTTCGTCGGGCAGGCCTTCCGCTTCGTTGTAGGGGAAGAAGCAGGCGCCGCATTGGTAATGACTCATGGTGGTTTCTCTCTCTGGTTGTGGTGTGGCTCGTTGTTTAGGGGCGGCTTGTTGGGGCGAACTGTAGGGGCGACTTCAGTCGCCCATCCCCGCGTAAATCACAGGCAAGCCGTTGATCGGAGTGCGAGGGCGACTGAAGTCGCCCCTACAGCGTTCAGGGGGTGATGATCAGTTTGCCGGTGGCTTGCCTGTCGGCCAGGACCTTCAGGGCTTCGCCAGCCTGCTCGATGGGGTAGCGGCCGTGGATGGGCGGGTTGAGTGTGCCGTCTGCAATGCCGGCCAGAATGGCGGCGACCTGGGCG
The DNA here is from genome assembly GCA_030157785.1 of Zoogloea oleivorans. Classification (GTDB taxonomy): domain Bacteria; phylum Pseudomonadota; class Gammaproteobacteria; order Burkholderiales; family Rhodocyclaceae; genus Zoogloea; species Zoogloea oleivorans_A. The sequence continues at coordinate 26,102 of JAOAUC010000040.1, forward strand.
TGGCAGGCTTCCGGCTCGCGGCGCAGGAACTCGTCCCAGAAGATGCCGGCCAGCTCGCAGCCCTTGAGGAGCAGCAAGTTGGCGGGCACGCGGGGGATCTCTCCGGCGGCAAAGCCGATGATCATCACGCGGCCGCGCCAGGCGGTAGCGCGCACGGCGGCCTCGGTGTACTTGTCGCCGACCACGTCGATGACGATATCGGCACCCTTGCCGCCGGTGGCCGCCTTGACCGCGTCCTTCAGGTCGCTGTCGCGGTAGTTGATGCCGATGTCGGCACCGGCCTCGATGCACAGGTCGAGCTTGTCCTGGCTGCTGGCAGCGGCGATGACCTTGCAGCCGGCAGCGTGGGCGATCTGCACGGCAGCCAGGCCAACCCCGCCGGCTGCACCCAACACCAGCACGGTTTCGCCGGCCCGCATGCGGCCCCGGTCATGCAGCGAGAACCAGGCGGTGGCGTAGGCCACCAGCGCCGCCGCAGCGATGTCGCAGGGCACCGCGTCGGGCAGCGGGAAGACCTGGCTGGCCTTGGCGCGGGCCTGTTCGGCGTAGCCGCCGAAGGAATTGAAGGCGAGGACGCGCTGACCGATTTCGAAGCCCTTCACGCCGGCACCCATGGCGCGGATGGTGCCCGCGAACTCGCCACCGGGCGAGAAGGGGAAGGACGGGCGGATCTGGTATTTGCCCTGCACGATCAGGGTGTCGTAGTAATTCACCCCGGCGGCAGCAACGTCGATGATGACTTCGTTGTCGGCCGGAAGCGGGTCGGGCAACTGGCCGGAGCCGTGCTGTTCGAGGGGGCCGAAGGCCTTGCAGATGTAGGCGCGCATGGTGGTTCTTCCTCAGACGGGCGTGTTTTTGGGGAATTCGGGGGCGCGGCGTTCGCGCACGGCGGCGAGGCCTTCGCGAACTTCTGCGCCGCCGAAACCGAGCATTTCGAGGGCCAGGGAGTTGTCGAAGATCGGGCCGGCCTGGCGCAGCCAGTTGTTGAGGCTGTACTTGGTCCAGCGCAAGGCGCTTTGCGGGCCGGCGGCGAGTTTCCGGGCGATCTCGAAGGCGGTGGGAAGCAGCTCGGCGGCATCGACGGTTTTGGAAACGAGGCCGATGCGCTCGGCTTCCTCGCCGCTGATTTCGTCGGAGAGCAGCAGGTGCAGCTTGGCCTTGGCCATGCCGCACAAGAGCGGCCAGATGATCGCCGCGTGATCGCCGGCGGCCACGCCGAGGCGGGTGTGGCCGTCGATCAGGCGGGCGTCCCTGGCGGCAATCGAGATGTCGGCCAGCAGCGCCACCGCGAGGCCACCGCCAACCGCCGGGCCGTTGATGGCCGAGATGACGATCTTCGAGCAGTTGATCATGTTGTAGACGATGTCGCGGGCTTCGCGCCAGACGCGGGCGCGATGTTCGAAGTCGTCGGCCATGGCGGCCACCAGCTCCAGCGTGCCGCCAGCGGAAAAGCCTTTGGCCTGACCGCGCACGATGATCACCGAGATGTCCGGGTCCTTGTCGAAGTCGCGCCAGATCTCGGCCAGCTCGCCGTGGCCGGCGGCATCGGTCACCGGCAGCTTGCCGTCGGCGCCGAGGACCATCTCGACAATGCCGGCTTCGTGGCGGACGACGGAGAAACTGGTGTAGTGGTCGTAGTTCATTCAGGGGCTCCGGGCTGGAGGTAAGGTGTCAGGCGCACCCGCCATTCGTCGTCGAAGGGCGTCGGGCGCAGGGTGTCGAGATTGGCGAGGACGACCTTCAGGCTGATGCGTACGCGGGTCTTGCCGCCGCTCACCGCTTCGATGGCGAGGTGCATGGAGCTGCTGCCGAGTTTGGCGATGGAGAGCCGGAAGGTGAGCACGTCGCCGTAGCGGCTCGGGGCGATGAACTCCACTTCCAGCTTGACCGCCGGAATACCGAGGCGGCGCGTTTCGTGGAGTTCGGGAAAATCCACCCCAAGGGCTTCGCGGAACCAGTCTTCGACCACCTCGTTGCATAGCTCCGCGTAGCGCGGGTAGAAGACGATGCCGGCCGGGTCGCAGTGGGCAAAGCGGACGAGCTTGTCGCGTTCGTAGATCATGGGCGGGCGTCCAGGATGCGGGCGACGAAGCCGGCGACGGCGTCGATGACCGCCTCGGGTTGGTCTTTGTGGGGCGAGTGGCGGCAGTCGGCGAGCTTGACCATATCCACGTCCGGTGCGCCCCGGGCGATGCGGTCGATCTGGTCCATGGTGCCGTATTCGTCGTCCTCGCCCTGAATGGCCATCACCGGGCAGGCGATGGTCGGCAGGTATTCCTCGATGTTCCAGTGGCGGAATTCCGGGTGCAGCCAGATGTCGTTCCAGCCCCAAAACGCCGAGTCCACGTCCGCGTGGTAGCGGCCGAGGCGGCTTTTCAGGTCGGTCTCCTGGTAGGCGACCTTGGCCTGCTCGATGCTGGTCACCGACACCTCTTCGACCAGCACGTGGGGCGCCATCACGATGATGCCGGCCAGCGGGCGATGGGCGCCGCCAGCGTGGATCAGCGCGATGGAGCCGCCGTCGCTGTGGCCGAACAGGAAGGGCGCTTCTACGCCCAGCGCGTCGAGCAGGGCCGGCAGGGTCACGAGGGCTTCGTCGTGCATGTAGCGCACGCCTCGGGGTTCGGCGATGGGCGTGGATTTGCCGTAGCCGTGGCGCGAAAAGACGATGGCCTCGCAGCCGCTGGCATCGGCCGCCCGTTGCGGAAAGTCGCGCCACATGGACACCGAGCCGAGGCCTTCGTGAAGGAAGACCATCGCCGGCGCGCCCGGCCGCGGATGGGCCGAGACGAGGCGGACGACTTCGATTTCCTTGCCGAGAACGTTGAGCAGCTTCAAGTCAGACTCCCAGATGCTGTTGGATGAGAGCCTGATTATTGCGCAGCACTTCGCTGTCGCCATCGAAAACCACCTGTCCTTTTACGAGGATCACCGAGCGGTGGGTGATTGACGTAACGGCAGCGTGGTTCTTGTCCACGATCACCGTGGCGATACCGCTTTTGCCGATCTCGCGCACGATGCGCCAGATCTCCCGGGCGATCAGCGGGGCGAGGCCTTCGGTGGCTTCGTCGAGGATCATCAGGTCCGGGTTGGTCATCAGCGCGCGGCCGATGGTGAGCATCTGCTGCTCGCCGCCGGAGAGCTGGCCGCCGCCGTTGGTGAGGCGCTCGCCCAGGCGCGGGAAGGTTTCCAGCACCCGCTCAAAAGTCCAGTTGCGCTGGCCGTCCACGCCGGGGCGGGCGGCCATCAGCAGGTTTTCCTTGACCGACAGGTTGGGGAAAATGCCGCGGCCTTCGGGCACGTAGGCGATGCCCTGCCGCGCGATGCGATGGGTGGCGCCGCCGGTCATGTCGTCGCCGCGCACCTTCACCTGCCCGTGACGCGGCTTGACGAGGCCCAGCATGCTGCGGATCAGGGTCGTCTTGCCCATGCCGTTGCGGCCCATCAGGCCGAGGGCTTCGCCCTTGTTGATGTGGAAATCCACGCCGTGGAGGATGTGGCTGGACCCGTAGTAGGTGTGGAGTTGCCTGGCCTCCAGCAAGACTTCAGACATGGTCGGCTCCTTCGTGGCCCAGGTAGGCTTGTTGAACGGCGGGGCTCTTGCGGATGGTGTCCGGGTCGCCGGATTCGAGCACCTGGCCATTCACCAGCACGGTGATGGTGTCGGCCACGGCGAAGACGGCGTCCATGTCGTGTTCGACCAGCAGGATGGCCCGGTTCTCGCGCAGACGCTTGAGCAGTTCGACCATCTGCGCCGATTCGTCCGAACCCATGCCGGCCAGCGGTTCGTCGAGCAGCAGCACCTGCGCGTCGGTGGCCAGCACCATGGCGATCTCCAGCTGGCGCTGCTCGCCGTGGCTCATCTGGCCGGCGATGCGGTGTTCGCGACCGGCCAGGCCGGCCTCGGCAATGGCGGCGTGGGCGCGGGCCAGGGTGTCCGGGTCGCGCACGGCGTCCTTGAACACCCGCCAGGGCTGCTGGCGGCGCGACTGGGCGGCGAGGCGGCAGTTTTCGAGCACCGAGAACTTCGGAAAGATGTTGGTGCGCTGGTAGCTGCGGCCGATGCCGACCCGCGAACGCTGGTGATTCGACAGGCCGGTGATGTCCTTGCCGCCGAGCAGGATGCGGCCTTCGCTGGGCGGCAGGTCGCCCGACAGCATGTTGATGCAGGTGGACTTGCCGGCGCCGTTGGGGCCGAGGAGGGCGTGCAGGGTGCCGCGCTCGAGGGTCAGGTTGACGTTGCTGTTGGCCGTGAGGCCGCCGAAGCGGCGGGTCAGCTTTTCAGCCACAAGAAGGGCTTCCCTCATTTTTCTTCTCCGGTCATGGCGCGCTTGAGGCGGGCGGGAATGGCCGACAGGCCGCCCGGCAGGAAGAGCACCGCGGCAACGATGGCCAGACCCATGGCCAGTTGCCAGTGCTTGGTCCAGGCGCCGAAGGCTTCCTGCATGGCGGTGAAGGCGAAGGCCCCGGCGATGGCACCCACCAGATTGCCCATGCCGCCGAGGATGACCATCAGCAGCACGTTGCCGGACTGGTGCCAGGCCAGCAGCTCCGGCGTGACGAAGCCGGACAGCACCGCGTACAGAAAGCCCGCCACGCCGGCCAGTGCACCGGCCAGCGTGAAGGCCGCCAGCTTGTAGTAGAAGGTGGCGTAGCCCAGCGACAGCATGCGGTGCTCGTTGCTGCGGATGCCGATCAGCACGCGGCCGAAGGGCGAGCGCAGCACCAGCTTGAGCACGCCATACACGGCCACCAGCGCGGCGACGATGAAGTAGTAGAGCTGGCCCGGTTCGTTGAGATCGAAAGGGGCCCAGCCGGCGATGGCGGCATCCGGCTTGAAGTTGATGTTCACCCCGTCGGAGCCGCCACCCAGGTTGGTGTCGTGGAACAGGAAGAACACCATCTGGGCAAAGGCCAGCGTCACCATGATGAAATAGATGCCCTTGGTGCGCAGCACGAAGAGGCCGATGACGAAGGCTGCCAGCCCGGCCGCGATGATGGCTGCGGGCAGGGCCAGCCACAGGCTTGCCGGGTCGTACTTGGGGGTGATCATCGCCACCGCGTAGGCGGCAATGCCGAAGTAGGCCGCGTGACCGAAGCTGACCAGCCCGGTGAAGCCGACCAGCAGGTCGAGGCTCATCGCAAAGATGGCCAGCACCAGGGTCTTGGCCACCAGTTCCACGTAGAAGTCGGAGCCGAAGGACGGGAAGGCCAGCAGGGCCGCCAGCAGCAGCGGCAAAATCAGGCGTTGGGAAGTCGGATTCATCGCTTCAGCCTTTCTTCAGGATGCCTTCGGGGCGCCACAGGAGCACCACGGCCATCACCAGGTAGACGATCAGGCCGGCAAAGTCGGGCAGCAGCACCTTGCCGAAGGTGTCGGCAAAACCGATGATCAGCGCCGCGATCAGCGCGCCCCACACCGAGCCGATGCCGCCGATGACGACGATAACGAAGGAGATGATCAGCACCTGGCTGCCCATGCCCGGAAACACCGACGAAATCGGCGCCGCCAGCATGCCGGCCAGCGCGGCAAGCGCCACGCCGAGGGCGAACACGGTGCGGTAGATGCGGTTGATGTCGATGCCCAGCGACTGGACCATGTCGCGGTCGTGGCTGCCGGCGCGGATCATCATTCCCAGCCGGGTGCGCTGGATCAGCCAGTACAGGCCAACCGCCAGCACGATGCACACCGCCGAGATGACCAGCCGGTACACCGGGTAGCTGAGGGTGTCGTTGAGCGGGATCGAGGCGGCGAAGATCTCCGGCACCGGAATGCCGTGTACGTCGTCGCCGAGCAGCAGGCTGCGCACTTCCTCGAAGATCAGGATCAGCCCGTAGGTGAGCAGCACCTGTTCCAGGTGGTCGCGCTTGTAGAGGTGGGCGAAGAGCAGCGCTTCAAGAGCGGCGCCAAAGGCCAGGGCCAGCGGAATGCCGAGCAGGATGGCGACGAAGAAGTTGCCGGTCAGGCTGGTCAGCGCGAAGGCCAGGTAGGCCCCGATCATGTAGAAGCTGCCGTGGGCCAGGTTGATGATGCCCATGATGCCGAACACGAGGGTCAGGCCGCTGGCTACCAGGAATAGCAGCAGGCCGTACTGCAGCGCGTTGAGCGACTGGATCAGGAAGGAATAAAAGTCCATGCGAGTCCCCCTCCCGGCACCCGCGAGGGGTGCCAGGATCGGTTTTGACGACGGGATTACTGAGGTGCCGGGGCTTACAGCTTGCAGCCGCGGGCCGGGTCGGCGAGGGACTTCTCGGGGGTGTCGATGACCTTGTTCTCGCGGCCTTCGACCTTGCGCAGGTAGATGTTCTGCACCGGGTTGTGGGCCTTCGAGAAGGTGAAGGGGCCGCGCGGGCTGTCGATCTTCGCGGTTTCCATGGCCTTGATCAGCTCGGCGCGCTTGCTGGTGTCGCCCTTGACGGCGGTGAGGCCGACGTTGAAGGCCTGGGCGGCGTCGTAGCCCTGTACCGCGTAGACGTCCGGCTGGGCCTTGTAGCTCTTGGCGTAGTTGAGGCGGAAGGCGTTGTTCTTCGCGCTGTCGAGGCCGTCACCGTAATGCAGGGTGGTCAGGAGGCCCTGGCTGGCTTCGCCCATGGCGTCGATGGTGCCGTCGGTGAGAAAGCCCGAGGCGTACAGCGGGATGGAGTTCTTGAGGCCGGCCGCCGCATAGTCCTTGGCGAACTTGGCGGCGCCGCCGCCGGCGAAGAAGACGTACACCGCGTCCGGCTTGAGGGCGGCGATCTCGGTCAGGAAGGGCTGAAATTCGACGTTGGGGAAGGGCAGGGTCATGTCCTTCAGCACCTTGCCGCCGCCCTTTTCGAAGGCTTCCTTGAAGCCATCGACAGCCTGCTGGCCGCCGGCGTATTTCCAGGTGAGGGTGACGACCTTCTTATGCCCCTTGGCGGCCATCACCTTGCCCATGGCGTAGGAAGGTTGCCACATGCTGAAGGAGGTGCGGAACAGGTTGGCGTCGCATAGGGGGCCGGTGAGTTCGTCGGCGCCGGCGTTGGGGACGATCATCAGGGTCTTGTTTTCGCGGGCGACCTTGGACATGGCCAGGGCCACGCCGGAGTGCACGGTGCCGACCAGCACATCCACGTTGTCGCGCTTGATCAGCTTCTTGGCGTTTTCGGTGGCCTTGGCGGGGTCGGACTCGTCATCGACCACGAAGTACTCCACCTCGCGGCCGCCCAGCTTGCCGCCGTTCTCGCTGACGAACTGCTTGAAGCCGTTGGTGATGGCGTTGCCCAGCGAGGCGTAGGTGCCGGTGTAGGGCAGCATCAGGCCGACCTTGACCTTCTCCTGCGCGTGGGCGAGGCCGGCGGCGCCAAGGGCTGCGGCGGCGAGCAGTACGTGGCGGGTGAAACCTTTGAGTGTGGTTTTCATCTTTGTCTCCTCCTTGTTATGGGTACTACCAGGCGCTGCCGCGATTGGCGGCAAAGGCGGTGTCGATGACTTGCCAGTCGTCGGCGGTCAGGCTCTTTTCGGCCCGTGGAATGACCAGGTTTTCTTCCTTGCCCATGTGGTCCCAGGTGAATTCGGCATAGGCCGAGAGCGCCTGGTCGAAAGCCTCGAAGCTGCCGCCGTCGCGCCAGGCGCCGAGCTTGCGGCGCAGGGCTTCGAGCAGTTCGCCGCCCTCTTCGTGCTGGGCTTCGAGCACGTCGAGGATGGTGGCGGCTTCCGGGTCGCGCTGGCGCAGCAGGCGGAACAGGTATTCGTTTTCCTTGGGGTGATGGACCTTTTCGGGCACCGCTTCGATGTAATCGAACATGGCGGCGAAAAGGGCGAAGTCAGCCTCTTCGGTGCCGGCGCGAACCCTGGCGATGTGGTCGAGCAGGCCCTTGAGGACGGAGGCGATGGAGCGGTGCTCGTCGCGGATGATGGTGATGGCGTTGTGCATGGTGTCTGGTCCCTGGTTTCCGGGGCGGGCTCAGGCGCTGCGCGCGCGCAGCTTGAAGCGCTGGATCTTGCCGGTGGCGGTCTTCGGCAACTCATCGACAAACTCGAACCAGCGCGGGTACTTGTAGGGGGCGAGGCAGCCCTTGACGTGGGCCTTGAGCTCGGCGGCCAGTTCGGGCGTGGCGTCGATGCCGGGCTTGAGCACGATGTAGGCGATCGGCTTGATCAGCTTGTCGTCGTCTTCCTTGCCCACCACGGCGGCTTCGAGCACGGCTTCGTGGCCGATGAGGGCGGATTCGACCTCGATGGGCGACACGTAGATGCCACTGACCTTGAGCATGTCGTCGCTGCGGCCCGCGTACACGTAGTAGCCGTCGGCGTCCTGGTGGTACTTGTCGCCGCTGCGGGTCCATCCGCCGAGAAAGGTGTTGCGGGTCTTCTCGCGGTTGTTCCAGTAGTAGGCCGCGCTGCTCGGGCCGGCAATGTGCAGCTCGCCCGCTTCGCCCGGGGCAACGGGCTTGCCGTCTTCGTCCACCAGGCGCACGTCGTAGCCGGGCACCGGCTTGCCGGTGGTGCCGTAGCGCACGTCGCCGAGGCGGTTGGACAGGAAGATGTGGAGCATTTCGGTGGAGCCGATGCCGTCCAGGATGTCGGTGCCGAAGTGACGGGCCCAGCGCTTGCCGATTTCCTCCGGCAGGGCTTCACCGGCCGAGGCGCAGCGGCGCAGCGGCAGCTCTTCGCGGCTCGGCAGATCGGGGCTGGCGAGCATCGAGGCGTAGAGGGTCGGCACGCCGTAGAAGATGGTCGGCTTGTGCTTCCGGAGGCGGGCGAAGACGGCGTCGGGGGTCGGCCGTTCGGCCATCAGCACGGCGGTGGCGCCAACGCTCATCGGAAAGGTCAGGCCGTTGCCCAGGCCATAGGCGAAGAACAGTTTGGCGGCGGAAAACACCACGTCGCTTTCTTCGATGCCGAGGATGGGGCGGGCATACAGCTCGGCGGTCTGGATCAGGCTGGCGTGCACGTGTACGGTGCCCTTCGGCGCGCCGGTGGAGCCGGAGGAGTACAGCCAGAAACACGGCGCGTCGGACGAGGTTTCGACGGTGGTGAAGTCGTCCGAGGCGTAAGTGAGCAGCGCGGCGAGGGAGTCGTCGCCACGGCCGCCGGCAACGATGATGCGCTCGAGCGTCGGCACCTTGCCGAGCAGCGGTGCGAACAGCGGCAGCAGCGCGCCCGACACCACCGCCACACGGGCGCCGCTGTCGGTGAGCATGTATTCGTAGTCGCCCTGGGTGAGCAGGGTGTTGACGGCAATGGGCACCACGCCGGCACGGATGGTGCCGAGGAAGACCGTCGGAAAGTCGATGGTGTCGTGGACGCACATCAGCACGCGCTGCTCGGGCAGCACGCCGAGCTTGCCGAGGGCGTTGGCAAAGCGCGCCGAGCGGCGGGCCACGTCGGCGTAGGTATAGCTGCCGTTGTCGTCGATGAAGGCGGGCTTGTCGGCCCGGCCGGCCTGCAGGTTGCGTGCGATGAGATCGTGCGCGGCGTTGTAGCAGCGCGGAATCTCGATCAGCGGCGGGCTCACCGAGTGATCGGCGGTGGAAAGTTCCGGCATCGTGTCTCCTCTGTTTTATGTACTGCTATGCCGTGCTTACAAGGTGTGGTGTTGCTGTTCAGAGCTTGCTGAATTCGATCTGTCCCTCCGGCAGCAGATACAGCACATAGGCGCGGCCGTGGCTGACCGTCGGGCTGTGCGCGCTGCCGGGGCCGTAGACCAGCCAGCCGGCCGGGGCACCGTCAAAACGGGCGTCACCTTCCAGCGGCATGATCAGGTCCACCTCGCCGAGCGGGTGAACGTGATGCGGGCCGGCCAGGTTTTCCATGTCCACCACGTCGATGCTGTAGCCGTGGGTGGCCGGGGTGGGTTTGGCGATGCGGCCGTATTTGACGCCGCCGCCCTCGTGCTTGCACAGCCAGCCGTCCGCCACGCCGACCTTGCAGGCGGCGACGATGTCGGCAAACACCGGCCCGCTGGCCGGGAAGGTTTCGTTCAGGAAGGTTTCGAGCTGCTTGTCCACCGGCTTGCCGGCAATGGCGGCGGTGACGGTGGAGACGAGTTCAACAAAGGCTTGGGGATTCACGGGTGACTCTCCTCGGGAAGACGGTGATCAGGCCGACAGCAGGGCAGCGTCGGCGGCATTCGTCGACAGTTGTGCCAGCAGGGCCGGGTCGCCCTGCACAACGAAGCGCCGGTGATACATAAGCAGCGCGCGCAGGCCGCCCAGTTCCTCGCCACCGCCGGCACGGCCGGGGCCGCCGTGGAGGCAGGTCGGCATCACGTTGCCGTGGCCGGTGTGCTGGTTGCCGATGCTGCCATTCACCACCAGGATGCGGCCGTGCAGATCGCCGATGGCCGGCACCAGTTCGCCCAGGAAGGCGCTGTCGGCGGAATACACCGAAGCGACCAGCGAACCCTTGCCGCGGCGGGCGATGGCGATGGCATCCATGGTGTCGGTGTAGGGAATCAGCGTGGCGACGGGGCCGAAGACTTCGGTGTCGTGCACCTTCTTCGCAGCCAGGCCGGCGGCGCAGTAGAGGAGGGTGGGCGGCACGAAAGCGGCGACGGCCGGGTCGGCATCCACTGGCGTGAAGGCGGCCGGATCGCCTCCGAAGATCACTTCGCATTCTTCCTTCAGCATGGCGATGCCTTCAAAGGCAGCAGCTTGCTGGGCCTTGCTGACCAGCGGACCCATGCGCACGCCTTCGCTGCGCGGGTTGCCGACGCTGATTTTCGAGAGCTTGGCGGCAATGGCCTCGCCAAGGGCGCGGACGGTGGCTGCGGGCGCCAGGATGCGGCGGATGGCGGTGCACTTCTGGCCGGCCTTGACGGTCATTTCACGGACGACTTCCTTGACCATCAAGTCGAACTCGGCACTGCCGGGGGCGGCGTCGGGGCCGAGGATGGCGGAATTGACGCTGTCGGCCTCGACATTGACGCGAATGGAGGCGGCGACGACGCTCGGATGGGTGCGCATGCGGCGGGCAGTGTCGGCCGAGCCAGTGAAAGACAGAACGTCGGTTTCAGCGACGTGGTCGAGCAGGTCGCGGGCGCCGCCGCAGACGATCGACAAGGCGCCGTCAGGGAGCAGGCCGGCATTCACCACATCTTCGACCATGCGCTGGGTCAGCCAGGCGGTGGGGGTGGCGGGCTTGACCAGCACCGGCATCCCCGACAGGAAGGCCGGGGCGGCTTTTTCCCACAGGCCCCAGGCCGGAAAGTTGAAGGCGTTGATGAAGATCGCCACGCCGGTTTGCGGCAGCAGGAAGTGCTGGCCCTGGAAGATGTCGGTCTTGGCCAGCGGGACAGGTGCACCGTCCTTCAGGTGGCGGGCGTCGCCAAGGGCGCGGGCGGCGCGGGCGTAGCTCTTGAGGGTGAAGATCGCCCCATCCACGTCGGCGCTGGCGTCGGATTCGCTGGCACCCAGGTTGCGCAGGGAAATATCCAGGTAGTCGGCACGCTTGCTTTGCAGCAGCTCGGCGATCTTGCCGAGGAGGGCGCCGCGCTCGGCGTAGCTCAGGGCGCGCAGGGCAGGGCCGCCGGTGCGGCGGGCAAAGTCGAGGGCGGCACCAAGGTCGAGGCCGTCGGCCGACACGCTGACGAGGGCTTCACCGGTAACCGGATCGAAAAGGGTCTGGCCTTCACCGGCACCCGTTTGCCAGCTGGCGCTGAGATAGTTTGCGAGTTTCACCTTGTCTCCAGGGATTGTTCTGCTTGTATGTATATGAGGCGAGCGTTACAGGAACTTTGCTTCCTGTTGGTGTTGGCTCTTGGTGAGATAGAATACACCCGAGGATTAGGCAGTCAAGCACTTTAGTGCATGTTCGTTTTTGATTTGTTGTTCTTTACTGCTGCTTTTTCTGGACGAAAGCAAAGGTTGAGTTGGTTTTGGCAAGAAAACATGCTTTTTAGTGCATCAAGTAATTTCAACAAATGAGATATACCGCTTGACAGCGATATTTGTGTTGCACTATTGTTCATCTAAAGGACGCAGTCTGCTGCGCATCGGTGAGTGTAATGAGTGACATCGAAGCATCCGGAGAGCCGGTTGAAGTGCCGGCAAGTGGAGAAACAGCGCAGGTGGGTGATGCGGAATTTCTCCAGGCGCTGGGCCGGCGGGTCAGGGAAGTGCGGGACCGGCGGGGTGTGACCCGCAAGCTGGTGGCCCGGGAGGCGGAAGTATCCGAACGCCACCTGGCCCATCTGGAAGGCGGCGAGGGGAATGTGTCGATCGTGTTGTTGCGACGCATTGCCCAGGCCCTGAACGTGTCGCTGGTGGATTTGCTGGCACCGGACGCGGAGGACACGGTGGAAAAACGCCTGATCCGCCGCTTCCTGGAACGGCTGCCCCAGCACCGGCTGGAAGAAGTGGTGTTTCGCCTGATGCGGGATTTCGGGCACGAGGAGTCGGTACGGCGCAAGCGGATTGCCCTCATCGGGCTGCGCGGTGCAGGCAAATCGACACTCGGCGCACGCTTGGCCAGTGAGTTGGGCGTGCCGTTTGTGGAGCTGGCGCGGGAAGTGGAACGGGAAACCGGCATGCCGGTGAGCGAGATGTTGTCGCTTTACGGCCAGTCGGGTTACCGGCGGATCGAGAAGCGCACGCTGGAGCGGGTCTTGAAGGCCAATGACCGGATGGTCATCTCCACGGGCGGCGGCATCGTCTCGCAGCAGGAGACTTTCGATTGCCTGCTGGGAAGCTGCTTCACGGTGTGGGTGAGGGCCCAGCCGGAGGAACACATGGCCCGCGTGGTGGCCCAGGGCGATCTTCGCCCGATGGCCGGCAACGACGAGGCGATGGAAGATCTCAAGCGCATCCTGGATGCGCGGGAGCCGATGTACGGCAAGGCGGACGCGGTGGTGGATACCTCTGGCGAAACCGTCGAGCAGAGTTACGTGAAACTAAAACATTTGTTATCGGGCTGAAGCCCGACAGGAGGAGACAACGTGGAAGCTGTAGCTATCAAGAAGGAAGCAGTCGCCGTCGAGCGTGTGGATTACCAGGTCGACCCGTCCAGTTACAAGCACTGGCGGGTTGGCTTCGACGGCCCGGTCGCCACGGTGACCCTCGATATCAATGAAGACGGCGGCATTCGCCCCGGCTACAAGCTGAAGCTCAACTCCTACGACCTGGGCGTGGATATCGAATTCCACGATGTGCTCCAGCGCCTGCGCTTCGAGCACCCGGAAGTGCGCACGGTGGTGATCACTTCCGGCAAGCAGAAGATCTTCTGCTCCGGCGCCAACATCTACATGCTGGGTCTTTCGACCCACGCCTGGAAGGTCAACTTCTGCAAGTTCACCAATGAAACCCGCAACGGCATCGAGGACTCCAGCCAGTTCTCCGGCCTGAAGTTCATCGCCGCCTGCAACGGCACCACCGCCGGCGGCGGCTACGAGATGGCCCTGGCCTGCGACGAAATCGCCCTGGTGGACGACCGCAACTCCTCGGTCAGCCTGCCCGAAGTGCCGCTGCTGGGTGTGCTGCCCGGCACCGGCGGCCTGACCCGCGTGACCGACAAGCGCAAGGTGCGCCGCGATCATGCCGACATCTTCTGCACCATCTCCGAAGGCGTGCGCGGCCCGCGTGCCGTCGAATGGCGCCTGGTGGATGCGGTGGTCAAGCAGCAGCAGTTCAATGATCACATCCGCACCCGTGCCCTTGAACTGGCCAAGCTGAGCGACCGCCCCGAAGGCGGCAAGGGCGTGGTCCTGACCCCGCTCAAGCGCGTCATCGACGACGCCGGTTACCACTACGAATTCGTCGATACGCAGATCGACGCTGCCGCCCGCACCGTGACCCTCACGGTCAAGGCGCCGGCAGCCGTTACCGCCCGCACGGTGGATGAAATCCTCGCCCAGGGCACTGCCTGGTGGCCGCTGCAGATGGTTCGCGAACTCGACGACGCCATCCTCAACCTGCGTACCAACCACCTGGACGTGGGCCTGTGGATCCTCAAGACCGAGGGCAACCCGCAAGTCGTGCTCGACAGCGACGCCGTGCTCGACGCCCACAAGGACAACTGGTTCGTCCGCGAAACCATCGGCATGCTGCGCCGTACCCTGTCGCGCATCGACGTGAGCTCGCGCAGCCTCTACGCGCAGATCGAGCCGGGCTCGTGCTTTGCCGGCACCCTGCTGGAAATCGCCCTGGCGGCCGACCGCTCGTGGATGCTCGACACCACCGACGGCTCCGGCGTGAATACCGTCGGCCTGTCGGCGATGAACTTCGGCCCCTACCCGATGGCCAACGGCCTGACCCGCATCGATTCCCGCTTCTACAAGGAAGAGGCGCCGATTGCCGCCATCAAGGCAGCCACCGGCAAGCTCCTCAACCCCGCCGAGGCCCTGGCGCTGGGTCTCATCACCGCCGCCCCCGACGAACTCGACTACGCCGATGAAGTGCGTATCGCCATCGAAGAGCGGGCAGCCCTGTCGCCCGACGCGCTCACCGGTCTCGAAGCCAACCTGCGCTTCGGCATCTACGAGTCGATGAACACCCGCGTGTTCGGTCGCCTGTCGGCCTGGCAGAACTGGATCTTCAACCGCCCCAACGCGGTTGGCCCGAATGGCGCGCTGAAGCTCTTCGGCAGCGGCAAGCGTGCCCAGTTCGACTGGAGCCGCGTCTGACGCGCATCCCTCACTGAATTCCTGACCCGACCGCGCGGCAAGCCGTCCCCTTGCCGTTGCACCCGGCGCCTTGGCGCGGCGGGCAGGCCCTTGGCAGAAAACGAGCTCGAGTACCCGGCAGGGACTCGCTCGCCCAAAAATCCGGAGAAGACACCATGGCAATCGATTACAGCGAACGCATCCCGAACAACGTCGACCTTTCCAACAACAAGACCCTGCAGCGCGCCCTCGAAAACTGGCAGCCGGCATTCCTCGACTGGTGGGGCGACATGGGCCCGGAAGGCTCCCCCAACTACGACGTGTACCTGCGTACCGCCGTCAGCGTCGACCCGACCGGCTGGGCCCATTTTGACCACGTCAAGATGCCCGACTACCGCTGGGGCATCTTCCTGACCCCGCAGGAACAGAACAAGAAGATCACCTTTGGCGATCACAAGGGCGACGACGTGTGGCAGGAAGTGCCGGGCGAATACCGTTCGACCCTGCGCCGCATCATCGTCACCCAGGGCGACACCGAGCCGGCATCCGTCGAGCAGCAGCGCCACCTCGGCCTGACCGCCCCGTCCCTGTACGACCTGCGCAACCTGTTCCAGGTGAACGTCGAAGAAGGCCGTCACCTGTGGGCCATGGTCTACCTGCTCCACGCCCACTTCGGCCGCGACGGCCGCGAAGAAGGTGAAGCACTGCTCGAGCGTCGTTCCGGCGATGCAGACAACCCGCGCATCCTGACCGCCTTCAACGAGCAGACGCCCGACTGGCTGTCCTTCTTCATGTTCACCTTCTTCACCGACCGGGACGGCAAGTACCAGCTGGCTTCCCTGGCCGAATCGGCCTTCGACCCGCTGGCCCGTACCTGCAAGTTCATGCTCACCGAAGAAGCGCATCACCTCTTCGTGGGCGAGCAGGGCGTCGGCCGCGCCATCCAGCGCACCTGCGAAGTGATGAACGAGCTGAAGACCGACGATGTGGCCCGCCTGCGTGCGGCCGGCGTCATCGATCTGCCGACGCTGCAGAAGTACATGAACTTCCACTTCAGCGTGACCAGCGATCTGTACGGCTCCGAAATCTCCTCCAACGCCGCCACGTACTACACCACCGGCCTGAAGGGGCGCTTCGAGGAAACCAAGCTCGACGACGACCACAAGCTCGACAACAACGAGTACGAAGTGATGGACGTGGCCGGCGACAAGATCCTGAGCCGCCACGTGGCCGCTCTCAGCGCCCTCAACGAGCGTCTGCGCGACGACTGGATCACCGACGTGCAGGCCGGCATGGACCGCTGGAACCGCATCGTTGCCAAGACCGGCGTCAACTTCAAGTTCACGCTGCCGCACAAGGGCTTCCACCGCAAGATCGGCATGTTCGCCGACGTGCATGTGGCGCCGGACGGCCGTTTGATCTCCGAAGCCGAATGGACCCACCAGCACCAGAACTGGCTGCCCACCGCCGACGACCGTCTGTACGTGCATTCGCTGATGGGCCGCGTTGTCGAGCCGGGCAAGTTCGCTGGCTGGATTGCTCCCCCGAGCCGCGGCATCAACAACCAGCCGGTCAACTTCGACTACGTCCGCTTTAACTAAGTCGCAGGCACGAAATGCGGGGGCGGCGTGCCGCTCCCGCTTCATACATCCGAGGAAGAGACCATGAACGCGCCCCAAGAGCACGACATTGCCCGGCAACACCTGATCGATCCGGAAATCTGCATTCGCTGCAACACCTGCGAAGAGATGTGCCCGGTCGATGCGATCACCCATGATTCCCGCAACTACGTCGTCAAGTTCGACGTGTGCAACTGGTGCAACGCCTGCATCGGGCCGTGCCCGACCGGCGCCATCGACAGCATCCGCAACGTGCTGCGCGCCCAGCCCTTCAGCGTTGAAGAACAACTGACCTGGGACGTGCTGCCCGACACCAGCGAACTGGACAGCATGCCGGTGTCGGCCGCGCCGTCCCCCGCCGGCGCCGAAACGCCCGCCGAAGTGCAGCAGATCACCGACGTCGCCACCGCCGGCCACGGTGGCCCGGCCCTTGCGCCCTGGTCGGCCTCGCACCCGTATGTGAACCTCTACAGCGCCAAGAACCCGGTCAGCGCCACCGTCACCGGCAACTTCCGCCTGACCGCCGAGGACGCCTCCAGCGACATCCACCACATCGTGCTGGATTTTGGCGCGACGCCCTTTCCGGTGCTCGAAGGCCAGTCCATCGGCATCATCCCGCCAGGGCTCGACGAGAACGGCAAGCCGCACCTCTTGCGCATGTATTCCGTGGCCAGCCCGCGCGACGGCGAGCGCCCGCATTACAACAACCTGTCCCTGACCGTGAAGCGCGTCGTCGAGGATCACGAAGGCCAGCCGGCCCGTGGCGTGGCATCGAACTACGTGTGCGACCTGGCCAAGGGCGACAAGGTGCAGGTTACCGGCCCCTACGGCTCTACCTACCTGATGCCCAACCACCCGGGCGCCTCGATCATGATGATCTGCACCGGCACCGGTTCGGCCCCGATGCGTGCCATGACCGAACGCCGCCGGCGCCGTATGGACATGAAGGAGGGCGGCGATCTGATGCTGTTCTTCGGTGCCCGTTCGCCCGGTGAGCTGCCGTACTTCGGCCCGCTGCAAAAGCTGCCGGAAGACTTCATCGACATCAACTTCGCTTTCTCGCGCGTGCCCGGCGAGCCCAAGCAGTACGTGCAGGACCTGATCAGGAAGCGTTCCGACAAGGTCTTCCAGATGCTGAAGGACGACAACACCTACATCTACATCTGCGGCCTGAAAGGCATGGAAACCGGCGTACTGGAAGCCTTCCGCGACATCTGCCGGGCCCACGGCGCCGACTGGGAAACCCTGCGTGGCGACATGTTGCGCAAGGCCCGTTTCCACATCGAAACGTATTGAGCTGACAAGGCATGACGCCTTCCCGCTTCTCTTTTTCCTCTTCCATTCCTCGGAAGTTTTCGGGTGCGCCAGACGCACCCGTTTTTTATTGAGGTTCCTGCCATGAGCCGCACCGTTTACCTCTGCGACGCCATCCGCACACCCTTCGGCCGCTACGGCGGCACCCTGTCTTCCGTGCGCGCCGACGACCTGGCGGCGCTGCCCATCCGTGCCCTGATGGCGCGCAACCCGAACGTGGACTGGGGCGCCGTGGACGACGTGATCTTCGGTTGCGCCAACCAGGCCGGCGAAGACAACCGCAACGTGGCCCGCATGGCCGCTTTGCTGGCGGGCCTGCCGGTGGAGGTGCCGGGCACCACGGTGAATCGCCTGTGCGGTTCCAGCCTCGACGCCATCGGTATCGCCACCCGTGCCATTGCTTCCGGCGAGGCTGAGCTGATGATTGCCGGCGGCGTCGAAAGCATGAGCCGCGCGCCCTTCGTGATGGGCAAGGCCGACAGCGCGTTTTCGCGCGCCGCCAAGATCGAGGACACCACCATCGGCTGGCGCTTCGTCAATCCGCTGATGAAATCCCTGCACGGCACCCATTCGATGCCCGAGACGGCCGAGAACGTGGCCGACGAATTCGGCGTCAGCCGCGCCGATCAGGACGCCTTTGCGCTGCGCTCCCAGCAGCGCTGGGCGGCGGCCAGCGAGCGGGGCTTCTTCGATACCGAAATCGTGCCGGTGGACGTGCCCCGTAAAAAGGGCGAGCCCGTCCGCTTTGCCGCCGATGAACACCCGCGCCCCGACACCACCGCCGACATGCTCGCCAAACTCAAGGGTGTGGTGCGGCCCGACGGCAGCGTGACCGCCGGCAACGCGTCGGGCGTCAATGACGGTGCCGCCGCCGTGCTGCTGGCTTCCGAAGAGGCCGTCGCCCGCTATGGCCTCACGCCGCGGGCGCGCATTCTCGGCAGCGCTGCTGCCGGCGTGCCGCCGCGCATCATGGGCATCGGCCCGGCGCCGGCCAGCCAGAAGCTGCTGGCGCGGCTGGGGCTCAGCATCGATCAGATGGACGTGATCGAACTCAACGAAGCCTTTGCCGCCCAGGGTCTGGCGGTGACGCGCCAGCTGGATTTGCGTGACGACGACCCGCGGGTCAATCCGAATGGCGGGGCGATTGCCATCGGCCACCCGCTCGGTGCGTCGGGGGCGCGGCTGGTGACGACAGCGCTCAACCAGCTCGAAAGAAGCGGTGGGCGTTACGGCCTCGCCACCATGTGCATTGGCGTGGGGCAGGGCATTGCCCTGGTCCTGGAACGGGTTTGAGGAGAAGACAAAAATGAGACCGGAAGCCATCCAGATCATCAAGGACGAACACCTGGCCATTGCCGCGGTGCTGTATTGCCTGCGCTACATCGTCAAGGAGGTGAAGGACGAGGGCAAGGCGCCCGACTTCGTGCTGCTGCGCGCCATCCTCGACTACATCGTGTCCTACCCGGACCGCTGGCATCACCCGAAGGAGGACAAGTACCTGTTCGCTGCCGTACGTGCCCGCAGCCACGAGGCCGACGAGCTCATCGCCCGCCTGGAAAAGGAACACCAGGACGGCTACCCGATGGTCGAAGACCTGAAGACGCAGCTGATCGACTGGCAGCAGGGGCAGGCGGGCGCGCAGGACGCGTTCTGCGCTACAGTGGCCCGCTATCTCGAACTGGAGTGGGGCCACATGCGCACCGAGGAAGACCTGCTGATGCCGATTGCCGAACGCACCCTGACGGCGGACGACTGGGCGGCGATCAATACTGCCTTCCGCGAGAACGACAACCCGCTCTTCGGCATCAAGCCGAAGGAGGAAGCAGAGCTGCTCTACCAGCGCATCCTCAGCCTGGCGCCGGCGCCCATCGGCTATGGTCCGGCGCGTTAAGGTGGCCGGGCGGTGAAGGCGCCGTTCGCCAGCACCATTTCGGCCCGCGATGCGCTGCTGACGCGGCGCTCGGTGCGGGGCTTCTTGCCCACGCCGGTGCCGCAGGACGTGCTGGAAGCAGTGCTGTCCCTGGCCGCCCGCGCACCCAGCGGCACCAACATCCAGCCCTGGAAGGTCGTGGTGGTGACTGGCACCGCCCGCCAGCGCATCAGCGACGCGCTGATCGCCGAACGGGCCCGCGGGGTTGAGCACGAAGGTGAATACCGCTATTACCCGCCGACCTGGCGTGAGCCGTACATCGGCCGGCGGCGCCAGCTCGGCAAGGCGCTGTACACGCTGCTCGGCATTCCAAAGGACGACATCGTCGGGCGGGAGCGCCATTTCGCCCGCAACTACGAATTCTACGGTGCGCCGGTGGGGCTGTTCTTTGTGCTCGACCGGGACATGGAAGTGGGCAGCTGGCTCGACCTGGGCATGTTCATGCAGAACGTGATGATTGCTGCCCGGGCGTTTGGCCTTGATACCTGCGCCCAGCAGGTTTTTGCCCAGTACCACCAGCTCATCAACCCCCTGCTGGGTGTCGGTGATGACGAGATCCTGGTGTGCGGCATGTCCCTCGGCTACGCCGACCCGGACGATCCGGCCAATCTGCTGGAGTCGGCCCGTGAAGCGGTGCACAGCTTTACGCGCTTTCTTGAAAACTAGCCCGCACTCGCACGTAATCCTTCTCAAGTAAACGGCAGCATTGCCGTAGCCCTGCACCATATGGGTGCCTTAAGCCGGGGAAGTCCTTCGGACCTCAGCACGCCTTTTTCATCACCTGTGCGAGGACCGAACCGATGGATCCTGTCCATTCCTGCCTTTCCGCCCATTCCTGCGCACCCGATGCTGTCCAGGCCGTGCGTGAATTTCATGCCGGCCTTGCCCAGCCCGACATGGTGCTGGTGCTGTTTTTTTGTTCCAGTCTTTATGATCTGGATGCGCTCGCCGGGGAAATGAAGGCCTGCTTCGGTGACGTGACGGTGGTTGGTTGCACAACGGCCGGCGAAATCGGTCCGGAGGGCTACCTGGATCACAGCATTTCCGGCGTCAGTTTTTCCGCGCAGCACTTCTCGGCCGTGGCCGGCATACAGAAGAATCTCCAGGATTTCGATATCGACGGCGGTCGCCGTTTTTCCCATGCGCTGCGCGAATGTCTCGAGGCGAGGACGCCGGACACTGTGCCCGGCAGTGGCTTTGCGCTGATGCTGGTGGATGGCCTGGCGGTCAAGGAGGAGCTCGTGGCGCGGGCCTTCCAGGACGGAATCGGCGAATTTCCCCTTGTGGGTGGTTCGGCGGGGGATGGCCTCGACTTCGGGAAGACCTGGGTCTATTTCGAAGGCGCCTTCCACGCCGACAGTGCGCTGCTGGTGCTGGCCAGGACGAGTCTTCCGGTTCACCCCTTCAAGACTCAGCATTTCAGCTGTCTGGCCGAGCGTCTGGTGGTGACCGAGGCCGATGCGGCGCGGCGCATCGTCAAGGAAATCAACGGGCTCCCCGCGGCTGCCGAATATGCCCGGCTGGCGGGGGTGACGGTGGAGTCGCTGAGTCCCCACGCCTTTGCGGCCTCGCCGGTGGTTGTCGTGATTGATGGTACCGACTACGTCCGCTCGATCCAGAGCGCCAACCCCGACGGCAGCCTGACTTTTTATTGCGCCATTGAGGAGGGCCTGGTTTTTCGTGTGGCCTGTTGCACCGATCTGGTGGCCAACCTGGAGCAGGCGGTGGTGCAGATCCACAACGCTGTCGGCACGCCCCAGCTTGTGCTGGGTTTCGACTGCATTCTGCGCAACCTCGAGATGCGCCAGCGGGGGCTCAAGGATGCCGTCGGCCAGGTGTTCATGCGGGAGCACTTCGTGGGCTTCAGTACCTATGGCGAGCAGCTGTGGGGTGTGCACGTGAACCAGACCCTCACCGGCCTGGCGATTGGCGGAATGCAGGAGCATGCCCATGGTTGAGCGTCTGGAACCCCAGGGCGAAGAGGCTTTGCGCGCCGAGATCGTCCGCCTGGGCAAAGTCGTCAAGGCATTGATGAATCGTGCCGAGCAGTCCATGAATGCCCAGACCAGCAGTTTCGGCATGTTCCAGAACACGCTGGCACTGGAGCAGCAGGTTCGCCGCCGGACCCGCGAACTGGAGATCGCCCTCCGCGAAAACGAGACCATGAACCGCGACCTGCAGGGGGCCAAGGCCCGGATGGAGCAGGAAATCGAGGAGCACAAACAGACCCAGGTCGCGCTGGAAAAGGAGAAGGAAGAGCAGAAAGTCCTGATCAACAAGCTGGAGGATGCCCATTGCCAGTTGCTGCAATCGGAAAAGCTGGCCTCCATCGGGCAACTGGCGGCGGGTGTCGCCCATGAGATCAACAATCCCATCTGCTTCGTGAACGCCAACCTGAGCAGTCTCAAGGATTACGCCGGCAAACTGCTCATGGTGCTGGATGCCTACGAATCCTGCGATGCGCACTTGCAGCAGGACGCTGCCATTGCCGAGCGACTGCAGCAGGTGCGCAAGGATGCGGACATCGATTTTGTGCGCAGTGACATCGGCGCCCTGATTACCGAATCCCTGGAGGGCACCGAGCGGGTGCGGATCATCGTCCAGGATCTGCGTGATTTTTCGCGCGCCGGCGAGGCCGTGTGGGAGTGGGCCAATCTCCATGTCTGCCTGGACAGCACCCTCAATGTTGTCCGCAATGAAATCAGGTACAAGGCCGAGGTCATCCGCGAATACGGCGTGCTGCCCCAGGTGGAGTGCTATCCGTCCCAGCTCAACCAGGTCTTCATGAACCTGCTGATCAACGGCGCCCAGTCGATTGCCGGGCAGGGCACCATTACCATCCGGACCGGGACGGAAGGCGAGCAGGTGTGGGTGGCCATCAGCGATACCGGCTCGGGTATCGCACCAGAGAACATGGCCCGGATCTTCGACCCGTTTTTTACCACCAAGCCGGTCGGCAAGGGCACTGGACTCGGTTTGTCGCTGTGCTACGGGATTGTCGAGCGCCATGGCGGCCGCATCGACGTGCGCAGTGCGCTTGGCGAGGGCACCACGTTTACGATCCGGCTACCGATCCAGCGCCAGCCGATCAAGGCCTGAACGGCCCGGTCGTTTGCGCCACGCGCCAGGTTTGACGCCCGGCCTGTTTGGCCGTGTACATCGCGGCGTCGGCGCAGGCCATCAGCGTGTCGGCTGTTTCGGCGTGGGTGGGAAACAGGCTGATGCCGATGCTGCACGAGATTTCCATGACGTGACTGTCGATGTGGAAAGGCTCCGAGAGCTGGGCGACGATCTTGCTCGCGACGATACCGGTGTCTTCGGGCACCGGCAGGTCGGGCAGGATGGCAACGAACTCGTCGCCGCCAAGGCGGGCAACCGTGTCTTCTTCGCGCAGGCAGCTTTCGAGGCGTCGGGCCACCTGGCGGAGCAGTTCGTCGCCGGCGGCATGACCGTAGGCGTCGTTGACCGGTTTGAAGTGATCCAGATCGATGAACAGCACGGCCACCACGGTTTGCTTGCGATGGGCCTGGGCGATGGCCCGTTTGAGGCGGTCTTCGAGCAGCTTGCGCTTGGGCAGGCCGGTGAGTTCGTCGAAGTTGGCCTGGCGCCAGACCGCGTCGGCCTCGCGCTTGCGTTCGGTGATGTCGCTGAACAAGGCCACGTAGCGCCGGTCGTGACCCGGCCGTTCGGGAACGACGCTGATGCGCAGCCAGGCAATGTAGATCCGCCCATCCTTGCGCGCGTTGCTGATCTCGCCTTCCCAGCGCCCGTCCTGCTCCAGGCGTTGCCACATGGCGGTGTAGAAGTCGGGGTCATGCAGGCCTGAAGACAGCACGGATGGATTTCTGCCCAGGACTTCTTCGGCCCGGTAACCGGTCAGCGCGGCGAAGGCCGGATTGACGGCAACGATCCGGTTATCGGCGTTGGTGACCAGAATGCCTTCGCTGGCGACATCGAATACCGACTTGGCCACCCGCAGGGATTCTTCGGCTTCGACCAGTTTGGAGATGTCGGAAAACGACAGAACGGCGGCTTCACGCCCCGCTTGTCCCAGGGGCCGCAGGGGACGGCTGCTGATGACAATCCACGCCCGTTCTCCACCGGGCTTCAGGACGCCGAGGGCCACGTGGTCGAGATATTCGCCACGGATTGCGCGGGCCGCCGGGAGCTCGTCGGGCTCCAGCATCTTGCCGTCGGCGCCGAGAAGCATGTAACGCCTTGCCTGCAGGCCTTCGACATCGACGCCGAGGATGGCCAGGGCGGCATCGTTCCAGGCCGAGAAGCTGCCGTCGCTCCGGACCACGATGACGCCCTCGGCAATGGTCAGGAACAGGCTGCGATGCAGCTCCTCGCTGGCGGCCAGGCGCTGCGCGAGTTCGCGGCGGTCGGTGACATCATGGACGATGGAGAACAGCAGGGTCTTTTCTTCGACCTCGACGGGGCCGGAATAGACCTCCACGTCGCGCTCGGCGCCGGAGGCCAGGCGATGGCGGAAGAGGAAGAAATTGCGCTGTTCGCAAAAGGCCTTGTCCATCTCCGCCTTGATGTCCTCTGCCGACAGGCAGTTCAGGTCCTTGATGAGCATGGCCAGCAGGGCTTCCCGTGGATAGCCGTAGTAGCTGATTGCCGCCGGGTTGGCGTCGATGATGCGTCCGCTCTCGGGGTCGATGAGCAGTTTGACCGAGGTGTTTTTTTCGAAAAAGCTGCGGTGGCGGATCTCGCTGGCACTCAGGGCTTGCTGCTGGCGGGCGGCACGCAGCAGCAGTACCGAGACAAAAGCGGCCAGCACGAGAATCAGGCCGCTGCCCAGCCAGGCACGCAAGCGGCTGCGGTCGATCTCTTCCTGGATGGTATCGAGCAGCGGCGCTTCGTCGAGCCCGATATTGATGATCACCGGATACATGTGCCCGCGTTGCCATGCGTAGGTCCGGTTGATTTTGTCGAAGGCTGCGGTCACCCGGAACGATCCCCGGGGCGGTGCATCCGCTTGCAGAAAGGGGCGCTCGGGCGGTACGGACTTGCCCATGGCTTCCTGGAGTTTGGGCGTGCGCGCCAGATAGGCGCCGTCGGCACGGAACACCGAGAGGGTGTTGTTGCCGCTCAGGGCCATCTGCCGGTGACCGTTGGCCAGGTATTGGGGCGCCAGCGACAGCACCATCACACCCGCGAATTTCCCCTTCCGCCGGATGGGGCGCGTCAGCTGGATCGACCACACGCCGGACGCCCGGCCGAGCACTGGATGGCTGATGTACAGCGCGTCGGCTTCGGTGTGGAGATGGGCCTGGAAATGCTCGCGATCGCCGAGGTTGATGCGGGCGGCGTGACCAATGCTAGACCACACCAGGTAGCCGGCCGCATCGATGACTGCAATCTGGACGATCGAACCCGGTGGAAAGTGCTCGTAGATGGTTTTGACATCGCCATTGATCGGCTTGCCCGACTCGTATTCGTCGCGCACCCGGAGGAGGGCGAAATCGGCGGTACGGATTGCAGCTTCGGTTTGCTCGGCCACCGCGCCGCTGAGCTCCCTGGCTCGCAGTTCCAGTTGGGCGAGGGCATTGTTGCGCAGCCGATCAAAGGATATGCCGAGGCGCCATCCGTAAATGCCAACGGCAAGCAGGGCCAGCGCCATGGTAAGCGCGGCCAGCAAGTGCAGGCGCGAGATCCGCGGAGTGGCGTGCGCCACTTTCAGGCCGATGCCAGGGGCTCAAGCCCCACGCCATTGCGGACCATGTCCAACATGTCGGAGGCGACTTCCTGCGGGCTGCGTCGGCCCGGGCGATACCACAGGTACACCCAGTTCATGCTCCCGAGTAGCGACAGTCGCAACAGGGAACGGTCGGTGCCGGGCTTCAGGGGCAGGGCTTCGATCAGCTCCCGGAAGACTTGCTCGTATTCCTCGCGGAAGGGCTGGACGCGCGCCAGCAGGGCTTCGTTGCTCACGAAAGCCAGGCTGGTGCCGGTGATGCGGTCGACCGGCGAGCCTTCGACCAGGCCATGGACGTGTACTTCGCAGGCCCGGCGCAGGCGCTCCCAGGGGTCGTTCAACCCCTCGCCGGCTGCTTTGGCGCGCTTCAGCACACGCCGGAAGCCCTCCCGGTGCACCGCGATGTAAAGCTCTTCCTTGGAGTCGAAGTGATGGTAGATCGAGCCGGGCAGCAGGCCGACGCGGCTGGCAATGTCGCGGATCGAGGTACGGTCATAGCCCACGCTGCTGAACAGCTCGGCGGCGGCGTTGATGATGATTTCGCTGCGCTCCAGGGGTTCAACCCGCTGCTTGCCGCTACTGCTGCGCGGCCGCCGCAAGCCGGCGGTGACCGAACTGCGCTCCATCAGCCGGCGCTGGCTGTCGGTAAGCATCTGGACGCCGCTACCGGATTCGGCCATCAGCGCCTTGAGACGCTTCACGGTGGTTTCCAGATCGTGTTTTTGCAGAATGTAGCGGACGCCGGACGGCGAAATCCCGTAACCCTCGTCGCGCAGGCGCTTGGCCACGGCCGCCTGGCCGAGCTCGGGCTCGCGACGCGCCAGTTCGAGAATGGCGGATTCGCTGTCGTTTGTAGGGAGTGTTTCGTGCTGCTCTGCCATCTGAAGACCTTTCCAATTTCCCGAGTTTAATGCAGAGCGCCTGCAGAAGCCCCATTTTTCCCGGAAGGACGCCTTTCTCCAGCCATGTCCTGCGGCTTTTCCGAACGCCTGTTCGTCACAATTCTATACTAATTAGTTGAACTAACGTTTGACAGGGTAGTTTGTCGACGGTAGAGTGACATCACGCTGACAAGTAAAGGCAGCGCCCGCCGGAAAAGAGTGACCCAAGTCGCCGTCCGGCTCCACATTGCAGGAATGTGAGGAGACACAAGAATGAGCCCGAGACTTCGCTCTCACCGGGCCGGAACATCGAGCTTTCTGGTCGTTCAGGCCGGCGCGGAATCGCACAGCTGTGCGGAATCCGCCCCAGGCGCCTGCAGGACGGGGAGGATCTGATGGATCTGGACATTGCGCTGATCCTGACCCAGGACGGCATCACCACCGGCGCGGTTTACGCCCTGCTGGCCATCGCCCTTGTATTGGTGTTCGCGGTTACCCGGGTGATCTTCATTCCCCAGGGCGAATATGTGGCCTACGGGGCACTCACCATGGCCATGCTGCAGCAGGGCAAGGTGCCCGGCACCCTGTGGTTGCTGGTAGCCATGGGGGTGTTCGCAGCCCTGCTCGACGGCGTCCGGGCGATGCGCGGCGGCCCCCGCGTCGGGCTGGCGGCCAGCCTGGGCTGGACCGTGGCTTACCCGCTGGCACTGGCTGCGTTGCTCTACGCGATGCCGGCGACCCAGTCGATCATCGTGCAGGCGGCCCTGACCCTGGCCATCCTGGTGCCTCTCGGTCCGCTGATGTATCGCCTGGCCTACCAGCCGGTGGCCGAAGGCTCGGTGCTGGTCCTGCTGATCGTGTCGGTGGCCATTCATGTGTCGATGGTCGGCCTCGGGCTGCTCTTCTTCGGTGCCGAAGGCTCGCGTACGCCGGCTTTCTCGGATGCCCAGTTCAGCGTCGGGGCACTGACGATCAGCGGCCAGCAGGTGTGGGTGGTTGTCGCCTCGGCGGCGTTGATCGTCGGGCTGTGGCTGTTCTTTGATCGCAGCCTGTACGGCAAGGCCCTGCGTGCCACTGCCATCAACCGCAACGGGGCGCGCCTGATGGGCTTCTCGCCGGTTTTTGCGGGCAAGCTGACCTTCGTGCTGGCGGCTTTCATCGGGGTGCTGTCCGGCATCCTGATCGCCCCGCTGACCACCATCTATTACGACACGGGCTTCCTGATCGGCCTGAAGGGCTTCGTCGCCGCGATCATCGGCGGCCTGGCGAGCTACCCGATTGCTGCCGCCGGTGCGCTGCTGGTGGGTGTGCTGGAATCCTTCTCGTCCTTCTGGGCCAGTGCCTACAAGGAAGTCTTCGTGTTCACGCTGATCATCCCGGTGCTGGTCTGGCGTTCCCTGACGAGCCATCACATCGAGGAGGACGAATGAACGCCCCCAACCGTCAAGCGGCCGTGCTGCCCGCCGTGGGAGGCGCCCGCTCCGGCGCGGCTTCCCTGCTCAGCAGCCGCAACATCCTGATCGCCTTCGTGGCCGTGCTGGCCATTGCGCCGGTGCTGCTGCCGGAGTTCTACATTACGCTGCTCAACTACATCGGGCTGGCGGCCATGGTGGCCCTCGGGCTGGTGCTGCTCACCGGCGTCGGTGGCCTGACCAGCTTCGGGCAGGCGGCTTTCGTGGGCGTCGGGGCCTACACCACCGCCGTGCTGACCACTTCGCAGGCACTGCCGGCATGGCTGGTGTGGGCTGCCTCGCCGTGGCCGGCGCTGCTGGTCGGGCTGCTCATCACTGCCACGGTGGCGCTGATCCTCGGCTCGCTGACCCTGCGCCTGTCGGGCCACTACCTGCCGCTGGGCACCATCGCCTGGGGCATCAGCCTGTACTTCATGTTCGGCACCATGGAAACCCTCGGCGGGCATTCCGGCCTGTCGGGCATTCCGCCGATCAACCTGTTCGGTTGGGTGCTGGATGAAGGGCGGGAGATCTTCTATCTGATCTGGGCTTTCCTGCTGGTTGCCGCGCTGACCACCGAGAACCTCCTCGATTCCCGCGAAGGCCGCGCCATCCGCGCCCTCAAGGGCGGCATGGTGATGGCCGAGGCGATGGGCGTGGATACCTCCCGCTCGCGCATGGTCATCTTCGTCATCGCCGCCATGCACGCCGCTGCCGCCGGCTGGCTGTACGCCCACCTGCAGCGCTTCGTGAATCCGTCGCCCTTCGGCGTGCATGTGGGTATCGAATACCTGTTCATGGCAGTGGTCGGCGGGGCAGGGCAGGTGTGGGGGGCGATTGCCGGTGCCGGCGTCATCACCATCCTCAAGCAGTGGCTGCAGGACTGGCTGCCCAAGGTGTTCGGCGCGTCGGGCAACTTCGAGACGATCATCTTCGGCCTGATGATGGTGGTGATCCTGCAGCGTGCCCGCGACGGCCTGTGGCCGCTGCTGGCCAAACTGGTGCCGGCCCGTGGCACGACCCGCGTCATCGATGCCACTGCCGAGCCCCTGCCGCGCAAGGCCATGCCGGCCGCCGGCGAGGTGATCCTCGAAGCGAAGAACGTGACCCGCCGCTTCGGTGGCCTGGTGGCCAACAACGACATGAACCTGCATGTCGAAGCCGGCGAGATCCTGGCCCTGATCGGCCCCAACGGTGCCGGCAAGAGCACCATGTTCAACCAGCTCTCGGGTGTCGATACGCCCACCTCCGGCGAAGTGCTGTTCCGCGGCAAGTCGATTGCCGGGCACGGCTCGCGGGAGATTGCCCACCTGGGCATGAGCCGCAGCTTCCAGCATGTGCGCCTGCTGCCGAAGATGAGCGTGCTCGAAAACGTGGCCATCGGTGCCCACCTGCGCGGCACGAAGAGCGTGCTGCCGTCGGCCTGGCGCCTCGACCGGGCCGAGGAGGCCCGCATCCTGCGCGAAGCCGCCTTCCAGATCGAACGGGTTGGCCTTGCCGATTTCATGCACGCCGAAGCCGGCAGCCTGGCCCTGGGCCAGCAGCGCATTCTCGAAATTGCCCGGGCGCTGGCGTCCGATCCCTGCCTGCTGCTCCTCGACGAGCCTGCCGCCGGCCTGCGCCTGAAGGAGAAGCAAGCCCTCGGCGAGCTGATGAAGAAGCTGCGCGGCGAAGGCATGGCGATCCTGCTGGTGGAGCACGACATGGACTTCGTGATGGGCCTGGTGGATCGGGTGGTGGTGATGGAATTCGGCCAGAAGATCGCCGAGGGTCTGCCCGACGAGGTGCAGAAGAACCCGCGCGTGCTCGAAGCCTATCTCGGGGGAGTGGAGTGATGCAGACGAATACCCGCAACGTCCTCGAGGTGAGCAATCTCAGCGTCGCCTACGGCAAGGTCGAGGCTCTCACCAACGCCAGCATCAAGGTTGGCGAAGGGCAGATCGTCACCGTCATCGGCCCCAACGGCGCCGGCAAGACCACCATGCTGTCGGCCATCATCGGCCTGCTCAATTCGAAGGGGCAGGTGAGCTTTGACGGCAAGCTGGAGGTGGTGCCCGACGTGGAACGCCTGGTCGCCGGCGGCATGAGCCTGGTGCCCGAGAAGCGCGAACTCTTCGGTGAGATGAGCGTGGAGGACAACCTGGAACTGGGTGCCTTCCACCGCTACCGCAGCGGCGACCGCAAGTACCGGGACACCATGGAAGAGGTTTACGAGATTTTCCCGCGCCTGAAGGAGCGCCGTGTGCAGATGGCCGGCACCCTGTCGGGGGGCGAGCGCCAGATGCTCGCCGTCGGCCGTGCGCTGATGGCCAAGCCCAAGCTGCTGATGCTTGACGAGCCCAGCCTCGGTCTGGCGCCGCTGATCACCCGCGAGATCTTCCGCATCATCGCCGAGCTGCGCCGCCGCGGCGTGTCGATCCTGCTGGTCGAGCAAAACGCCCGCGCCGCGCTGGCGGTGGCCGACTACGCCTACGTGCTGGAAACCGGCTCGGTGGCGATGGAAGGCCCGGCCGACCAGTTGCGTGACGACCCGCGGGTTATCGAGGCCTACCTCGGTCTGGGCGGAAAACATCAGGACATGCTGGCTACTTGATTGCCCCGCTTAAAAGGGGAACAGCAACTGAAGTCGAATGAACAAGAAGCCGGGCGGCAGCCGCCGACCTGGCTCAACCCAAACAAATCAAAGGAGCGAAACATGAGGATGACCAAACTCGCAGCAGTGCTTTCCACCCTGGCCCTGTTTTCCAGCCAGGCGGCGCTGGCCGACATCACCGTCGGCGTGTCCCTGTCCACCACCGGCCCGGCCGCGTCCCTCGGCATTCCCGAGAAGAACGTCTTTGCCATGCTGCCGACCAAGATCGCCGGCGAGAACGTGAAGTACATCGTTCTCGACGACGCCACCGACCCGTCAGCTGCCAGCAAGAACGCCCGCAAGCTGGTGTCGGAAGACAAGGTGGACGTACTGGTCGGTTCCGCCAGCACGCCGGCGTCGGTGGCCATTGCCGAAGTGGCCTTCGAGAGCAAGACCCCGCAGGTCGCCATCTCCCCGGTTAACCTGCCGCCCGAGAAGAGCGCCTGGGTTTTCCGCACTCCGCAGAACAACACCCTGATGGCCGGCGCGCTGGTCGAGCACATGAAGGCCAGCGGCGTGAAGAGCGTCGGCTTCATCGGCTTTTCGGACGTATATGGTGAAGACTGGCTCAATGCCATCACTCCGCTGCTGGCCAGCGCCGGCATCAAGCTGGGTGCCGTCGAGCGCTACGCCCGCAACGACACCTCGGTGAGCGGTCAGGTGCTCAAGCTGGTTGCCAGCAAGCCGGACGCGATCCTCGTGGTGGGTTCCGGCAGCCCCGCAGCGCTACCCCAGACCGGCCTCGTCGAGCGCGGTTTCAAGGGGCAGATCTATCAAACGCATGCAGCGGTGAATCAGGCCTTCCTGAGCGTGGCCGGCAAGGCCGCCGAAGGCGTGATCATGCCGGTCGGTCCGGTCGTCGTTGCCAAGCAGATTCCCGATTCCCATCCGTCGAAGAAGCTGGGCATCGAGTTCGTGCAGAAATACGAGGAAAAGTATGGCGCCGGCAGCTTCGTGTCTTTCGCCGGCCACGCCTACGACGCCTACCACCTGATCGAAGCCGCCGTGCCGGTGGCCCTCAAGAAGGCCAAGCCGGGCACGCCGGAGTTCCGCAAGGCCCTGCGCGACGCCATGGAAACGAACAAGGAAGTGGTGGCCACCCACGGCGTGTACAACATGACGCCCACCGACCACTTCGGCCTCGACCAGCGCGGCCGTGTGCTGATCCGTGTCGAGGGCGGCGCCTACAAGCTGCTCGCCAAGTAAGGAGCGGGCGATGGCTACGCAAACTCCCTCCACGACCGGCAGCCGGCAGATGTTCTCCGACCCGCTGGTGATGATCGAGGCCCGGGCCGACGGCACGCGCATCCTGCGTTCCGGCATTCCGTTGCCCGATACCTACACCCGCTGCGTTGGCGAATGGCTGGAACAGTGGGCGCGGGAAGCACCGGATCGCATGTTCCTGGCCCAGCGCGGCAAGGACGGCGCCTGGATCGAGCTGAGCTACGGCGAGGCCCGGCGCCGGGTGGTGGCCATCGCCTCCTGGCTGCTCGGCCAGAACCTGTCACCCGAGCGCCCGCTGGTGATCCTGTCCGACAACTCCATCGAGCATGCGCTGCTGATGCTGGCGGCGATGCACATTGGCGTGCCGTCCTGCGCGATCTCGTCGGGCAATTCGCTGATGTCGAAAGACTTCGCCAAGCTCAAGGGCAACATCGAGCTGATGCGCCCGGGCGTGATCTACGCCGATCCGGTGGAGCGCTTCATGCCTGCCATCGAGGCGGTGCGGGATCTGCATTCCGGGGTCGTCGTGGCCGGTGGTGCCAGCGGCGCTGTGGCGGGCACCATTCCCTTCCGCGAACTGGAAGGCGCGGCCAACGAAGCGGCGGTGATGTCGGCCTTCGCCCGCATCACGCCCGACACCATTGGCAAGTTCCTGTTCACCTCCGGCTCGGTGGGCACGCCCAAGGCGGTCATCAACACCCAGCGCATGATGTGCTCCAACCAGAAGGCCAAGGAGCTGATGTGGCCCTTCCTGGCCGAGGAGCCGCCGGTGCTGGTGGAATGGCTGCCGTGGAGCCACACCTTCGGCAGCAATCACAACTTCAACATGGTGTTGCGCTGGGGCGGCTCGCTGTGGATCGACGAAGGCAAGCCGACCCCGGCGGCCCTCGACAAGACCGTGCGCAACCTGCGCGAGATCTCGCCGACGGTGTACTTCAACGTGCCCCGCGCCTACGACATGCTGGTGCCGCTGCTGCGCGAGGACAAGGCCCTGCGCGACAACTTCTTCCGCAAGCTGAAGTTCATCTTCTACGCGGGTGCCGCGCTGCCGCACCACTTGTGGACGGCGCTGGAGGATCTTTCCGAAGAGTCCACCGGCAAGCGCATCCTGATGGTGTCCTCCTGGGGCGCCACCGAAACCGCCCCGATGGCCACCGACTGTCACTTCCGCGCCGTGCGCTCCGGCGTGATCGGCGTGCCGGTGCCGGGTACCGCCCTCAAACTGGTGCCGGTTGCCGACAAGATGGAAGTGCGCGTCAAGGGCCCCAATGTCTTTCCGGGGTACTGGAAGCAGCCGGATGTCACCGCCAAGTCCTTCGACGAGGAGGGCTACTACATGATCGGCGACGCCGTCGAGTTCGTCGATGTGGCCCGCCCGACCTTCGGCCTGGTTTTCGACGGCCGCGTCGGGGAAGACTTCAAGCTCCTCACCGGTACCTGGGTGCATGTGGGCTCCCTGCGTGTGGCCGGCATCGACGCCCTCAAACCGGTGGCCCAGGACATCGTTGTCACCGGTCACGACCGGGACGAGATCGGCTTCCTGATCTTCCCCAACATTCCCGAGTGCCGGACCCTGTGCCCGACGCTGCCCGCCGATGCACCGGTTGAACAGGTGTTGAGCAACCCGGCGGTGCTCAGTCGCATCCGCCAGGGCATGGCGATGATGAAGACCACCGGTGGCGGCACCTCTACTTACGCGGCACGGGCTTTGCTCCTCGCCGAACCGCCCTCCGTCGAGGCGGGCGAAATTACCGACAAGGGTTATATCAACCAGCGGGCGGTGCTCAACCGCCGCTCCGACCTGGTTGAGTACCTGTATGCAGACGTCCCCGACAAGACCGTGATCACGGTTCACGGCGCGGTCTGAGCGCAAATAATAAGGAGAACAGCCAATGACTGAACAGCTCGTCAAGACGTCGCAGGATGGCGTCATCTACACCATCACCTTGGCCCGTCCGGCCAAGCGCAACGCGGTTTCCGACCGCCTGCTGCGGGCCCTGGACGGGGCCCTCAACGACATCCCGGAAGGCACCCGCGCCATCATCCTGGCCGGGGAGGGCGATCACTTCTGCGCCGGGCTCGATCTGGCCGAGCACCAGCATCGCGAGCCCTTTGGCGTGATGCAGCACTCCCAGTGGTGGCACCGCATTTTCCAGCGCATCCAGAACGGCGGCATCCCGGTGATCGCCGCGCTGCATGGCGCGGTGATCGGCGGCGGGCTGGAGCTGGCTACCGCCACCCACATCCGGGTCGCCGAGCCGAGCACCATCTATCAACTGCCCG
The DNA here is from genome assembly GCA_030157785.1 of Zoogloea oleivorans. Taxonomy (GTDB): domain Bacteria; phylum Pseudomonadota; class Gammaproteobacteria; order Burkholderiales; family Rhodocyclaceae; genus Zoogloea; species Zoogloea oleivorans_A. The sequence goes on from JAOAUC010000040.1 coordinate 59,707, forward strand.
AAGGCCGTCACGGCATCTTCGTCGGCGGCGGTGCTTCGGTGCGCGTGGCCAAGATCATCGGCCCGGGCCGCATGTGCGAAATGATGCTCACCGGCCGTGTCATCGATGCCGAAGAGGGCCAGCGTCTCGGCCTGTCCCACTACGCAGTCGGCAAGGGCGAAGCCCTCGCCAAGGCCACCGAGCTGGCCAAACGCGTGGCCGAGAACGCCCCGATGGCCAACTGGGCCATGTGCACCGCCATCGGCCGCATCGACAACATGGCGACGGACGACGGCTTCTTCGTCGAATCCCTCACCGCCGCCCTGACCCAGACCAGCCCCGAAGTTTCCGAACGCATCGGCGAATTCCTCCAACGCAAAGGCAAAGGACCCCGCACGTGACCACCTCGAACGCTTACGCCGCCTCCGAAGCCGCGGCCCTCAGTACCACCTACGACGACATCTGGCTGGTAGCCGGCCAGCGCACGCCCTTTGCCGATTACAACGGCCCGTTGCGCGATGCCTCCGCCACCGACCTGGGCATCTGCGCGGCCCGCGCCCTGTTTGCCAAAAGCGGCATTCCCGCCAGCGAGGTGAACGCCATCATCGCCGGCAACATGGCCCAGTCGAGCTTCGACGCCTACTTTCTGCCGCGCCACATCGGCCTCTATTCCGGCGTCAATCCGCTGGCCCCGGCCCTGCTGGTGCAGCGTCTGTGCTGCACCGGCTTTGAAACCATCCTGACCGCCGCCGACCAGATCAGCCTCGGCAAGGCCAGCGTGGTGCTCGCCGTCGGCGCCGAATCCATGTCGCGCAACCCGGTGGCGGCTTACACCCACCGGGCTGGCTTCCGCATGGGCCAGGTGGAGTTCAAGGATTTTCTGTGGGAAGCCACCAAGGACACCGCGCCGGGCATCGGCATGGGCGACACGGCAGAAAACCTGGCCAGGCGCTACGGCATCACCCGCGAAGAAGTGGACCGTTTTGCCGAGCAGAGCTTCGCCCGCGCCGCGGCGGCCTGGGATGGCGGCTACTACCACGATGAAGTCTCCGCCGTGACCAACCAGACCTGGGAGCTGGACGGCTACAAGCCCCGCGGCATCAAGCTGGCCGACCGGCTGGCGAGCTTCGAGCGCGACGGCCACGTGCGCCCGACCTCCTTCGAAACCCTGCAAAAGCTGAAGGCGGCCTTTGGCGGCGTGCAGACCGGCGGCAACAGCTCGGCCATCGTCGATGGCGCGGCGGCGGTGATCGTCGCCCGCGGTGACTGGGTGCGTGCCCATGGCCTCAAGCCGCTGGCGCGCATCGTCGGCGGCGCAGCGGTGGCGGTTCCGCCCGAAATCATGGGCATCGGCCCGGCCCCGGCGATCCGCGCTGCCGCAGCCCGCGTTGGCATCAGCGTCAGCGACATCGGCCGCGTCGAGATCAACGAAGCCTTCGGCGCCCAGTACCTGGCCTGCGAGCGGGAGCTCGGGCTGGATCGCGACAAGAGCAACGTGCATGGCGGCGCCATCGCCATCGGTCATCCGCTGGGCGCCTCCGGTGTGCGCCTGACCCTCACCGCCGCCCGCGCGCTGAAGGAAGCCGGCCTGCAGTACGGCGTGTCCTCGGCCTGCGCCGGTGGCGGCCAGGGCGTGGCAGTGATCATCGAAAACGTTTGAGCGCCGTGTAGGGGCGACTTCAGTCGCCTGCCTTTTCGTCGATCAACCACCTGATGGGCGACTGAAGTCGCCCCTACATGTCGCCCCGACAGTCGCCCAGGCAAAGAATCCGGAGACACAACTCATGAAATTCGAGAACAGCACTTTCATCATCACTGGCGGCGCCTCGGGCCTCGGTGAAGCCACCGTGCGCAGCTTCCATGCCGCCGGGGCCAACGTGGTCATCGCCGATCTGAACACCGAACTGGGTGAACAGCTTGTTGCCGAGCTCGGTAGCCGGGCCGCCTTCCAGCGTACCAACGTGGCCGACGAGGATGATGCCAAGGCCTGCGTCGCCTTGGCCAGCAGCCGCTTCGGCGGCCTGCAGGGCCTGGTCAATTGCGCCGGCATCGGCAACGCCGCCAAGGTCCTCGGCAAGGAGGGCCCGCTGGCGCTGGACGCCTTCAGCAAGGTGGTTACGGTGAACCTGGTGGGTACCTTCAACATGATCCGCCTTGCCGCCGAGGCCATGAGCAAGGGCGAAGCCGGCCCCGATGGCGAGCGCGGCGTGATCATCAACACGGCTTCGGTGGCGGCCTACGAAGGGCAGATCGGCCAGGCAGCCTACGCGGCCTCGAAGGGGGGCATCGTCGCCATGACCCTGCCCATCGCCCGCGAGCTGGCCCGCTCCGGCATTCGCGTGATGACCATCGCGCCGGGTCTCTTCATCACTCCGATGATGCACACCCTGCCGGCGGATGTGCAGGCGTCGCTGGGGGCTTCGGTGCCGTTCCCGTCGCGCCTTGGCCAGCCTTCCGAGTACGCCGCGCTGGCCAGGCACATCGTTGAGAACGTAATGCTCAACGGCGAAACCATCCGTCTCGACGGGGCCACGCGCCTCGCCGCCAAGTAAGGAGGACGCGCATGGCCCGCAGCAATATCTTCCGCCTGCGCATCGCCTTCAGCGACTGCGACCCGGCCCAGATCGTGTTCTTCGCCAACTACTTCAGGTGGTTCGACACCTCCAGCCGGGAGTTTTTCACCGCTTGCGGTGTGCCCAGCTGGCGCGACACCACTGCCGAGCGCGGCATCATCGGCACGCCGCTGGTGGATGCCCAGGCCAGGTTCATGAACTCCGCCACTTACGGCGAGGACATCGAGATCGAATCCTCGGTGGAAAGCTGGAGCAACAAGAGTTTCGTGATGCGCCATGTGGCCCGCCGAGGCGATACGGTGTTGTGCGAGGGGCGTGAAGTACGTGTCTTTGCGAAGCAGGACCCGGAAGACCCGCTGCGCATCCGCGCGGTGCCGATTCCCGAGGACTACCGCGCCCTCTGCGAATAAGCCCGCCGCAGTACCCCTGAATCCGTGAAGCAGCCTTTCGGGGCAGCGAGGCCAGCCAGTCTGGATCGCCGCCCGGGAGAGTTGCGTCCAAAAAACACGAAGGTGGCCCGCCCGGGGCCTGCCGGGATGTGAAAAGCCCTCAAGGGCAAAGAGCCGGCTTCAAGCCGGCCATTGGTGGAGACAAGAATGAGCAGACAAACCCTTTTCGCCCAACGCCGGCCGCTGAGCCTCGCGCTGATCGGTGCCCTCGGCCTCGGCGCATCCCTGCCGGCCTTTGCCGAAACCGAGATCGAAGCCCTCAGGCGCGAACTGGCCGAACAGAAGGCCCTGATCCAGAGCATCCTGGCCGAGCGCAAGGCCGACAAGGCGGCGGCCGCCTCAGCGCCGGTTGCCGTGGCTGCGCCCGCTGCCCACAGCGCATCAGCAGTGGCCGCTGTGCCGCCGGTCACCTTCTACGGCGTGCTCGACGGTGGCGTGGAACACATCACCAACATCCAGAACGGCACCAGCAAGGGCAGCCTGACCCGCGTGCCGAGCATCACCGGCACCGTGGCTTCCCGCGTCGGCCTGCGCGCTGCCAAGGAAATCGCCGACGGCTACAAGGTCATCGCCACGGCCGAAGCCGGCTTCAACATGGACGACGGCTCCCTCGGCCAGGGCGGGCGCATCTTCGGTCGTCAGCTCTTTGCCGGTGTCGATACGCCCTACGGCGCCTTCACCTTCGGCCGGCAGTACTCGATGCTGCTCTACGGCATTGGCGACTCCGACCTGCTCGGCCCCAACATCTACGCCATGGGTTCGCTGGACGCCTACCTGCCCAACGCCCGCTACGACAACTCGATTGCCTGGAAGGGCACGTTCTCGAAGCTGTCGCTCGGGGCCACCTACAGCACCGGCCGCGACACGAAGGGCAGCACGCCGGCGTCCGGCACCTGCGCGGGCGAAATCGCCGGCGCGTCGCAGACTTGCAAGGGCTGGTCGGCCATGGCCAAGTACGACGATACGGCTTTCGGCGTGGCCGCCGCCATCGACGTGCAGCACGGCGGTACCGGGGCAACGGCGTCCTTCTTCAACGGCAGTGCGCCTGTCGCCTTCACGGCGCCCGGCGACACCGACACCCGCAGCGCACTGGGCGGCTACGTGAAGCTCGGCCCCGGCAAGATCGGCCTCGGCTGGCTGGGGCGCAAGCTCGACGCTGCCGCCGGCAATGTCGAGTCCGACACCTATTACCTGGAAGGCGCCTATCCGCTGACCACGCGGATCTCGCTTGACGGCGGCATCCACCGCATCCTCAACAAGGACCAGGACCGCAACGCCACCCTGACGGTGCTGCGCGGTTTCTACAACTTCGACAAGGATTTCTCGACCTACCTGCAACTGGGCCACATCGAGAACAGCGCCAAGGCCGCCTACGCGGTGTCGGTCGGTGCCGGCATCTCGCCGCCGGCCGGTGGCAGCCAGACGGCCACCATGCTCGGCCTGCGTTATCGTTTCTGACCCACGCGCCGCGGCGGCCTGAAGCGGGCCGCCGCGCATCCGGATCCTCATTGGAGTGCCTGCCATGACCGACTACACCGCCCCCCTGCGGGACATGCAATTCATCCTCAAGGAACTCGCCGGGCTCGACGCCGTTGCCGGCCTGCCGGGTTGCGAGGACGCCAGCGAAGACCTGGTCAGCGCCGTGCTGGAAGAAGCCGGCAAGTTTGCCGCCGGGGTACTGGCACCGATCAACTGGCAGGGCGACGTACAGGGCTGCCGGCTCAACGCAGACGGCAGCGTGAGCACGCCGGACGGCTGGCAGGAGGCCTACACGAAGTTTGCCGAATCCGGCTGGATCGGCCTGTCGCTGCCCGTCGAGTACGGCGGCCAGGGCTTGCCCAAGCTGCTGTCCACGGCGGTGTGGGAGATGTGGTTCTCCACCAACATGGCCTTCACCATGCTGCCCCAGCTCAACGTCGGCCAGGCCGAAGCGCTGCAGATCGCCGCCACGGACGAGCAGAAGGCCACCTGGCTGACCAAGGTGGTGAGTGGCGAATGGGCCAGCACCATGAACCTCACCGAGCCGCAGGCCGGTTCCGATCTGGCCGCCACCCGCTGCAAGGCCGAACCCCAGGCCGACGGCAGCTATCGCTTGTCGGGCCAGAAGATTTTCATCTCCTACGGCGAGCATGAACTGACCCCCAACATCGTGCACCTGGTGCTGGCCCGCCTGCCGGACGCGCCGGCCGGTGTGAAGGGCCTGTCGCTGTTCATCGTGCCCAAGTACCTGCTCGACGCCGACGGCAATCCGGGCGAAAAGAACGACGTGCGCTGCATCTCCATCGAGCACAAGATGGGCATCCACGGCAGCCCCACCTGCACCATGAGCTACGGCGATAACGGTGGTGCGGTCGGCTGGCTGGTCGGCCAGCCCAACCGCGGCCTGGAGGTCATGTTCATCATGATGAACGAGGCGCGTTTTGGCGTTGGTGTGCAGGGCGTGGGCCTGGGCGAGCGGGCCTACCAGTACGCGCTGGCCTACGCCCGCGACCGGGTGCAGGGCCGCGACGCGGTGACCGGCGAGTCGGGCAAGCCGATCATTCACCACCCGGACGTCAAGCGCATGCTGTTGTCGATGCGCGCCCGCGTGATGGCCATGCGCGGCCTGCTGTACACCGCGGCAAGCTGGTTCGACATCGCCCACCACAGCCCCGACAAGGCGGCCGCCGACAAGGCCAAACGCTATGTGGACCTGCTGATGCCGGTGGCCAAGGGCTGGTGCACCGAGGTCGGCAACGACGTCTGCGACGACGCCATCCAGGTCTTTGGCGGCATGGGCTTCGTCGAGGAAACCGGCATCGCCCAGTTCTTCCGCGACGCCCGCATCATCACCATTTACGAAGGCACCACCGGCATTCAGGGCAATGACCTGATCGGCCGCAAGATCCTGCGCGAGAAGGGCGAGACCCTGAGCGAGCTGATTACCGAACTGCGCGCCAGCGTGACCGAACTGCAGGCCGACGAGGCGCTTGCCGGGATTGGCAGCGGGCTGGCGGACTCGGTGGACGCACTGGAATCTGCTACGGACTGGATACTGGCCAACGGCAAGGAACATTTGGCCGACGTGCTGGCCGGCGCCGTGCCCTTCCTTTACTTGCTGGGTACGGTGGTCGGCGGCTGGCAGATGGGCCGCGCAGCCCAGGCCGCCCGTCGGCGCCTGGCTGCCGGCGAGGGTGATGCGGTGTACCTGAACAGCCTGGTGGATCTGGCCCGCTTCTACATGGCCACCGTGGCACCCCAGGCCCAGGCCAACGCCCGCACGGTGAAGGACGCCGGTGACCCGCTGACCCGTTTTGCCGAAGCGGCGTTCTGAACCGATGAACCTTGCCGGAGATCTGTAGGGGCGACTTGTAGGGGCGACTTCAGTCGCCCTCCGCGCGTAAATCACAGGCAAGCCGTTGACCGGAGTCCGAGGGCGACTGAAGTCGCCCCTACAGGTCGCCTTTGCTGTTACCCGAAGCAGAAAGAAATCATGACTACCCGCTTTGTCGATGCCGCCGATGTTGCCCGCCTGATCCCCAACGGGGCTACCGTTTACTGCACCGGCATGGGTCTGGCCGGGTTTGCGGAGGAGGTGGCCAAGGCCGTCGAGGCGGCCTTTCTGGCGACTGGCCACCCGCGTGATCTGACGCTGTATCACTCCACCGGCGTCGGTAACGGCAAGGACCGGGGCATGCATCACTTCGCTCATGAAGGCCTGATCAAGCGCTTGGTAGGCGGCCACTTCGGAGTCGGCGGGCCGAACCTGATGAAGCTGATCATGGAGGAGCGCATCGAGGCCTACAACCTGCCGCAGGGCGTGCTGGCCCTGTTGCCACGCCAGGTGGCGGGGCGCCGGCCGGGCTTCATCACCAAGGTGGGGTTGGGTACCTTTGTCGATCCACGCATCGAGGGCGGCAAGGTGAACGGCGTCAGCACCGAAGACCTGGTGCAGGTCATCGAGATGGAAGGGGAGGAGTGGCTCTACTTCAAGGCGCCCAAGGTGGATGTGGCGCTGATTCGCGGCTCGGTGGCCGACGAGAAGGGCAACATCACCATGGATCGGGAAGGCGTGCTGCTCGAAAGCCTGTCGGTGGCCCAGGCGGCGCGGGCCTGCGGCGGCATCGTGATTGCGCAGGTGGAGCACATCGTCAAGGCCGGCTCGCTGCACCCGCGGCAGGTGAAGATCCCCGGTGTGGTGGTGGATTACGTGGTGGTCGGCAAGCCCGAGAACCACCTGCAGACCATGGCCACCTACTTCAACCCGGCCTACGCGGGCGACATCAAGGTGGTGCGCGGCAGCATGACGCCGTTGCCGCTGGACCCGCGCAAGATCATTGCCCGTAGGGCGGCCATGGAGCTGAAGCCCGGCGCGGTGGTGAACCTCGGCATCGGCATGCCCGAAGGCGTGGCGGCGGTAGCGGCCGAGGAACACGTGGATCACCTCATGTCCCTGACCCTGGAAACCGGCCCCATCGGTGGCATACCGGCGGGCGGCTTCGACTTTGGCCACGCCATCAACGCCGAGGCGGTCATCGAGCAGCCGGCCCAGTTCGATTTTTACGACGGCGGCGGCATCGACGTGGCTTTTCTGGGGCTGGCCCAAACCGACGCCCACGGCAACGTGAATGTCAGCAAGTTCAGCGGCCGCCCGGTGGGCTGTGGCGGCTTCATCAACATCACCCAGAACGCCGGCAAGGTGGTGTTCTGCGGCACTTTTACTGCTGGCGACCTGCAGGTGGAGATTGCCGAAGGCCGCCTTGCTATCAAGAAGGAAGGCGCCCAGGGGAAGTTCCTCGACCACGTGGAGCAGATCACCTTCAGCGGCGCCTACGCCCGCAGCATCACGCAGCCGGTGCTCTACGTGACGGAGCGTGCCGTGTTTCGCCTGACCGCCGAAGGGATGGAACTGATCGAGATTGCTCCGGGCATCGACCTCGAAAAGGATGTGCTGACCCACATGCATTTCCGCCCGCTCATCCGCGATGTGACGCTGATGGATGCGGAGATATTCCGGGCGGAGTGGGGCGGGCTGGCGGGCATGCTTAAGGCGTGATTGCCGCTGGCTATCGCAGGCCAGCGTCGGAAAAACTTACATTCTCAATCCCCGACTCCCCAGCGACGGGAACCCTGTCGTCAGACAGGATTTGCAGGGAGTTGAATAACAAGAGAATTTCTGATTTTCTCCGGCCGCCGGGGGGATGGGCATAAGTTATGCAATTGAGTGCATAAGCAGTTTTTGTCGAGCGTCAGCACCAGCACCCTACGTCGCGGATGCTTGGGGCGATTCGTTTTCCGGACGCTGTGCGCGACGGCCATGCCCTGGTACCCGAGTCATGATGACATCCTCCCGGTATGTGATTCCCTTGCTCACTGCGCTGTTCGCGGCGGCGCTTGTCCCGGTGGCCCATGCGGCCCCGACCATTTCAAACGGTGGATTCGAGTCGGGGTTCGCGGGCTGGACCGTGGAGGACCAGCCTGGCAGTGAAGGAAGCTTTTACATTCAGAGCGGTACCGTCAGCCCGACAACAGGGTTTGATGTGCCATCGCCGCCCGAAGGCACCCAGGCGGCGATGAGTGACGCCGGGCTTGGGGGCCCTGGGTCGCACGTGCTGTACCAGGATTTCCTGGCGACGGTGGCCAGCGCTGCACTGAGTTTCGATCTCTACATCGGCAACCGGGCGGACGCTTTCTCGAGCCCGGCTTCCCTCGATTTCAGCATTGCGGCGCTGAACCAGCAGCTACGCGTCGATATCCTGACCACCAGCGCCGACCCTTTCAGCGTGGCGGCGGGGGATGTGCTGATGACCCTTTACCAGACGGCCGCCGGAGACCCGCTGGTCGAGGGCTACAAGACCATCACCCAGGACATCAGCGCCCTTCTTGCGGCCCATGACGGCGAAATGCTTCGGCTGCGCTTTGCCGAAACCGACAACGTCAATTTTTTCCAGATGGGAATCGACGATGTGCGCATCCAGTCGACAGCGGTACCTGAACCCGGGTCGATGCTTCTGATTGGCTGCGCGGCGGGGGCACTCGCGTTTGCACGGGCCCGTCGCAGCACGCTGGCCGCCATGGTTTCGTTTTGTATCGGTGCCGGTCTGTCCAGCCCAGGCCGGGCTGACACCATTCCGGTCGAGGTTCTCGATCCGAATCTTGAGGTCGTCACGGTCCTGAACAGCGGGCTCAGCCAGCCGATCGGCATCGTCTTTCTCGCCGCCAACGACTTTCTGGTGCTCGAAAAGGCTTCGGGCGTGGTCCGGCGGGTGACCAACGGCGTTCTGCAGGCCATGCCCGTGCTGGATCTGGCGGTCAATTCGAACTCCGAGCGGGGGCTGCTGAGCCTGGTACTGCACCCGAACTTCCCGGCCACGCCTTATGTGTATGTTCGGTGGACCGAAAGCTCCACGGGCGTCGATTCGGCAGCGGTTTCCAGCGTGCCGCTTCTGGGCAACCGCGTCGATCGCTTTGCCTGGGACGGCAGCACGCTGGTGTTCGACGTCAATGTGCTGATGCTTCGCGCGCGCCAGACCGATAACGTCGCGGTACCCGGCCATGCCGGCACGAACAACGCCAACGAGGCCGGCAACCACAATGGCGGCGTGATGCGTTTTGGCCCCGACGGCAAACTGTATGTGTTCATGGGGGATCAGGGGCGGCGGGGCTGGCTGCAAAACCTGGCCAACGGCCCGTTTCTCACTGCGCCGCAGAGCGACGATACCTTCGGCGGGCCGGCACCGGACAACGCTCACCTTTCCGGCGTCATCCTGCGCCTGAACCCGGATGGCACCACGCCTGCCGACAATCCTTTCTTTGCCTCCGGCGCCGGAATTGGCGGGGAAGTGGGCGCCAACATCCAGAAGATCTTTTCCTACGGGCACCGCAATGGCTTCGGCATGGCCTTCGACCCCTTCTCGGGCTCCCTCTGGGAAACGGAGAACGCCGACGATGCCTACTCGGAACTGAATCGCGTGGTTCCGGGCATGAACGGAGGCTGGATCCAGTTTGCCGGCCCGTTGAGCCGCGCACCGAACTGGAAGTCCATCGAAACGACCCAGTTCAACATGTCCCTGCAGCAGCTGCGCTATCCACCAACACGCGCGGCCTACACTTCAGCGCTGGCCCAGTCGAGACTGGTGATGCTGCCTGGTGCCGTTTATAAGGACCCGGAGCTGAGCTGGCGCTACGAGATCGGCCCGTCCGGTACGGCCTTTGTGACCGGCAATGCGCTTGGGAGTGAATACAACGGCTCGTTGTGGATAGGCTCGGCGCGTTCCTTCGGGCAGGTTGGCGGCAATGGCGGGAGCCTCTATCGGATCAGGCTCACGGCCGACCGCCTGAACGTGGATGTGAGCGCCGACCCGCGACTCGCCGACCGTGTGGCCGACAACCTCTTCCGGGCCCAGAAGTTCGACGGAACCGAGAGCGAAACCCTGCTGATCGGCAAGGGATTCGGGACTACGCCGAGCATCGAGCAGGGCCCGGACGGCAACCTGTACGTGGTGTCGCTCTCCGATAACACGATCTACACGATCAGGCGCCGTCCTTGATGTCACCCTCCCAGGCCGTAAGGCGCCGGCACCAGATTCACAATCCGTGAGTACAGCGCCCGATATTCGCCCGTCGGCCCCGACCAGGGGTCGCGGTTGGCTTCGAAGGCCGCGTCGATCTCGGCCCAGTCTGCGGCGCTGAGCCCCTTGCGGGCCAGCGGCAGCAGTTCGGCTTCCTCCAGCCGGATGTGCCGGGTCATGGCGTCCACGTAGCCGCGGGCCAGGGTTTCGAAGGCGGCGAAGGCCGGGCCGCCCTCGCTGCGGTAGCGGGCCAGGGCCGCTTCCAGTTGTCCGGTGTGGCGGGCGCCTTCCACGTGGTCGGCCTGCAGCTTGTCGATCAGACTGCCGGTTGCGGGCACGCGTTCGCGCAGGACGCGGAAGAGCACCTCGTCTTCCTTCGGATGATGGAGCTTGTCGGGCACCTGGGTGATGTACTCGATCATGTGGCCGAGCAGTTCCGGGTCGGGCTGCAGGCGGCCGGCGCTGATTTCGTCGAGCAGGAAGCGCAGGGCCTGCAGTACGGCGGCAAGGGCGCGATGCTCGCTGTGGATGATGTCGATGGCTTTCATGGCTTGCGTACCGGGAATCAGTGGGAGGCGACGCCGAGCCAGCTGTCGAGCAGGGCGCGGTCGCGGAGCAGGGTCTCGCTGTCGCCGTTGTAAACCGCCCGGCCCCGTTCAAGGACGAGGGCGCGGCGGGTCAGCGGGAGGATCTGGCGGGCGTGCTGTTCGACCAGAATCACCCCCATGCCGCCTTCCTCGGTCAGGCGCTGGATGATGGCGAACAGCTCCTGGACGATCAGCGGCGCCAGGCCTTCCATCGGCTCGTCGAGGAGCAGCAGGCGCGGGTTGAGCATCAGTGCGCGGCCCATGGCGAGCATCTGCTGCTCGCCGCCGGAAAGCTGGTTACCCATGTTGGCGCGGCGCTCCCTGAGGCGCGGGAACATGTCGTAGATACGCGCCAGGTTCCACGGGCCCGGGCAGGCCACCACGGTGAGGTTTTCCTCGACGGTCAGCGACGGAAAGATGTCGCGCTCCTGCGGCACCCAGCCAAGGCCCAGGTGGGCACGCCCGTGGGGCGGCACGACGGCCAGGTTCTTGCCCGCGAATTCCAGCGTGCCCGAGCGATACCGGGCGGCGCCCATCAGTGTGGACAGCAGGGTCGTCTTGCCCATGCCGTTGCGGCCCAGCAGTGCGAGGCTGCCGCCTTCCTCCAGTGTGAAGGAGATGTCTTCCAGCACCACGGCGTCGCCGTAGCCGGCCCACAGTTTGTCGACTTTCAGCAGCTCAGTCACAGATCGCTTCCCCCAGATAGACTTCCTTGACCTTCGGGTCATGGGCGATCACCTCCGGCGTGCCTTCGGTGAGCACCGCACCGCCAACCAGCACCGAGATGCGGTCGGCGAAGCGGAAGACCAGGTCCATGTCGTGCTCGATGAGCAGGATTGTTACCTCGCGGGGCAGGCCGGCGATGGTTTCAAAGAGCTCGCGGCTTTCGATGGTGGGCACGCCGGCGGCGGGCTCGTCGAGGAGCAGTACGCTCGGCTTGGCGGCCAGGGCGAGGGCGATCTCGATCAGGCGCTGCTTGCCGTAGGCCAGGTTGCGCGTGGTTTCGTGGGCCACGTCGAGCAGGCGCAGGCGTTCGAGCAGCTCGACGGCCTCGTCGACCGCTGCAGTGTGGCTGCCGACCGATTGCCAGAAGCGGGCGCCGAGGCCGAGGCGTTCATTGACGGCCATGACCACCGATTCGAGTACCGTGAGATCGGCAAACAGTCGGTTGATCTGGAAAGTCCGGGCCAAGCCGCGCTTGACACGCTGGTGCTGGGCCAGATGGGTGACCTTGTCGCCGTTGAGGATTACCTCGCCACTGGTCGGCTCGAGAAAGCCGGTGAGCAGGTTGATCAGGGTGGTCTTGCCGGCGCCGTTGGGGCCGATCAGCGCGTGGCGGGCACCGGCTTCCACGTTGAGGCTGACCTTGCTGGTGGCCACGAAGCCGCCGAACTTCTTCACCAGGCTGGTGGTTTGCAGGGCGTAAGTCATGCCTTGGCGCCTCCCTTGCCGAGTGCGCCGAGGCGCCGTACGCCGCCCATTACACCGTCACGGGCGAAGAGGACGATCAGCACCAGCAGCAGGCCGAGCCAGAATTGCCAGTATTCGGGGTTCATGTCGGACAGGAAGTGGTGGGCGGTCATGAAAACGATGGTGCCGATCAGTGCGCCATACAGGCAGCCGGAGCCGCCGAGCACGAGGATCAGCAGGAGTTCGGCCGAGCGGTTGAAGGACAGCACATCGAGCGCCACGAACTGGGTGGTCTGGGCCAGCAGGGCGCCGGCGATACCGGCGTACAGCGCGCCGAGGGTGTACACCGCGGCGAGGCGGGCATTCACCGGGGCGCCGATGGCCGGCATGCGGCCGACGTTCTGGCGGATGCCCTTGAGGCTCAGGCCGAAGGGGCTGTGCACCAGCCGGCGGGCGATGACGAACATTACGAAGAGCACCCCCACCGCGTACCAGTAGGCTGTCTTGCCGAACATGTCGAAGGCGAAGCTGCCGAACAGGGGCTGGATCTCCATGCCCTGCAGGCCGTCCACCCCGCCGGTGATGGGCGTGAGCTTGTTGGCCAGCTCGTAAAGCATCATCGCCACCCCGAGGGTGACCATCAGGCGGGTGAGGTCTGCGCCGCGCAGCACCAGCAGGCTGGAGATGAAGCCGGCGATCCCGGCGCAAATGCCGGCCACCAGCAGGCCGAGCAGCGGGTCGCCGTGGCCATGGGCCGCCATCAGACCGGCGGCGTAGGCGCCGATGCCGAAGAAGGCCGTGTGGCCCAGCGAGACGATGCCGGCGAAGCCCAGGATCAGGTCCAGCGACAGGCAGAACAGCGCGGTGATGGCGATCTGGGTGAGCAGCACCAGGTTGTCCTGGAGCAGAAAGTAGCCGGCCACGGGCAGCAGCCAGAATGCCAGCTCGGCCGGATGCCAGCGCGTGGCCCGGGTCAGGGGCGTGAGGTCGATCATGGATTTGTTCATGGCTTTAGCGGGCGGCCTTGCGACCGAACAGGCCCTGCGGGCGGAAGATCAGCATGGCCACCATCACCGCGTAGATCACGAAGGCGCCGGCCTGGGGCACGTAGTATTTGCCGGCCACGTCGAAGACGCCGAGGATCAGCGCGGCGATCAGCGAGCCGGTGATGTTGCCGCTGCCACCCACCGCCACGACGATCAGGAAGTACACGATGTACTTCACCGGAAAGCCGGGGTCGAGGCCGAGCATTTCGACACCCAACGCGCCGCCCAGGCCGGCCAGGCCGGTGCCCAGGGCGAAGGTGAGGGTGAAGATGCGATCCACGTTGATGCCCATGCCGCGGGCGGTGCGCGGGTTGTCCACCGAGGCGCGCAGCTGGGCACCGAAGCGGGTGCCGCTGACCATCTTCTGCAGGCCGAAGGCGATGGCCAGGCCGAGGACGATCAGGAACAGGCGATACACGCCCATGTCGAGGCCGGGCAGGTTGATCTGGCCCTGCAGGAAGCCCGGTAGCGTCAGCGGTTGCTGCTGGGGCCCGAAGAGGTAATGGGCACCGGCAATCGACATGAAGACCAGGCCGATGGAAAACAGCACCTGGTCCAGGTGAGTGGCGGCATACAGGCGGCGGTACAGGGTGCGCTCGAAGAGCACGCCGAGCAGCGCGGTGCCGATGGCAGCCAGCGGCAGGGCGGCCAGAAAGGGGATGCCGGCGCGGTTGAGCAGCGTCACGGCCACAAAGCCGCCGAACATGGCGAAGGCGCCGTGGGCCAGGTTGACGAAGTTCATCAAGCCAAGGGTCACGGACAGCCCGACGCTGATCAGGAACAGCAGCATGCCGGAGGCGATGCCGTCGAAAATGACGGTCATGGAAGCTCCTTGAAGGGTGAAGCGGAGAAGGGGGAGGTGCGGGAGTGCGCGGGGCGCGCTCCCGCGGCGGGCTTACTGCTTGCCCGGGTCCTTGAAGGCCGGCACTTGGTCGAATTCCACGTTCTGCAGCTTGCTGCCGACGCGGGTGACCTTGCGGATGTAGATGGTCTGGACGATGTCGCGGGTCACCGGGTCGATGCTTACCGGGCCGCGCGGGCTGTTCCAGCTCATGCCCTTGGCGGCTTCGATGAACTTCTCGCCGCTGGCGTCGCCCTTGGTCTTTTCGAGGGTTTTGGCGATCAGCTGCATGCCGTCGTAGCCGCCGACGGACATGAAGTTGGGGCGGTCCTTCGGGTAGGCCTTGGCGTAGGCGTCGGTGTAGGCCTGGTTCTCCGGCGACTTGTGGGCGTCGGCGTAATGGAAAGAGGTGGTGATGCCCAGCGCGTTGTCACCCACCGCGTCGAGCAGGTCTTCGTCGGTCAGGTCCCCGGTGGCGATGATGCGGATGCCGGCCTTGGCCAGATCGCGTTCGGCGAAGCCCTTCATGAAGGCGATGGTCTGCTCGCCGGGCGGGACGAACAGGAAGACGGCGTCGGGTTTGACGTCCTTGATCTTTTGCAGGAAGGGCGCGAAGTCGGGGTTCTTCACCGGTGTGCGCACTTCGCCGACGATCTCTCCGCCGGCGGCGGTGAAGGTCTTCTTGAACTGGGCTTCCGAGTCGTGGCCAGGGCCGTAGTCGGCGACCAGCGTAAACACTTTTTTGATCTTGTTTTTGGCTGCCCAGCTGGCGATGGGGGCGGTGACCTGCGGCAGGGTGTGGCTGGTGCGAATGATGAAGTTCGACTTGGTGGTGACCGCCGAGGTGGCGGCGTTCATCACCACCATCGGCTTCTTCGCTTCGGTGGCGAGGGGGGCCACGGCAAAGGCCGAAGGGGTCAGGCCGAAGCCGGCGAGGATGTCCACCTTGTCCTTGACCAGCAGCTCCTGGGCGGCGCGCTTGCTGATTTCCGGGGCCACGCCGGTGTCGTCCTTGACGAGGATCTCGACCTTGCGGCCGGCGATGGTGTCGTTGTGTTCCTTGAGGTACAGGCGGGCGCCGTGTTCGATCTGCTTGCCGTAGGCGGCGAAGGGGCCGGACATGGGCAGCACGAAACCTATCTTCAGCGGATCGGCGGCCAGGGCCGAAAAGGCCATGCCGGCTGCGGCAAGCGCGACGAAAAGGCCGGACAGGCGGCGGGTCTGGGTCATTCTTGTCTCCTCTTTAATTGTTGTGTGGAACCGTGTTCCCGGTTCCCATCGCCGTGACGACAATTCAGTCTCGGCCTCTGCGGGGGCTTTCAACAAGCGGAAGCTGGCACTATCAGGTATGCCGATCTGCGATATCTGTAGCCGCCGATGTTGCTGTCGCGTAAATATATCGACGGAGCTTCATTCGGACCATGCAGTAAGATAGATTCAGTAAATTCGATAATCGAATAAAGAAAACCCATGAACCCCCTCGATGCCCGTCTGCTCAGTGTCTTCGACGAAGTCTATAAATCGCGCAGCGTGAGCCGCACGGCCGAGACGCTGGGGCTGGGCCAGCCGGCGGTGAGCATTGCGCTGGGCAAGCTGCGCGAGCAGTTTGGTGACCCGCTCTTTGTGCGCACGGCGACCGGCATGGATCCGACGCCGCTGGGCGAAGCGCTGATCGACCCGATTCGCGAGGCATTGCAGGCCCTCGAGCGGGTGCTCGGCCAGCGCATGGAGTTCGATCCCCAGCAGTCCACCCGCAACTTCCGCATCTGCATGACCGACATCAGTCAGCTCGTGCTGCTGCCCGGTTTGTGGACCCGCTTGCGGGCGGTGGCGCCGCACATCCATATCGAGGTGCTACCGCTCTCCGACAAGACGCCGGGATTGCTGGAAACGGGGCGGGCCGATCTGGCCGTCGGTTTTCTGCCTCAGCTGGAGGCCGGCTTCTACCAGCAGGCCTTGTTCCGCCAGCAATACGTGTGCATGGTCAGCGCCGAGCATCCGCGCATCCGTGATGGCCTGACCCGCGAGCAGTTCGAGTCGGAGGAGCACGCGATGGTGTCCACGGAAGGTACCGGGCACCTGATCGTCGACCGGGAGCTGGCCCGGCAGGGCATCCGCCGTCGGGTGGCCTTGCGGATTCCCAACTTTGTCGGCGTGGCCTTCTTCATCGAGCAGACCGACTTGATCCTGACCATCCCGCGCCGCCTGAGCGAAGTGCTTACCGGGCGCGGGCGTTTTCGCTGTTTCCCGGTGCCTTACCCCTTGCCGGAATACTCGGTACGGCAGCACTGGCATGCCCGTTTTCACAACGACCCGGCTAACCGCTGGCTGCGCGGGCTGATTTCCGAGCTGCTGTCGGAGGGTGGCCCGGTCTGAGCGCGGCGGCGCATCCCGTTCCAAAAGTCCAAGCCGCCGCCCGGATTCGTCCATTCACCGGCTGCCTGCCGGTCCGTAGTCTGCGTCCCTGTTCAAACATAAAAACCAGACAGGAGACAGGATCATGATCAAGACCCAGGTAGGCATCATCGGCGCCGGCCCGGCAGGGCTGCTGCTTTCGCACATGCTGCATCTGCAGGGCATCGAATCGTTCATCATCGAGCAGCGCTCGCGGGAAGACATCGAAGCCACCATCAAGGCTGGCGTGCTGGAGCACCCGACGGTCGAACTGCTCAAGCAGATCGGCGTCGGCGAACGGATGGTGAAGGAAGGCTATGTGCACAACGGCATCGAGCTGTCGTTTGGCGGCAAGCGCCATCGCATTGATCTGCCCGAGCTGACCGGCGGCAAGTCGATCACCGTCTATCCCCAGCATGAGGTGATCAAGGATCTGGTGGCGGCGGTGCTGGCCAACGGCACGACCATCGAATTCGGTGTCAGCGACGTGAGCCTGCACGATCTGGAAAGCACCCAGCCGGGCATCCGCTATACGAAGAACGGTGAGGCGCAGGAGATTCGCGCCGACTTCATCGGCGGCTGCGACGGCTTCCACGGCCCGTCGCGCCAGGCCATTCCGGCTAACCTGCGCGAGGAGCACACCAAGGTCTATCCCTGCGGCTGGTTCGGCATTTTGTGCGAAGCGCCGCCGTCGAGTGACGAGCTGATCTACGCCCAGAGCGACCGGGGCTTCGTGCTGGTGAGCACGCGTACGCCCACCGTGCAGCGCCTGTACTTCCAGTGCGACCCGAAGGACAGCGTGGACAACTGGTCGGACGAGCGCATCTGGGCCGAGTTCCGCGCCCGCCTGGCCAACGACGACGGCTGGGAGATCAAGGAAGGTCCGATCTTCCAGAAGGGCATCATCGCCATGCGCAGTTTTGTGTGCGAGACGATGCAGCACGGTCGCCTGTTCCTGGCCGGCGACTCGGCCCACATCGTGCCGCCCACCGGCGCCAAGGGGCTCAACCTTGCCGCTGGCGACGTGGTGCTGCTGACCCGGGCGATCTCCGATTTCTACCGTAACAACAACCAGGAAGGGCTGGCCGGCTACAGCACCCGGGCGGTCAAGCGTGTATGGCGCGGCGAGCACTTCAGCTGGTGGATGACCAACATGCTCCACGACTTCGAGGGCGAGGACACCATCACGCGGCGCTTCCGCCGTTCGCAGCTGGAATACGTAGTCAGCTCCCGGGCCGCCGCCGCGTCGCTGGCCGAGAACTACGTCGGTGTGCCCTTTGAAGGCATGCCGGAATGATCTAGCTGCTAGTCGGGAAGGGGGCTTTCAGCGCAGCTTGTGGTGCGCCATCATCCCCGTGATGAGACTCTCTTCCCTCTCCAGGCCGCTGATTCCCAGTTTTACCCTCTACGGCGAGCCCGCCGAGCCGGTGCGCGAGTTGCTGCATATCGAGGATATCCAGTCCCGCAGCCGTGGTCACGACTGGGACATCCAGCCCCATCTGCACCATGGTCTGTACCAGGTGGTGTGGATCCGCGAGGGCAGCGCCCGCGTGGCGCTGGATACCGGCAGCCATGATGTGAGTGGCCCGGTGGCGGTGATTGTGCCGCCCGGCATCGTGCATGGCTTTCGCTTTGCGCCGGAAACCCAGGGGCGGGTGCTGACCCTCGGGGGGCATTTTCTGGTGGAAGGCGAGCTCGACACGGCCGGCCAGGCGCTGCGCGAGTTGTTCGCAGGCCCGCGGGTGCTCTGCTTCGAACAGGACGATCCGGCTGCCGGGCGCCTGGATGCGCTGCTGCGCGAACTGGCGGCGGAGTTCATCACCCCCGGCATGGCCGGCACGCCGCCCTTGCGCTGGCTGTCGCTGGCCGTGGTGTGGCATCTGGCGCAGGCCGGGGCGCGCCTGCAGGCGCGGGGGGAGGGTGGCCCGCTGGCTCACCACCAGGCGCTGTTTACCCGTTTTGTGTTGCTGGTGGAGGCGCGCTACCTGGCGCACTGGCCAGTGGCCCGCTATGCCGCCCAGCTCGGGGTCAGCACGCCGCGTCTGAACAGACTGATCCGTGCCGAGTGCAGCCAGAGTGCGCTGGAACTGATCCACGAAAGGCTCACCCGCGAAGCCTGCCGCCTGCTGCTGTACACAACCGAGCCGGTCACCGGCGTGGCGTCGAGCCTGGGCTTCGACGATCCAGCCTACTTCTGTCGCTTCATCAAACGGCGTACCGGTCTTAGTCCATCCCGTTACCGCGAGGCTCATGCCGCCACGGGTGTTTCCGTATCGACCAGCACGACCCCGTCTTCGACGCGCATCGGGGACTCCTTCAGCGCACAGCCCGTTGGCGAATGCCCCTGACCGTTGCGCGTCGAAAACCCAGTCGCCCGCCTTTCCGGTTCGGGCAGGGATACGCAAGAAGGGGACCAGGCCCCGAAGAAAGGCCTGTTGAAAGAATTACGCACTATTTCAACAAAAGGCTTTCTTTTTCAGAATTCTTATGTATAATTTCGCTCTCTCAAGTGCGCCCGTAGCTCAGTTGGATAGAGTACTTGGCTACGAACCAAGGGGTCGTGGGTTCGAATCCTGCCGGGCGCACCAGTTTTACGAAGGGACTGCAGAAATGCAGTCCCTTTTTGTTTTGAGGCCTGGCCCCAGACAAAAAAAACCGCCCCGTGCCTTTTCAGGCCGGGGCGGTTTTGCGTTCAGGCGCCAGTTGATCAGGCTGCGTCGGGTTGTGCGGCCGGAATCGCCAGCCGGAAGGCGTCCAGCTTGTGGCAGGCGGTGTCGATGGCGCTGATCAGGGGCCACCGGGCCATGTCCACCTTGAAACGCCGGGCGCTTTCCACTTGCGGGATCAGATACACGTCGGCAATCGACGGCGTCTGGCCGAAGCAGTAGTCGCCGCGGGCCGTGTCGGCGGCCAGCAGGGCTTCGAGGGCATCGAAGCCGGCACTGATCCAGGTGGCGCACCAGGCGTTGATGGCAGCCTCGTCACAGTGCAACTGATTGCGCAGGTATTCGAGGATGCGGCGGTTGTTGATCGGGTGGATGTCGCAGCCGACAATCGCCGCCAGTGCCCGCACCCGGGCCCGTGCTTCCGGGGTCGCGGGAAGCAGGGCGGGCTCCGGGTGACGTTCTTCGAGCCACTCGATGATCGCCGGGGACTGGATCAGCACCTGGCCAGCATCAACCAGTGCCGGCACCAGGCCTTGCGGGTTGAGCGCCTTGAACTCGGGCTTGAGGTGCTGCTCGGTGCGCAGATCCACCGGCAGGTACTCGTACTTCAGGCCTTTGAGGTTCAGGGCGATGCGGAGGCGATGCGAGGTGCCGCTGCGGAAGAAGTTATAGAGCTTCATGCGCTCACTCGGCTGCGCCGATGGTGAGGCTGACTTCGCCGACTTTGTCGATGGAGCCGGTGATCTTGTCGCCGGTTTTGACCGCGCCGACGCCTTCCGGGGTGCCGGTGTAGATCAGGTCGCCGGGTTCCAGGTGGTAGAACCTCGACAGATCGGCAATGATTTCCGGGATGTTCCAGATCAGCTTGGAGAGATCGGACGATTGCCTGGTCTCGCCATTCACCGACAGGCTGATGGCGCCGCTGTCGAGCACGCCCAGCTCGCCAATCGGCACGATCTCGCTGCAGACGGCGGATTTCTCGAAGTCCTTGCCCAGATCCCACGGACGACCGGCTTCGCGGGCCACCAGTTGCAGGTCGCGGCGGGTCATGTCGAGGCCGGCGGCGTAGCCGAAGATCATCCCGGCCGCGTCGGCTTCGGAGACGCGGAAGCCGCTGGCGCCGATGGCGACGACGAGTTCCATTTCGAAGTGGTAGTTGTTGGTGCCGGTGGGGTAGGGCACGGTTTCACCGGACTGGACCAGGGTCGAGTTGGCCTTGGTGAAGTAGAAGGGGCTGGAGGTGGACTTGTCCACCGGCCGGCCCATTTCAACGGCGTGGGCGTGGTAGTTGCGGCCGACGCAGAAGATGCGCTTCACCGGCAGGCGGGCTTCGCTGCCGCGCACGGGCAGGGAGAAAACCGGCTGCGGATTCCAGAGGTAGGTCTGTTGGGTCATGGTTTTTCCTTTTGAATGGGGCTGTTGGCGTTGGGTGTGGGCTTCAGCCACGGTTCTCGAAGACGCCGAGCTTGCGGTGCAGCGGGCTCTCGTCGGCAATGAAAACGAAGGCCGGCGCATCGGCGGACGGGTTCGTCAGGCTCACCGGGGTGTAGCCCGGGGCGCAGCAGGTGTCACCTTCGGCAAGGCTGAAGTGCTGTTCGTCGATGCTGATCTTGACGCCGCCTTCAATCAAGTGGAAGACCATCGCGGGCGAGCGCACCGGCAGCCTGAGGGTCTGGCCGGGGCGCAGCATCAGGGCGTAGAAGCCGAGGATGTTCTGCGCATCGCCGCCGGTTTCCGGATTGACGTAGGTGAGCTGGACGGCTTCGACATCCGATTCGTCGGCGGCCAGCGATTCCAGCGCGGCGCGGGCTTCGGCCCATGGGTAGTGCAGCATCGGGTAGGCCTTGCCGGCGCGCTCGAAGATCGGTGTCGGCACCAGGCCGCCACGGGCGTAGGACTTGGCGCCCTGGCCGGGCTTGACGGTCTGGCTCGGGCCTTCGAGGTGGTAGGAGGCTTCCACGTAGTACACCAGCGGCAGGTCGAGTACGTCCAGCCACACCACCGGCTGGTCGCCTTCGTGGCCGTGTTCGTGCCACAGGCCGGTGGGGGTGAGGATCAGGTCGCCGCGGCGCATCGGGCATTTTTCGCCATCGACGGTGGTGTAGGCGCCTTCGCCTTCGACGATCATGCGGATCGCGTTCGGGGTGTGGCGATGCGGGGGCGCCAGCTCGCCGGGCAGCAGCAATTGCATGCCCAGGTACATGGCGGCGCTGGCCTGCATTTTTTCGAGGCCGTGGCCCGGGTTGGCGAGCACCAGCACGCGGCGCTCGGCCTTTTCGATGGGGGTCAGTTCGCCGGCCTTCAGCAGCAGCGGGCGCAGGGTCTTGTAGGGCCAGTGGATGGCGCGGGTGTTGGGCCGCGGCTTTTCCGGCGGCAATACGGCACGCAGGCTGGGCCACAGGGGGACCAGGTTGTGCTGTTTCAGTTCGTCGCGGTAGTCCTGGGGCAGGTCTTCGAGACGGCCCAGGGTGTCAAAACGGCCATGATCTTGCATTGGGGAATTCCTTGTGTGCGCTCGGGCGGTGGGCGTGATCAGTCCTGGGTCAGGCAGTTGCCGACGTTCCAGCCGTACAGCCATTCCATGGCGTCGTAGAAACGATCGGCCGTGCGGCCCTTCCACAGGGAGTTGCGCACCAGGCGCTCGACGCCCTTGGCATGGTAGAGGCGGCCCATCTCGCGCCCCGACAGCACGATGCGGGCGGTGCGGGTGATGCGCGAACGCTGGTACAGATCGAGGGCCTTGGTCCAGTCTTTGCCGGTGACGCGCAAGGCTTCGCCGAGGGTGACGGCATCTTCCAGCGCCATGCAGGCGCCTTGAGCCATGTACTGGGTAGTGGGGTGGGCGGCGTCGCCCAGCAGGGTGGCGCGCCCGAAGGTCCATTGGCCGATGGGTTCGCGGTCGGCGGTGGCCCAGCGCTTCCAGGTCTTGGGCAGGTCGATCAGCTGGCGGGCTTTCGGGCAGATGCCCTGGAAGTAGCTCTGCACTTCTTCCTTGCTGCCTTCGGTGACGCCCCATTCTTCGGTCTGGCGGCTGTGGAAGGTGACGACGATGTTGTACTGCTCGCCGCCGCGCAGCGGGTAATGCACCAGGTGGCAGTTGGGGCCGACCCAGATGCTGGCGGCGTTCCATTTCAGCTCGTCCGGAAAGTCGGCCTTGTCTACGACTGCGCGGTACACCACGTGGCCGGTGACCCGCGGGGGATCGCTCACGTATTGCTGGCGCACCACCGATTTGACGCCGTCGGCGCCGATCAGGGCAACGCCCCGGTAGGCCTTGCCGTGCTGGTCGTAAACGGTGACACCTTCCTCATCCTGCTCGACGCGTTCGATGCGGGTGCTGGTCTGGAACTCGACCTTGCCGGTTTCCTGGGCACCTTCAAGCAGCGATAGGTGCACATCCACCCGGTGGATCACGGCATAGGGGTTGCCGAAACGCTTGCGGAAATTCTCGTCGGTGGGGATCTTGCCGACCTGGTATTCGTCGATGGCGTCGTGCATCACCATGTAGTCGGTGAACACGGAACGGCTGCGCGCCTTGTCGCCTACGCCAAGTGCGTCGAAGGCGTGGAAGGCGTTGGGGCCGAGCTGTATGCCGGCGCCGATTTCACCGATTTCGGGGGCCTGCTCGAAAACCTTGACCTGAAAACCCTGGCGAACCAGGGCGAGGGCGGCGGCCAGACCACCGATGCCGCCACCGGCGACAAGAACAGGAAGCGAAGCGGAACTGGAAGTCATAGCGTCTCCTTATTGGTGTATATGCAGTGTCAATGAGGAGAACTATTTCGTAAATATATGCTATTGAATAGAGAGATTTCCAATTTTAGATAGAGGTGTGGCGTCGGGCATGCGCAGCAGGGCTTCGCCCATGCGGATCGGGCTGCCGTCCTGACGCCCGGGGCACAGGGCAAAGCCCTTGGGAGCAAAGACGATGATCGTCGAGCCGTGTTCGAACCAGCCCATCTCCTGCCCTTTGCGAAAATCGGCCTGCGCAGGAATTTCGTTTGGCCCCTTGTAGCGGATGTGCAGCAGCACATCCAGCCAGTGCAGGCGGATGCTGGCGACGAGGATGGCCGCCACCGGCACCAGAGTGATCGGCGCGCCGCCGTCGGCAAGGCGGGTACGGATCACGGCCCGTTCGTTCTTGCAGTAGAGCTTCTCGACGCGCTTGAGGGCGACCGGATTGACGTTCCAGGTGTCGCCGGAAATGTAGGTGACATGCTCGACGCGCAGGTTGGCCGGCGCATGGAAGCGGTGATACATGCTCGACTTGAGACGCAGGGTGACGTAGCTGCCGTTCCGGTAGGTTTCTACCAGTGTCGGGTCGCCGAGCAGGTCGATGAGCGGGTAGGGCGCGCCCTTGGCTTGCAGCACATCGGTGCCGTCGATCTGCCCGCAGGCGCCGATGATGGCGTCGCAGGGGCTGCTGAGGACGGCCGGGTTGGTGTCGATGGGGCGGGCGCCGTCCTTCAGTTGCCGGGTGAAGCAGTCGTGCATGCTCTTGAAGCGGGTTTGCCTGGCTTCGGACAGATCCAGGTCGGCAAAGAGTCGCCAGACAGCGATGGAAAGTTTCGCCACGACGGGGTTCTCGATCTTGCTGAATCTGCCCATGAAGCGGGTCAGCAGGGCACGGGGAATCCGGTTGGTGAGGAGGAAGTTGAGGTCTTCCTGGTTGCTGATGCGGGCGACGAGGCTTTTGATTTTCATGGCTTTGTAACCGGGGTCGGTTAAATCAGTCATCTTTCAACTGTGGAGTGCTCACGCGTGGAAGATGCATTGGTATTGGCCGGGCTCGGGGCGCTTGTGCTGCCCGGTCTGGTTCTGAAGGCGAAGCGTCGGCTCGAGCTGTCGAAGGGCAAGCATCCGTCCCTTGCCGGGCATTCGAAGATGTCCCGTCGGGTAGCCAAGTTGCTGCCTTTTTACGAATACGACGAGTACGGCTTCTTCCGCTCTGATGACGCGCCGGAGGACGTGGCGGTGCGGCGCCGGGAGGGCTTTTTCCGATTGGCATCGGCCTACCGGGAGCGCTTTTCCCAAAGCGCGGCACTGACCGCCGAGGCGGCCGAGGGTGTGTCGGACATGCAGTTCACCGGCGCCTACCGGGTGCCCTTCCAGTACAGCCGCTTCGTGCGCCAGCACCTCAAGGGTGGCTCCTTCCTGCAGGCGTCGTCCGGTGTGACGGTTACCGATCTGGATGGCAATGTCTTCTACGATCTGACCGGTTCCTACGGCGTCAACGTGTTCGGCTATGACTTCTACAAGGACTGCCTGGCCCGCGGCGCCGAACGGGTGAAGGATCTGGGTCCGGTGCTCGGCGCCTACCACCCGCTGCTGGCCAGCAACGTGCGGCGCCTGAAGGAAATCTCGGGGCTGGACGAGGTGTCCTTCCACATGTCGGGCACCGAGGCGGTGATGCAGGCCGTGCGCCTGGCCCGCTACCACACCGGCCGGACCCACCTGGTGCGCTTCTGCGGCGCGTATCACGGCTGGTGGGGCGACGTGCAGCCCGGTGTCGGCAACCCGGTGGCGGCCAATCAGACTTACACGCTGAAGGACATGCACGCCGATGCGCTGCGTGTGCTGCGCCGCCGCAAGGACATCGCCTGCGTGCTGGTCAATCCGCTGCAGGCCCTGCACCCGAATGGCGGTGCGCCGGGGGATTCGTCGCTGGTCGATAGCGCCCGCAAGGCCGCTTTCGACCGGGCCGCCTACACGGCCTGGCTCAAAGAGCTGCGCGAGGTATGCACCGAGCGCGGCATCGTGCTGATTTTTGATGAAGTCTTCGTCGGCTTCCGGCTGGCTCGCGGCGGTGCGCAGGAATACTTCGGAGTGAAGGCCGACATGGTCACTTACGGCAAGACGCTTGGCGGCGGCATGCCGGTGGGCGTGGTGTGCGGCAAGCGGGCGCTGATGAAGCGTTTCCGCGACGACCGGCCGGCGGATATCTGCTTTGCCCGCGGCACCTTCAATTCGCACCCTTACGTGATGGGGGCAATGGCCGAGTTTCTGGCACGCATCGAGACGCCGGAAGTGCAGGCGCTGTATGCCGGACTGGAGCAAATCTGGAACAGCCGGGCGGCAAACTTCAATGCCCGGCTGAAGGCCGAAGGCCTGCCGGTTCAGGTGGCCAACGTGTCGTCGATATGGACAGTTTTCTACACTGAACCAAGCCGTTACAACTGGATACTCCAGTACTACCTGAGGTTGGAAGGTCTGGCCCTGAGCTGGGTTGGCACCGGCCGTTTCATCTTCAGCCTGAACTACTCGGATGCTGATTTTGAGGCAGTGCTGGAACGCTTTGTGGCCGCGGCGAAGAAGATGGAAGCGGATGGCTGGTGGTGGACCGACGGGACGCTCAGCAACAAGGGCATCAAGCGTCGCATCCTGAAGGAGATGCTGGTCCATCGTTTCCTGAAGTAAAGAAAACGCCCTTCCATCCCGAGGGGGATGGAAGGGCGCCGGGCCTTGATCAGGCGTGCTGGCGGGACGCAATGCTGCGCAGCAGCAGGAGCGGGGCTTTGTGGTACAGCTTGATGTCGTGATACGGGTCGGTGAGGATCTTGGTGAACCAGACCAGGCCGGTCTGCACGTCGCGCAGGAAGAACAGATGCACGGTGCGGAAGAGCAGGCCGCCAACGCCGAGGGCCAGCCACATCTTGCCCAGATGGTCGATGTAGCCATCCATGTTGGTGTGGGCCTCGAAGAGGCCGAGCAGGGTCGGGTTGAGGTAGAGCGCGACCGGAATGAAAGCCCAGATGGACAGCAGCACGACCTTGCGCTTCAGGTTGTAGCCGACTTTCACCGCTTCCTTGTATTCGTTGGAAACCTGGTTTTCCTCGTCGAAGCCCAGCGGCTCGAAGAAGAAATGGCCGGACTGGCGGGTCACCATCGATACCATCCAGCCGATCAGGGCGGCATTGACCGGATCGGAGAACATGAAGGCGTAAGCCGTCAGGAAGCTCAGCGCACTGATGAGGTGCAGGGTCTGGTTGACCAGGCTGTGATGGTAGAAGCGGTGGTCGTCCCACCGCTGGGTTTCAAGTGCGCGCAGAAAGTTCTTCATTACGTCTCCCAAGTTTGGCAATCAAGCCTTCAAGGCAAGACTAAGAAGCGCGCGTTACCGGGCGGCTGCGGGAATGTTAAGGAATGGTGATCTCCGTGCTCCGGCCTGGTTTGCAGCCTTGTTAGGCTGGGGAGGAGGAGACAGTGGTTGCGGCGGCGGGGATTGATCGCCGCTGCTCAGTTGTTGAGGCGAGGCTATGCTGGGCCCTGCAGCTGAACAAACCAGAAGCCGAGGACGACCGCAAGAATCAGGGCTGCCAGCGCACCGTGATTGCGCTTGATCAGATCCGGCCCCCGGCCGGGCAGACTTCCGCTGAACATGCGGGCGGCCAGATTTTGCCGACGCAGAAAGCTGCTGGTGAGGATCAGCAGCAAATGCCCCACCGCCATGACCAGCATGCCATTGCTGCTCAGTTCATGGAGCTCTTCCAGCCACTCTCCGCCGAGTTCCTCATAGACGGCATAGCCGCTAATGCCGGCGATGAGTGCGAAACCGAGGATCAGGACGGCGAACAGGGTGTTCAGCAGGTTCTGTGCAGCGGTGGGATTCAGCTTGCCGCTGCGAAGACTGCGCAGGAAGTCCGGCGCAGCGCGGAGTTTTGCCGCCCATGCTGACAGCCGGGTGTGACGCGGACCGATGAGGCCCCAGAGTAGGCGATGGACCACCAGACCGAGAATGGTGTAGCCGAGGCTCACATGCAGTAGGCGCCAGCGTTCGCTGTCGCCGCTCAGATAGGCGCCGACGAAGCTGAGGGCCAGCAGCCAGTGCACGACCCGGGTCGGTGCGTCCACCACCCGCCGGCTGGGCGGGGTGGCGGCGCCGGGCTCAGCGCGGGATGCGGATGCGGTGTTCATTGAAATCACCTTTCTCGGCTTGGGGGTGGCAGGCCGAGCAGTTCGCCGCACTCTTGATGGCAGGGCGCGCCCACGCGGCGGCTGGCACCTCGTCGTGCTTCTTGATGAACCAGCGGGAGCGGGTGATGCGGTCCTCGGGCGGCGTTTCACGGACGCGCTTGTAAGTGCCGGCATGGCTGCTCAGCCAGTCACTCACGGCGGCGGCCGTTTCGGTGTCGAGGGAGGCATCCGAGCCGAAATGGGTGGGCAGGGTGCGCATCAGGCGCCGCCAGGATTCGGCGGGAAGGAAGGCAGGCGGATAGGCGATGTGGCAGGAGGCGCATTCCTGTTGGTAGGCCGGCAGAAGAGGAAGCTGGCGGGCTTGTCGGTCGTCGTCTGCCCAGGCGGCGGTGGCCACCCCGAGGCCAACCAGCAGACCGAGCAGGTTCAGCAGACGCATGGCCTGACGGGAGATGAGATGAGGCATGTTTGGCATTGGCGTTCTCGTTGGTCAGGGCTTGAGGCTGAGCAGCCAGGCCAGCACGTCGGCCTTCTCGGCGGCTGTGCATTCCCGCGTCAGCACGTCCTTGCAGTTGCGCCGGAACCACTTTTCGACTTTGGCGGGGTCGGTAAAACGCTCCGGGTTGAAGGCCGGTGCCAGCGGCGTAATGGCTTTTCCGGTCGAGGCATGTTTGCCGCCCTTGGTCGGGACGGCTCCGTGGCAGGAAGCACAGCTCCACTCGCCGCCATGAGTGTTGGTAAAGAACTGCTGCCCCCGGGACGGGGACGCGGGGGCTTGGGCCTGTCCGCTGTAAGTGGCTAACAGCTCTTGAGGGGTTGCGGCGTGGGCTGCCACAGCGAGGCAGGCCGAGGCCACCAGCAGGGCACGCGGCAGGTACTTGAATTGGTGGGTAGTCAGGTGTTTGGGCTGCATGGCCTCTCCTTGGCGAGTGCCTGCATGCTCGGCGCTATTCCTTAATTCAACCTTAAGCAAAAAGCCCGGATCGGTCGGCTTGGTGATGGCCGTCCGATCCGGGCTTTTCCATGCCGCAAACGCTTACAGGAAGCGGTCGAGCATCTTCTTGCTGTGGCTGTCCAGCGCGTAGCGGTCGCGGATCAGGAAGTGGATGCCGCGGCTGTCGGCGATCAGCAGGGCTGGGGAGGTGAGGCGACGGATGTCTTCCTCGCCCTTGAGCACCATGGTGGTCGGGCCGCGGTCGGTTTCGAGGTCCCAGGTGCTGGGCGTGGCAAAGCTTGAGACGCTGTTGATGCGCTGGATCACCGGCATGAACTCCCGGTTGGCCATCTCTTCTTCGAGGAGCCGGCGCGGTTCCGGCGCCAGATCGGACAGGCGTGCGACCCAGGCGACTTCTTCGCCTTCTGCGTTGATGAGGCCGATGTTCTCGGTGGGCGCGGCGATGGGGAAGGCGCGCACCGGCGTGATGGCGTGGCCCTTGCCGTCGGCGTCGGTGAGCAGCAGCTGACCGAAGGCGTTACGTTCCAGATGGATGTTCTGCGTAGACATGGGGTGACCTTCAGACGGGTGCGTGTTCGCGGTGGAACGGAACGCGGGGCTTTTCGGCGGCGATGGCACCATCGTCGAGCTTGCGGGTCTGGGCTTCGTAAAGGCGGAAGTAAGCCCCCTGTTTCTCCATCAGCGCATCGTGGTTGCCGATCTCGACGATCTGGCCACGATCGAGCACCACCAGTCGGTCAGCCTTGCGCAAGGTGGACAGGCGGTGGGCGATGGCGATGGTGGTACGGCCGCGGATCAGGTTTTCGAGTGCGGCCTGGATTTCCATTTCGGTTTCGGTATCGACCGCCGAAGTGGCCTCGTCGAGAATCAGGATGCGCGGGTCGATGAGCAGCGCCCGGGCGATGGAGATGCGCTGGCGCTCGCCGCCCGACAGGGCCTGGCCGCGCTCGCCGACCAGCGAGTCGTAGCCTTGCGGCAGGCGCAGGATGAAGTCGTGGGCGTGGGCCGCACGGGCCGCGGCAATGATCTCGTCGCGGCTGGCGTCCGGCTTGCCGTAGGCAATGTTCTCGGCAATGGTGCCGAAGAACAGGAAGGGCTCCTGGAGCACCAGGCCGATGTTGCGGCGGTATTCCGACACCGGCACCGAGCGGATGTCCATGCCTTCGATGCGGATCGAGCCGTCGGTGACGTCGTAGAAGCGGCAGATCAGGTTGACCAGCGTGCTCTTGCCGGAGCCCGAATGGCCGACCAGGCCGATCATCTCGCCGGGGGCGATGTTGAGGTCGACACCACGCAGGATGGTGCGGTTGCCGTAGCGGAAGCCGACCCGCTTGACTTCGATGGCACCGGTGACCTTGGGCAGATGCAGCGGGTTGGCCGGTTCGGGCACGCTGGAAACGTGGTCGAGGATGTCGAAGATGCGCTTGGCGCCGGCGGCGGCCTTTTGCGTCACCGAGACGATCCGGCTCATGGAGTCGAGACGCGTGTAGAAGCGCGAGATGTAGGCCAGGAAGGCGGCCAGGGTACCGACGGTGACGTCATTCTTGGAGACCAGCCAGATGCCGAAACCCCACACGATCAGCAGGCCGACTTCGGTGAGCATCGTGACCGTCGGCGAGAACACCGACCACACTTTGTTGACCCGGTCGTTCACCGCCAGGTTGCGGGCGTTGGCTTCGCGGAAACGCGCAACTTCACGCTTTTCCTGGGCGAAAGCCTTGACCACCCGGATGCCGGGGATGGTATCGGCGAGCACGCTGGTGACTTCCGACCACACCCGGTCTACCTGCTCGAAGCCGTAGCGCAGCTTGTCGCGCACGATGTGGATCAGCCAGGCGATGAAGGGCAGGGGCACCAGGGTGACGAGGGCCAGCCACGGGTTGATCGACACCAGGATGATCGCCGTCATGGTGATCATCAGCACGTCGGTGGCGAAGTCGAGCAGGTTCATCGACAGGAACAGGCAGATCCGGTCGGTCTCGGCGCCGATCCGTGCCATCAGGTCGCCGGTGCGCTTGCCGCCGAAATACTCCAGCGACAGGCCCTGCAGGTGCTCGTAAGTGGTGGTGCGCAGGTCGGCGCCAATGCGCTCGCTGACCAGCGCCAGAATGTAAGTCTTGGCCCAGCCGAGGCCCCAGGCGAACAGCGCGGCAAAAAAGAGCCCGCCGAGCATCATCATCACCCGGTGGGTGTCGATGGGCTGGCCGTTCTGGAACGGGATCAGGATCTCGTCCATCAGCGGCATGGTCAGGTAGGGCGGCACCAGCGTGGCGGCGGTGGCCACCAGGGTCAGCAGGAAGCCGGCCAGCAACTGGCCCTTGTAAGGCGCGGCAAAGCGCCACAGGCGGAACAGCGTCCAGGTGGACGGCGGCGTGTGGATCTCGCGGGCGCAGGTGGGGCATTCGTCGGTCCCCGGGGGCAGCGGTGCATCGCAGGTCGGGCAGGTGAGGGGCTCGGGCGGCGTTGGCTCGCGGCCGGCGAGGACGCATTCCATCTGCGCCTGGAAGCGATCGGACAGATTGCGCGCGGCCGGGTCCTGGGCCAGCGTGAAGCGCCAGCCGCCGAGCCGGGCGTGGGCATCCACCAGCTCAAGGCTGGCCACGCCGGCGTGGTCCCGGTGGCGCAGGCCCAAGCCTTCACGGAAGGGCCACGACTGCCAGTTCTCGGTCTGGTGATCCCAGGCCAGCAGGCGGCTGTCGGTAAGGGCCACCAGGCCGCTGCGGAACTGCAGCGTCTTGTCCAGATCGAGGCTCAGGCTGGCCAGAACCTTCTCGCCGGCAGACAGGGCCTTGTCAAGAACAGGGCGCCAACTGTCGGGAACAGCCGGACCAAGATAGTCGGAGTAGGCGGACGAAACGGAGGTGTGCGCGGAATTCATCTCGGGGACGCGATAAGGCCACAGAAGACGGCCAGCGTAGGGCAAAATTGCGCCCGAAGTTTACTGACTCGTTACAAGCGCGTATACCCGGCTAGTGGGCAGAAGCGCCGACATATCGAATATTTTTCGTGCCGGTAATCCTGACCGGCCCTTCCGCGTTAAGCGAAGATTGAAGTTTTGTTTCAGACTGCCGCTACCTAGCCCGTCATTTCAACCGCCTTGCCCATGACCAACAAAACGATCGAATTCCTCAATGTGCTCCACCTGCGGGGACCGAACATCTGGACCTACCGGTCCGTCCTTGAAGCGTGGGTTGATATTCATGACTTGGAAGATTGTCCGTCCAACGTCATTCCCGGGTTCTACGAGCGCCTGACCACCATGCTGCCGACGCTCATCGAGCACCGCTGCAGCATCGGGGAGCGGGGCGGTTTCCTCAAGCGGCTGCGCGACGGCACCTGGCCGGGGCACATCCTCGAACACGTCACCCTGGAGTTGCAGAACCTGGCAGGCATGTCCGGCGGTTTCGGAAAGGCCCGGGAAACTTCCATTCGCGGCATCTACAAGGTGGTCATCCGCGCCTGGCAGAAAGACGTGTCGATGGCCGCGCTGAACATGGGCCACGATCTGCTGATGGCGGCCATCGAAGAGCGGCCCTATGACGTGGATGCCGCCGTGCTCAAGCTGCGCGACCTGGTGGACACCCACCTGCTCGGGCCGAGCACCCGCTGCATCGTCGAAGCGGCTGCCGACAAGCAGCGGCGTATTCCGTACATCCGCCTGCTGGCCGAAGGCAACCTCGTGCAGTTGGGCTATGGCGCCCGCCAGCGCCGCATCTGGACCGCCGAGACGGACCGCACGCCGGCCATTGCCGAAAGCATCTCCCGCGAGAAAGATCTCACCAAGACCCTGCTCGAATCCTGCGGCGTGCCGATCCCCGAAGGGCGCATCGTCACCAGCATCGAGGATGCCATCGAGGCCGCCGAAGACATTGGCTACCCGGTGGTCGTCAAGCCCAGTGACGGCAACCATGCCCGCGGCGTGTTCACCAACATCCGCACCGCTGCCGAAGTGGCCGAGCTGTATCCGCTGGCCGACGCCGAAGGTTCGGAAGTGATGGTCGAGCGCTTCATCAAGGGCAGCGAGCACCGCCTGCTGGTGGTGGGCGGCAAGATGGTCGCCGCCAACAAGGGCGACACGGTGTCGGTGGTCGGCGATGGCGTGAACACCATCGACCAGCTCATCGAAACCCAGATCAATTCCGACCCGCGCCGTGGTGTCGAGCATGAGTTTCCGCTCTACCTCATCAAGCTCGACAACTACCCGGCGGCCCAGATGGAAGTGGCGCGCCAAGGGTTCAATGGCAGCTCCGTGCCCGCCGCCGGCCAGGAGGTGATGATCGTCCGCACCAGCAACATGGCTTTCGACGTCACCGACGAAGTGCACCCCGACAACGCCGAGCTGGCCTGTCTGGCGGCGCGTATCGTCGGCCTCGACATCGCCGGCATCGACCTGGTTTGCGAAGACATCTCCAAGCCGCTGGCCGAGCAGCGCGGTGCCATCGTTGAAGTCAACGCCGGCCCCGGCCTGCTGATGCACATCAAGCCGGCCGTCGGCCAGCCGCGCCCGGTGGGCGAGGCCATCGTCGATCACCTGTTCGCCAAGGATGAGGATTCGCGCATTCCGGTGGTTGGCGTGACCGGCAGCCGCGGCAAGACGCCGGTGGCACGGCTCATCGCCCACCTGCTGCGCCTGTCCGGCGAATACACCGGTCTGGCCTGCAGCGAGGGCGTGTTCCTTGATGGGCGCCAGGTGGAAACCGCCGAAGGCACCAACTGGGATGCGGCCGAGCGTGTGCTGATGAACCGTTCGGTGGAAGCCGCGGTGTTCGAGAACAGCCACCGCAGCATCCTCGCCGACGGCACGGTGTACGACCGCTGCCAGGTGGGCGTGGTCACCAACATCGATCCGGAGCTCCATTACGGCGAGTTCTACATCGACACGCCGGAAAAGGTCTGGAACACCTTCCGTACCCAGATTGACCTCGTGCTCTCCAACGGTGCGTCTGTCCTCAATGCCGAAGACCCGGCCGTCGTCGAACTGGCCGAGCTGTCCGACGGGGAGGTGATCTTCTACGCGGTGGACCGCGCTGCCGAAGCCGTTGCCACCGCCCGCAGCGAAGGCAAGCGCACGGTGTACGTGAAGGATGGTGCCATCGTGCTGGCGACCGGTGAGACGGAGGATCCGGTGGCCCGCCTGGCAAAGATTGCCATGCTTGCCGGCGGCAAGGGTGAGCAGCCGGGTGTGCTTTCAAACTTGCTGGCCGCTGTCGCCGCTGCGTGGGCGCTGGGTGTTTCGCCGGCGATGATCCGGGCTGGTGTCAAACCCTACGATCCGACCGCTCCGTTTCGCAACGAATAATCCAAGATACTGGCTGGCCACCACGAGGTGGCCGCCGAGAATAACGACAAGGACTGTTATCCATGGAAGTTTCACGCATCCGGGCTCTGCGCGGCCCCAATCTGTGGAGCCGGCACACCGCGATCGAAGCCATCGTTTCCTGTTCCGAAACCGAGTGCAACATCGACTCGCTTCCAGGTTACGAGGAGCGTCTGCGCAACCTGTTTCCCGAGATGGGCTTCCTGGAGGCCGACGGCCATCTGGGCTCCATCTCGGTGGCCCATGCCCTTGAACTCGCCGCTCTGGGCTTGCAGGCCTGCGCCGGCTGTCCGGTGACTTTCAGCCGCACCTCCAATACCCTTGAGCAGGGCACCTACCAGGTGGTGGTGGAATACACCGAAGAAAAGGTCGGCCGGCTGGCTTTCGACCTGGCCGTGGAGCTCTGCCGTGCCGCCGAAACGGATGGCCCCTTCGACCTGGCCAGTGCCCTGGCCCGTCTGCAGGAACTGGACGAGGACGTGCGACTCGGCCCCTCCACCGGTTCCATCGTGCAGGCTGCCGTGGCGCGTGGCATTCCGTTTCGCCGCCTGACCGAAGGCAGCCTCGTGCAGTTTGGCTGGGGCAGCAAGCAGCGCCGCATCCAGGCCGCCGAAACCGACCTGACCAGCGCTGTGGCTGAATCCATTGCCCAGGACAAGGAGCTCACCAAGACGCTGCTGCGCGCCGCCGGCGTGCCGGTGCCGCTCGGCCGTTCGGTGACCAGCGCCGAAGATGCCTGGCTGGCCGCCAAGGAAATCGGTGGCCTCGTAGTGCTCAAGCCCCGCGACGGCAATCAGGGCAAGGGCGTGGCGGTCAAGCTGCGCACCAAGGAAGAAGTCATGGCGGCCTACAAGGTCGCCTATGAAGTCAGCGATGACGTTCTGGTGGAACGCTACTTGCCCGGGCACGACTACCGTCTGCTGGTCATTGGCGACAAGCTGATCGCTGCGGCGCGGCGCGAGCCGCCGCTGGTTATCGGCGACGGCAAGCGCACCATCCGCGAACTGGTCGATCACGTGAACAGCGACCCCCGTCGTGGCACCGGCCACGCTACTTCTCTGACCAAGATCCGCTTCGACGAGATTGCGCTGGCGACCCTCGCCAACCAGGGTTTTGAAGCCACCTCGGTGCCGGCGAAGGGCAAGCGGGTGATCCTGCGCAATAACGCCAACCTGTCCACGGGCGGTACCGCTACCGACGTGACCGACGACGTCCATCCCGAAGTGGCCGAGCGGGCCATCGCGGCGGCCAAGAATATCGGCCTGGATATCTGCGGCGTCGACGTGGTGTGCGAGAGCATGCTTGAACCCCTCGAAGCGCAGAGCGGTGGCATCGTTGAAGCCAACGCCGCCCCCGGCCTGCGCATGCACCTGCAGCCGTCCTACGGCAAGGGCCGTCCGGTTGGCGAGGCGATCATCGCCAACATGTACAAGCACGGCGAAAACGGCCGCATTCCGGTGGTCGCCGTGGCCGGCACCAACGGCAAGACGACCACCGTGCGCCTCATTGCCCATCTGCTGGGCGTCAGCGGCAAGCGGGTCGGCATGACCAACTCCGACGGCGTGTACGTGCAGAAGCGCCGCATCGATACGGGCGACTGCAGTGGCCCGCGCAGTGCGCGCAACATCCTGCTGCACCCGGACGTGGACGCGGCTGTATTCGAAACCGCCCGCGGCGGCGTGCTGCGCGAAGGTCTGGCCTTCGACCGCTGCGATGTGGCCGTGGTGACCAATATCGGCATGGGCGACCACCTGGGTCTGTCCTACATCAGCACCGTGGAAGACCTGGCGGTGGTGAAGCGCGTCATCGTGCAGAACGTGGCCCAGCACGGCACTGCCGTACTCAATGCTGCCGATCCGATGGTCGTCCGCATGGCGGGTGCCTGCCCGGGCTCGGTGCTGTTCTTTGCTGCCGACCAGTACAACCCGGTTCTCGCCACCCATCGGGTGCAAGGCCACCGGGTGGTCTTCGTGGATGGCGACGCCATCGTTGCCGCCAAGGGGGCGGACGAGTTCCGTGTGCCACTGGCCGGTATTCCGATCACCCGCAACGGCACGATCTCGTTCCAGATTGAAAACGCCATGGCCTCCATCGCTGCGGCCTGGGCGCTGGGGATTGCACCGGCAATCATCGTCAAGGGGGTGGCCACCTTCGTGAACGATGCCGCCACGGCGCCGGGCCGCTTCAACGTGTTCGACTACAAGGGCGCGACCCTGATTGCCGACTACGGCCACAACCCGGACGCGATCCTGGCGCTGGTGCAGGCTGTCGAAAGCATGCCGGCCAAGCGTCGCTCTGTGGTGATCAGTGGTGCCGGCGACCGGCGCGACGAGGACATCCAGGAGCAGACCCGCATCCTCGGCGGCGTGTTCGACGATGTGGTGCTGTATCAGGACGAGTGTCAGCGCGGCCGTGCCGATGGTGAGGTTCTGGCGCTGCTGCGTGCAGGCCTTGCCGATGCATCGCGGACGACGGACGTGGCCGAGATCCGTGGTGAGTTCCTGGCCATCGACTCGGCTCTGGCCAGGCTTCAGGCCGGCGATCTGTGCCTGATCCTCATCGACCAGGTCGAAGAGGCGCTCGAGCACATCGCCAGGCGGATCGCCGAAACGACAGCCTGATCGTCACGTCCGTGTCGTTTTAACGGAAGCCTTCCGCCAGCTGGTGGAAGGCTTCTGTCATTTCAGAGGCCTGGGTTTCGGTCCAGCCGAGTTCGTTGGCGAGGATGCGGGCCACGGCGGGGGCGGCTTCACTGGCGGCGGTGGCATCGACAAAGAGTGCCCGACTGCGCCGGGCCAGCACGTCTTCGACACTGCGGGCCTGTTCGAAGCGGGCCGCGTAGCGGACTTCGGCCTCGCTGAGGCTTAGCGCCGGGTGAATTTGCCTGTTGGCGCCAGGTAGCCCTGCGATGCTGTGGCGATCGGTGCCCAATACGTCATTCGACGGGGAATCCGGGCTGGCATGCAGGCGCAGGTTTTCGGTTGTGCTGGCGCGGCGGGCCAGTCTGCCAGTGGCCTCGGCCCGGTCGATGATTTCCTGTCCCATGCGCCGATAGGTGGTCCATTTGCCGCCGGCTACCGAGATCAGCCCGCCTTTGGAAACCTGGATCACGTGTTCCCGCGACAGGCTGGCGGTGGCGCCGCCCTGGCCGGACCCGATCAGTGGACGCAGGCCGGCAAAGGTGCTGCGCACGTCGTTTCGGGTGGGCGGCCGGGTCAAGTAGCGGGAAGCGGTATCGAGGATGAAGTCTGTTTCTTCCGCCAGCGGCCGGGGTTCCAGCGGGGTGTCGTGGCGCGGAGTGTCGGTGGTGCCGAGCAGTACCTTGCCCTGCCACGGGATGATGAACAGCACGCGGCCGTCGGCGGTGTGGGGAATCAGCAGGGCGGTGTCGCCGGGGAGAAAGTCCCGGTCCACCACCAGGTGGGCGCCCTGGCTGGGGGCGAGCTGGCCGGTGGTGCCGGGTTCGTCGAGGCGGCGGATGTCGTCGGCCCACACGCCGGCGGCGTTGACGACGACGCGGGCTGCGACGGTGAAGCGCTCGCCGCTTTCCGCATCCCGGGCGTCGATGCCACGCACCTGGCCGTCTACGTGGCGCAGGCCTTCGACCGGTAGATAGTTGAGCGCCAGTCCGCCCAGATCCAGCACTGTGCGCATCAGCGTGATGGCTAGCCGGGCATCGTCGAAACGGGCGTCCATGTAGGCGATGCCGCCGACGAGGCCCTGTTGCCGGACGGTGGGCAGCGCAGCCACTGTTTCGGCCACCGACAGCAGTTTGCTTGCGCCCAGGCTGCGGTTGCCGGCCAGCCAGTCGTAGGCACTGAGGCCAACGCCCAGCATGAACTTGTCCCACTGGCGATAGACCGGCACGACGAAGCGCTGTGGATGAACCAGATGGGGGGCGTTGCGGAGCAGGGTGGCGCGCTCGGCCAGCGCTTCGCGGACGAGGCCGATGCGGCCTTGGGCCAGGTAGCGCACGCCGCCGTGGACCAGTTTGGTGGAGCGGGAGCTGGTGCCCTTCGCGAAGTCGTGGGCCTCCAGCAGCAAGGTCGAGTGACCGCGGGCGGCCGCATCGACGGCGCAGCCGAGGCCGGTGGCGCCTCCGCCGATGACCAGCACATCCCAGCTTGGCGTGGCGCGCAGGCGCGCGAGGAGGTCGGTGCGCATCATGGCATGGCCCAGCCACGGGCCC
The DNA here is from genome assembly GCA_030157785.1 of Zoogloea oleivorans. GTDB lineage: Bacteria > Pseudomonadota > Gammaproteobacteria > Burkholderiales > Rhodocyclaceae > Zoogloea > Zoogloea oleivorans_A. The sequence goes on from JAOAUC010000040.1 coordinate 97,577, forward strand.
GGTCCACCGCCCGGTGCCATTCGGTGAGGCGGCTTGCGCGCCAGTCGGCGCTGCGGCTGGGTTCAAAGACGCGTTCGGCCTGCCAGTGGCTGGCCAGCTCGGTCGTATCGCGCCAGACACCCACGGCAAGCCCGGCGAAGAAGGCGGCGCCGAGGGCGGTGGTTTCCGTTTGGCGCGGGCGGATCACCGGCACGCCGAGGAGGTCGGCCTGGGTCTGCATCAGCAAGTCGTTGCGGGCCGCGCCGCCGTCCACCCGCAGTTCGCTGAGCGGGCCGGCGCCGTCGCGGTTCATGGCGTCCACCAGGTCCACCGTTTGCAGGGCGATGGCGTCGAGCGCAGCGCGGGCGATGTGGGCCTTGGTGACGCCGCGGGTCAGCCCGACCAGCGTGCCGCGGGCGTAGCCGTCCCAGTAGGGCGCACCGAGGCCGGCGAAGGCGGGCACCAGCACGGCGCCGCCGCTGTCCGGCACCGACGCGGCGAGGGCTTCGATATCGGCGGCTTTGTCGATGAGGCCGAGCCCGTCGCGCAGCCACTGGACCACCGCGCCACCGATGAAGACGCCGCCTTCGAGCATGTAGTCGGTGCGGCCGTTCATGCGCCAGCCGAGGGTGGTGAGGAGCCGGTGTTGCGATTCCACCGGCTGCTGGCCGGTGTTGAGCATCAGGAAGCAGCCGGTGCCGTAGGTGTTCTTGGCCGAGCCGGGCGTCAGGCAGGCCTGGCCGAAGGTGGCCGCCTGCTGGTCGCCGGCCAGCCCGCCGATGGGTATGACGGCGCCGAACAGGGCCGGGGCCGTGTCGCCGAGCACGCCGCTTGTATCCACCACGTCCGGCAGCAGGGTGCGGGGGATGCGGAAGAGGGCCAGCAGGTCGTCGTCCCAGCACTGGCGGTGGATGTCGAAGAGCATCGTGCGCGAGGCGTTGCCGGGGTCGGTGACATGGCGGGCGCCGGCGGTGAGCTGCCACACCAGCCAGCTGTCGATGGTGCCGAAGGCCAGTTCGCCGGCGTCGGCCCGGCGGCGTGCGCCGGGCGTGTGATCGAGCAGCCAGGCGAGCTTGGTGGCCGAAAAGTAGGCGTCCAGTTCAAGCCCGCTGCGCGCCCGGATGAGGTCGGCGTGGCCGGCTTCGCGCAGGCGCTCGCAGTCGGGTACGGTACGGCGGTCTTGCCAGACGATGGCCGGGGCCAGCGGGCGGCCAGTGCTGCGTTCCCACAGCACCGTGGTTTCCCGCTGGTTGGCAATGCCGATGGCGGCCACGTCGCGGGCGTTGATGCCGGCCTTGTGGAGGGCCTGGCGGGCGCAGTCGAGCTGGGTCTGCCAGATTTCCAGCGGATCGTGCTCGACCCACCCGGGTTCGGGGTAGAACTGGCGGAACTCCTGCTGGGCGCTGGCGAGCCCCCGGCCTTCGGCGTCAAAGACGATGGCCCTGCTGCTGCTTGTGCCCTGGTCCAGGGCGAGAAGGCAGGACATGACGTTCACCTCTGGCTGCTTGTATTCCGATGATACGGCAGCCAGGGGAAAGACTTAACAGCCGCTGCCCTCGGGCCGGCGGGTGAAGCCGAAGCCGCCGCCGCCTGCGGCCGGCGGCTGGATGCAGATCATCAGTGCCAGCGAGCTGGCTGACTTGAGAATATCTGGCGGGAAGGCGGCAAACGGGATGGCGCGCTCCACGACCGATTTGACGAAGGCGATTTCCTCCTGCTGGTCGCCGGCCCGGACGACAGTGAAGCTCTTCAGGGAGCCATCCGGATTGAGGCGCACCTGGATGGCGGCGTTGTGCATGCCCCGGGCGCGGGGATCGTTCTTCACGAAGGAGGCGCTGCGGTTGAGCTTCTTGACCAGGGAGTCCATGTAAAACTCGAGGCTGAAGGGATCCACCGGCGGGCTGTTGGGAATGCGCTCGATCAGGTCGTCGGGATCGTTGCGGTGGCGGCTGCTGCCTTCGCGCGGGCGCTCGCGGGCAAGGTCGCGGGCCATGGCCATGGAGCGTTCGGCGATGTCGGGTTTGGGCTTGCTCTTGGCTTCCGTTGCCAGTTCATTGAGGAAATTATCCATTTCCTCCTTTTGAGCGACGCTCCATTTGGGCGTTGGCTCGACGCTGCGCACCGCTGGCGCGTTTGACTTGCGGGCGGTGAGGATGCGCGTCGTCGGCTCGGATTTCTGCCGCTTGGCGGGCGTGGCTTTCACTGGCTGAGGCGGCGTTGCCGCAGCGATTCTTGTCGGCGGCTTGGCAGGCCGGGGCGCGAGGCGGGCTTCCATGCGTGGCTGGGCGCGACTATCCCCTTCCGGCTTCTGGAGCTGGATCAGAAGGACGAGCGCATGGACGAGCAGTGACGCCGCGAGCGCCAGATAGAGCGGACGCGACGAGGGGGTGTATTGCGGTTGGAACATCGGCCGGATTCTAGACCGGCGGGTGCTGCGCCGGGATGCTTTTTGTAACAGTTTGAGTGTGCGTCCGCCGAGTAGATGCAGGCTGTCGCCACTTGTGGATGACTTCCGGGCTGGGTAATGTGTCCGGCCAGGAAACACCAGGGCGGCTTGCTTGCCGCGTTTACCCGATGAGCACGGACAACATTCACGAGGCCGGGCCCCCCGACTTGCCGCCCGCCCCCGTAAGCTTCCGGGAGGCCTTCCTGTTCTGGCTGAAGCTCGGCTTCATCAGTTTTGGTGGCCCGGCCGGACAGATTTCGATGATGCACCAGGAACTGGTGGAGCGTCGGCGCTGGATCTCGGAGCGGCGTTTTCTGCATGCGCTCAACTACTGCATGGTGCTGCCCGGCCCGGAGGCCCAGCAACTGGCCACCTATATCGGCTGGCTGATGCACCGCAGCTGGGGCGGCATTGTGGCGGGTGCGCTGTTCGTGCTGCCGTCGCTGGTGATCCTGATCGTCCTGTCGTGGATCTACATGGCCTTTGGTGGAAGCGGTCTGGTGGCCGGGTTGTTCTACGGCATCAAGCCGGCGGTGACGGCCATCGTGGTGCAGGCGGCCCACCGGATCGGCTCGCGGGCCCTCAAGAACCGGGTGCTGTGGGGAATTGCCGCGGCATCCTTCATTGCCATCTTTGCGCTGGGTTTGCCATTTCCGGTCATCGTCGCCGTGGCGGCATTGGTCGGCTACGTGGGCGGACGGATCACCCCGGAGACTTTCAGGGCCGGGGGAGGACACGGCAAGGGCGACAAAACCTTCGGTCGGGCCATCATCGACGACGATACGCCGACACCGGTACACGCACGCTTTTGCTGGGCGAAGCTGTTGCGGGTTGCTGTGGCAGGGGCGCTGCTGTGGCTGATTCCGATGGGCCTGCTGGTGGCCCGGAATGGTTGGGATCACACCCTGACGCAGATGGCCTGGTTCTTCAGCAAGGCTGCGCTGCTGACGTTTGGCGGTGCCTACGCGGTGCTGCCCTATGTGTATCAGGGGGCAGTCGAGCACTATGCCTGGCTGAATCCGACCCAGATGATCGACGGGCTGGCGCTGGGGGAGACCACGCCGGGACCCTTGATCATGGTGGTGGCCTTCGTCGGTTTTGTCGGCGGTTACGCAAAGGCGGTATTCGGGCCGGACAGCCTCGTCCTGGCTGGTGCAGTGGCAGCGGCCCTGGTGACCTGGTTTACCTTTCTGCCGTCCTTCCTGTTCATCCTGGCTGGCGGGCCGCTGGTCGAGTCGACTCATAATGACCTGAAATTCACCGGCCCGCTGACGGCGATTACTGCCGCCGTGGTGGGCGTGATCCTCAATCTGGCGCTGTTTTTCGCTTATCACGTGCTGTGGCCGAAGGGTCTTGCCGGCGCTTTCGACTGGGCCTCTGCCGGCATTGCGCTTGCTGCGGCGATTGCCCTGTTCCGCTTCAAGCGTAGTGTGATCGAGGTGATCGGGGTGTCTGCGCTGCTCGGTCTTGCCCTTCGATTTATTGCTGGCTGAGGTTCAGCGGCTGCACCATTCCCGCCGGTTGCCGCGTCCCCAGGGCTGGGAGAGTCTTTCGGGTGTGCTCATGGTCGTACGCACCTTGCCGCTGGTCCCGTCAAAGAGCACGTCAAAACGGGCCGGCTCGGCCCAGTCGTCACAGAAGCGCCACTCCCATACCAGCTCGTCCCGAGCCTTGTAGTAAATGGTCCAGCCCGGGTAGGACGGGCCGAGGATGCGGATCACCTCATCCTGACTCATGCCGGGCTGGATCAAGGCGAAATGGGCCGGGTCGAGCACATTTTCGATGCTGACCAGGCGGCCGGATGCATCGGTGCGCGCCATCCAGGTCTGCATGCCCATCGGGCCGCGGGGGTAGGCGCGGCGTTCGCCACCGTCGGCTTCGCGCCAGTACATGGCAGGTGGGCCCATGCCCCTGTCCAGATCCTCAAGGGTGCTGACGCCAGGCTGCAGGGCCGGGCCACCGGGCAGGGCGCAAGCCCCGACGATGAGCGCAGTGAGGAGTGCGGCGGTGAAATGGGGAAGACGCTTCATGGCTGGCGCGGGAAGGAAGGCTGATCAGTCATTCTAGGTGGGCAAGTTGGACGCGAACAGGCTTCGCTTATAGCTGGCTCTTCCTAAGTCTTGAATGCTTTTGCAGATTTCGGAATATACAAAGCCGTTTTTATTGGTTTGGTGCACTGCCGGTCCTCCCTAGACTCGGGTTCTGACTCGATTCCAAGGAGAACTCCATGTCCCCGACCCGCTCTGTATTCCGCCCCGCTTTGGCGATTGTGGCGGGCCTGGCCGTTTTGCAGGCCGCTCCGGCGTTCGCCGACACGACGCTCCTCAACGTCTCGTATGACGTTTCCCGGGAGCTCTACAAGGACATCAACCCGGCCTTTGCCGCCCAGTGGCAGCGTACGGCGGGGGAAAAGCTGACCATCAACCAGTCCCACGGCGGTTCCAGCAAGCAGGTCCAGTCGGTGGTGGCGGGCCTCGATGCAGACGTGGTGACCATGAACCAGGCACCGGACATCGAACTGCTGGCCAAACAGGGCCTGGCTTCGCCCGACTGGCGCAAGGCCTTTCCCCACGATGCAACGCCCTACACCACGACAACGATCTTCCTCGTGCGCAAGGGCAACCCGAAGGGCATCAAGGACTGGCCGGATCTGGTCCGTCCCGGCCTGCAGGTGATCGTTCCCAACCCGAAGACTTCCGGCAACGGTCGCTACACCTACCTGGCAGCCTGGGGTTTTGCGCTGCAAAAGACCGGCACGGATGCCGGCGCCAAGGATTTCGTCACCAAACTGTTCGCCAACGTGCCGGTGCTCGACGGTGGCGGCCGTGGCGCGACGACGACCTTCACCCAGCGGGACATCGGCGATGTGCTGATCACCTTTGAAAACGAAGCCGTGCTGATCGACCAGGAAGTGGGGGGCGACAAGTTCGACGTGGTGTATCCGTCCCTGTCCATCGAGGCGGCGGCCCCCGTGGCGGTGGTGAACAAGGTGGTCAACAAGCGCGGCACCCGCAAGGCGGCCGAGGCTTACCTGAACTTCCTGTTTGCCCCGGAAGGCCAGGAGATCATCGCCAGGCACCATTTCCGCCCCCGCGATCCGGCTGTGCTGAAAAAGTACGCCAGCCGCTTCCCGACGGTGAAGACTTTTACCGTGGAGCAGAAGCTGGGCGGCTGGGATGCGGTGCAGAAGGTGCATTTTGCCGATGGCGGCGTGTATGACCAGATCGTGGTGAAACGCTGATGGCGGCGTCCCGAACCTTCCGTGTGTTGCCAGGCTTCGGTTTGAGCCTGGGCTACACCCTCGCCTGGCTGTCGCTGATCGTCCTGATCCCCCTCGTGGCGGTCTTCATCAAAGCCGGCTCCCTGGGGCTGGATCACTTCCTGGCGGCGGTGTCGTCGCCGCGGGTGATTGCCTCTTACAAACTCACCTTTGGCGCGTCGCTGATTGCCGCGCTGATCAACACTTTCTTTGGCCTGATGCTGGCCTGGGCGCTGGTGCGTTATTCATTCCCCGGCAAGCGCCTGGTGGATGCACTGGTGGATCTGCCCTTCGCACTGCCGACAGCGGTGGCAGGCATTGCACTGACGGCGCTTTACGCCAAGAACGGCTGGGTCGGCAAGCTGCTGGAGCCACTGGGTATCCAGGTGGCGTTCACGCCGCTGGGGGTGCTGGTGGCACTGGTCTTCATCGGCTTGCCCTTCGTGGTGCGCACGGTGCAGCCGATCCTCGAGGATCTGGACACGGAATACGAAGAGGCGGCAGTGAGCCTCGGCGCCAACCGCTGGCAAGCCTTCCGCTATGTGGTTTTTCCGACCGTGCTGCCGGCGCTGATGACCGGTTTTGCGATGGCCTTTGCCCGCGCGGTAGGGGAGTACGGCTCGGTGATCTTCATCGCCGGCAACATCCCGATGGTGTCGGAAATCACCCCGCTGATGATCATCACCAAGCTTGAGCAATACGACTATGCCGGGGCGACCGCCATCGCGGTGGTCATGCTGCTTATCTCGTTCGTGCTGCTGCTGGTCATCAACGGCCTGCAGGCATGGACTGCCAAACGTACCGGGAGGGAACGCTGATGTCCGGCGCTGCTGCTGTATTGCATGGGGTCGGCGATCAGGCCGGCCGCTTTGAATCGAAGGCCGCGACCCGTGAGCCGAAACTGGTGAAGTGGGCGATCCTCGGCACGTCGCTGACCTTCTTCGCGATCTTCTTGCTGCTGCCGCTGGTGGCGGTGTTCGTGGAGGCGTTCCGCAAAGGCTGGGAGGTGTACATCTCGGCACTGATCGACGCCGATGCGATCTCGGCGATCAAGCTGACCCTGATTGCCGCCGCGATCTCGGTGCCGCTGAACCTGTTCTTCGGCGTTGCAGCTGCGTGGTCCATCACCAAGTTCGAGTTCCGCGGCAAGCACCTGCTGATCACCCTGATCGATCTGCCGTTCTCGGTGTCACCGGTGGTGTCGGGCCTGATCTACATCCTGGTCTTCGGTGCCCAGGGCTGGTTCGGGCCGTGGTTGGCAGAGCATGACCTGAAGGTGGTCTTTGCGGTGCCGGGCATCGTGCTGGCAACGATCTTCGTGACCTTCCCCTTCGTTGCCCGCGAGCTGATTCCGCTGATGGAAGCCCAGGGCCGCGACGAGGAAGAGGCCGCCGTGGTGCTGGGCGCCAAGGGCTGGCAGACCTTCTGGCACGTGACCCTGCCCAACGTGAAGTGGGGCCTGCTGTACGGGGTGATCCTGTGCAACGCGCGGGCGATGGGCGAGTTTGGCGCGGTCAGCGTCGTGTCAGGCCACATCCGCGGCATGACCAACACCATGCCGCTGCACGTAGAGATTCTTTACAACGAATACCAGTTTGCCGCCGCTTTCGCGGTGGCCTCCCTGCTGGCGCTGCTGGCGCTCGTCACCCTGGTCATCAAGACCTGGGTGGAGCATCAGGCCGGCAAGGCGAACCAGTTATCCGAGGAATAAGATCATGAGCATCCAGGTCAAGAACATCCGCAAGGAATTCGGCAGCTTCACTGCCCTCAAGGACGTGTCCCTCGACTTCCCTACCGGCGAGCTGGTGGCGCTGCTGGGCCCTTCCGGTTGCGGCAAGACGACGCTCTTGCGCATCATCGCCGGGCTGGAATCGGCCGATAGCGGCCAGGTGCTGCTCGACGGCGCCGACGCCTCCGACACCCACGTGCGGGAGCGCCAGGTGGGCTTCGTGTTCCAGCACTACGCTTTGTTCCGTCACATGAGCGTCTTCGACAACGTGGCCTTCGGGATGCGCATGAAGCCGCGTCGGGAGCGTCCGTCGGACAGTGCCATCAAGGCCAAGGTGACCGAGCTGCTCAAGCTCGTGCAGCTCGACTGGGTGGCTGACCGCTTCCCGTCGCAGCTTTCCGGCGGTCAGCGCCAGCGTATCGCCCTGGCCCGCGCCCTGGCGGTGGAGCCGCGTGTACTGCTTCTCGACGAACCCTTCGGCGCCCTGGATGCCAAGGTGCGCAAGGAGTTGCGCCGCTGGCTGCGCCGGCTGCACGACGAGTTGCACATCACCTCCATCTTCGTGACCCACGACCAGGAAGAAGCCCTGGAAGTGGCTGACCGGGTGGTGCTGATGGACCACGGCAAGGTGGAGCAGGTGGGTACGCCGGAAGAGGTGTATCGCCACCCGGCCTCGCCCTTCGTGTATGGCTTCCTCGGTTCGGTGAATCTGTTCCACGGGCGGGTCGAGGGTGACGCCGTGCATGTGGGCGACGACCTGCTGTTCCGTGACAAGCTGGCCATTGGCAATGGCGCTGAAGTGTTTGCCTTTGCGCGGCCCCACGAGCTCAACATCGTGGTTGATCCGCAGGAAACCAGCGGCGTGGCGGCGAAGATCAGCCGAATCCTGGCCTTTGGGGTGACCGCGCGGATCGAGCTGGATGGCCTGAACGGTTCGACAGGGCAACTTTTCGAGGTCGAAATCACCCGCGACGAAGTGGCCCGGCTGGGTCTGGAGGAAGGGCAGGCGGTGCGTCTGCTACCCTCCCGCCTGAGAGTATTTGAACGAGAAAAGGCCGCGATTGCCGAAGGCAGCGCGCCAAACTGGGTGATCTGATGAATTTCCAGCAACTGCGCATCATTCACGAGACGGTGCGCCGCAGTTTCAACCTGACTGAGGTGGCGAACGCGCTGTTCACCTCCCAGTCGGGGGTTTCCAAGCACATCAAGGATCTGGAGGACGAGCTCGGGCTTGAACTCTTCATCCGCAAGGGCAAGCGCCTGCTCGGCCTGACCGAGCCGGGGCAGGAGCTGGTCCACATCGTGGACCGCATGTTGATGGATGCCCGCAACATCAAGAGCATCGCCGACCAGTTCAGCAACAAGGACCACGGCCAGCTGACCATCGTTACCACCCATACCCAGGCCCGTTACGCGCTGCCGCGGGTGGTGACGCAGTTCAAGCAGGCTTTTCCGAAGGTGCACCTGGTGCTGCATCAGGCCAGCCCGGCGGAGATCGTCACCATGCTGCAGGACGGGCGGGCCGATATCGGCATCGCCACCGAATCCCTCGCCGGGGTGCCGGATTTTGTGTCCTTTCCTTACTACGGCTGGCATCACTCGGTGATCGTGCCGGTGGGGCATCCGCTGGAATCGGTGGAGCCGCTGACGCTGGAGGCGATCGCCGAACATCCGCTGATCACCTACCACGAGGGCTTCACGGGTCGGGCGAAGATCGACGAGACCTTTGCCAGGGCAGGCCTGGCGCCGGACATTGTCATGTCGGCCCTGGATGCGGACGTGATCAAGGCCTACGTGGAGCTGGGGCTGGGCATCGGCATCGTCGCTTCGATGGCCTATGACCCGAACCGGGACCAGGGCCTGAAAATGCTGGCGAGCAGCCACTTGTTCGAGGAGAACGTGACCCGCATCGCCGTGCGGCGCGGGCATTTTCTGCGCGGTTTTGCCTATTGCTTCATCGAGCTGTGCTCACCGGAACTCACCGAGGCGGTGGTGCGCTCGGCCCTGCGGCCGGAAAAGGATCTTTACGGGGCTGAACTCTGATTTTCCTACTGTGAAACAGGTTCTGGCCGCTGCCTCGGGTTGAGCCTGCCTCGTCGATGCCGCCCAGCGGCAGATCCTCGCCGGAGGCCTGCAAGGCACGCAGTATTTCCAGCCCGTGCGGCCACGGGCCATGGCCAGAGTCCACATTGATGTGGCCGGCGGCACCGATTTCCTCCAGTCGGCAGCCCCAGCGGTCGGCCCAGTAGGCGGCCGACGACAGGCGTACCCACGGGTCGGTGGTGCTGGCCACGACGATGCCCGGCACGCCGAGCGCCTGACGGGGAATCCAGCCGGCCACGCTGTCCTGTTCCGGATGGCTGTTCTCGTCGCGCAGGCCACTGGCCGTGAAACGCTCCGGGTCTGCCGGGGCGACGAGCATCAGGCCGGCGATCCGCCCCGGACGGTTGGCCGCTGCGACAACCGTCGCCAGGCAACCGAAGCTGTGGGCCACCAGCCACACCGGACCGGGGGATCGGTCGATTTCGTCCTGTACGGCGTTGGCCCAGTGGGCCAGCAGTGGCCGCTCCCAATCGATGCCGGTCACCCGCCGGGCATCGGGCAATTGCCGCTCCAGCCAGCTCTGCCAGTGTTCCGGCCCGCTGCCGTGAAAGCCGGGGACGATGAGGGTGGTGTGTTGCATGGTCATGAGCGGAGTCTATTGACCCCGCTCATCCGGCAGAACCAAGAAAATCGTGAAAGCTTATTCCCGGAGCGGGAATGGCCGCGTCCTTTGAAAGGCACTTACAGGAAGCGGAATGCGAGCCCGGCAACCAGGGTCGGAAGCAGTGCGGCGAGCAGGAGCCCGCCCGGATTCACCGCTTCGTCATCGAAACTGCCCTTCAGGATCGAGGTGCCGGCCGGGTTGGGGGCATTGGCGATGATGGTCAGGCCGCCACCCGTCACGGCACCGGCGACCAGCGCGTACTTGAAGTCGTCCGACAGGCCTTCGACCAGCGAGCCCAGGTAGGTGAGGGCGGCATTGTCCGTCAGCGCGGTCAGGGCCGTGGCGCCAACAAAGACCGCGTCGCTGCTCATGCTCATCAGGAGCGGCTGCAGCCACCACTGTTGCAGGCCGCCAAGGACAACCAGACCAGCCAGGAAGAAGGCCACCAGCAGGCCCTCCTTGAGGATCAGGCGGTCCTGGTGGCGCGCGTAGGCGTGGGAAATGCCGAGGAAGAACAGGAACAGGCCGAGAAAGAGCGGCGGGTGATGGGCGAAGACGACGACGCCACACAGGAAGGCGATATGTACAACGGTCAACAGGGGGGGGACGGCCTCCTCGGTGCCGGATGCCTTGGCTGTGGCGAGGCCGGCCAGTTCTCGGCGGAAGGCCAGGGTGACGCCAAGGGCGTTGATACCCACAGCAATGGCCGCCTTCCAGCCGAATTCGGCCAGCATGAAGCTGATGTCCCAGCCCCATTTGCCGGCCACCATCAGCACTGGCGGTGCGGCAAACGGGGTCAGGGTGCCACCGATGGAAATATTGACGAAGAGCACGCCGAGGGTGGCGTACTTGAGCCGGGTTGACAGGCCGCGACTGAAGAACTGGTCGCGCAGGATCAGTGCCGCGAGGGTCATTGCTGCCGGCTCGGTGATGAAGGAGCCAAGCAGCGGCACCAGGGCCATCACGGTGAAATAGCTGGCCATCGAGCCGGGCAGTGGCGCGGCGCGGGCGATCAGCCCGACGGCGGCAGTGGCCGTGCGCAGGATCGGCCGGGTGCCGGCGATCACCATGATGGCGAAGACGAACATCGGCTCGGTGAAGTTGCGCGATTCGATGTACTCGGTGGCCGCGTCGGCGCCGGTGATGGCGAACATGGCGATCATCAGGATCATCGCCCAGAAGCCGAACACCACTTCGACCTCGCCGAGCAGGTGCCACAGGCCGGCATGGGTCGGACGTGTATGGGCCAAGTGCTCGAAGAAGCGGGTGGCGAAAGTGTGCAGGATGGCGATGGCGAACAGCGCTGCGCCGATCAGTTCAATGGTGCTCGCCGTCACGGGTGCTTCCTCGGGGTACGTCTATGGAGCATGAACATTGGTGCAGGGTAAGTGCAGGCCATGAAGATGCGGAATGATAAACGTGAAAGCGCTCCGGCTACGCGTTGGCGCTGGCCGGGTCGTTTGCCACCCCATGTGTTGTCAGCGGCGGGTAACCAGCCAGTCGAGCAAGGGGCGCCACTGTTCCAGATCGCCGGCTGCGTTGTGGCCGGGGTCGAAGAGGGTTTCTCCGGTTTCCACCGCCTGTACATAGCGCTGGGCACTGCGGACGCACGTAACGAGGGGTAGGTCGAACTGTTCGAGAAACTCGACCATTTGTTGTGTGGCATTGGTGCGTGCATCGACACGCATGCCGACGATGGCGATACCGACCCTGTCCTTGCGCACAGCCTTGGTTTCCGCGAGTTCGTCGAAGAAGTCGCGGCTGGCCAGCATGTCGAAGCGGGACGGTGCCACGGGTACGACGACCCGGTCGACCTCGCGCAGATGTTGTCGCAGGGCCTTGCCGTGCAGGCCTGCCGGTGTGTCGAGGATGCCGACGCTGCAGTCTTTGGGGGGCGCGCCGACTGCGCCGTCCTGCGCATCCCAAGAGCGGATCCGGGGAAGCGAAGCGGGTCGCCGCTCGAGCCACTGGGCACTGGATTGCTGCCGGTCCAGGTCTGCCAGGCAGACGATCTCGTCGCAGCGTGCGAACCAGCTTGCCAGATGTATCGCCAGGGTTGATTTGCCACAGCCACCTTTGGGGTTGGCCACCATGATCGTGCGCATCGGTGCTTTCCTGCTGTAGAAACAATATAAACTGTTTATATAGTTTATCCGGTTTCCACGCGTTTAAAGGACGGCTTTGTGGGCTCAAAGAAAAAACAGGAAGGGGCCGTCGCGGCTTCCCCGGGGACGGAGAAGGCCGGGACGAGAAAGTCGAAGCCTGTTCGTGACAGCTTCACCTTTCCGGAAAGTGATTACGCCTTGATCGACCTTCTCAAGGCGCGCGCGCTGGGGGCCGGGCGTGAAGTGAAGAAGAGCGAGATTCTTCGCGCCGCGCTGGCGGCGCTAACGGCCCTGCCGCTGGAGGAGTTGCTCAAGACGCTCGACGGGGTGGAGCGCATCAAGACCGGTCGCCCCACCAAGGATCCGGAGCGCTAGCAACTGAGCGTTTGCAGGCGGCGCTCGAAGATTCTTTGTTCCTGGCTGGAGCGGGCCATGGCCCGGTTCAGTTCGGATTGCCGCTCGCCGAAGGCGTCGCGCTCGTCGGGATGATTCTGCGCGGCTTCGATGGAGCGGATGCAGCGCCAGCGTTTGCCGCGGGGGGTTTGCATCTGGCGCATGGTTTCGGGGTGGTGGTAGGTCATGCAGTGGTAGCAATAGACTTTGCTCTTCATGGTGCCCTCGTTACGGCGTTCCTCATGAGACCGCGCGCCCTGTCAGGCCGGGCGCGCCTCCAGACTCCACCGTCAGGATGCGCAATCGATGTTTCAGTGCGATGACGAGAGCGCCCGCCCGACATCTCCGGATGCCGGGCGGGCCGAGGCCTTATTGCTGTTTGTTGCGCAGACGTGCCGCGCCGACGAGCAGACCACCGAGGCCGAGGGCCAAAGTGCCGGGTTCCGGAACGCTTTGAGAGGCCTCGACACGAACGGCATCGATGCCCAGTCGGGAAGTGCCCACGTAATCGTTGATATCCACGACACCGAACACCAGCTTCACGTTGCCAGCGCTGCTGAAAGCGTAGCTGAAGTGCTGGCCGGTGGCGCCACCGGCCACGTCGCCAAGAACGGTCAGTACGTCGCCGATGAGCACGAAGGCGTAGTCGTTCATGCCGGTGAGCGGGTCTTCGTTTGACGCGAAGGTCCAGTCGAAGGAGAGGCTGTCACCCGCCTGAACCGTGAGGGTCTGCTGAAGGGCCGATCCTTCGAAGGCCCAGGTGCCCGCGGCGGGGTCCGGATCGAGGGCGCCCAGCGGCAGGCCGGCAAAGTCCTCCAGCCCGCCGGGCATGCCGACGAGGGCGGCTGCGCTGCCGGAAACGTTGAAGGCGGCGTTGGCAGCCGGGGCGTCGTCGGCATCCAGGGAGGCGGTGGTGAGTACCGCCGCACCAGCCGATACGGCCACGTCGCCAAGGCTGCTCCAGCCGTTGAGGCCAGCGTTGAAGTCTCCGTTGAGCACGCCGGCCTGGGCGGTCAGTGCTGTGGCCAGGGTGCTCAGGAACAGGGCGGCGGAAAGGGATTTGCGCAGTTTCATGTTGGATTCCTTGTTGGCGACTTAGGGCGCGACGATGATGTCGCGGCCGGCGTTGAGGGTGTTGGTGGCGACGTTCTTGAGCAGCACGACGGGACGGGCGATGGCCGGGCCGGCGGTGCCGTCCGTGTCGATCTGCACACTGGTGCCGGCGGTGGTGGAAACCAGCTTGATGTAGCCATCGGCCACCGGGTTGGTGCCGCTGTAGCCGATGCTGAGCAGCAGGGCCTTCAGGTCGATACGGTCGGTGCCGGGGGCGAAGTCGGTGATGGTGTCGCCGGCTTCGCGCAGGCTGCGATAGACGAAGATGTCGGCACCAGCGCCGCCGGTCAGGGTGTCTGCGCCGTCGCCGCCGGTAATCACGTCGTCACCGGCGGTGCCGGTAAGGGCGTCGCGGCCGGTGGTGCCGTCGAGCTTTTTGAGCAGTTGCAGGCCGACGATGACCGGGTCGTGGTCTGACGAGCGGTAGGGCGTGGCAGTGTAGAGATCCGGCGTGCAGGTGGGGCAGGCCGGCTGCTTGAACTCTAGGTTGTAGTCGATGAAGGAAGGTTCGTCGGCATTGATGTGCCAGTGGCCTACGCCGGCGACCTGGGCGTTCAGGCTGGCGCTGGTGAGGGCGTGGTCGAGGTAGCCGGTTTCGCCATCGAAAACGTAGGAGTAAGGATTGGCTTCGCGGGTGGCGAGCTGGTTGACCAGGCCGGCGCCGGTCAGGGCGTTGATCGGGTCTTCCTTGCCGTAGGCGTTCAGGTCGCCGATGACCACCACGTCCGTGTCGCCGGCGCTGGCTTTGACCTGCTCGATGAAGCCCAGCAACTGGCTGGCCTGCTGGATGCGGCGGGCGTTGTAGCAGCCTTGACCATCGTTCTGGTCGAGATCGCCGCCGGCGGCGTCGGAGCAGCTCTTTGACTTGAAGTGATTGACGACGACCGAGAACTTCTCGCCGTTGAGGGCGGCAAAGGTCTGGGCCAGCGGCGGGCGGTTATTGATCGCGGCGGCGTCGGCCAGGGAGGCGCCCACGCGGCTTACCCTGGCCGGCTTGTAGATCAGGGCGACCTTGATTTCATCGCTGCCGGTGCCGGCGGCCGGGTTCGGAACCGCGGCATAGGTGCCGGCGCCCATCGTGGCGTTGAGGCCATTCACCAGGTCCTGGATGGCGCTGGTGCTGCCTTCGGCATCGTTCTCGATTTCCATCAGGCCGACCACGTCCGCGTCGATGGCCTTCAGTGCGCCGATGATCTTGGTGCGCTGGCGTTCGAACTCGACGGCGCTGCTGGCGCCGCGGGAGGTGGGGTAGCCCGCGCCGGTGCCGTTGCCATTGAAGTAGTTGAGCACATTGAAGCTGGCTACCTTGACGTTGCCGCCGACGGCGGCCGGTGCCGTGGTGCGCGGGTGGGCCCGGGTGAAGCTCACGGCGGCGGTGGGGTGCAGGCGGTAGTCGAGGACGGCCGGGCTGCTGGCGCTGATCGGGCCCTGGTCGAGTACGCCAATCAGTTCGCTGCTGACCAGATCACCGCCGCGCACCGTGTTGCCGGCACCAATGTAGGGTGTCGGGCTGGGGTTCTGCAGGGTCGAGCCGTCATCGAGGATCAGCAGGCGGCGCTGGTTTTCGTCGTTGAGGGCGATGGCTTCCGGCGAGCCGGCCGGGTAGCGGTTGGTGGCCTTTTCGATGCGGCCGTTGGCCGACAGGGTCAGCTGGCCGTAGCGGCCGAGGAAGTAGTTCTGGGCGACTGTCATCGGGCTGACGATGCGCACAAGCATGCCTTCAAAGCGCTCCAGCTCGCCATTGATGTTTTCCGGCATGCTGACGTCGACGGGGGTGATCTGCTCGCCGGTGGCCAGCACGGTGATGCTGTTGGGAGCGGTCAGTTCGGTGAGGCCGTTGAATTCGGCGACAGTGCCCTTTACGGTGATGCGGTTGCCGACGACCACGCTGGCGGGCAGGGCGGCGTTCACATAGACGAAGATGCCGTCCGAGGTGGCCGGGTTGCCGTCACCGGCTGGGTCCTGCAGGTAGAAGCCCTTCAGGTTGGGGAACACGGCGGTGATCACGCCGCCGGTGGTGAGCGTTTCGCCAAGCCTGGGGCTGGCGGGGCCGCTGCCCTGGATCGCGTAGATCGGCGTTGTGGCCGCAGTGGCTGCAACGGTGACGTCCACGGTGCAGCTGGCGCTCTGGGCTTCGTTGTTGGTGAAGCGCACCGTCACCGGGTAGGTGCCGGCTGCCACTGCGGCGCTGGCCTGCAGGGTGACGCTGGCGCTGCTGCCATCGGCCGTGGCCGGGGTGACCGGGCCGAGGCTGATGCCGGGGACGGATGCACTGGTGATGGTGGCGCCATTGACGATGCTGTCGCTGTCGATGGCCGTCAGGACGATGCTGCCGGCGGTGCCCTGCTGCACGGAGAGCGGGCTGCAGGTGGGGCTGATAACCGCATTCGCCGGTGCGCCGCCGCACTGATTGAGGGGCGAGCTGCCATTGCGGGGAGCCGGCGTGCCGGTGGCAAAGTCGCTGCCGTTCTGGTCGGTGTCGGTGCAGCCGGCGTTGGCGCGCAGCAGGGCCGTGGTGTTGCTGGCTGCCGGTGCGCTCGCGGAGCCTTCCTTGAAGTTGGCGGTGCCGTAGCCGACCAGGTCGACGATCTGGGCGTTCTGGGCTGTTGTGCAGGGCGTGCTGCCGCCGTTGCAGGCCAGGCCGGTGGCCACGTTGGCGAGGATCAGTTTGCCGTTGCTGGCTGACAGGTTGGCGGTGCCGGTGGCGTCGGCCGCTGGCAGGGCACTGCCGCCGGCGGTGCTGGCCAGCTTGACCAGCATGTACTGGCCGGGTTGCAGCGTGCCACCGAGGGCTGTGATGCCGTTGCCGCTGAAGTTGCCCGTGCCCGTGGCACTGGCGTACTGCACCGACCAGCCGGCCACGCTGACGGGGGCGCTGCTCCGGTTGAACAGTTCCACGTAGTCGGCGTTGTAGGTGTTGCCGCCTCCCCCGTAAACCTGGCTGATGACGACGTCGGCGGCACCAAAGGCGAATCCGCTGGTGGAGAGCAGGCCGGCCGCACAGAGGGCGGTCGCGAGGCGATGAGGTGTGGGCATGGGGCGGGTTCCGGAAAAGTGGCTAGCCGGAAACTGTAGTGGTCACGTGCTACACCGTTCGTGGGGCGGAATCGGCAAAAACTGGTCCGAATGGAGTAGTCGGTGAAACCGGCCTGCAATGATTGGTGCCTGTTGCAACCGGAATGCCTTGTTTTCGTTAAATGACTGTAACGGGCAATACGTAGCCTTGCCCGGCTATGCATTGTGCCCATTTCTCCAAAGTTGCCATTATCCGCAAGCGCTCGAGCGGCTTCACGCTTCTCGAGCTCCTCGTTGTGATGACCATCATCGGCTTGCTGGCCGGTTACGTGGGGCCGAAGTTCTTCGCGCACATCGGCAAGTCGGAGGTAAAGGCTGCACGCGCGCAGATCGACGGACTGGAAAAGGCCCTCGACCAGTACCGCCTCGACATGGGGCGCTACCCGGGTACCGAGGAAGGGCTGACGGCTCTCAACGACAAACCCGCCGATGTGGCCGCCACCCGCTGGTCGGGCCCTTATCTCAAGAAGGCCGTCCCGGATGATCCGTGGGGCAAGCCCTACCAGTACATCCAGCCCGGCGAGCATGGCGAGTTCGACCTGTTTTCCTTTGGCAAGGATGGTCAGCCCGGCGGCACGGGCGAGGCTGCCGACATCGTCAACTGGTAGGCCGTGCGCTTTCGGGTCCGGGCCCTCGGGGTCACTTCGTGCGTGCAGGAGATCGACGTCGATGCAGCTGACGAGGCTGCGGCGCGCAGCCTTGCCAGCGGGCGCGGGTTGGCGGTGCTGTCGGTTGCGCCCTTGCAGGGGCGCGCTAGTCGGGTCGCCCGTTTTCCCTTGATGCTCTTCAACCAGGAACTCCTTGCCTTGCTCAGGGCTGGCATTTCGCTCGCCGATGCGCTGGCGGCTCTGGCCGAGAAGGAGGCGCGTCCGGCAATCAGCGCCGTGCTCGAGGCACTGGGCGCCGGTTTGCGGGAAGGACGAACCCTGTCGGCCGTCCTCGACGCCCAGCCGCAGGCCTTTCCGGCACTTTACGTCGCCACCGTGCGCGCCGCCGAGCGTACCAGCGATCTCGAACAGGCCCTGTCCCGTTACATCGACTACCAGCGTCAGTTGGCGCTGATCCGCGGCAAGCTGGTTTCCGCGGCGGTCTACCCGGCTCTGCTGCTGGTTGTGGGCGGGGCAGTGATGCTCTTCCTGCTGGTTTTCGTGGTGCCGCGCTTCGCCCAGGTTTTCGAAACGGTGGGCGGTGAGCTGCCGTGGATGTCGCGCCTGCTTCTTGACTGGGGGCAACTGATGCAGGCCCATGGCGGCCCGATCGGCCTGGGGTTGCTGGCGGCATTGGCGGGCTTCGTGGTGATCCTGCGCCGGCCGCAAACGCTGGCGGCGGCATTGCGTCTGGCCTGGCGCCTGCCGCGCATTGGCGAGCGCCTGCGGGTTTTCGAGCTCGCGCGCTTCTACCGCACCCTCGGCATGCTGCTGCGCGGGGGCATACCCGCGGTGGTGGCGATGGGCATGGTCGAGGGCCTGCTGTCGCCGGCCCTGCGCCCTGGCCTGGTCAGGACCATCGCCGGCGTGCGCGAAGGGCAGGGCTTTGCGGCCACCCTCCAGGCCCACGGCCTCGCCACGCCGGTGGCCCTGCGCATGCTGGCGGTGGGCGAGCGGGCCGGCAACCTGGGCGAAATGCTCGAACGCGCCGCCGAATTCCACGAGGAAGAAAGCGCCCGCTGGCTCGATGTGCTGACCCGCCTGGTGGGGCCACTGCTCATGCTGGTGATTGCCGTGGCGGTGGGGGTGATTCTGGTCATGCTCTACCTGCCGATCTTCCAGGTGGCGGAGAGCATCCAGTGAGGCCCATCGCTTGCCCCGAACTCTTTGCCCTGACACCGGACTTCAAGGCGGTTCCCTTCGACATGGCCTTGCGCCGCGAGGTGTTCGCCGGCCGTGATGCCGACGGCCAGCTGCTCATCGCGCTGGCCGACCCCTTCGATGCAGACCTGCTCGACGGTCTTGGCGCCACGCTTGACGAAGCCTTCACGCTGCGGCCGGCCAGCCGTGATGATCTGACTGCCTGCCTGGCGCGCCATGAAGAGTCCCGCCGGGTGGTGGCGGATGTGCTTACCGCCGACGACCGGGTCACCCGCGGTGACGAGGGTGAGGATCTGTCTCTGCGACGCATCGCCGGCGACGCCAGCCCGGTGGTCAAGCTGGTCAATTCGACGCTTTACGAAGCCATCCAGCAGAGCGCCAGTGACATCCACCTGGAGTGCGTGCCCGGCGGGCTGGCCATCAAGTACCGGGTGGACGGGGTGCTGGCGCGCGCCGGGGGCATGCAGGGGCGCGAGATGGCCGAGCAGGCGATTTCGCGCCTCAAGGTGATGGCCGAACTCGACATCGCCGAACGCCGGGTGCCCCAGGACGGGCGCTTCAAGGTGCAGGCCGGCGGCCGTGCCATCGACTTTCGCGTGTCGATCATGCCGAGCATCCACGGCGAGGACGCGGTGCTGCGCATCCTCGACAAGGAACACCTGACCCGCGAGCTGGCCGGCCTGTCGCTCGAAACCCTTGGCTTCGATGCGGCTACCCGCACGCAACTGCGGCGCATGGCCGGCGAGCCCTACGGCATGTTGCTGGTTACCGGCCCGACCGGCTCCGGCAAGACCACCAGCCTGTACGCGGTGCTGTCCGAAACCAATACCGGGCAGGACAAGATCGTCACCATCGAAGACCCGGTTGAATACCAGCTCCCCGGCGTGCTGCAGATTCCAGTGAACGAGAAAAAGGGCCTCGGTTTTGCCCGCGGCCTGCGTTCCATCCTGCGCCACGACCCGGACAAGATCATGGTCGGCGAGATCCGCGACCCGGAAACCGCCGAAATCGCCATCCAGGCCGCGCTCACCGGTCACCTCGTGTTTACCACCGTGCATGCCAACAACGCCTTCGACGTGATCGGTCGTTTCATGCATATGGGTATCGATCCCTACAACCTAGTGGCGGCCCTCAATGGCGTGGTGGCGCAGCGCCTGATTCGCGTGAATTGTGTGGCCTGTGCTGCTGCCGTGACGCCTGAACCTGCCCTGCTGCACGAGTCCGGCCTCGCCGGCCCGGGGGCCACGGCCGGCTATGTCTTTCAGGCTGGCAGCGGGTGCGGCCAATGTCGCGGCACCGGCTACCGGGGGCGCAAGGCGATTGCCGAAGTGTTGCTGCTCGACGATGAATTGCGCGATCTGATCATCGGCCGTGCGCCGCTGCGCCAGTTGAAGGAAACCGCCCGCCGGCGGGGTTTTGTGAGCCTGCGGGATGCCGGTCTGGCGCTGGTTCGTGACGGCATCACCACCTTGCAGGAGCTGAATCGTGTCACTTTTGTGGCCTGAGCGGATTGCCCTGCACATCGGCCCGGAGGGGCTGCGCCTCGCCCACAAGGGCGAGCAGGATGTGGCTTGCGCCACCGACTGGGCGACGAGTCTGGCAGCCTTGCCGGCGTTGCCGCGCTTCGCCCGTGTGCACGTCAGCGTGGCCGACCGGCACGCCCGCTACCTGCGCCTGGCCTGGCCGGAGGGGCTCAAGGCGGCTGAGCGGCAAGCTTTTGTCGATCACCGCTTCCAGACCGTCTTTGGCCCGGGCCCGTGGGTGACGCAGGCTGATCGGGGGGCATGGGGTGCAACCTGCATGGCGGCCGCCTTGCCCGGTGATCTGCTCGCGGCCCTGAAGGAATGGGCTCGCACCCGTCGCCTGCGCCTCGCCGCCATCGAGCCGGCCTTCGCGGCCGACTACGGGCGCAATTGTCGACGCTTCCGCGGAGACGGTGCCTTCGCGCGTCTGGAGACCGGGCGGGTGACGCTTGGCGTGTGGCGCACCGGTGAATGGCGGGCATTGCGCAGCCAGCCGGTCGCACAGGCCGATGGTGTCGCGGCGGCGCACTGCCTGGCGGCCCTGCTGGCGAGTATTCCTCCCGAAGAGGTGCTTGCAGGCGGAACGCTCCACCTTGCCGGCGCACGGCCGTCCGTCGATCTGCTGCCCCCCGGCTGGGCCTGCGCAGGCCTCGAGGAGGCGTCTTGAACCCGCGTCGTGCGCCGTCGTCCCCCGACCTGGACTTTGCCGGCGGCATCCGCCGCCCGAGCGCCCTCGGCTGGCTGCTGCTGGCTTTTGGTGTCATTGCGTCGGCGGGCGTGCTGCACGAATACGACGTGCTCGAAAACCGCGTCGCCGAAGAAACCCATGCGCTGGCCCGGGCGCGGCAAATGGGCGGTGCTGGCCGTGCCGCACCGACCCGTCCGCCGCCAGGCGAGGCTGAACTCAAACCTGCACTGGCGGTAGCGCGAGTGCTGAACCGCGACTGGCAGGCCCTGTTGTCGTCCATCGGCAATGCCGCCGCGGATCCGGGGGTGGCGTTGCTGGAGGTCGAACAGGACGGGGCCAAGGGGAGCCTCAAGATTGTCGGTGAGGCTCGCACGCTGCCCGAGGTCTTCGCCTTCACGAAACGCCTTGAGGCGGACGATGTGCTGCGCGAGGTGCGCCTGTCGGGCTACGTCCTGCGCAGGGACGGCCCGACGCCGGTCATCGGCTTCAGCATCCAGGCCCGCTGGGAGGTATTGCGATGAGGCGGCTGGCCGATCTTCGCGCAGCGGGCCTGCGCAGCTGCCGCGCTGCCGGTTGGGCAGGGGCAGTCGGTATCGCACTGGCCGGCTTCGCGGTGTCCTTCGATCTGACCGGCAACCGGGCGCTGGAAGTGGAAGCCGACACCCTGCGCGGGCAGACCCGCAGTCTCGCCCGGACTCAGCGCCAGCGCGCCGCGCCGGTGCTTTCGGCGCGTGATCGGCTGGACGCCTTCCACACAGGGTTTCCCGCCGCCGATGGCCTGCCCGATCTGTTGCTGCGCCTCCACGGCCATGCCCTGGCCCGTGGTGTAACGACGGACAAGGCCGACTATCGCGCAGCCCCTGTTACCGGCGCGCCGCTGGAGCAGGTGAGCGTTGAACTGCCTGTACATGCCACTTACCCGGAAATCCACGGCTGGCTGGGTGACGTATTGGCGCACATGCCGGAAGTCGCCCTCGATGGCCTTGCCTTCAAGCGTGCGGATATTGGATCGTCGGAGGTGGAGGCGCGGGTGCGCTTCGTGATCTTCCTGCGGCGGCCGTCATGAAGCGCCAGCACGTGCTGCTTGGCGCGCTGCTGCTGGCGCTCGGCGCCGCCTGGTGGGTGGCCGGGCTCGACGACAGCGACGAACAACCGCCGCGTCGTGCTGCGCGCAAATCCATCCAGCGGGAGGCCGTCGTGCATCTCGACGTGGCTGGCCTGACGCGGGCTGGCCGCGCGGTGGAGAGCGATGGTCCCAACCTCTTCCCAGTGCGCAGCTTCTTGCCGCCCCCTCTGCCGCCTCCAGCACCTGCTGCGCCGGTCGCGCCACCCTTGCCCTTCCGCTACAGCGGCATGCTGGAAGACGGCGGGGCGCCGGCGGCCTTTTTGACGAGCGGCGAGCAGATCCGCGTGGTGCGCGCCGGCGATGTGCTCGACGGGCGCTACCGGGTGACTGCCCTCAGCCGCAGCCGTATCGACTTCATCTACTTGCCCCTCAATGAAAGCCAAAGCCTGATGACCGGGGCCATGCCATGACCGCCAGACCCCTCCCGCGACTTCTCCTCCGCCTTGTGGCCATTGCGCTGCTTGCCGGTTTGACGGCCTGTGCCGGTAACAAGGCCCTGGAGGACAGTCGCCAGACCTTCGCAACCAGCAGCCCTGAGGCGGCACTGCTCGACCTGCAGGAGAAAGTCGCGGCTGACCCGCGCAACCTGGAGTTGCGTAGCTATTTCGTGCGCCAGCGTGACATGCTCACCGTGCGGCAGGTGGCCGTCGCTGACCAGGCCCGCGCCGCCGGCCGCTTTGACGAGGCGGAGGCGGCCCTTGCCATCGCTCGGCGTTACGACCCGCGTCACCCGCGGGTGAGTGCCGGGCTGGAGGCCATCGCTGCCCAGAAACGCCGCAACCTGCTGGCGCTGGACGCGGAGAAACTGCTGGGGAAGGGCGATTTTGCCGGTGCGGAGGCGGCAGCCCGCGGGGTACTGGCAGGTGAGTCGGGGCATGCGGGAGCGCGTGCCGTCATGCGGCGCCTCGACGAACGCAATGCGGCGCGTGACCCACAACCGGCGGCGCTTAAGGGGCCGCTGGCCAAAGCGGTGACGCTGGAGTTTCGCGATGCACCGCTGCGCGGCGTTCTGGAAGTGCTGGCCCGCGAGTCGGGCCTCAACTTCGTGATGGACAAGGATGTGCGCCCGGATATCAAGGTGTCGATCTTCGTGAGGAAAAGCAGCATCGACGATGTGCTCAAGCTTCTGATGCTTACCCAGCAGCTTGAACGCAAGCTCCTCAACGAGAACTCGATCCTCATCTATCCCAACACGCCGGCCAAGCAGAAGGACTACCAGGAGCTGGTGACACGCAGCTTCTACCTGGCCAATGCCGACCCCAAACAGGCGATGGCGATGATCAAGCAGATGGTGAAGACGAAGGATGTCTTTGTGGAGGAGAAGCTCAACCTGCTGGTCATGAAGGACACGCCCGACGCGGTGCGCCTGGCCGAACGCCTGATCGCCAACCTCGACCTGGCCGAGCCGGAGGTGATGCTGGAGGTGGAAGTGATGGAGATCAGCCGCAACAAGCTGCTCGAACTGGGCCTGCGTTTCCCCGACCAGATCGGCTACGGCATTCTGCAGCCGGG
The DNA here is from genome assembly GCA_030157785.1 of Zoogloea oleivorans. Lineage (GTDB taxonomy): Bacteria > Pseudomonadota > Gammaproteobacteria > Burkholderiales > Rhodocyclaceae > Zoogloea > Zoogloea oleivorans_A. The sequence continues at coordinate 121,040 of JAOAUC010000040.1, forward strand.
TACGACCAGCGCGGTGTCCACCACCACCGGCACCACGGTGACCCAGAACCTGGGCGGCCAGTTGCTGGCTGGCAATATCAACCTGCGCGAGACGGGCAGCGTGGTGCCCTTTGTCGCCAACCCGGGTTTGCTGCTCAACCTGAAGGATCAGGACGGCAGCTCCAACATCCTCGCCAACCCGCGCATCCGCGTAAAGAACCGCGACAAGGCGCGCATCCACATCGGCGAGAAGCTGCCCATTTTTACCACTACCTCGACGGCCAACGTGGGGGTGTCGGCGTCGGTCAATTACCTCGACGTGGGCCTCAAGCTGGAGGTGGAACCGTCGGTGCACCTGGATGACGAGGTCGCGATCAAGGTGAATCTGGAAGTCAGCAGCATCGTCAAGGAAGTCCTCGGACCGGCGAATTCCCTGGCTTACCAGGTCGGGACGCGCAGCGCGGTGACATCCCTGCGCCTGAAGGACGGCGAGACCCAGGTGCTGGCCGGGCTGATCAGCGACGAAGAGCGCAGCTCGGCCAACCGCCTGCCGGGCTTTGGCGAATTGCCGGGTCTGGGGCGACTGTTCAGCAGCCAGCGCGACGTGGAGAACAAGACCGAGATCGTCTTGCTGATTACCCCGCGGGTGGTGCGCAACGTGATTCAGCCGGGGCTGGCCAGCGCCACCCAGTCGGCGGGTACCGAGGCCTCGGTGGGGGCGGCGCCCTTGCTGCTGGGCCCTGTGGCGGCCGGTGCCGCAGGCGGGCGGGTGAGCAGTGGTACAGCACCGATGGGCCCGGCTTCCCTGACGCCGGTCGTTGTCACGCCGCTCGGTGGCGATAGCGGACCGGTGGAGCTCAGTCTCGACGCGCCGGCCCAGGTGCGGCCAGGCGAGGCCTTTGCCGTCAGCATCCATGTGACAGGTTCGACCGGCGAGGGCGGGCCGCTGCTGCTGGCCTACGACACCGCGCTTGTCGAGCCCCTCGACCAGCCGGGGGAGGGCGGCGATGCGCTCGCGCTGACGCTGCCGGCGGGGGCTTCCGGCAGCGTTACCGCGCGCTTCCGGCCGCGGCCCGGTGCCGCAGGGGCGACGAGTTTCAGCGTGTTGTCGGCCCAGGCGCGGATTGGCGGGCAGGTGCAGAGCCTGTCGACGCCATCGCCTGCATCCGTGCAGATTGCACCCTGAAGCATGAAGTCCGGCGGCTTTACGCTCATCGAGATGGTCGTCACCGTGGCGGTGGTGGCGGTGCTGGCTGCTATCGCCGTACCGGTCGCGCAGCTTTCCGCCCAGCGGGCCAGGGAGAGTGAGCTGCGCATGGCTTTGCGCCAGATTCGCGAGGGTATCGACACGTACAAGCGTTACGCGGACGAGGGACGCATTGCCCGGGCGTCGGATGCCAGCGGCTATCCACCAAGACTGGCGGACCTGGTGCAGGGCGTGCCCGATGCGAAGTCGCCGGGCGGGGCGCGCATCTATCTGTTGCGGCGCATTCCGCGTGACCCATTCAGCCTTGATGCGGCGCTGGAGGCCAGCGAGACCTGGGGGCTGCGCAGCTACGCCAGCGCGCCGGATGCGCCGGCGGAAGGGGCAGATGTCTTCGACGTGTATTCCCGGGCGCCGGGCGCGGGGCTCAACGGCCTGCCGTACCGGGAATGGTGATGAAGGTGCATTACCTGTCTTGTCGCCGGGGCTTCACGCTGGTCGAGTTGCTGGTGGTGATGGCCATTGTGGCCCTGCTGCTGTCGATTGCTGCCCCGCGCTATTTCGGACACCTGGAGCGGGCGCGGGAGGCTGCGTTGGCCGAAACTCTGGCGGTCACCCGGGATGCCATCGACAAGTTCAACGGAGATACCGGACGCTATCCCCGGGAGCTCGATGAACTGGTCAGCGCGCGCTATCTCCGTGCCGTGCCGCTCGACCCCATCACCGAAAGCCGTGACGACTGGACGCTGGTGGCGCCGCCGGACGGAAAGGGGGGCGGGGTGTGGGATTTGCACAGCAGCGCCCCCGGCACGACCCGCGACGGTCGCCCTTACAGCGCGCTATGAGGCCACACCGGCGCCAGCTCGGGGCCACCTATCTCCTGATGCTGTTTGCCCTGGCGGCCCTGGGCTTCGGGCTGGCGCGCTTCGGTACGGTGTGGGCCACCGCGGCCCAGCGCGAGCGGGAGGCGGAGCTGATCTTCATCGGCGGCGAGTTCGCCCGCGCTATCGCCAGCTACCGTGCGGCGGGCGAGGCGGGCTCCCGCGAGGGGCCGAAGACGCTTGATGAGCTGCTCCTGGACCCGCGTGTTCCCTTTGTTCGCCGCCATCTTCGCAAGCGCTACCGCGACCCGATGAGCGGTGAAGCGGACTGGCAGGTGGAACTGCAGGGCGGACGCATCGTCGGCATTCGCAGCCGTTCCACCCGGGTGGCCCTGCGTAGCGCAGCCTTGCCCGGCTGGGTCGCTACCGGTGCCGCCGTGCCCGGCGAGGCGCGTCATTCCGACTGGTTGTTTCGGCCGGATGACGCGGGCGGCACGGTACCCGCGGGGAACGAGCCCCGATGATGCCAGCGCAGCCGGTACCCTTCGATCCCCATGATCTGGAAAGGCTTGCCGCAGCGCTGGACGGCGCCATCCGTATCCGTACTCGCAGCGAATTCTATTTATGGACGCAGGGGGCGCTACAGAGCTTCCTGCCCCACGACACCTTGCTTTGCCTGCCCTGCGGGGCTGCGGAGGGGCTTGGCGTAGAACTGTTTTCCCGCTGTTTTGTGGACAGGGCTGCTGAAGCCCGTCTGCGGGCCGGTGCCAGCCGGCTACGGGGCGAGATCCTGCTTCACTGGTCCCGTCAGGGGCGGCGGCCGTGCGCCGAGGCTGGCGTGGAGGCACTGCCTGGTGGGTCGGGACGAGGGCATACGCTGGTGCACGGTGCAGGTTTCGGCGGCGCTCTGCCTGCATGCCTTTTCATTTTTCTTGGCATGCCCACGGTACCCACTCCCCGTGAGCACTACCTGGCGGAACTGCTGATGCCCCACCTGTTCCTCGCCTTTGTCGGCCTGCGCGGCGAAGAGCCCACCGCGGCACCCGTCGCGCGTCTGTCACACCGGCAGGCGCAAGTCCTTGAAGGCGTGCGCAATGGCAAGACCAACGCTGAGATTGCGCTGGCCCTTGGCCTGAGTCCGCTGACCGTCAAGAACCACGTGCAGCAAGCGCTACGAAAGCTTGCTGTGGCCAATCGAGCTGAGGCTGCTGCCGTGACATCCATTGGCCGGGTGAACGGCGTTGCCGGCTGCGCATAAAAAAAGCACAGCAAGTTCTGCTGTGCTTTTCCAGCCTGGAGAGCACTGATCCGGTTTACGAATCAGTGCTCAACCGGGCAAGGTGGTTCAGGCGCCGAAGTTGGCGGACGCGAAATCCCAGTTGGCCAGGCTGGCCAGGAAGGTTTCGACGAACTTCGGACGGGCGTTGCGGTAGTCGATGTAGTAGGCGTGTTCCCACACGTCGATGGTCAGCAGCGGCTTGCCTTCGCCGGTCTTCAGCGGGTTGCCGGCGGCGCCGGTGTTGGCGATGTCGACGGTGCCGTCGGCCTTCTTCACCAGCCAGGTCCAGCCGGAGCCGAAGTTGCCGACCGCGGAAGCCTGGAAGGCCTTCTTGAACTCTTCGAAGGAGCCCCACTTGGCGTTGATGGCATCAGCCAGCGCGCCAGAGGGAGCGCCGCCGCCGTTCGGCTTCAGCGAGCTCCAGAAGAAGGTGTGGTTCCACACCTGAGCGGCGTTGTTGTAGATGCCGCCGGCCGGGGCCTTCAGGAAGGTTTCTTCCACGGACAGGTTTTCGTACTCGGTGCCCGGGATGAGGTTGTTCAGGTTGGTCACATAGGCTTGATGGTGCTTGCCGTAGTGGTACTCGAAGGTTTCTTCGGAAATGTGCGGGGCCAGGGCGTTCTTGGCAAAGGGCAGTTCGGGCAGGGTGTGAGCCATGTGATTTTCTCCGGGGTGTTGGAAATTGTCCGACTATTCTAGTCGGGATTCGATTCTCTGCACAATCGGACGCGGCGCGCCCCATCCGGGCGCCGGTGCCATTTGCTATTTTGCACTGCAACTAGCCATTTTGCTTGTCCACCGTTGCATCGACGCTGCCGTCATGGAATTCGACCTGGATTCGCGCGCCAGGATTGAGAGCGCTTGCGTCGCGGACGATCAGGCCGGCTTCGTCTCGGGTGATGCTGTAGCCGCGTGCCAGCACGCCGCGAGGGTCGAGGTGTGCCAGGTGTTGCTGGAGGGCGTCGAGCTTGCCGCGCTGGCGTTCCAGCAGGCTGCCGGCGGCGCGCTGGAGGCGCTGTGCAAGGGCTTCCAGTCTGGCCTGCTGGCTGGCGATGTCCGGACGGCGGGCGGCGAGGCGTAGCCCGAGGGTGGCCAGCCGCGCTTCGCGGACGGCGATCAACTGGCGGCTGCGGGATGTCAGGCGTTGCTCGAGATTGGCGAGACGCATCCGCGCCGCTTCGATGCGCTGGCGTGGATGCGTCAGGCGTGCCGCTGCCCGGTCCACACGCTGGGCGGCCGTTTCGAGGCGGCGGTCCATGGCCCGCGTCAGGCGGGCGCCGAGTTGCGTCAGGCTGTCCCGCAGTTCCACGAAGCCGGCGCTGGCCAGTTCGGCAGCGGCGGTCGGTGTGGCTGCGCGCAGGTCGGCGGCAAAGTCGGCGATGCTCACATCGGTTTCGTGGCCGACGCCGCAGATCACCGGCAGCGGACAGGCTCGAATGGCCCGGGCCACTGCCTCGTCATTGAAGGCGGCGAGGTCTTCGAGGCTGCCGCCTCCGCGCACCAGCAGCAACACGTCGTTGCCGTCGGTTGCCGCGCGCTGGCCGGCATTGCGGATGGCCGCTGCAATTTGTGGCGGTGCGCCGTCGCCCTGTACCGGTGTGGGGTAGAGGGTGATCGGCAGGTGCGGTGCACGGCGCGCCAGGGCCGCGGTGACGTCCCGCCAGGCCGCGGCCTGGGGCGAGGTGACGACGGCGATGCCGCGGGGAAAGCGGGGCAGGGCGCGTTTGATGGCCGGATCGAACAGGCCTTCCGCTTCCAGTCTGGCCTTGAGGCGCAGGAAGGCTTCGTAAAGATTGCCGACCCCGGCCTGCCGTACGGCTTCCACATTGAGCTGGTAGTCGCCTCGGGGTTCGAAGAGGCTGACGAGGGCCCGAACCTCTACGCGCATTCCGTGTTCGAGCCGGAAGGACAGCAGCTGTGCCCGGGTCCGCCACATGGTGCAGCGCACCTGCGCCTGCTCGTCCTTGAGGGTGAAATAGATGTGGCCGGAAGCCGCGCGGGTCAGCGTGGAGACCTCGCCGGCGATCCACATCAGGGGAAATGTGCCCTCAAGGGCTTCGCGGGCGGCACGGTTCAGCCAGGACACGGAAACAACTTCGCCGGAGTTGACTTTGGCGGTGGAGTGGGGGGCGTTCATGGGGCTGGATTCTACCGGAATCCACATCCCTGCCAGATTGGTCCGAAAAAATGCCGGCAACGGGCTTGACTTGGCTAAAAACTTGTAAGTTGTTGATTTAAAACAATTGTGCTTGTCGCTCAATTTTTGACCCGACCATTAAAAACCCTTACAGGGCGCGGGTTTAGCCCCCTCGTTTGGCAACAATCCACAAAGTTATCCACAGATTTTGTGGATGGAATTCTGTCCGCTGTCTGTTGCTCTACGTCGTGGCCCGGGTTAAAGTCGCAGGCTTCATACGATTCGCAGGAGTCCTCGCGTGTTCGCCATTCTTCAGGCTGCCGGCTGGCCAATCTGGCCCTTGTTGTTTGCTTCCATCGTTGCCGTGGCCCTGATCATCGAGCGGCTCATTACGCTGCGTCGCAGCAAGATCCTTCCCGACGGTCTTGTCGATAAAATCGTCGTGGAAATGCGTCAGTCGGGCGTTACCCCCGAGATGCTCAACCGGGTCGCCCTCAGCTCCCCCCTCGGCCGCGTCCTCGCGTCCGGCCTGCGCAATGTGCGCAGCCCGCGCGATGTGATGAAAGAGTCGATCGAGGAGGCCGGCCGAGCCGTCACCCACGATCTGGAGCGTTTCCTGACCACCCTCGGCACCATTGCCTCCATTAGCCCGCTGATGGGCCTGTTCGGCACGGTGGTCGGCATGATCGAAATCTTCGGTTCCCAGGCGCCCGGCGGCTCCAACCCCCAGCAACTGGCGCACGGTATTTCCATCGCCCTGTACAACACGGGTTTCGGCTTGGTGATTGCCATTCCGAGCATGATCTTCTGGCGCCACTTCCGGTCTACCGTGGATGGTCTGGTCATCGACATGGAACAGCAGGCGATTCGTCTCGTCGAACTGGTCCACGGCGAGCGTCGCTGAGATCCGCCCATGAACTTCAGCCGTGGCCGCTCCCGCGAAGAGCCGGAGATCAACCTGATCCCGATGATCGACGTGTTGCTGGTGATCATCATTTTCCTGATGCTCACCACGACCTACTCCCGTTTCGCCGGTCTGGAAATCAACCTGCCCACCGCAGATGCCCAGGCCAGCAACGACAAGCCGGTAGAGATCAACGTGGCGGTAACCGCCAGCGGCGAGGTGGTGATCAACAAGCGTCCGGTCAGCGGTGCCGGCATCCCGGCCATCGTTGCTGCGCTCCAGGCAGTTGCGCCCCCCGATGCCAAGGATCCGGTGGTGATCATCAACGCCGATGCCAAGGCGATGCACCAGCGGGTTATCGACGTGATGCAGGCCGCCCAGCAGGCCGGCCTCGTGCACATCTCCTTCGCCACCCAGGCGGCCCAGCGCTAGTCTTCAGCCTCATTCATGCCACGTAGCGCCCCCGCTTTCTGGCAGCACCGCGGGGTGCCGGCATGGAGCCTCTTTCCGCTCTCCCTGCTTTTTGCGTTTCTTGCCGGCCTGCGTCGCCGGCTGTTTTCCATGGGCGTGTTGCGTGCCGAGCGGCTTCCGGTGCCGGTGATCGTCGTCGGCAATATTGCCGTTGGCGGTAGTGGCAAGACGCCGGTCGCGTTGTGGCTGGCCGATGAACTGAAGCGTCGCGGCCGCAAGCCGGGCATCGTCAGCCGCGGTTACGGTGGTTCGGTGGAAGGTGTGGCCGAAGTGGCGCCTGGTGGCGATCCTGCCCGCTTCGGCGATGAGCCGGTGTTGATGGCCGAGGCCGCGGGCTGTCCTGTTTTTGTCGGGCGGGATCGTCCGGCTGCCGGTCGGGCCTTGCTCGCCGCGCATCCGGAGGTAGATGTGCTCATCGCCGATGATGGCTTGCAGCATTACCGGCTGGCGCGTGATGTGGAAGTCGTGGTGGTGGACGAGGCGACCCTTGGCAACCGCCTGCGTTTGCCGGCGGGCCCGCTGCGGGAAGGCCTGGGCCGGCTTGCCGAGGCCACTGTTGTTCTTGCCCATGGCGAATTTTCGCCGACGCTGATGCGTGCCCTTGGCACGACGCCTGTTTTCCATTTTCATTTGTGTGGTGGTGCTTTCGAGCGGGTCGGAAATCGCCGTGAAAGCTGCCTGGCGGAGGCTTTTCGTGGGCGGCGCGTTCATGCGATGGCCGGCATCGGCCGGCCCGAGCGCTTCTTTGGCCAGCTTGAAAGCATGGGCCTTTCCATCGAACGCCGGCCTTTTCCTGATCATCACGCGTTTGCTGCGGCGGATCTGGCGATTCCGGATGGCGATGTGCTTCTGATGACCGAGAAGGATGCGGTAAAATGCGCGCCTTTCGCCCCGGCCGACAGCTGGGTGTGGCCGGTTCGTGCGCAGCTTGCGCCGGGTGCGGCAGAACTGATTGTGGAGAAGCTTGATGGATCCCCGACTGCTTGAAATCCTCGTGTGCCCGATTACCAAGGGCCCGCTCGACTTCCATAAGGACAAGCAGGAGCTGTGGAGCGTCAGCGCCCGTCTTGCTTATCCGATTCGCGATGGCATTCCGGTTATGCTGGAAGACGAAGCCCGTGCGCTGACCGAAGAAGAAATCGCCCAGGCGCGCTGAACATGGGTTTCAGGATCGTCATTCCGGCCCGGCATTCCTCAAGTCGGCTGCCGGGCAAGCCCTTGCTCGATATTTGCGGCAAGCCGATGGTGCTGCGCGTGCTTGATCGCGCCCTCGAAGCTGGCGCGGATGAAGTGTGGGTCGCCACCGATCACCAGGGCATTGCCGATGTGGTGGAGCGGGCCGGCGGCAAGGTCATTCTCACCGCGGCCGATCATCCGTCGGGTACCGACCGCCTGGCTGAAGTGGCGACGCGGCTGGGTTGGGCCGATGATGACGTGGTGGTGAACGTGCAGGGCGACGAACCGCTGATTCCGCCGCTGCTGATCGGCGTTGCTGCCGCTGCGCTGGCCGACGACACAGAGGCGGCCATCGCCACGGCCTGCCATCGGCTGGAAAGCGCTGAGGAATTCTTCAATCCGAATGTGGTCAAGGTGGTGCTCGATGCCCGCGGTCGTGCGCTGTATTTTTCGCGCGCCCCGATTCCCTGGGCGCGGGACGCGTTTTCCGCCGACCGGAAGGTGTTGCCCGCCGGTTTGCCGGCCTTTCGACACATTGGTCTGTACGCCTACCGGGCGGGTTTTCTGAAGCGTTATTCGGGTCTTGCACCGTCGCCGCTGGAGCAGTGGGAAGCCCTCGAGCAGTTGCGGGCGATGGCCCACGGCTTCCCGATCCAGGTGATGGTGCTGGACCACGCCCCCCCCGCCGGCGTCGATACCGCCGAAGATCTTGAGCGAGTCCGCCGGGTGTTTGACCTAGCGGAAGTTTCGCGTTAGTTTCGCAATCCCATGTCGCATCGACAATAACCAGAGGAGGGAAAGACATGCGCTTGATTCTGTTGGGACCGCCGGGCGCCGGCAAAGGCACCCAGGCTAATTACATCAAGGAAAAGTTCGCGATTCCGCAGATTTCCACGGGCGACATGCTGCGTGCAGCCGTCAAGGCCGGCACCCCGCTGGGCATCGAGGCCAAGAAGGTCATGGATGCCGGCGGCCTCGTTTCCGACGACATCATCATCGGGCTGGTCAAGGATCGCCTGAAGGAAGCCGACTGTCAGTCCGGCTACATGTTCGACGGTTTTCCGCGCACCATTCCCCAGGCCGAAGCCATGAAGCAGGCCGGCGTGGCCATCGACTTCGTGCTCGAAATCGATGTGCCTGATGAAGACATCATCGGTCGCATGTCGGGACGTCGTGTGCACGTGGCCTCCGGCCGTACCTACCACGTCAAGTTCAACCCGCCCAAGGCTGAAGGCAAGGACGACGAAACCGGCGAAGCGCTGATCCAGCGTGACGACGACAAGGAAGAGACGGTCAAGAAGCGTCTCGACGTCTACCACGCCCAGACCAAGCCGCTGGTGGCCTATTATTCGGATTGGGCCGCAAACGGCGCAGCGAACGCACCGAAGTACCGCAAGATTGCGGGCGTCGGCAAGGTCGATGAAATCCGTGAGCGGGCGTTTGACGCGCTGAAGTAAGCGTGTAACGCCAGAAATCAAGGGCCGGCCGCCAAAGCCGGCCCTTGTTCTTTTGGGCTACAGACTGGTATCGGGATCCGGATGACGAGAAATCTCCTCTATGCCCAGTCGGGCGGCGTGACTGCGGTCATCAACGCCTCTGCGGCCGGCGTGATTGCGACGGCCCGGCAGGCACCAGGCGAAATCGGACAAGTGCTCGCGGCCCGTAACGGCATCCTGGGTGTGCTGCGGGAGACGCTGGTGGATACGGCGGGACTGACGGTTCGCGACCTCGAACGCCTGCGTTCAACGCCGGGGGGCGCTTTTGGTTCGTGCCGTTTCGATCTTGATCCGGCGGATCGGAATCCGGCTCAATACGACCGCCTCTTTGCAGTGCTGGCGGCCCACGATGTGGGCTACTTTCTCTATAACGGCGGCAACGGCTCCATGGAAACCTGTCGTCAGATCCAGGCTGCAGCGGATGCCCGCGGCTATTCCCTGTCGGTGGTCGGGGTCCCGAAGACCGTGGATAACGATATTGTCCTGACCGATTGCTGCCCGGGTTTCGGCTCGGCGGCCAAGTATCTGGCCACATCGATCCGCGAGGTCGGACTGGATCTGGACGCGATGACCACGGGGAGCGGGCGAGCCTTCGTACTTGAGGTGATGGGGCGCAACGCGGGCTGGCTGGCGGCGGCCTGCGCCCTGGCCGCAGAGGACGGAGACGCTGCGCCGCACCTGATCCTGCTGCCTGAAGTGGCCTTCGACGAGGCCGCGTTCCTGACGCGGGTGAAGATGGTGGTGGAGCGGCTCGGCTCCTGCGCCATTGTCGTGGCCGAAGGGGTTCGTGGTCAGGACGGGCAGGTCCTTTCGATGCAGGATCGCAATCAAAAGGGCTATATCCAGCTCGGCGGTGCCGGCGAGGTGATTGCCGAACGTATCCACGCCTGCCTTGGTTACAAGGTTCATCATGCGCTGGCCGATTACCTGCAGCGTTCGGCCCGGCATATCGCGTCAAGAACCGATACGGCCCAGGCCTTCGGAGTCGGCAAGGCGGCGGTGCGCCGGGCAGTGGCAGGCAGTTGCGGGGTGGTCGGCATCGAGCGCCTGTCGGACGAGCCTTACCTGTGGCGAACCACCCTCCAGGCCTTTGAACAGGTGGCCAATCTGGAGCGCCAGTTGCCGCCGGAGTTTATCGCCCCCGACGGCTTTGGCGTGACCGATGCGTTCCGGCGTTGGTGTCGTCCGCTGATTGCCGGTGAAGACTGGCCCCCGTTTCGCGACGGGCTGCCGGATTACCTTCGTCTGCAGCTTCCGCTGGTGCCGGCCCGGTTGGCGCCGTATGTCCCCTGATCAGGCCGGAACCTCGGGGTTCAGGCTGTAGGTGACGGTGAGGCTGGACTTGGCAAGGATGTGGCCGGCGATGGCGTTCCACACCTGCTGTCCGGTGAAGGCGCCGTCCACTGCGAGATGGGGTACATCCAGGGCGTAAACCGTGAATACGTAGCGATGCCGGATGCTGTCGTTCCACGGGGGGCAGGGGCCATCGTAGCCGAAGTAATTGCCCCTCATCTGCTCGTCGCCGGCAAACCAGCCGGTGTAATCGTTGATACCGTGACGGCTGCCGTCGGGCAGGTCGGGGCCGGGCTTGCCGCCGGGCGTGACGCCGCTGGAGTGTGAGCCCGCGGCGATGCTGCTTGTGTTGGCCGGGAGGTCGATGAGCACCCAGTGGAAGAAGTCCACACGTGGAAGATCGGCGGGAACGCTGCGCCCTTCCTGATTGACGTCGTCACCGCGGCTGGGTACATCCGGATCGTGGCAGATGACAGCGAAGGATCGCGTGGCCGCCGGTGCGCCGCTCCAGGCGAGATGGGGGCTGTGGTTGGCACCGAGGCACACATGGCCCTCGGGGGCCGGAATGCAGAAGGTGAAGTCGCCGGGAATCACGGCGCCGTCGGCAAAGCTCTGGCTGCTTAGTTGCATTTTTGTCTCCCCGAAATAGGGGGAGATTCTAGCCAAGATTCGCGGCGGCGTCGGTATTCAAGCTGCGCGGCGGCGAAAATCCTGGACGCGGAAGCCGAGGGCGAAGAGCGTGGCGAAATACACCGCCATGCCGCCCACCACAAGGGCACACAGGCGGATCACCCGTTCGATGCCCGAGGCGTGCAGCCAGAGGGCATCCGGCCCGACACTGAAGTGGATGCAGGCTCCCAGAACGATCATGGCAACCAGCAGCTTGCCGGCAAACTTGCCCCAGCCCGGCTGGGGTTGATAGACACCGCGGGCACGCAGACCCCGATAGAGCAGGCCGGCATTGATGCACGCCGCCAGGCCGATCGACAGCGCCAGACCCGCGTGTTGCAACCAACCGACGAAAACCAGGTTCAGCAACTGGGTGACCACCAGGGTGATCAGGCCAATGCGCACCGGGGTGCGGATGTCCTGGCGTGAATAGAAGGCCGGCGCCAGCACCTTCACCAAAATCATGCCGGTCAATCCCAGGCTATAGGCCATCAGCGCGGTACGGGTGCCGTAGACGTCGGCAATGCCGAAGGCGCCGTGGTGAAAGAGGGTGGTGATGAGGGGAATCGCCACCAGGGCCAGGCCGAGGGATGCCGGCAGGGTCAGCATCAGGGTCAGGCGCAGGCCCCAGTCGAGCAGGGCAGAGAACTCGACCGGATTCTTGTCGGCATGCATTTTCGACAGGCTGGGGAGCAGGATCGTACCCAGCGCCACGCCGAGCATGCCGGCCGGAAACTCCATCAGGCGGTCGGCGTAGTAGAGCCACGACACGCTGCCGCTGGGCAGGAAGGAGGCGAAGACGGTATTGATCAGCAGCGAGATCTGGCTCACCGAGACGCCCAGGATGGCCGGCGCCATGAGTTTGAGGATGCGGCGCACGCCGGGGTCGGAAAAGTCGATCGAGAAGCGCGGCAGCATGCCGATCTTCGCCAGCGGACGCAGTTGCAGCAGGACCTGCGCCAGGCCGCCGAGGAATGCCGCCCAGCCCAGGACCAGGATGGGCGGGTCGAAATAGGGCGCGGCCAGCAGGGCCATGCCGATAAATGAAAGGTTCAGCAGCACCGGCGTGAAGGCCGGAATGGCAAAACGGCTCCAGGTGTTGAGGACGCCGCCGGACAGCGCCACCAGCGACATGAAGAAAATGTAGGGGAAGGTGACGCGGGTCAGCTCGACCGTCAGTGCGAACTTGTGGGCATCCGCCGAAAAGCCGGGCGCCGTAGCGTAGATGATCAGCGGCGCGGCGAAGGCACCGATGACGGAAATGATCAGCACCACCAGCCCGAGGGCACTGGCCACATGGCTAACCAGCCGGTGGGCTTCTTCCGGACTGCGTTTATTCTTGTATTCGGCCAGGATCGGTACGAAGGCCTGGGAAAAGGCGCCTTCGGCGAACATGCGGCGGAGCAGGTTGGGCAGGCGGAAGGCGACGACGAAGGCGTCCATTTCGACCCCGGCACCGAAGGCACGGGCCAGAACGAAGTCGCGCACGAAACCGAGGATCCGCGACAGCAGGGTCATGCCGCTGACCGTGGCGAGGGCGCGGAGGAGGTTCATCGAAGCCATAAGCTGGAAATTAGCGCCAAAAAGGGTCGATGTTAGCGGCTTATTGCGCTATGCAGCAATGCGATTTTCCTCGGTGAACGGGCTTCTGTCCGGCTGTGGTGCCCGCCTTGCAGGGGGATGGGGTAAAATAGGAAAAAATTCTGTGAGCTCGACCTAATGAAAACAACGTTCCTAGATTTTGAGCAGCCTATCGCGGAGCTTGAGGCAAAGATCGAAGAACTACGCTTTGTGCAGGATGATTCGGCGGTGGACATCTCCGAGGAGATTGCTCGCCTCGAGCAGAAGAACTACGGCCTGACCAAGGACATCTACGGCAAGCTGACGCCTTGGCAGTGCGCGCTGGTGGCACGCCACCCGCAGCGCCCCTACACCCTCGACTACGCAGAGCACATCTTCACGGATTTCGAGGAGTTGCATGGCGACCGCAGTTTTGCCGACGACAAGGCGATCATCGGTGGTCTGGCCCGTTTCAATGGCCAGTCGTGCATGATCATCGGCCACCAGAAGGGCCGGGACACCAAAGAGAAAATCTTCCGCAACTTCGGCATGCCCCGTCCGGAGGGCTATCGCAAGGCCATGCGCCTGATGAAGCTGGCAGAGAAGTTCGGCATTCCGGTGTTTACCTTCGTGGACACGCCGGGGGCTTATCCGGGTATCGACGCCGAAGAACGCGGCCAGTCGGAAGCCATCGGTCACAACCTGTTCGTGATGGCCGAACTGAAGGTGCCTCTCATCTGCACCATCATCGGCGAAGGTGGCTCGGGCGGTGCGCTGGCCATTGCCGTGGGCGACCAGTTGTTGATGCTGCAGTACTCCACTTACGCAGTGATTTCGCCGGAAGGCTGCGCGTCAATCCTGTGGAAGAGCGCCGAGCGTGCGTCCGATGCGGCAGAAACCATGGGTATCACCGCATCCCGTCTGAAGTCCCTGGGTTTGATCGACAAGGTCGTCAATGAGCCCACCGGTGGCGCTCACCGGGATCACCGGGCCATGGCCCAGAACCTGAAGCGGGCCTTGCAGGACGCGCTACGTCAGGTGTCCGAGCTTTCCCCTTCCGAACTGCTCGAACGTCGCTTCGAGCGTCTGATGAGTTACGGCAAGTTCAAGGAAATTGCCGTCGACTGATCCTGTCGCCCTTGTCGCCAGCAACTGGCGACAACTCCCGCCGCCGGCCAGGCACGTTCGGGTCGGCCTGAGCGGCGGGCTCGATTCCACCGTTCTCCTTCATGTGCTGGCTGGCCTTCGCGAGTCGCTGGGCCTGGTGCTGACGGCTGCCCATGTCCGGCATGGTCTGGTGAGCGGTGCCGGGGCTTGGGCGGACGTATGTGGCAGGCTGTGCGCGGCGTTGGATGTTCCCTTGGCGGTTTGTGATGTGCAGGTGGATCGCCATCATCCCGGGGGGCTGGAAGCGGCCGCGCGGGAGGTTCGTCGTGCCGCGCTGCTTGGGCTGGGCGACGAGATTCTGGCGCTGGCCCATCACCGTGACGATCAGGCGGAGACGGTCCTGTTCCGGGCGCTCCGCGGGGCTGGCGTGCGGGGGGCGGGCGGCATGCGGTCCTTCTTCAGGCCCGGAACCGGCTCGGCGGGCATCTGGCGTCCCTTACTGGAGGTGCCGCGTCGTGACCTGCTGGCGTATGCCCGCGAACACGGCCTGAGCTGGATCGAAGATCCGAGCAATGCCGATAGCCGTTTCGCCCGTAACTTCCTGCGCAACGATGTTCTGCCACTGGTCGAGCAACGCTTTTCCGGTGCCTCGACGGGGTTGGCGCGCATGGGGCGTCTGTGCGGCGAGGCCTCCGGCCTTCTCGACGACTTGGCGAGCCTCGATCTGGCAACGATGGTGCTTCCCGGTTCGTCCCGTCGTCTCCTTGCGCCGGCCCTGGCGCTCTCCTCCGCACGCCTGCGCAATGTGTTGCGCAGCGTGCTGGACAGGGCTGGCGAGGCGATGCCTGAGGAAGACCGTCTGTGCGAGATCGAGAGGCAGTTTCGTGAAGCGGGGGCTGTCGAAGGGGCGCGGATGCCTGTCGGGGCGAGCGCCATCTGCATCTACCGGGATTGCTGGTGGCTGGAGGCTGTTCGCCTCGTGCCTTGTCCGGCTCGGCTGGGCTGGGATGGAAAGAGCCCCATTGATTGGGCGGCTGGCACGCTGAGTTTCAGTCCGGGCACGGGGCAGGGAATAGCCGTGCTGGCGCTGGCTGGCCGGGCATGCGAGTTGCGGGCCCGGGCTGGCGGGGAGCGAATGCGGCTCCACGCTGGTGCGCCGTCGCGGAGCCTGAAAAACCTGCTGCAGGAGGCGGGGATCCCGCCGTGGCAGCGGGCAAGCCTGCCGCTGTTGTGGATCGGCGGCGAGCTGGCGTGGATTGCCGGGGTGGGGGCGGCGGCAGAGTTTTGCTGCCCGCCGGATGCGCCGGGCGTGATCCCGGTTTGGTCCGGGCTCGGCTGAGTCTTATTCCCGCCCGGGGGCGAGGAGCTGGGCCAGTTCCACCGCCGAGCGGACCCCCATCTTTTCGAAGACCCGCGAGCGATGTACTTCGACGGTGCGCATGGAGATGTTCAGTTCGTCGGCAATCACCTTGTTGAATTTTCCGGCCAGCACCAGTTGCATCACTTCCTGCTCCCGCGGGGTGAGCTGGGCCAGTCGCCCGGCTACCGTGGCCTGAGATTCCTGTGAGGCCTGCCGGCGGGCATTTGACTCGAGAGCGCGGACCACCACATCCACCAGCGCGTTGTCCTCGAAGGGTTTTTCAAGAAAATCATAGGCGCCCTTCTTCAGTGCGCCGACCGCCATCGGCACGTCGCCATGGCCGGTCAGGAAGATGACCGGCAGGGTATTGCCCTGCGCCAGAAGCACGTCGAAGCATTCGAGACCACTCATTTCTCGCATGCGGATATCGAGCACGATGCAGCCGCACCAGTCTGGCTGCCAGGCGGCGAGGAATTCCTCGGCCGAGTCCCAGGCCTGAGTCGCCACGTTGCGGGTGCGGCAAAGCCAGGTGAGGGCATCGCGGATGGCTTCGTCGTCGTCGACGATATGGGCGAGAGGTGTGCTCATGACTGGACGGGAAGGGAGAAGTGGAAAATCGTACCACCTCCGGGGTTGTCCTCGAAGGTGAGGCGACCGCGATGGAGTTCGGCGATGGAGCGGCAGATGTTGAGGCCCATGCCCATGCCTTCCTCCTTGGTGGTGAAGAAGGGGGCGAAGAGCTTCTCGGCGACTTCGGGCGGAATGCCCTTGCCCCGGTCGGCGACGCTGAGAATCAGCATGCCTTCCTGCAGGCGCGTGTTCAGGCTGATCCGGCGTTCGGCGCGGGGGGCGTCGGCCATGGCGTCCATGCCGTTGCGGATGAGGTTGACGGCCACCTGCTCGATCATCACCGGGTCGGCGGCGACAGCGGGAACCGGTTCGGCAAGATCCAGCGCAATGCTTACCCCGCGGCGCTGGGCATCCGGCTCCACCAGCCCGACCGCTTCACGGATGATGGCGTTCACATCGACCGGCTCGCATTTGGGCTCGCTGCGCCGCACGAAGGCGTGCACCCGGCGGATGATCTGGGCGGCCCGCTGGGCCTGCTTGCCGACTTTTTCAAGCACGCCGGTCAGCTCGGCCGGGGAGATCTCGCCGCGGCCGATCATGTTGAGGCAACCGGTGTTGTAGCTGGAGATGGCGGCGAGGGGCTGGTTGAGCTCGTGGGCCAGGGTCGAGGCCATTTCGCCCATGGTGACGAGGCGGGCGGTGGCCTGCAGGCGCTCCTGCTGTTGACGGGCCAGATCCTGGGCGCGCTTTTGCTCGGTGACATCCACCATCGAGCCCATCCAGCCGATATGCCGTCCGTCCGAGTCGATCAGCGGGGCTTCGATCAGCAGTGCATCGAAGCGCTCTCCGTTACGGCGCATGAGCCGGATTTCCATTCCCTGGGGCGGCGCATTGCCGCCGAGAACCATCTGGTGGACGGAAAGGGTTTTTTCGAGAGCTTCCGGTGCCCAGTAAGGCATGGGCGGCATCAGGCCGATCAGCTCGTCGGCGCTCCAGCCGACCATTCGGCAGAACGCCGGATTCACGTAGGTGATCTTGCCGTTCAGGTCGCGGGCCCGCATGCCCGAGTTGAGGGAGTCTTCCATGGCCTTGCGAAAGGCGTGTTCGGCGCGCAGGGCCTGTTCGGCAGCCTGTCGGCGCTGCATGTGCCGGCGCAGTTGCCACAGGCTCCACACAATGGCGGTGGCAAGAATGCCAAGAGAGCCCATCAGCAGCAAGGGGATCCAGCGGATCTCGCTCTTGTAGGCCGTGATGTTGAGGTTGAGACCGTGTCCGGGCGGCTCGAAGGGGATTTCGTAGGCGAGGGTGGAAAGGGGCGAGACTTTGGATTTGGCGGCGATCTCGGTGCCCAGGTTGTTGGTCACGGACACCCGGTAACGTTCGGAGAACCACCAGGGGATCTGGCGCGACAGCATGTCGTTGACGGAATACACCCCGACGACCGAGCCGAGGTAGCGCCCACCGTCGAACACCGGAATATGGACTTCGAACTGGGTCTGGTTCTCGATGACGGCATAGGTGTCGCTGTACGCCGGACGCCCCAGTGAGCGGGCAAGGCGGTAGGTTGCGGTGGACGGAAAGGTTCCCGAGCTTTCTCCCACCAGGTGATTCTCGGTGTAGGGCGGCTCTGCGCCCCGTACTGCACCGTTTTCATCGAGCCACAGGATGCGGATCATGCCGCTTTCCGGGTCGAGTGCGCGCTTGAGGCGGGCTTCGGTGGTGGTATCGGGGTGTTTTCTGGCAAACAGTTGGGGCCCGAGCTGGGTTAGTTGGGCGTTGTTGCGTTCGAACTGGAAGGACAGGTTCTGTTCCATCCACAGCACATCGTTGATCAGCGTCATGCGCTGCTCCTCGGCGTCCTGTCGATGGGTCAGCCACAGCAGTGCGGCCATGGTTGCGATGAACAGCGCCACGGCGGCGTACGGCAGGCTCCAATACCAGCCGGGCGGTGGTGAGGGGGTGGGGTTTGGCAAGGGATTGAGTATCACTGTTCGGGTAACCTTCTTATCGCCTGAGCGTGCCAACGAGGCCATCGGAGCTTTCCACACTGGGGATGTCCACAATTGAAAGCGTTGATGCGTCCATCAATACTGGGAATGTAGTCTGCCGCAGTCCCGGCTCAGCAGGGATTGCGTGAAAAAACTTCTTATATCGGAGACAAAAAATGAAACTGCGCACCCTGTTGTTCAGCTTTGCCGCCCTGGGCTTTTGCGCCACGGCTTCGGCTCAGGCCCCGATCGTGATCAAGTTCAGCCATGTGGTGGCTGCGGATACGCCCAAAGGCAAGGCTTCGGAATTTTTCAAGAAGCGCGCCGAAGAGCTGACCAAGGGCAAGGTCAAGGTTGAGGTTTACGCCAACAGTGCTCTTTACAAGGACAAGGAGGAGCTCGAGGCCCTGCAACTCGGCGCGGTACAGATGCTGGCCCCGTCACTGGCCAAGTTCGGACCGCTGGGCGTGAAGGAGTTTGAGGCATTCGATCTGCCTTACATTTTTGATGACTACACGGAGCTGCACCGGGTTACCCAGGGCCCTGTCGGCGCCAGTATCCTGAAAAAGCTCGAACCCAAGGGTATCGTCGGCCTTGCTTACTGGGACAATGGCTTCAAGTCTTTCTCGGCCAATACGCCGATTCATACCCCGGCAGACCTGAAGGCCAAGAAGCTGCGCATCCAGTCCTCCAAGGTGCTCGAGGAGGAAATCCGT
This sequence comes from Zoogloea oleivorans, assembly GCA_030157785.1. Classification (GTDB taxonomy): domain Bacteria; phylum Pseudomonadota; class Gammaproteobacteria; order Burkholderiales; family Rhodocyclaceae; genus Zoogloea; species Zoogloea oleivorans_A. The sequence goes on from JAOAUC010000040.1 coordinate 139,770, forward strand.
TCCGTGGGTGGCTTGCCCCAGGTGATGGCGTTCTCCGAGGTGTATCAGGCCCTGCAGACCGGCGTGGTGGATGGTACCGAGAATCCGCACTCCAACATGTATACCCAGAAGATGCATGAAGTGCAGAAGCACATGACAGTGACTGATCACGGTTACCTGGGTTACGCGGTCATCGCCAACAAGAAGTTCTGGGACGGCCTGCCGGCCGATGTGCGTGGCCAGCTTGAACAGGCGATGAAGGACTCCACCGTCTACGCCAACAAGATCGCCCAGGAAGAGAACGACAAGTCCCTGGAGGCCATCAAGAAGAGCGGCAAGACCCAGATCTACATGCCGACCAAGGAAGAAAAGCTGGCTTTCAAGAAGGCCATGTTCCCGGTTCATCAGAAGATGGAAGGGCGCATCGGCAAGGATCTGATCCAGTCGATCTACAAGGAAACCGGTTTCGATCCCGCGAAGCTCTAAGCCAGCCTGGGTTTTCCGTTTGTAGCGCCCTTCATCCAGACCGGGTGAAGGGCATGAAGACGCGCAGCGGCCCTCGGGGCTCGGCACGTCCAATCGCACATTCCTGCGAGGCTAAATCATGAAATTTCTCAATCACCTCGAAGAGTGGATCATCACGCTTCTGATGGGGAGCGCCACGACGATCATTTTTCTGTCGGTGGTGCATCGTTACCTGGCAGGGGTCAGCATTCCCGGTCTGCAGGATTGGTTGCTTGGCCTTAACTTCAGTTGGGCTCAGGAGCTGTGCATCATCATGTTCGTGTGGATGGCCAAGTTCGGTGCCGCCTATGGCGTGCGCACCGGCATCCACGTCGGCGTCGATGTGCTCATCAACCGGCTCAACGACAGCAACCGGTCCAGATTCATCGTCTTTGGTCTGCTGGCCGGCGCCACCTTCACCGGTATCGTTGCCACGCTGGGAGCCCATTTTGTGTGGGAAAACGGCGCCCATTACGCCTTTCTGCAGATGACCGGTGCCGAATTTGGCGATGTTCCCGAAGGTCCGACGACGCCCGATCTGGAATGGCCGACCTGGATGGTATATAGCGCCATTCCTCTTGGCTCCAGCCTGATGTGCTTCCGCTTCCTGCAGGTGACCCTGGGCTTTCTGCGCACCGGTGAGCTGCCGCATCACGACCACGGTCATGTGGATGGCCTCGACGGCGATGAGCACGTTCCGGACAGTGCCGACGCCTTTGTGATGAACGACAACCTGCATATGCATGATCTGAAGCACAGACAGGTTGGCGATGTGAAGGGAGACCGCAAATGAACGCCGCCATCATCTTTGGCCTGCTGCTGGCCCTGATGCTGACCGGGATGCCGATTTCCATTTCTCTCGGCCTTACCGTTCTCAGCTTTCTGTTCATGTTCACCGAGGTGCCCCTGGAGTCGGTCGCCCTCAAACTGTTCACCGGGATCGAGAAGTTCGAAATCATGGCGATTCCGTTCTTCATCCTGGCGGGCAATTTCCTGACCCACGGCGGGGTGGCGAAGCGAATGATCAACTTCGCCTCGTCGATGGTGGGGCATTGGTACGGTGGTCTTGGTCTGGCCGGCGTGCTGGCCTGTGCGCTGTTCGCGGCGGTGTCCGGGTCCTCCCCGGCAACGGTGGTGGCCATCGGCTCGATTCTGCTGCCGGCCATGACGCGGGCGGGTTTCCCCAACAAGTTCGGTGCCGGCATCATCACGACGGCGGGGGCCTTGGGCATCCTGATTCCGCCGTCCATCGTGATGGTTATGTACTCGGTGGCGACCAACACCTCTGTCGGCGCCCTGTTCATGGCCGGCGTGGTGCCGGGGCTGGCCCTGGCGGGCGTTCTTGGCGGGGTAACCTGGTATCGGGCGAGGAAGTTCGACTACCCGCGCCAGCCGAAGGCATCGGCAGCCCAGCGCATCAAGGCCTTCCGCGAGTCGATGTGGGGCCTGCTGCTGATCGTCGTGGTGATGGGTGGTATCTACACAGGTCTGTTCACGCCGACCGAAGCTGCCGCCATGAGTGCCATGTACGCCTTCGTTGTAGCGGTGTTCGTGTATCGCGACATGCCCTTGAGCGATGTGCCGAAGGTGCTGCTCAACTCCGCCAACATGTCGGCAATGCTGCTCTACATCATCACCAATGCGGTGCTGTTCTCTTTCATCATGACCAACGAGAACATCCCGCAGGCGCTGGCTGAATGGATGCTTGGCAACGGGCTTGGCGTTGTCGCCTTCCTGCTGGCGGTCAACGTGATGCTGCTGCTGGCCGGCAACTTCATGGAGCCCTCGTCCATCGTCCTGATCTTCGCCCCGATCCTGTTTCCGGTCGCCGTAAGGCTCGGAATCGACCCGGTACATTTCGGCATCATCATGGTGGTGAACATGGAAGTGGGGATGTGTCACCCGCCGGTGGGGCTGAACCTCTACGTGGCGTCGGGCATTACCAAGATGGGTATCACGGAGCTCACGGTGGCTGTCTGGCCGTGGCTGCTGTCGATGCTGGCCTTCCTGGGCGTCGTGACCTACTGGCCGGGTCTGTCCCTGTGGTTCCCGCGCATGCTCGGGATGATGTAATCCAGTTTTTTGTTTCCACACAAAAGCGCGTCCTTCGGGGCGCGCTTTTGTTTTGTGGACGGCTTGCGGGGTTTTGATGGGGTGCGCCTTTGTGATAAAAGGGCGTGTTCTCCGTGGTCATTCCCGGCCACGCGCGTTGTATGTGAGGCTTTTTTGTCCCAATCTTCCCCGTCGTCCGAACACGACTGCTATCACTGCGGTCTGCCGATTCCCGCTCATGTCGATCTCTCTGTCGAGGTCGACGGGGCCACGCGCCAGATGTGTTGCACAGGCTGCCAGGCGGTGGCCGAATCCATCGTCAGCAATGGCCTGATTGACTACTACCGTCGACGCGACGCCATGCCGGAGCAGGCCCGCGAGGCCATGCCCGATGAGCTCAAGGATCTGGGTCTTTTCGATCATCCGGACTTCCAGAAGGGTTTCGTTACGCCGGTTGGCGAGCATGAGCGTGAAGCGGCCCTGATCCTCGAAGGCATTACCTGCGCCGCCTGCATCTGGCTGAATGAAGAGCACATCGCCCATCAGCCCGGCGTAACCGCTGTCGACATCAATTACGCGACCCGTCGCGCTCGCGTGCGCTGGGATGAGCGGCGCATCAAGCTGTCCGACATTCTGGCGGCGATCCAGGCCATCGGATATCGGGCCTATCCCTACGATTCTGCCCGCTCTGAACAGATTTCCCAGCGCGAGCGCCGCTCTGCCTTGTGGCGCCTCTTCGTGGCCGGTTTTGGCATGATGCAGGTGATGATGTACGCCTTCCCGGTGTACATCGCCGAGGCTGGCGACATGACGCCGGACATCGAGAATCTGATGCGCCTGGCCAGCCTGATCCTTACCGCGCCGGTCGTGCTGTATTCTGCTGCGCCCTTCTTCAGCCACGCCCTGCGGGATATCCGCCTGCGCCGGCTCGGCATGGATGTGCCGGTTGCCCTCGGCGTTGGTGCCGCCTTCATCGCCAGTTGCTGGGCCACCATTTCCGGTCATGGGGAGGTGTATTTCGACTCCGTGACCATGTTCGTGTTCTTCCTGCTGTGCGGGCGCTATGTGGAAATGCTGGCCCGCCAGAAAGCCGTTCGGGGTGTGGAAGAGCTTGGCAAGGCGCTGCCGGCCTTCGCCGAAAGGCTCCCCGGCTATCCGGCGCCGGAAGGGGAGAAAGTACCCGTTTCGCAACTGCTTGCCGGTGATGTGATCCGCGTCAAACCCGGCGAAAGCATGCCGGCCGATGGTGTGGTCGTCGATGGGGACAGCGAGGCGAACGAAGCGCTTCTCACCGGCGAGAGTCGCCCCGTGCCGAAGACGCCGGGCAGCGAGGTGACCGGCGGCAGTGTCAACGTCCGCAGCCCGCTCTTCGTTCGCGTAACCCGTACCGGCGAGCACACCCGATTGGCTGCGATCCGTCAGTTGATGGAGCGCGCGTCGGCCGAGAAGCCCCGTGTCGTGCAGCAGGCCGACAAGGTCGCTGCCTGGTTCATCGTTGCATTGCTGGTGCTTGCCTGCGTGACCGCGGCGGGCTGGTGGTGGTTTGATCCGGATCGGGCCCTTTGGGTCTTTGTGTCGGTTCTGGTGGTGAGCTGCCCCTGCGCGCTGTCGCTGGCTACGCCAGTGGCGCTGACGGTGGCCACCGACGCGCTGGCAAGGATGGGGGTTCTGGTGACCCGCGGTCATGCTATCGAAGCCCTGGCTCGCGCAGATCACTTCGTTTTCGACAAGACCGGCACGCTCACCTACGGCGAGATGCGGGTCGAGCAGGTGCGTGTGCTTGGTACGCTGGATGAAGCAGCAATATTGCGTCTCGCCACGGGGCTCGAGCAGGGGTCAGAGCATGCCATAGCGAGCGCACTGAGGATCCATGGCGCCAAAGCTGATGGGGCGCTGGCCGCCTTTGGTGGTTTGACGGCCACGACAGGGCAGGGCGTGGCGGGCGTGCTTGACGGCCTAAGCTACCGCATCGGGCGGCCGGAGTTTGTGGCTGCGCTTGCCGGCACCCCGCCTCCGGATGTGCTTCTGGAGGATGAGCGCTCCGGGCGGACCGTGATCGCCCTCGGTTCGTCCGAAGGCTGGCTCGCCGGTTTTTCCCTTTCGGACGGTTTGCGGGAGGATTGTCCGGCGGCATTCGCGTCCTTGCGCAGCAAAGGCATCGAGTTGTCGATTTTCAGCGGCGATACCCCTTCAACGGTCGAGGAGCTGGGCAGAAAGTTGGGAGTCAAGCACGCCGTTGGGGGAATGACCCCTGAGGGCAAGCATGCCGAATTGCGGGCGCTCCAGAAGGGCGATGCCGTGATCGCCATGGTTGGCGACGGGGTGAATGATGCGCCGGTGCTGGCTCAGGCCCAGGTGTCCATCGCCATGGGAGGGGGCACCGACCTTGCACGTAACCAGGCCGACATCGTGCTTCTGAGCGGTCGCCTGGCCTCCCTTGCCGAGGGGGTGGGTCTGTCTCGTCGCGCCCTGCGTATCATCCGGCAGAACCTGTGGTGGTCCTTCGCCTACAATTTCACCGCGGTTCCCCTCGCCATGTCTGGTCTCGTAACACCCTGGATGGCCGGTATCGGCATGTCGGCAAGCTCCCTGTTTGTTGTCCTGAACGCCCTGCGCCTGCAACGCAAGCGCACTTACTGAGATCCATCATGGAAAGCCTCTACCTGCTCATCCCCTTGTCAGTGATCCTTGTCTTCCTGATCGGTCTTGTTTTCTGGTGGTCAGTGCGCAGCGGGCAGTTCGACGACCTGGAGGGGCCTGGTTACCGGGTGGTCAGCGATGACGATACCCCTCCGGTCCGGGATGACGCAGGAAAGAAAGACCAGGCCGACACTCCCCGACCCTGACGACCGGGTCTGAATGATTGTCTGTGGTTTTAACCTTGATATCTGAAGGGTTTTTGACAAAAATCAAGACCTGAGACGCAGGGCTCACCCATACTCCGCTTCAGGTTGAAGGCGCGAAAACGAGCAACAACATGCGCTTTCCAGACACTCTGTGTCTTGACTTAAGTCTCTCTGTTGGGGTTGGGGGTGCGCGATGCGCACCCTTTTTTTTTGCCCCTCATTTGTTCTGATTTCTGCCTGCCGGCTCCGGAAGGCATCATTGCCCCTCTTTCGCTGTTACCCTCCTTGGCATCATTGAGCCGAAAAACGCCGATGGTGCTCACCAACCTGTTAAAATTCCAAGCTTTCGGTTTTTCGACCGACCTTTGTCTCACTGGAGCTCTCGCAACATGGCTATTGAACGCACTCTTTCCATCATCAAGCCCGACGCCGTCGCCAAGAACGTGATCGGCCAGATCTACGCCCGCTTCGAAGCAGCCGGCCTGAAGGTCGTTGCCGCCAAGCTGGCTTACCTCTCCGAACGCGAAGCAGGCGAGTTTTACGCCGTGCATAAAGAACGTCCCTTCTTCAAGGATCTGGTTTCCTTCATGACCTCGGGTCCGGTGATGATCCAGGCCCTCGAAGGCGAAGGTGCCATCCTCAAGAACCGTGACCTGATGGGCGCCACCGACCCGAAGAAGGCCGCTCCCGGCACCATTCGCGCCGATTTCGCCGAGTCCATCGATGCCAACGCAGTGCACGGCTCCGATGCAGCCGAAACGGCAGCGGTGGAAATTGCTTTCTTCTTCCCCGGCATGAACGTTTACAGCCGTTGATGATCTCTACCAGCGGGATGAAATCGCTTCGTCCTGCTGGTTTGAACGGATACTTACGTGGTCAATCTCCTCGATTTCGATGCCGAAGCCCTCACCGACTGGTTTCTCCAGCAGGGTGAGAAACCATTTCGCGCCAAGCAGGTGCTCCGCTGGGTGCATCGCTTCGGCGCAACCGATTTCGACCAGATGACCGACGTTGCCAAGTCGCTGCGGGCCAAGCTCGCGGCGACGGCATGCATTGCTCCGCCTGTGGTGGTGCGCGACAGCGTCTCCACGGATGGAACCCGCAAGTGGCTGCTCGATGTGGGCAACGCCAACGCGGTGGAAACGGTGTTCATCCCCGAAACCAACCGCGGCACCCTGTGCATCTCGTCGCAAGCAGGCTGTGCCCTCGACTGCGCCTTCTGCTCGACGGGCAAGCAGGGCTTCAACCGCAATCTGACCGCTGCCGAGATTATTGGCCAGCTGTGGCTTGCCAACCGCATGCTTGGCGCCAATGGCGACGGCGAGCGGGTCATCAGCAATGTCGTGATGATGGGTATGGGCGAGCCTCTTGCCAATCTCGACAATGTTGTCTCGGCACTCAATCTGATGCTGGACGACAACGCCTATGGTTTGTCACGCCGCCGGGTTACGGTCTCCACGTCCGGCATTGTTCCGGCCATGGACCGCCTGCGCGACGCCTGTCCGACGGCCCTTGCCGTGTCCCTGCATGCGTCAAACGACGTCCTGCGCGACAGGCTGGTGCCTATCAACCAGAAATACCCCCTGCGTGAGCTGATGGCGGCCTGCCGGCGCTACCTCGAAAAAGCGCCGCGGGATTTCGTGACCTTCGAGTACGTCATGCTCGACGGTGTGAATGATTCCGATGCCCATGCCCGCGAACTCGTGGCACTCACGCGGGATGTGCCGTGCAAGTTCAATCTCATCCCCTTCAATCCTTTTCCGAATTCCGGTTTTGATCGCTCACCGGCTCCGCGCATCAAGCAGTTTGCAGAAATCCTGATGGCTGCCGGAATCGTCACCACGACGCGCAAGACGCGCGGTGACGATGTGGATGCCGCTTGTGGCCAGCTTGCCGGCCAGGTGAAGGACAAGACGCGCCGGACGACCCGGATCGTTCCGATCGTGGGGGCTTGACCGTGAAACGCTTGTTGCCTGTGCTGGCAGCACTTTTCGCTCTGGCCGGATGTGTTGGGCCGCGAATGCCCACCTCGGTTGCCAATCTCGACCGACCCATGTCCGACGAGCCGGTCGTTACCGATGCCCGGCGCAAGGCCAAGGTCCACGTGGAGCTCGGGCAGGCTTATTTTCAGGCAGCCCGTTACGGCGTAGCCCTCGACGAAGCCCGTGCGGCGGTTGCCTACGATTCGGGCTATGCGCCTGCCTATCAGTTGATGGGGCTTGTGCACATGTTTCTGGAAGAGAACGCCGTTGCTGCCGCCAATTTTGAATACGCGATGCGGCTGGCACCGGGCGACCCGGAAATCATGAACAGCTACGGCTGGTTCCTGTGCTCCACAGGTAAGGAGAGAGCCGGCCTTGAGCAATTCGCAACGGTGGTTCGCAATCCTTACTATCAAACCCCGACCCGGGCTTATGCCAATGCCGGGCTTTGCCAGCTGCGCCTGAAGAACGATCAGGCTGCGGAAGAACAGTTTCAGCGTGCCATTGAAACCGATAATGGCAATCTTCAGGCACTGTTCCATCTGGCCTCGATTACCTATCGCCGGGGCGCCTACGAAGCCTCTAAGCGCTATCTTGGTGCCCTGCATCAGGGCGGTGACTCCACTGCGGAAAGCCTGTGGCTTGCCATCCGCGTTGAGCGTCGTCTTGGTGATCGCACCGCCGAAGCCGGATTCGTCCAGCAGTTGCGGCGTCGTTTCCCCGGCTCCTCCGAATTCAAGGCTTTCTTGCAAGGGCAGTATCAGTGACCGATTCTCAAACTTTGCCAACTTCCCCGACGAGCCCGTTCCAGGAATCTTCCGTTGGCGACACCTTGCGTCGTACGCGTGAGGCCCAGGGAATGAGCATATCCGAGGCGGCGAGTTCGCTAAAACTGAACGCCCGTCAGATCGAGGCGCTTGAGTCGGGTCGCTTTGATTTGCTGCCGGGCTTTGCTTTTACGCGGGGTTTCCTGCGCAACTACGCGCGCCTCCTCAAGATCGATGCTGCTCCGCTGCTTGCAGCCATGCAATCCCCCTCTGATGAGGCGAATGTTGAGCTTGCACCGGCCTCCAACGCGCAGGGCAACATGCCGCAGGTGGGGCGAGGGCGTTTTCGTCGTTCGGTTCTGCCCGGCGTGATTGCGGCTCTTGGCCTTTTCGGCATCGTTGTTGCCGGCTGGTATTACGATATCCAGCGCAAGAAGAGCACGGACGATCTGGTCGCCAGTCTTCCCGTACCTGCAGCGGCCGATGTGCCGGTAGCGACCGAACCGGCCGTCACTGCGCCGCCTCCTTCATCAGCCCAGCCGGCGACCGTAGCCGAGACGCCTGTGCCTGCGCAAGCGCCTGTCGTTGAACAAGGCGTTGCCGCCCCGATTTCGCCGCAAGTCATCCAGAAGGACGTTGTCGAGCAGGCCAAACCGGTTTCTGGCGAAGACCATCTCGTTTTTGAGTTTGCCAAGGACGCATGGGTGGAAGTGAAAGACAAGAACGGCAAGATCGTCTTCTCCCAGTTGGGGAAGGCGGGCTCCCGCCAGGAGTTCGATGGCAAGGCTCCCCTTTCCCTCGTTGTCGGCAACGCACGTTTCGTGAAACTGGAACGTAACGGTACTCCCGTCGATCTGAGCACCTCCACCAAGGTGACGGTCGCTCGCTTCAAGCTTGAGTAAATAGACTTCCATGGATCTACTTCTTTCCGGGCGCTCCGCTGCCCGCCGCACGACCCGCCAGGTTCGGGTCGGTCATGTCCTGATCGGTGCCGGTGCGCCGGTGGTGGTTCAGTCCATGACCAACACCGACACGGCCGACGATTTTGCGACGACGATGCAGATCGCCCAGCTGGCACGGGCCGGCTCCGAGCTGGTGCGGATTACCGTCAATAATGACGAGGCCGCCAAGGCTGTGCCGAAGATCCGCGAAAAGCTGCTGGCGATGAACCTCGACGTTCCGCTGGTCGGCGACTTTCATTACAACGGTCACAAGCTGCTTGCCGATAATCCGGCCTGTGCCGAGGCGCTCGACAAGCTGCGCATCAATCCGGGCAATGTAGGGCAGGGCGCCAAGCGCGACACCCAGTTTGCCGCCATCGTCGAGATGGCCTGCCGCTACAACAAGCCGGTGCGGATCGGCGTGAACTGGGGCAGTCTTGATCAGTCCGTGCTGGCCCGGATCATGGACGAAAACGCCAAGCGTGCGATTCCGCGGGATGCGGGGGCTGTCATGCGCGAGGCGCTGGTTACCTCGGCGCTCGAATCTGCCGTCAAGGCTGAAGAATATGGTCTGGGTCGCGACAAGATCATCCTGTCGGCCAAGGTGAGCAGCGTCCAGGACCTGATTGCCGTTTATCGTGATCTGGCTGCCAAGTGTGATTACCCTCTGCACCTCGGCCTTACCGAGGCTGGTATGGGCTCCAAGGGCATTGTCGGTTCAACGGCAGCCCTTGCGGTTCTGCTGCAGGAGGGGATCGGTGATACGATCCGCGTCTCCCTGACCCCGGAGCCCAATGGCAGCCGGACACAGGAAGTGATTGTCGCCCAGGAAATCCTTCAGACCATGGGGCTGCGTGCGTTTACGCCAATGGTGACAGCCTGTCCGGGGTGTGGACGCACGACCAGCACGCTTTTCCAGGAGCTGGCTTCGGACGTTCAGAGCTTTGTTCGCGACAACATGCCCATTTGGCGCGATCAGTTTGATGGTGTCGAAAACATGAGCCTGGCGGTCATGGGCTGCATCGTGAACGGCCCTGGCGAAAGCAAGCACGCCAATATCGGAATCTCCCTGCCTGGTACCGGCGAAATGCCGGCCGCCCCGATTTTCGAGGACGGCGTGAAGACCCAGACCCTTCGCGGGGACAATATCACCAACGAATTCAAGGCCATCATCGAGCGTTACGTGGCCCGCACTTACCCCAGAAAGGGCACGCCGGCCTGAGCCAGCGCCCGACAGAAAAATAAAGGGAATCATGAGCAAGACCCTCCAGGCCGTGCGCGGGATGAATGACATCTTGCCCGACGACGCCGAAGTTTGGGAGCAGTTCGAGGACATCGTCCGCAACTGGCTGCATAGCTACGGTTACCGCCCCATTCGCATGCCGATTGTTGAGCCGACACCGCTCTTCAAGCGGGCCATCGGTGAAGTGACCGATATCGTCGAGAAGGAAATGTATTCCTTCGAAGATGCCCTCAACGGCGAACACCTTACCCTTCGTCCTGAAGGCACGGCATCCTGCGTGCGGGCGGCAATCCAGCACAATCTGCTGTTCGGCAACCCGCGTCGCCTGTATTACCACGGGCCGATGTTCCGCCATGAGCGCCCCCAGAAGGGCCGCTACCGCCAGTTCCACCAGGTGGGTGTTGAAGCACTGGGTTACGACGGGCCCGACATCGATGCCGAACACATCCTGATGTGCGCGCGTCTGTGGGATGACCTGGGGCTCGAAGACGTCGAGCTCGAGATCAACTCACTTGGCAGCAGCGAGGAGCGAGCTGCTCACCGGGCGGCCCTGATTACCTATCTGGAAGTACACAAGGACAGCCTTGACGAAGATGGTCAGCGGCGCTTGTATACGAATCCATTGCGCATCCTCGACACCAAGAATCCGGATCTGCAGAACATTGTCGAAGCGGCGCCGAAGCTCGCCGACTTCCTCGGGGAAGAGTCGCTGAAGCACTTCAATGGCGTGCAGACCCTGCTCAAGGATGCCGGGCTTCCGTACCGGATCAATCACCGGCTGGTGCGTGGCCTCGACTACTACAACCGTACGGTATTCGAATGGGTCACAACCCGCCTGGGTGCCCAAGGCACGATCTGTGCCGGTGGCCGTTACGACGGACTGGTCGCCCAGCTTGGCGGCAAGCCGGCGCCAGCAGCCGGTTTTGCGATGGGCATCGAGCGCATCCTGTCCCTGTGGAAGGAATGCGGTGGTGAGGCCGATCGGCCGACGCCCGACATCTATCTCGTTCACTCCGGTGAGGCCGCTCAGCGTGCCGCGTTCCGTGTTGCCGAGGCGCTGCGTGGAACCGGTTTTGCTGTAACCCTGCACTGCGGTGGCGGCGGGTTCAAGTCACAGATGAAACGCGCCGATGCATCCGGCGCACCTTTTGCTGTCGTTATCGGTGAAGACGAAGCAGCGGCGGGCGAAGTCAGCCTCAAGCCCCTGCGCGATGGCGGCGAACAGATTCGCGTCCACATGGATGCGCTCTCAGAAACCCTGGCTGACCGCCTACTCGAATCGGAAGAAGAAGATGGCAGCATTTGACCTCGAAGAACAAGAACAGATTTCCCAGATCAAGGGATGGTGGGAGCAGTACGGCAAGCTGGTGACAGTGCTGGCCGTCGCCGCTGCTCTTGCGTCCGTGGGTTGGCAGGGCTGGAACTGGTACAAGGGAAAGCAGGGCACGGAAGCCTCTGTCCTTTATGACGTTGTGCAAAAGGCTGCTGCCGAGCGCAATGCGCAGAAAGCCCGCGAAGCCGCCGGCATGCTTATCGAGAAGTACAGCGGCACGGCGTACGCTGATTTGGCTGCATTGCTTTCCGCCAAGGTTCAGAGCGAAGCGGGTGATCTGAAAAACGCCCGGGTTCCCCTTGCTTGGGCTGCTGATAATGCAAACGACCCGGCCCTGCGCGATCTGGCCCGTTTGCGCCTGGCGACAGTGATGCTTGACGACAAGGCTTACGATGAAGCCCTGGCCCAGGTTCAGAGCCCGCCGGACGACGCCTTTACCGCCCGGTATGCTGATTTGAAAGGTGACATTCTGGTCGCCAAGGGCAAGCCGGAGGAAGCGCGCGTGGCTTACAAGGCAGCGGTGGAGGCCCTCAGTGGCGCCACCAAGATCGAAGCTGTGACGCTGCGCGAAATCGCCCAGGCCAAGCTCGATGCCGTTGGAGGTGCTCAATGAAGGCACGGCAACTTGCCGTAATCGTCCTGGGATCGCTGGCCCTCGGGGCTTGCAGTTCCCTTAATCCGTTTTCTTCCGGTGATGCGAAGATTACGCCGCTCAAGCCCTTGAGCAATCCGCTGAAGACGACCGAAGTCTGGCGAAGCCGTGTCGGCGACGCCGGCCTCTTCGTGTTCCAGCCGGCTCCGAGTGGCGAGGCGGTGTTTGCCGCCGGCCGTGATGGCGGTGTGCAGCGTATCGAGGCCGGGCGTACCGTCTGGAAGACTTCGGTGGATTCGACGCTGTCGGGCGGTGTTGGTAGCAACGGAAAGCTGGTGCTGGTGGGCTCCCCGAAGGGGGATGTCATCGCGCTTGATGCGGTTTCTGGTCAGATCAGGTGGCGTGTGCGGGTTAATGCCGAAATACTGGCTGCGCCCGCCGTGTCCGACAGTATTGTTGTTGTACGCAGCGCGGACAGCCGGCTATTCGGCCTCGATCCGGTAGACGGCAAGCAGCGCTGGGTCTATCAGCGTGCCATGCCGTCCTTGTCGCTGCGCAATGCAGCCGGGGTTTTTCTTGACGACAAGGCGATTCTTGCCGGATTTCCGGGCGGCAAGCTGACAGCCATCAATCCGGCCAATGGTGGCTTGATGTGGGAAGGCACCGTGGCGGTTCCGCGCGGCTCCACCGAGCTCGAGCGGGTTGCCGACATCACCAGTCTTCCGGCCATGGGCACACGTGCCACCTGCGCGGTTGCCTATCAGGGGCGGGTAGCCTGCTTCGATCTGGCCAACGGTTCAACCCTGTGGACCCGCGATCTTTCCAGCTCCAAAGGGCTGGATCTGGACGACGAGCACGTATTTGTGACCGACGAAAAGGGTGCTGTTCATTCCCTGGATATTTCCAATGGCGCCAGCACCTGGAAGCAGGATCTGCTCGCCGGCCGCGGAACCGGTCGCCCGAAAGTTTTTGGTGATCACGTGCTTGTCGGTGACAGCGAAGGCTACATACACATTCTGCGCAAGGATGATGGTGCCCTCGTCGGACGTCATCGCGCCAATTCCAGCCCGATCGTTGCAGACCTGCAACGTGCCACTGGCGACATTGTCGTCCAGACGCGGGATGGCAATGTTTACGCCCTCGGCGTTCAATAACGGAGTCGCCAAAGCGTGAAACCCACCCTCGTCCTGGTCGGACGCCCCAATGTGGGCAAATCTACCCTTTTCAACCGCCTTACCAAAACCCGTGACGCCCTCGTTGCCGACTTTCCCGGCCTGACGCGGGATCGTCGCTACGGCCTTGGCCGTGCTCTCGAGCGGGAATTTCTTGTCGTCGATACCGCAGGTTTCGACCCGGTCGCCAAGGATGGCATCGTTCACGAGATGGCCAAGCAGGCCGAGCAGGCGATTGCCGAAGCTGACGCGCTCCTTTTCATGGTGGATGCCCGCAGTGGCCTGACTCCCCACGACGAGCAGATCGCCACGCGCTTGCGCCGTGCCGGCCGTCCGACCTTCCTGGTTGTGAACAAGGCCGAAGGCATGAACCGCTCGATGATCTCGGCCGAGTTTCATGAGCTCGGTCTGGGTGAGCCCCTGTGCATCTCGTCTGCCCACGGGGACAACGTCACGTCCTTGATGGAACTGATCCTCGAGACCTTCCCGGAAGATCCGGAAGGCGAGGAGACCGCTGAAAAGGGCCCTCGCGTAGCCATTGTCGGACGCCCCAACGTGGGCAAGTCCACCATGGTCAATACGCTGATCGGCGAAGAGCGCGTGATCGCCTTCGACATGCCTGGCACGACACGGGATGCGATCGAGGTGCCGTTCGAGCGCAACGGACGACACTACACGCTGATCGATACTGCGGGTCTGCGCAAGCGTGGCAAGGTCTTTGAGGCAGTCGAGAAATTCTCTGTGATCAAGACCCTGCAGGCTGTTGAACAGGCTAACGTGGTCGTCCTGGTCCTGGATGCCAGCCAGGAGATTTCCGATCAGGATGCTCATATCGCCGGTTTCGTGGTTGAAGCCGGGCGTGCCCTCGTGGTTGCGGTGAACAAGTGGGACAGCGTCGACGATTATCGTCGTCAGCGGATCAAGGAAGACATCGATCGCAAGCTGCCTTTCCTAGCCTTCGCCCGCTTTCTTTACGTCTCGGCGCTAAAGGGGCAGGGAATTGCCGCGATGCTCAAGGCCGTGGATGGCGCCTACGAGGCGGCCATGACCAAGCTGGCTACGCCAAAGCTCACACGTCTTTTACTCGACGCGATTGCCCGTCAGCAACCTCCGCGTCATGGCGGTTTCCGCCCGAAGATGCGCTATGCGCACCAGGGGGGTATGAACCCGCCTATCATCGTGATCCACGGCAGTGCCCTTGATCACGTTCCTGCGTCCTATGTCCGCTTCCTGGAGCGCACCTTCCAGGAGGCGTTCAAATTGCAGGGAACGCCATTACGGATACAATTCAAGTCTTCCACGAATCCCTACGCCAACAGGGATTAAAGAACCGCTTCCACACCAATGAGCGGCTTGCTGCCTCCATGCGGCAGTGCAGCAAATGGCTCTATAATTATTCCAAACTAAAACCATAGAGGTTCTACCATGAGCAACAAGGGGCAACTCCTTCAAGATCCATTCCTCAATGCGCTGCGGCGCGAGCACGTTCCGGTTTCCATCTATCTTGTGAACGGGATCAAGTTGCAGGGGCAGGTCGAGTCCTTCGACCAGTATGTTGTTCTGCTGAAGAACACGGTGACGCAAATGGTTTACAAACATGCCATTTCCACTGTCGTGCCGGCCCGTCCGGTCAATATCCAGCAGGAACAAAACGAGGTTGCCAGCTGAGTTCCTCTCTCGTTCGGCTGCTTGCCGGCCATTTTGATGCCGGGTTCGCGCGTGCTTGACAGACCTGCAGCGGGAACCCGTGCCGTTCTGGTGCAGGTTGATTTTGGGCAGGGCGGCATTGATGAACGCCTGGCCGAAGTCGGTCTGCTGGCCAGCAGTGCGGGTGCAATAGTTGTAGGGGTTGTCCAGGGGCGCCGTCAGGCACCCGATTCTGCTTTTTTCGTGGGCAAGGGAAAGGCCGAGGAGATTGGTGCCGCAGCCCAGTTGAATGAAGCCGACATCGTGATCTTCAATCACGACATCACCGCGGCCCAGCAGCGCAATCTGGAGCGCAAGCTTGCTTGTCGCGTCGTTGACCGATCGGCACTGATTCTCGATATTTTTGCCCTCCGCGCCAAGAGCCACGAAGGCAAACTGCAGGTCGAACTGGCTCAATTGCAGCACTTGTCGACACGCCTTGTGCGGGGTTGGACTCACCTTGAGCGCCAGAAGGGCGGCATCGGTTTGCGCGGACCGGGTGAAAAGCAGCTGGAAACCGACCGGCGTTTGCTCGGAGAACGGGTCAAGCTTCTCAAGGGGCGCCTTGCGCAACTGGAGCGTCAGCGCGCAGTGCGTCGGCGAGCCCGTGAGCGTCGTGATGTGCTGTCCATTTCCCTTGTTGGTTACACCAATGCAGGCAAGTCGACGCTTTTCAATGCGCTGACCAAGGCCGGTGCCTATGCGGCTGACCAACTGTTCGCCACGCTCGATACGACATCCCGCCGACTTTTTCTTGGCGAGGCAGGGAACGTCGTCCTGTCGGACACGGTCGGATTCATTCGGGACCTGCCTCACTCGCTCGTTGCAGCTTTTCACGCGACGCTTGAGGAAACCATCTCTGCCGACCTTCTGCTCCATGTTGTGGATGCATCAAGCGAGGACAGGGAAGGGCAGATCGCGGCTGTCAATGGTGTGCTTGAAGAAATCGGGGCCGGTATGCTTCCCCAGATTCAGGTCTGGAACAAGATCGACGCGACGCTGGCAAGCCCGGAAGTCCAGCAGGACGCTTGTGGTAATATCTCGCGCGTTTTGCTTAGCGCCAGAACGGGGGACGGAGTAGGCCTGTTGCGCAAGGTGCTTGCCGACGTTGCTCTGGCTCACAAGGCAGCTCTCACTGCTATCCCGGCAACGCAGGATTCGAATTGATGATTCCCCGTTGTCACACTTCCCGGAACGGATTATTCACTGTGATCTCAGGCATCCTTATGTCTCTCAATGATCCCAAATGGGGCAATCGCGGCGGCGACGACAAGCGCGGCGGTGATGGCAACCAAGGCCCCCCCGACCTTGAAGAACTCTGGCGCGATTTCAATCGGCGGCTGTCCGGCATGTTCGGGCGCGATCCCGGGCGCAATGGCGGTTCGGGTGGTGGCGACGGCGGTAGCCGGATTCCTGAATTCAATTTCCGGCAATTAGGTGGCGGGCTAGGGCTGATCGCTGCTTTCGCTGCCGTGATCTGGTTGGCGAGTGGCTTCTATATTGTGGATGCCAGCCAGCGGGGCATCGTGCTTCAGTTCGGCCGTTTTCTGGAGTCGACTGAACCCGGCTTACGCTGGCGTCTGCCCTACCCGGTCCAGACGCACGAACTGGTCAACCTGACCGGTGTGCGGACGGTCGAAATTGGCTATCGTGGCTCGGAGCGCAACAAGGTACTCAAGGAGGCCCTGATGCTCACCGATGACGAGAACATCGTTAACATCCAGTTTGCCGTTCAGTACATCCTGAAGGATCCGCAGCAATATCTGTTCAACAACCGGAACGCCGATGATTCGGTGATCCAGGCAGCCGAAACCGCGGTGCGCGAAGTTGTTGGCAAGAGCAAGATGGACTTCGTCCTCTACGAAGGCCGCGAGCAGGTTGCCGCCAACGCCCAGAAGCTTACTCAGGAAATCCTCGATCGCTATGCGACGGGTATCCAGGTCAGCAAGGTCACCATGCAGAATGCCCAGCCGCCGGAGCAGGTGCAGGCCGCATTTGATGATGCGGTCAAGGCGGGTCAGGATCGAGAGCGTCAGAAGAATGAAGGTCAGGCCTACGCCAATGATGTGATTCCCCGTGCCCGTGGTGCTGCGTCCCGGCTGTTTGAAGAGGCCGACGCCTACAAGAGCCGCGTGGTTGCCCAAGCGGAAGGCGATGCCTCACGGTTCAAACAGGTCTACATCGAGTATGCGAAGGCGCCGGAAGTCACCCGCCAGCGCATGTATATCGATACGATGCAGCAGGTTTTTTCGAACACGTCAAAGGTGATGCTTGACGCTCGCGGCAGCGGAAATCTTCTATATCTCCCGCTGGACAAGATCATTCAGGCGACAGCGGTTCCTACCAACGCACCGGTCGCCGATCTGCCCCAGAGCGCCCGGCCGGCTAGTGCTCCGACTGCCACTGAAAACAACATTTCACCGCCGAGAGTCGACGCGCTTTCCGGTGAAGTCCGTACCCGCGAGACAACGCGTAACCGTGATCGGGGAGAACGCTGATGCGCGAACGCCTGCCATTCATTTTCGGGGTGGGACTTTTTGTCCTGGCCATCCTCTCCATGTCTCTCTTTACAGTTGATCAGCGTCAGCACGCGCTTGTTTTCCAGCTGGGTGAGGTCAAGGGACAGATCAGCGAACCCGGTCTGCACTTCAAGCTTCCGCTCATTCAGAATGTTCGCTATTTCGACAGCCGCATTCTGACCCTCGATACTTCCGAGCCTGAGCGCTTCATTACTTCCGAGAAGAAAAACGTACTCGTTGATCTTTTTGTGAAGTGGCGCATTGTCGATCCGAAGCTCTATTACATTTCCGTGGGCGGTGATGAGGCGAGAGCCCGGACTCGTCTTGAGCAAACCGTCAATGCCGGTTTGCGGGAGGAGTTCGGCAAGCGTACCGTGCATGAGGTTGTGTCTGGCGAGCGCGACAAGATCATGGATGAGATGCGTCTGAAGGCCGATCAGGACTCCCGCAAGATCGGCGTCCAGATTGTCGATGTCCGCCTCAAGCGGGTCGATCTTCCTGCCGAGGTTTCCGAGTCGGTGTATCGCCGTATGGAGGCTGAACGCAAGCGGGTAGCTAACGAGCTGCGTTCCCAGGGTGGTGCTGAAGCAGAAAAAATCAAGGCTGACGCCGACAGGCAGCGGGAAGTGATCATTGCCGAAGCGTATCGGGATGCCCAGGTTGTGAAGGGCGATGGCGATGCCAAAGCGTCGTCCATCTATGCGCAAGCCTTCAACCAGAGTCCGGAGTTTTACGCTTTTTATCGTAGTCTCGATGCTTATCGGAACAGTTTCAAGAACAAATCGGATGTAATGGTTGTTGATCCCAACTCCGATTTCTTCAAGTATCTCAAGGGGGCTGGCGGTCGCTCCGCAGCATCCGAGTCCGCCAAGGGCGGCAAGAACGGGAAATAATGGGGAGGACCCTCATTCTGGCCTTCGCACTGATGCTGGTGCTCGAAGGCCTTATTCCCTTTGTTGCGCCGGCCACGTGGCGTGAGACGTTTACACGTCTGATCCGCATGGCTGATGGACAGATCCGCTTTGTTGGCCTTGGTTCTATGGTTCTCGGCCTCGTTATTCTGATTGTTTTTTCCTGAGGCACTTTGCCCATGTTGCGTTGGGTTCTACCCGAATATATCCAGGACGCTTTGCCTGCTGAGGCGGCAAAGCTCGAAGATCTGCGCCGCCGATTGCTCGATGCCTTCCGTTTGAATGGTTATCAGCTGGTAGCGCCGCCGCTTCTTGAATACCTGGAGTCTCTGCTGACTGGTGCTGGTCAGGATCTCCAACTGAAGACGCTGAAACTCGTTGATCAGCTTTCTGGCCGCACGATGGGTGTGCGTGCCGACATTACGCCCCAGGTCGCCCGCATTGATGCCCATTTGCTCAACCGGAAGGGCGTCGCGCGTCTGTGCTACTGCGGGAGCGTTGCTCACGCGGTGCCGTCCTCGTTGACTGCCACCCGGGAGCCGCTGCAACTGGGGGCCGAGGTGTATGGTCATGCCGGTCTTGAAGCCGATGCAGAGGTTATTCGCCTGCTGGCGGAGTCCCTGCTAAGCGCCGGAGTCGGGACCTCGCGTATCGATCTCGGGCATGTCGGCATCTTCAAGGCGCTGGCCCGAAAGGCGGGGCTGCTTCCCGAGCGGGAGGAGGCCCTCTTCGACTGCCTGCAGGCCAAGGATCTGCCGGGGCTGCGCGAGCTTCTCGGCAATGTTTCCTGCGATGTATCTGATGCGTTGCTGACTCTGCCGACGCTTTACGGCGGGGCGGATGTACTGGCCAAGGCCAGGGAGCTCCTGCCGGACGATATTGAAATCATGACGGCTTTGGGCGAGCTTGAACAACTCGCCCGGGAACTGGCCGATTTGCCCATCAGCTTTGATCTCGCGGATCTGCGCGGCTATCACTACCACAGTGGCGTCGTGTTCGCGGCTTACGGTGGCCGGTCCCCGGTTGCTCTTGCGCTTGGCGGTCGCTACGACAGTGTGGGCCGTGCTTTTGGTCGTGGACGTCCCGCAACGGGTTTCAGTCTGGACTTGCGAGAGCTGGCTGCCCAGGTTGCCGATACCGCCTTAGCTGGCGCCATTCTGGCATCCGGACCCTTGGAAACTGGTTTCAAGGAAGCAGTAGCCCGACTGCGTTCAGCGGGTGAAAGTGTAATGATTGAATTGCCCGGCCATGAAGGCACGTGGCGTGAGGCCGGTTGTGATCGGCATCTTGTTCTGCGGGGCGGCGCCTGGCAGGTTGAACCGCTTCAGGGAGAGTGAAATATGGCTAAGAACGTTGTTGTAGTCGGCACCCAGTGGGGTGATGAGGGTAAGGGCAAGATCGTCGATTGGCTGACCGATCATGCTCAGGGTGTTGTCCGTTTTCAAGGCGGCCACAATGCGGGTCATACGCTGGTGGTCGGTACAACCGAATACAAGCTGAATCTGGTTCCCTCCGGAATTGTTCGTGAAGGCGTGCAGTGCTACATCGGCAACGGTGTAGTGCTTGACGTTCATCATCTGCTGGCTGAGGTTCGCGGGCTGGAGGCCGGTGGCATCAAGGTTCGTGATCGTCTGAAGATCAGCCCGGGCTGTCCGATCATCCTGGGCTATCACTCGGCCCTGGATCGCGCCCGTGAGGCCAAGAAGAGTGCCGGCGACAAGATCGGTACGACCGGGAAGGGCATTGGCCCGACCTACGAGGACAAGGTTTCCCGCCGCGCCCTGCGCGTTTACGATCTGTTCGATCCCAAGCGTTTTGCCGAGAAGCTCGCCGAGGTTCTGGATTATCACAACTTCGTGCTGACCAATTATCTCGGCGCCGAACCGGTCGAATTCCAGGCTGTTTTCGATCAGGCCATGGCGGATGTCGAAGAGCTCCGCCCCATGGTCACCGACGTGTCGGCGGATCTTTATGCGATCAACAAGGCCGGTGGAAATCTGTTGTTCGAAGGTGCCCAGGGGACGCTGCTCGATATCGATCACGGGACCTACCCGTTCGTGACCTCCAGCAACTGTGTGGCGGGGCAGGCTGCGGCCGGTTCCGGCGTTGGTCCTGGTCGTCTGCATTACGTGCTGGGCATTACCAAGGCTTACTGTACCCGCGTTGGCGGCGGTCCCTTCCCGACCGAGCTGGACTTCGAGACCAAGGGCACGCCGGGCTATCAGATGTCCACTGTTGGTCGTGAATTTGGCACGGTTACCGGCCGCAAGCGTCGTTGTGGCTGGCTTGACCTCGCAGCCCTGAAGCGTTCGATCATCATCAATGGCGTTTCCGGCCTGTGCATCACCAAGCTTGATGTTCTCGATGGTTTGCTGGAATTGAAGTTGTGTACCGGCTACATGCTGGACGGCAAGCGGATTGATTTGCTGCCGATGGGTGCGGAAGAGGTCGTGCGCTGTGAGCCGATCCTGGAAACGATGCCCGGATGGAGCGGTACAACCTTCGGAGCTCGTACTTGGGACGCATTGCCGCCTGAAGCCCGTGCCTACCTGCACCGCATCGAGGAGATTTGCGAGATTTCCATCGATGTGATTTCGACGGGGCCTGAGCGCGACGAAACCATTCTGAAGCGCCATCCCTTCGGCGCCTGATTGGTCTTTGTTCAGCCTGACTCGGGGAATTGCTGTTGCAATTCCCCGAGTTGTTTTTGAAGGTAGTAAGGTATTCGTTCGTGAACAAAAAAAGGAAAAGCCGATCAAATTTGATCGGCTTTTCCTTGAATGCTTGGTGCCCAGAAGAGGACTCGAACCTCCACGCCTCGCGGCACTAGTACC
>JAOAUC010000041.1 GCA_030157785.1 Zoogloea oleivorans
AGCTCGCCGTGCCGCCCTTTGGCGATCTGGTGGCGGTGCCCGAGCGGGACATCGTCTACATCTCCGCTTCCAGCGGCTCTACTGGCGTGCCGACTGCATCGCCCTTCACGGCGCAGGATTTCGACGAGTGGATCGACTATGAGGCGCGCCAGTTCTGGTCGTCGGGCCTGCGTCCGGAAGACCGCTACGCCCACTCGCTGAACTTCTCGCTCTTTGTCGGCGGGCCGTGCGTGCTGGGGGCGCAGAAGCTCGGTGCCTTGTCGATCCATGCGGGAACCGTGCCGTCAGAGCGCCTGCTGGCGATTGCGAAGCAGTTCCAGGTCACCGCCATCTGGACCACCCCGTCCTACGCCTGGTACCTGGGCGAAACGGCGGTGAAGGAGGGCATCGACCTTAAAAAGGATCTGGCCATCCGGCGCATTTTCGTGGCCGGCGAGCCCGGCGGCTCGATCCCCGAAACCCGCCAGCGCATCGAAGCCCTGTGGGGCGCCTCGGTGTACGACTACTACGGCCTGTCGGACATCTTCGGCTCCTGCGCCGGCATGTGCGAGGAGAAGGACGGCCTCCACTGGGCCGAGGACCACATCCTTGTCGAAGTGCTGCACCCGGAGACCAACGAACCGGTGGAGGAAGGCGCCCGCGGCGAGATGGTGCTGACCACGCTGAAGAAGTCCGCCCGCCCGATGGTGCGCTTCCGGACCGGTGACATCGTCTCCTTCACCTCCGAACCCTGCGGCTGCGGACGCACCTCGATTCGCTTGCAGGGCGTACATGGCCGCCTTGACGACATGCTGATCATCAAGGGCGCAAATCTCTTCCCCAGTGATGTGGAGGCCATCGCTCGTCGCGACCACGACCTGACCGGCGAATACCGGTTGATCGTCGAGCGGGTGAACCACCTGGACATTCTCACCGTGGAAGTGGAGCGCAGTGCCATCTTCAGCGGCCGGGACGAAGATCTCGCCCACCACTTCGGGCGGCAGCTCAAGTCGATCACCGGTGTCAGCGCGGTGGTGAAGATACTGCCCGCCGACACCTTGCCCCGTGCCACCCACAAGGCCAAGCGCGTGGAAGACCGCCGCAGCGGCGTGTGGGGCTGAGCGCATGAAGCTCCCGTGGGTCGGACTTCAGTCCGGCCCACGGGAGTGCGGTGCACCACGCACGTCACTCGTGCTGAAAATCCAGCAATGGCTGTTTGTCGGGCAGCACTGCAGGCCCCGGGGACGGGGTACCGGTGCTGTGTTCCGTGCCGTGGAAAACCTTGCAGAATCAGGCCTTGCGCAGCCCTGTCCGGCCATTTCAGGCCGGCAGGTATGGAAGTTGCCGAAGTGAAGGCATCTTTCACCTACCGCTCCGGGGGTTTCATGCGCAAAGCCATTCTTCCTTTCATCGGTGTCACTGCTGCCTTGTCCTTTGTGGCCAGCGCACCTGCCCACGCCCAAAGTCTGCAGGCGGCAGCAAAGGCCTTCGACGTTGAGGGGGTGCAGTCGATCCAGTTTTCCGGTAGCGGCCGCTGGTTCCAGTTTGGCCAGGCGCCGGACCCGTCCCTGGCGTGGCCGCGCTTCGACGTGAGTCGCTACGTGGCCGACATCGACTACACGGCCGCCAGCGCGCGGGTCCAGATCACCCGCAGCCAGACCGTTGAGGCAGGGCGTCTGCGTCCGGCGCCGGTGGAGCAGGGGGTCGACCAGTACGTAAGCGGCACCTACGCCTGGAACCTGCCCGCTACGGCGCCGGCCCAGGGGGCTGTGCCTGCTGCGGCGCCCCAGCCGGCCGCAGTGGCCGAACGGGCTGCCGAAATCTGGGCTACGCCGCAGGGCTTCCTGAAGGCCGCGCTGGCCAACCATGCACGGGCGACCACCCGGGCCGGCGGCAGCAGTGAAGTGTCCTTCGCACTGGAGGGCAAGTATCGCTTTGTCGGTACCCTCAACGCCCGCAACCAGGTTGAACGGGTCCGCACCTGGGTCGATAACCCGGTGCTTGGCGACACCCTCGTGGAAACCCGCTTCTCCGACTATCGGGATTTTGGCGGCGTGCGCTTCCCGGCCCGTATCGAGCGCAGCCAGGGCGGGCATCCGGTGCTCGACCTGCAGGTGGCCGACGTCCGGCTCAACCCGGCGGTGAGCATCACCGTGCCGCAGGAGCTTGCCAGTGCCCCCGCCCCGGCTATCAAGGTGCTCGCCAGCCCGTTGGCCGAAGGCGTGTACTTCCTTACCGGTGGCACCCACCACAGCGTCGCCATCGAACAGAAGGACCACATCGTCGTTGTCGAGGCACCTCTCAACGAGGAGCGTTCCCTGGCGGTGATTGCCAAGGTCAAGGAAATCATCCCCGGCAAACCGATCAAGTACCTGATCAACACCCACGCGCATTTTGACCATGCAGGCGGCCTGCGCACCTTCGTGGATGAGGGGGCCATCATCGTCACGCCCCACGCCAACCGCGCGTACTTCGAGAAGGCCTGGGCCACCCCGCGCAAGCTCAGTCCGGATCGTCTGGCCCACTCGGGCAAGCCGGCACGCTTCGAGACTTTCTCGGGCAGGCACGTGCTGTCGGATGGCAAGCGCAGCATCGAAATTCATCCGCTGGCGGGCAGTGGCCACAGCGATGCCTTCGCCTTCATCTACCTGCCGGCCGAGAAGATCCTCGTTGAAGCCGACGCTTACACCCCGACTGCCGCCGGCACGCCGGCACCGGCCAGCCCCAACCCGTATTCGGTCAACCTCTACGACAACATCCAGAAGCTCAAGCTGGACGTGGAGCAGATCGCCGCGCTGCACGGGCCGCGGGTGGTCACGCTGGCGGATCTGCGCACGGCCATCGGTCAGGTCAATGCGGCCCGCTGAAATCGTGGATTGGAAATCAGCCGATCCGGAATAAGCATTCAAATTTTTCTTGGTTCGTTAAGCGCAATCGCCTCTCTAGACTCTGCTTCATTCATCGTTAGTTAATAGGAAACCTCATGAAATCCCGCCTTGCTCGTCGTTCCCTCGTTTCCCTGGCGCTCGTTCTCGGCTTTTCCAGTCTGGCCCAGGCTGACGTGACGCTTCTCAACGTTTCCTACGATCCGACCCGCGAGCTTTATCAGGATTACAACGCCGCCTTCGCCAAGTACTGGAAGGCCAAGAACAATGAGGTCGTCACCTTCAAGGCCTCCCACGGTGGTTCGGGCAAGCAGGCCCGCGCCGTCATCGACGGCCTCGAAGCCGACGTGGTGACCCTGGCCCTGGCCAGCGACGTGGATGCCCTGCACGACAACGGCAAGCTGATTCCGGCCGACTGGCAGAAGCGTCTGCCGCACAACGCCTCGCCCTACACCTCGACCATCGTCTTCCTGGTGCGCAAGGGTAACCCGAAGGGCATCAAGGACTGGAACGACCTGGTCAAGCCGGGCGTCGAGGTGATCACCCCGAACCCCAAGACCTCCGGCGGCGCCCGCTGGAACTACCTGGCCGCGTGGGGTTATTCCCTCAAGCAGCCGGGCGGCAACGAAGCCACCGCCAAGGAATTCGTCAAGAAGATCTTCGGCAACGTGAAGGTGCTTGATTCGGGCGCCCGCGGCTCCACCACCACCTTTGCCGAGCGCGGCATTGGCGACGTGCTGATCGCCTGGGAAAACGAAGCCTACCTGGCCGTCAAGGAGCTGGGTCCGGACAAGTTCGACATCGTCACCCCGTCCATCTCCATCCTGGCCGAGCCGCCCGTGAGCGTGGTGGACAAGGTGGTCGACAAGCGCGGCACCCGCAAGGTGGCTACCGCTTACCTCGAATACCTGTACTCGCCCGAAGGCCAGGAGATTGCCGGCAAGAACTACTACCGCCCGATCGATCCGAAGATCGCCGCCAAGTACGCCAAGCAGTTTGCGCCGGTCAAGCTCTTCACCATCGATGCGGTCTTCGGTGGCTGGACCAAGACCCAGAAGGCCCACTTCGCCGACGGCGGTGTGTTTGACCAGATCAGCGTCAAATAAGCGGCACGCCAGCTCCGGCCTTGTGCCGGAGCCATCAGGAGCCTTCTAGTGCTGCAGACCACCTTGATTGTTCCCGGGCTTGACGACAGTGAGCCCGGGCACTGGCAGAGCTGGCTGGAAAAGCAGCTTCCCCATGCCCGCCGGGTGCGCCACATCGACTGGCATCTGCCGGTGCTGGCGCGCTGGGCGACCGAGGTGCGGCGGGAGATCGACGAGGCCCCCGGTGTGGTGTGGATTGTGGCCCACAGCTACGGCTGTCTGGCCTCGGTGGTGGCTGCGGCCGACCGCCCCGAGCGGGTTGCCGGCCTCTTGCTGGTGGCTCCGCCGGACCCCGACCGCTTCACCGCCTTTGGCCTGCGTGATCCCCGTGAAACCGCCGAGCGCAGTGGCCTGGCCTCATGGATTCCGTCGGTGCCGATTGGTGTCCCCAGTGTTGTGGTGGCGAGCCGCAACGATCCATGGGCCGACTTTGCGCGCATCGCCTATTGGGCGGATTGCTGGGGCAGCCTTTTTGTCGATGCCGGGCAGGCCGGGCACATCAATGTGGCGTCGGGTCACGGTGCCTGGCCACAGGGCTTGCAATACCTGCAGGCCTTGCGCGAGTCCTACACCGGCCTGCCGCTGGGCAGCCTGGACGAAGGCAAGGTGACCAATCGGGGCAAGCGCGGTGCGCTGGCCCGGTTGCGCCACCGCACGCGCTTCGACTGGGAAGTTTTTACCGATATTCCGACCTGAAACTAATCCAAGGAGAGCACCCATGTCCAAATGGTTTGAGGACAACGCCCTGTCCATCGGTCACACCCCGCTGGTCAAACTGAACCGGGTTACCGACGGCGCCGGCGCCACCGTTCTCGCCAAGATCGAAGGCCGCAATCCGGCGTATTCGGTCAAGTGCCGCATTGGCGCGGCGCTGGTGTGGGACGCCGAGAAGCGCGGCCTGCTCGGCCCGGGCAAGGAGCTCGTCGAGCCGACCAGCGGCAACACCGGCATCGCCCTGGCCTTTGTGGCGGCGGCGCGGGGCATTCCGCTGACCCTGACCATGCCCGAAACCATGAGCATCGAGCGGCGCAAGCTGCTGCTCGCCTACGGCGCCAAGCTGGTGCTTACCGAAGGCGCCAAGGGCATGAGCGGAGCGATTGCCAAGGCCGAGGAAATCGCGGCGTCCGACCCGGGCAAGTACGTGCTGCTGCAGCAGTTCAAGAACCCGGCCAACCCGGCCATCCACGAAGCCACCACCGGCCCCGAGATCTGGGACGACACCGACGGCAAGGTGGACATCTTCGTGTCCGGCGTAGGCACCGGCGGCACCATCACCGGCGTGTCGCGCTACTTCAAGCAGGGCCGCGGCAAGGCCATCCAGTCGGTGGCTGTCGAACCTGCGGCCAGCCCGGTGCTTACCCAGACTCTTGCCGGCGAAGCGATCAAGCCCGGCCCGCACAAGATCCAGGGTATTGGCGCCGGCTTCGTGCCCGGCGTGCTTGATCTGTCGCTGATCGACGCCGTCGAGCAGGTCAGCAACGAGGAAGCGGTCGAGTTCGCCCGTCGCCTGGCCCGTGAGGAAGGCATCCTGGCCGGCATCTCCTGCGGCGCGGCTACAGCCGTGGCGGTGCGCCTCGCCAAGCGCCCGGAAAACGCCGGCAAGACCATTGTTGTGGTGCTGCCCGACTCCGGCGAGCGTTACCTCAGCTCGGTGCTCTTCGAGGGCGTCTTTGACGCGGCCGGGCTGCCGGCATGAGCCTGCACGATCCGCACAAGCCCGCCTTCGATGCGGGTCACTGGGATCTCGCGTCGGTGGTTACGGGCCTGCGCGAGGTTCGTGATCGCTGGCGCGAGTCCCAGGGGCGTTCGCGGGAATCCGGCGGGCGCGAGTTTCCGTCCCGCGATGCGCTGGCGCAGATCGTTGACCAGTTGAGCGGGGCGCTCTTTCCGATGCGCCTCGGTCCCACCGACCTGCGCCAGGAGAGTGAAGACTTCTACGTCGGTTACACCCTCGACGCGGCTCTCCACGGCCTGCTCGAACAGGTGACGCTGGAGTTCATCCACCAATCCCGCCACACCGGGCCCGACCCCGTCGCCGCCCGCGCCCAGGCGGTGGGTGTGGTGCGCGAGCTGGCAACACAACTGCCCGAGATCCGCGCACTGCTCGACACCGACGTGCTGGCCGCCTACCAGGGCGACCCGGCGGCGCGCAGCGTGGATGAAATCGTGCTGTGCTACCCGGGTGTGCTGGCGGTGATTCACTACCGGCTCGCCCATCGCCTGTACCGCCTCGGCCTGCCGCTGATCGCCCGCATCATTTCCGAGCTGGCCCATTCGGCCACCGGCATCGATATCCACCCGGGGGCGAGCATCGGTCACAGCTTCTTCATCGATCACGGCACTGGCGTGGTGATTGGCGAGACGGCGGTGATCGGCAACCGGGTGCGCCTGTATCAGGCCGTTACCCTTGGCGCCAAGCGTTTCGAAGTGGGGCAGGACGGCGGTCTGGCCAAGGGCTTGCCGCGTCACCCGGCGCTCGAGGATGACGTGGTGGTATATGCCGGCGCCACCATTCTGGGGCGCATCACCATCGGCAAGGGGGCCAGCATTGGCGGCAACGTGTGGCTCACCCACAGCGTGCCGCCGGGCAGCCACATCAGCCAGGCGTCACTCCAGCAGGCCGAAGCCGGCAAGGCAAGGCCGCGCCAATGACCGAGTTGCACCAGCGCTTCGGTGCGGTTGTGCGCCGCCGCCGTATCGCCCGTGGCTGGTCGCAGGGCGAGTTCGCCGATCTGGCCGGCCTGAGCCGTTCCTACAGCGGCGAGATCGAGCGCGGCTATTCGATTCCGTCCCTGGCCACCGTCATCAAGATTGCCGCCGCCTTCGGCGTGCCGCCCTCCGAACTGGTCGAAGAGGCCGAAGGGGACGCCAGAGCGTGAGGTATTCTTCGCCGCTTTGCATCTGCAGACCCGTCCGGGTAGAGGAGTTGAGGCTTGAATATCGCGTGGTCGACTTTTACACCGTGGAGCGCGCTGGCCGGTGGTGCGCTCATCGGCTTGGCAGCCAGCGTGCTGCTGTTGGTGAATGGCCGCATCGCCGGCATCAGCGGCATCCTTGCCGGGCTGGTGCGCGCACCGGGTGACCGGGCGTGGCGCCTGGCCTTTGTGTCGGGATTGCTGGCAGCGCCGTTAGTTGCCGGCTTGGTGCTGCCGCAGCATGTCTTTCCGACGGCGCTGCCGCCGGGCATTCAGGAAACCCTTCGCCTGCTGGTTGCCGGCCTGCTGGTGGGCCTGGGCACGCGCATGGCCAACGGCTGTACCAGCGGTCATGGCGTGTGCGGGCTGGCGCGCCTGTCGCTGCGCTCGCTGGCGGCGGTGGCGGTGTTCATGGGGGCGGCCTTTGGCGTGGTCTTTGTCGTGCGCCATGTGCTACCGGGAGCGGGTGCATGAGCACGCCCCAACTTTCCGACAAGACAGATACCCTGGGCAGCCTCGCCGGTGCCCTCGTGGCTGGCCTCATCTTTGGCCTGGGCCTGCTGCTGGCCGGCATGACCAATCCGGCCAAGGTGCTCGGCTTTCTGGATATTGCTGGCGCGTGGGATCCGTCCCTCGCGCTGGTCATGGTCGGCGGCATCGCCGTTGCCCGCATCGGTGTGCTGGCCGTGCGTCGTCGCGGCGGCACACTCACCGGTTTGCCGCTGCACATGCCGCACGAGCGCCCGGTGGATCGCCCTCTTTTGATTGGCAGCGCACTGTTCGGGCTGGGCTGGGGGCTCGCCGGCTTTTGCCCCGGGCCGGCGGTAGTCGCTATCGGTTTCGACTACCTTCCGGCCTTTCCGGTGGTGGCCGGGATGTTGATAGGGCTGTGGGTGTTGCCTTCAAAGTGGCTTGGGCGATAAGCACGTCGTCTCAGGCGATGCCCGCCGCCGGGTAGCCGCAGGCGTAGCCCTGCAGCCACACCTGTTCCCCGGCGATGGCCGGGGAGGCTTGCTCCACATGCGTGACGATGATCGTGGCGTCCTGACGCAGGGCGGACAGCCACTTCAGGCGCGCTTCCCCTTCTTCATCGCGGCCCAGCCGGTCGACCCGGATCTTCACGAAATGCGGCGACAGGCGGCCGGCAATCGTCTGCCACTGGGCAGGTGACTCCACATTCACCGCCACCCGGAAGCCGTTGGCCCGGTAGTTGCGCAGCACGAAGGTCAGCAACTCGGGCTGCGCGCTGGCCTCCGGCGGCGTCTCGATGACGATGCGGTCGGGCTGCACACCCAGTGCATCCACCACGCGCCGAAAAGCCCGCCCGTGATCGTCCCCCACGGCAGCCAGCAGCCGCCCATGCACGTTGAGAAAGAGCGGCACCGCGTTGCCGACGACAATGCTGTTGAGCAGATGCACCGTGCGCGCCAGTCGGTCGAGCGCGATCAGCCGCGCGTCCTCCGCCGCCGCTGAAAACAGCGTCCACGGCGACAAGCCCTCGTCCGCCGAATTCACGCTGCGCAAAAATGCCTCCCGACCGACGATCTGGCCGTTGGCCGAATCGACAATGGGCTGAAACGCACTCGACAACGCAAAACCAAACCAGTCGCCCAGCACGCTGCCGCTGTCCGTGCGACGCAACTGCTTGCCCGGCAGCGGCCCGGACGGAAGCCGCTCAAGAAAAGCGCGGGCGAGGGGAGGGATGGTGGGAGTGACAAGGCTCATCGCAGGCTCCTGATTCGATACTCGCGCCACTGTAGGGTCGAGCGGGGGCCGGCGGAACCAAGAAATCCTGCAAAAGATATCAATCTGAGCAGGGTGATAAGCCTTATGCAGGCCCTGAACTCATATCCGGGCTGTCGGATGTCTATCGCGACGGCAATGAACTCAATGTTGCGCGATCGGAATCGTCATCCGATAGGTAAAAACATCAATCCGATGGATCGGATAAGGGTTCGGGACTATCGGATTGATGATCCGGGGCTGCAACATGGATATGTGAGGCGTCGGATCAAGGATAGGGCGGCGATGGGGAGGGTTGTTGCCGGGGCGATGTGGATGTAGACGGGGTGAAGGCTTGTTGGTGCGTGGGGAAGGGGGTGGTTGGTGGTGGGCTTTTCGGCCGGAGTGGATTTCATGCTGATGCGCTAAGATGACGGCTGTCGGCCAGGAGCGGTCATATAGGATACGTCTCTAAAGCGGACGTCCCGCTCGCCTTCTTAGCGTCCGTACAAACCGAGTAGTTTGCGGACTCAATCAAGGCAATTTCGTTGTCTCTTGGTCGACATGGATAACATAATTTCGCCATGGAATTTCAATTGGCATACGAGTCAAGCAACCCAAGTTATTAACGGTTATGCGGTTTTTGGGGAGGAGAATGAATGGACGTGGTTACAACTCTTGAACAGATAGCAGACAACATCACTGAGCTAGAGCGAGGAAGACAGGCAGGAGGCGGCCAAGCAGCCGAGGAGTACCGGGCCCTATTAAAGCGCGGCACATGCTTCTTACCTTATCAATCTCAAGGACTCCTCTGTTTCGCACCATCAAGGTTTGTTGGGTACATTGGAAACAATTTGGAGACCCATGCAGCGAATCCAAACAGAGATGGACGCATCACAAACGACGCCATAAATCGAATACTTGGAGCCCCACCGACTACGAACATGTCCTTAGAGCATGCATACCTGCATTTTTGTGGGACGATTGGTGTTGCTCCTTCCAAGACAGGTACTTTTGGTGTCGGAAGAAAGTATTGGACCACGGAAGAAGTTTTCGAGCTACTGGAGGAAAGAGCTGAGATTGAGGTTGCGCAGAATCCCAATTTGACTGAAACAGAGAAGCAGCAGCTAGTGAAGGCTCGTATCGGACAAGGTGCATTCCGAGATAGTCTTATTGCTCATTGGCGAAAGTGTTGTGTTACTGGTTGCGATTATGTCCCTGTTCTTCGGGCGTCACACATCAAACCGTGGAGGGATTCAAGTAATGAAGAGCGTCTCGACAAATTTAACGGGCTTCTTCTTTCGCCAAATCTTGATGCACTTTTTGACAAAGGATTAATCTCCTTCACAAATAACGGCGAGGTGCTGATATCTCAACTGTTGTCAGTCTCCACGCGGCAAGCACTCGGATGTTGCAGTGATGCGAAGGTGGCCCTTAGGTCAGAGCATGCAAAATACATGGCATGGCACAGGGAAAACGTATTTATTGATGCATGAGCGTAGAGCTCGGTCTAGCTGCTACCACTACCGGCCACCGCTAATCACAACCGCTGAACGTCTGTTTCCCCAAGCGGGTGGTTCCGCTTTGGGTCGGAACTTGTCAGTCCGATGCGCAGTAGTCGGCCAAGATCGGCCCCTTGCGCACCCTTCCCCAAAGCAGACATTGCCTAATAATGTTTTCCGGCATATTGATATTCTTAAACTGATTGCGAATATTTCAAGTAACTACAAGCAATGGGCTTAGCGCAAGAAATACGGCGTCAACGATATCAATTGCTATGTGGGCATCTATCTACATGCAAACACTGTTGGGCCTCAATTAACGCGGAGCATCACCCGTGCAGGTAACGGACAAAACATACCAAAAGCACCGTGTATTCACTGAACTTGAGCGTTATATGAAGTTCTACGGGCAATTTTCCATGTCCGTTTTCTCGTTCGCGACTATGGGTACAAAGGCCATCTGCAATATCGACACTTACGTTTATTCCTCAATGCAGGGTACATTGGAGTCGATGAGAACAATTCTTCTCGCAGGTCGCATCAACGACGCCTATACATTGCTTCGGAAGTACCACGACTCCGCAGTAATTAATATCTATTCGAATCTGTATCTTCGCAATAATTTCAGCATCGAAAATTTCATCGTCGAAAAGATAAGCAACTGGCTCCAAGGAAAAGAGAAGCTACCGGAATACCGCGTGATGTCCCAATACATAAGGACCTCCGACGCCCTCAAACCAATCAATGGCGTGTTTGGTATCGATGATCGATACAAGAGGCTCCGCGACAGGTGTAACGATCACACGCATTACAATTTTTATCGCCACGCAATGCTGAATGACAATGAAGTGTACATAGAAAATCGGGGCTGGTGGCTTGACCGCTTTTCTGAGGACGCGCAAGACCTATTCATTCTTCACCTAGGCTACATTTTCTTCTTGAACGATCATTACATGATGTCCGGTGACCACATGGATGCACTTGAGTGCGGCATGCAACCGGAGGAAGATTCGCAGTATTGGGTTGCCCCATTTATCCAAGAGGTGTTCGACGCAGTTATTACGCCGAGACGCCCGGACGTTACGTCTGTGATAAAGGCGAGTTCCGCGATGCAAATATCATGAACAGATTGGAGCCCAACCCGGCAGTCGAGCGGACCTGCACAAAAGCCCCGCAGTCCGCTGACCTCTGTGTTTCCTAAACGTCTGCTTCTTCAAACCAGCTACCTCCGCTTTGGGTCGGTAGCCGTCTTCCGACTGTCAGTGTTCGGAGCGATTGCTTTGGCCTGTGGATTCATCCGATGAATGCCTCCAGGTCGATCAACTCTTACGGCAGAGAGTGCTTCGCAGCTAGTTTCGCCCCTTGCGTGTAGCCGGTGCGTTTGGTCTGACGATGCAGGCAATGCTTGGTGCGCTATTTGCATTCCTGTTGGAAACAGCGTTCAAACGGGCGGTTCTTGTCGTGTTTCCTTCAATTTACCCCACATGCCTTGCCACGTTTGGCGCTGCCCTTTCGATATCACGATAGCTACGCCCAAGAGGCAAGTGATGCATAAAACGTATTCCGCTGCAGGTGAGGAAGAATGGGTTGTCTGGAGTGGTGAGCACGGCGTGGTCACCACGGCAACGCTCGGCCTCGTCGAGCCTGGCGCCAGTGGTCGAAAGGCATGGCTGGACGAACCGTTCGACATGGTGGGGCCATTCAGTCTTGATGAACTCGAGACCCACGGCAGAGTAGCCTTCGCGGCCTGTATCGTCATGTCACGCCAGCGTTGGCAAGAAGACCAGGCGGCATTGAGGTGCGAGTCAATGAACATGCGCCGTGCCGCCCAGGCGCGAATAAACGAGGAGTTTGCGCGCTTCTCGGGCCGGCAGAACAGATCCCACGGCAAGTGCCAAGCTTTGGACGAACGGGAATATCGCGAGCTACTGAATCTGCCGGCCGACGGGAGGCTTGAGCGACGCGAGGTGAATGCTGCATTTAGACGGCTCGCCCAGAAGGCGCATCCCGACGTGGGGGGAAGTCACGAACAGTTCGTACGCATCACGAAAGCACGCGCTGCCTTGCTCGAATCAATTAACAGGTGAAAGCACCCATGGCCAAGATCATCGATTTTCCTGTTTTGAATAGTCAGCAAAACCATGATTATGATGCAGATGTTGAAGAAATATTGGCATCCATTCCATTGAAAAGCCGAGAAAAGCTCAGGTTTGAACTAATCAGGACAATTGACGGCTATGACGCTTATTTCACGCAATGGTCCTTGAGTTTTCCTGAGGCCGGTGATGAGACGCTTAAAAAGCAGATCTATGATCTGGCGCATCAGGAGCATGGCCGAAAAATACGTATGCTCAAAGACATCATGCTGCTCAAGGCCAAAGTTCTGGTTTCGGACTACCATAAGTCAAAGTGATTGGGTCGGGACCAAGTCGTGAAGTAACGCATTTTCTGCCGCCAGCCCGCAGACTCTTCGTGCGCTTGCAGGTTGGCGCCCACACCCGAACCCTCGAACTGCTGCAAAGCACGGTATTTTTGCCGAGAAAACGGGGATAATAGCGGCCAATTCGTTATGAACGCTATTTCAGGATTCCCCCATGGAAATTAAGGTCAATTTTCTCGACAAGCTTCGTCTTGAAGCCAAGTTCGATGACTTCACGGTAATCGCCGATCAGCCTATCCGTTATAAGGGCGATGGCTCGGCGCCGGGGCCGTTCGATTACTTTCTGGCTTCATCGGCTTTGTGTGCGGCTTACTTTGTGAAGCTGTACTGCGAAACCCGCAATATTCCTACCGACAACATCCGCCTGTCGCAGAACAATATTGTTGATCCGGAAAATCGCTACAAGCAGATTTTCAAGATCCAGGTCGAGTTGCCGGAGGATATCTCTGCCGCAGACCGGCAGGGTATCTTGCGCTCCATCGAGCGGTGCACGGTGAAAAGGGTGGTGCAAACCGGGCCTGATTTTGTCATTGAGGAAGTAGAAAATCTGGATGCCGACGCGCAGGCCTTGCTGACGCTGAATCCGGATTCAGCGGCAAGCACCTGTATTGCGGGAAAGGATCTGCCGCTGGAGCAGACCATCGCCAATATGTCGGGAGTTCTGGCGGGCCTGGGCATCAAGATTGAAATCGCTTCGTGGCGCAATCTTGTTCCCAATGTGTGGTCGCTGCATATCCGCGATGCGCACTCGCCGATGTGTTTTACCAACGGCAAGGGCGCCAGCAAGGAAAGCGCGCTGGCGTCGGCCTTGGGCGAATATATCGAGCGACTGAATTGCAATCATTTCTACAACGACCAGTTTTGGGGGGAAGACATTGCCGCCGCGCCATTTGTGCATTACCCGGATGAGCGCTGGTTCAAGCCTGGCCGTAAAGATGCGCTGCCGGCCGGAATTCTCGATGAATACTGTCTGAAGATTTACAACCCCGATGGCGAGTTACGTGGCTCGCATTTGTACGACACCAACTCCGGCAATGTGCAGCGCGGCATCTGTTCGCTGCCGTATGTGCGTCAGTCGGACGGCGCGGTGGTGTATTTCCCGTCCAACCTGATCGACAATCTGTTTCTCAGCAATGGCATGAGTGCCGGCAATACGCTGGCCGAAGCACAGGTGCAATGCCTGTCGGAAATCTTCGAGCGGGCGGTAAAGCGCGAAATTCTGGAAGGTGAAATGGCACTGCCCGATGTGCCGCACGAAGTGCTGGCGAAATATCCCGGCATTCTGGCCGGCATCGATGCGCTGGAAAAACAGGGCTTTCCGGTGCTGGTGAAGGATGCGTCGCTGGGCGGGGAGTTTCCGGTGATGTGCGTCACCTTGATGAACCCGCGTACTGGCGGTGTATTTGCCTCGTTTGGGGCGCACCCAAGCCTGGAGGTGGCGCTGGAGCGCAGTCTTACCGAATTGCTGCAGGGGCGCAGTTTTGAAGGCCTGAACGATTTGCCTCGGCCCACCTTTGAAAGCAACGCCGTAACCGAGCCGAATAACTTCGTTGAACACTTCATCGATTCCAGCGGCGTGGTGTCGTGGCGTTTTTTCAGTGCCAAGGCCGATTACGAATTTGTCGAGTGGGATTTTTCTGGCCACGGTGAAAACTCCAATGCCATTGAGGCCGCAAGCTTGTTCGGCATTCTCGAAGGCATGGGCAAGGAAGTGTACATGGCGGTGTATGACCAGCTCGGCGCAACGGCCTGCCGCATCCTGGTGCCGGATTATTCAGAGGTTTATCCGGTGGAAGATTTGATCTGGGATAACACCAACAAGGCACTGGCGTTCCGCGCCGATATCCTGAACTTGCATCGCCTCGACGATGCCAGCCTGGAAGCTCTGCTTGAACGTCTGGAAGACAGTGAGCTGGATGATTACAGCGACATCATCACCTTGATCGGCATCGAGTTTGACGAGAATACGGCGTGGGGTCAGCTGACGATTCTGGAATTGAAGCTGCTGATCAATCTTGCCTTGAAGCAATTTGAGGCGGCGAAGGAACAGGTGGAAGCCTTCCTGCAATACAACGAGAACACCGTTGATCGCGGATTGTTCTATCAGGCCCTGAATGTGGTGCTGGAGGTGCTGCTGGACGACGAGCTGGAACTGGACGATTACGTGGTCAATTTCCGCCGGATGTTTGGCAACCCGCGGATGGACGCGGTGCTGGGCTCGGTAGACGGCAGCGTGCGCTTTTTCGGCTTGACGCCAACAAGCATGAAGCTGGAGGGGCTCGACAGGCACCAGCGCCTGATCGATAGCTACAAAAAGCTGCACATGGCGCGGGCATTGCAGACCGAGGTCGGCCAGATGCCCAAGGTCGGCTAGGCCGACAAGCCGTCGCTCAATGAGTAACTGCCGGTTGTTCTGGTGATGCCGGAGGGGGCGGTGTCGGGCAATCTGACGAACTTGACTCAAGACACTTCCGCCGTCCTCTAGCCGCAGAAACGCGTGGCCCGAAATGTGTCCATGAGTATTTAAGAGATCATGCAGCGATGTTGCCGGGGAGCCGTCAGGGTTGGACTACGAAGTCTCCGGTTCTGGCACACTTGCCCCGTGAAACTTCAGGAGAATTGATCATGGCTACAGGAACAGTCCGGCTTCATCGGGTGCTCCGGGCGAAACCGGAAAAAATCTATCGCGCCTTCTTGAACGCGGAGGCGCTGTCGAAATGGCTACCGCCGTACGGTTTCACCTGCAAGGTGCATCACCTGGATCCCAGGGTGGGCGGCTCTTTCAGAATGTCCTTCGAGAACTTCTCCACCGGAAACGGGCATGCCTTTGGTGGTGAGTATCTTGAACTGGTGCCGGGCGAAAGCCTTCGCTATACGGACAAGTTCGACGATCCGAACCTGCCCGGCGAGTTGCTGGTGACGGTTTCCATCAAGCCGGTCTTGTGCGGCTCGGAGCTGACGATTGTGCAAGAGGGCATACCGGAGCTCATTCCGGTGGAGATGTGTTATCTCGGCTGGCAAGAGTCGCTGGCTCAGCTGGCAATGCTTGTCGAGCCGGAGATTCCGGGCTGAGACTCGACATGGATAAACTCGTTATTTTCGGTGCCGGATCTTCCATCCTCGTGGATTTTGAGGAGACATGCAGTCGCCTGGGGCTGGATCTGCTTGCGATTGTCAATAATCAGGCGGGCCCGTCTTTTGCCATTAGTCAGGAAAAGGTAATCGGCCTTGCTGACTTGTCTGATGCCATGCTGAGCCATCCGATGGTGTTTGCGTTGTTTACGCCCGGCCACCGAAAGTTTGCACTCGACCAAGCGCGGGGCCTGGGTGCGACACGTTTTTATTCGCTGATTGATCCCACGGCCATCAGGCCATCAAGCTTGAAGACGTCCGAGGGGGTTTACGTAAACAGCGGCGTGACCATTGGCGGGATGTCCAGTCTGGGGGCGTTCTCTTTCATAAACCGGAGCGCTTCGCTTGGCCACCATTGCACTATAGGTGAGTTTGCATCCATCGGGCCGGGGGTGGTCACCGGGGGTTTCGTTTCCGTGGGTCGGGGCAGCGTTATCGGAACCGGGGCAGTGATTCTGCCCGGTGTCTCTATCGGCGCCAATGCCGTTGTGGCGGCGGGTTCCGTTGTTACACGCGACGTTCGGGACAACTGTCTCGTCATGGGTAATCCGGCGGTCGTGAAAAGAGAGGGTATTGCCGGATACAACGAGGTGGGCGTATGAGCCGGGGTGAATGGAGTTTTGATGGCGACGCAGCGCCTCTGGTTGTGAACCTTGCCACTACGGGCATGGTTCCGACGCGAGAGATGTCGCCTCATGTCCCGCTGCAACCCGACGAAATTGTGCGTTGTGTATTGAAGGCGGCGAGCACCGGTATTTCCATGGTGCATCTTCATGCGCGCGATCTGAATGGGCGACCAACTTATACCAAGGATGTTTACGCCCGGATAATCCATGGCATTCGTGAGCATCGTCCGGATATCGTAATCGGGGTTTCATGTTCGGGACGTGATTTTGGCGATATTGAGCAACGTGCGGATGTATTGAAACTGAAGGGCGATCTCAAACCGGACATGGCTTCCCTGACGCTCTCGTCGATGAACTTCTCCCGCACGGCGAGCATTAACGAACCGGAGATGGTCCGGCGTTTGCTGGACAGGATGCTCGAGAACGACATTGTTCCGGAGTTCGAGATCTTTGATCTGGGGATGGCCAACTATGCGGCTTATCTGGTGGCCAAAAATAATATACAGGCACCCATCTATGCCAACATTATTCTGGGTAATGTCGCTACCGCCCAGGCTGACCTGCTCAGTATGGCTGCATTGACCGTCGCCTTGCCGGCGGGAACAATTTGGGGGCTGGGTGGTATTGGCAGTTCGCAGATTGAAGTTACGGCGATTGCCGCCGCCGTGGCGCCAGCTGTTCGCGTGGGGCTGGAAGACAATCTGTGGATGGACCGAAAACGTACTCAGCTTGCGACCAATGAAGGCATGGTCGAGAGGGTTCACGCGCTGGCTGCTCTGGCCGATCGTTCAGTGATGCCGCCATCCGGACTCAGGGCTGCGCTGCGAATGACCAAGGTTTGATTGTGAAATTCCTGATCGCGTGGGTCGGGCGCTTGATCAGGAAAGATAAAGCGCAGGGCCCGGACAAGACCACTGTGCCCGATCAGGAGATTTCGGAAGACAGCGAAGCTTCAGCAGACGATAGCTGGGTCACGCGTCCGCTTCACGACCTCAGGTCTTGCGTTTTGCCCAATGGCTTTTTTATCAAGAGCAGCGCCGACGTTGAGCGGTTTGTTCAGTCCCTTGGGGCCCCTTCTTCGCTGGACGCGGAATGGCGACAGTCGCCCTGCAATCCTCAGGCCTACATCGCAACCTTGAAGAACATGACCTTGTTGCCGGGTAGCAGGGTGCTGCTTGATGCCGGGGGTGTTGCTCATAGCGATGAAATGGAAATGGCCTTTCGGGTTTTTTCGCTTCGCCCCAAGGTCTGGGCGATGGAGTTGTCGGATGGTCCGCAGCTTCGCTTTAAGAATCCGCCGCTTTCTCCGGACATTATCCCTGCAGGCATTCATCTGACAGGAGAGCACGAGGCCAACTATTTTCACTGGGTGTGTGAGGTTCTGCCCCGGCTCCACCTCCATGAAAAAATGGCGTCGGAGACCGATTTTCCCTTGCTGGTTTCCGCCGGGCTGAACAAGAACCTTTATGATTTTATTGACTTGGTTTGTTCAGGAAAAAGAGAACTCAAGTATCTCGACCCGGGAATGTGTCATCGCGTGGCCCATCTGGTTTACCCTTCGGACACAAGCAGAATTCTCGATGTTTATGACCGGGCTCCGAGCACAGAAAGCACTTACCTGCCGGTGCCGCTGCTAAAGGACATGGTGGCGACAATCAAGAACTCCGCGGCCCTCCGTGAGGAGGGTAGTCGCAAGCGGATTTTTGTCAGGCGGTGTTCAGGTTATCGAAAGCTACTTAATGATGTGGAGGTTGAAGCGTTTTTTGTCGGGCACGGATTTGAGCCACTTGATCCTGGTGAGCTTTCTGTTCGGGATCAGATCGCTCTTTTTTCAAAGGCCGATGTCATCGTCGGGCCGTCCGGGGCCGCACTGACGAATATCCTGTGGTGCCGCAGTGGTACCAAGGTGTTCGTTTTGCATTCAGATCACCCCTTCAAGAAGTATCCCTACTGGGATGCCCTGGCGCGCGTAGCGGGAGCCGATATTGCCTATATATCCGGGCCAAGAGCACATGCCGTGGAGGGTGTTTTTGAGGTCCACGATGACTTTACGATCCGGCTTGATGATTTGAATATCGTCATTGAAAGCTCACGACCATTCAGCGAATCCCCGGTTAATCCGCATATTTGATCGAGCACCCATACGGCTTGGTGCTGGCGTGGGCCACCTTGCGGCCGGCTGCCAGATCGCTGAAGGCGAGCTTCACGTAATTGTCGGCCTTGGCGATATCGGCTTTGCTGGCCGAGGGAATGCTGTCGATGCCGCCCTTGTAAACCAGTTGCCCGGCGGGGTCGATGATGAAGAGGTGGGGCGTGGTCTGCGCGCCGTAGGCCTTGCCGATCTTGCCGTCCGGGTCGAGAACGGTGCCGCTGGGGGCTGCGTTGCGGAAACCGTTGATCTTGATCGCCGAGGGGCCGTCCACGTGGCCCTGCTTGTCGGGCGCGGATGAAATCACTTGCAGCCACACGGCGCCCTTGGCGGTGAATTCCTTTTGCAGCTGGGGAATGTTGCCGCTTTCGTAGTGTTTCACGACGAAGGGGCATTCGTGGTTGGTCCATTCGAGTACCACCGTCTTGCCCTTGAAGCTGGCGAGGCTGACGGGTTTGCCGTCGGCCCCTTGGGCGTTGAAAGCCGGTGCGGGCTGGCCGATTTCGGCGGCGGCGTGGGCGGCCGTGGCGGAGAAGAGGGGCAGGCTGGCGGCGGCGAGGCTCAGGACGGTGCGGCGCAGGGTGTTGGCATTCAGCATCGGTGCTATTCCTTGGCGAGGTGGGGGGATGACGGGGTTTGCAGGGCGGCGATGACGGTGGCAGGCGTGAGCAGCTGGGGCAGCACGCGGGCTTCTGTCTTGTCGCCGTCCGGGTAGAAGAGATAAAGCGGCACACCGCTGCGTCCGAAGTCGGCAAGGTGGGCGGAGATCTGCGGATCCTGGTTGGTCCAGTCACCTTTCAGATAGGTGATGCCGGCCTGGCGGAAGGCGGCGATGACCGACTCGTCGGACAGGGCGACCCGTTCGTTGGCAAGGCAGGTGATGCACCAGGCGGCGGTGAAGTTCACGAAGACGGGCTTGCCCTCGGCGCGCAGGGCGTCGAAGCGGGCCTTGCTGTAGGGCTCCCAGGTCTTGCCGGATACTTTGGTCGTTGCGGCCTGCGCGGCATCGGCAGCACCGGTACGGATGCCGATGTAGCCGCCAGCCAATGCCAGGCCCAGGGCAAGGGCCGCCAGACCACGGCTGCCGTGGCGGGCCAGGGGGCGAACGGCATGGCTGTTGGCATACAGCCATGCCGCGAAGGCAATGGCGAGCATGCCGCCCAGTGCGATGGCGATGGCGTTGGGCCCGGCCTGCTGGGCGAGCACCCACACCAGCCACACGGCGGCGCCATACATGGGGAAGGCGAGGAATTCCTTGAGACGCTCCATCCAGCGGCCCGGGCGCGGCAGCAGGCGCTGCAGGGCCGGCCAGAAGCTCAGCAGCAGGTAGGGCAATGCCAGCCCCAGTCCGAGGCTGAGGAACACCGCCAGCAACACCGGCCCCGGCTGGCCCAGGGCAAAGCCGAGGGCCGCACCCATGAAGGGGGCGGTGCACGGGGTGGCCACCACGGTGGCGAGCACGCCGGTGAAGAAGCTCCCCGTGTAGCCCGGCTTGTCGGCAAGCGCAGTGCCGACACCCGCGGCCGAGGCGCCCAGCGTGAACACGCCCGACAGGCTGAGGCCGACCGCAAACATCAGGTAGGCCACGGCCAGCACAAAGACCGGCGACTGGAACTGGAAGCCCCAGCCGACTTGCGTACCGCCGGCCTTGAGGCCGATGAGCACGCCCGCCAGGACGGCGAAGCTGGCCAGCACGCCGCCGGTGTAGGCAAGGCCCTGCAGGCGGGTCACGGCCCTGGATTGATGAGCGTGGCGAAGCAGGGACAGGGCCTTGATGGAGAGCACCGGAAAGACGCAGGGCATCAGGTTGAGGATCAGCCCGCCGAGCAGGGCGAAGAGCAGCGCAGCGCCGAGGGCTGTTTCTTCGGCGGGGACGGCGTTGCCTCCGGTGGGGGCGGCGATTGCGCTGGCCTGGATGCTGTAGCCCCTGGCGCCGTCCTGGGAGGACACGACAAGCACGCCGCCGAGGGCTTGACCAGCCGCAGGCGGATCTTCGCCGCGGGCGAGCTTGAGGCTCAGGCTGTCGCCGGTGATGTGCACAGGCTGAGGCGCGCCGTGAGCGATGCGGCCCCATTGCCCGGGATAGAACCAGACGTCCGACGACGTGAGGGCGCCCAGGCCGGCGCCGCTCAGGCGCAGGGTGAGGCCGTCGGCCGCGTTGCTGAAGTCGGCCTGCCATGGGGACGAGACCGGGAGGCGGGCCACCGCTTGTTCGATAAGGGGGCTGCCGGGTTCGCGCGGTGTGCCGGCGGCAACGACGGGCAGGCTCAGTTCAAGCTCGACCTGCTGGGGAATGCAGATTTCCTGGCAGACCAGCCAGTCCACGGTCGCCTTCACCGGGAAGGTTGAGCCGGGGCGGGCGTTGGCGGGAATCCTGATGGGGCTGAGAAGGGTGACTTCGTTCTCGTAGCCGTAGTTGGTGACCGGCCCCAGGGCGAAGCGGCCGGGAACGGGCCACTGGATGTCACCGGCGGTGGCGCCGGCGGGCAGCGTCCACGCAATGGTGGTGGCGAGCCCGGAGTCGCCCGGATTGAGCCAGTAGGTGTGCCAGTGGGGAATGATCCTCTGCTGGACACCGAGCTGGATCTGCTCGCCGGGCTGCACCGCACTCACCGAGGCGACCAGTTCGGCCCGGACCTGCGGCGTGGCAGCCTGCGGGCCAGCGGCTTCGGCGGCGGGCAGGGCCAGTCCGGTGCCGAGGGCGAGCAGGGCGGTGAGGGTTCGTCGGATCATGGGCTGTCTCGGTGAGGGAGTGGGACAGGGCCCCTGCGAGGCAGAGGGCCCTGTCCAGTAGATTTCCTGCTGGGGTTTCAGTTCGCGGCGAAGCAGTAGAGGAGGCCGGCTCCGCCGGTGCCCACCAGGTTCTCCTGGCTGCAGCCGCGGCTGCCGTGGGCGGAGTTCCATGAGGTATTGCCGCCGCCGGTGCGGTCGAAGTGGCCGACCTGCACCGCGCCGTCGGTGGCACTGCTCGTGTAGTTCTTGCAAGTGTGGTCGGCGGCGTCGGTGAAGGCGGTGCCGTCGGCCTTCGAGCCGGTCAGGATGTCGTGCTCGTTGGGCTTGTCACCGGCGCCCTTGACCGGTTCGCCCTTTTCGCTGATGACGGTGGTGCGGCTCAGGTTGTTGCCGAGGCGGGCCTGCTCGATGGCGTCGCCGTGCAGGTGGGCGACATCCCTGGCGATGATCTGGCCCTTGGCGTTGGCCCACGGACCGGCGCCGATGCGGTCGCGGGCGTTGACGGCGGGCTGGCCGCCGGCCGCCTGGGTGCTCAGGTAGGCGTGCCAGGTGCGGTTGCCGGCGCCGACAGTGCTGGCGAGCTTCTGGCAGTGGGCATCGGCCCCGGCAAGGCCGCCGAGGTCGGCGCCCTTGCCGACGCCGGCACTGGTGACGAAGAAGCCGAGGGGCGGCTTGGGGGCGTCATTGGCCGCTTGCTGGGCGATGGCTGCCGTGGCGCCGAGGACGAGCAGGGCGGCGAGGATATGGCTTGTTTTCATTCGTTTGTTCCGATTGAAGATATGTCGGCGAGGGGTGCGTTTCCGGCCCCGGCTTACAGCTTTCCGGTAAACATCACGCCAACCCAGCGCGGGACAGCCGGGGTGTAGCTGTTCCAGGTTTTCGACAGGGGGGTGCTGTCGTCGAGGGCATTCTTCACCAGCAGGCTCACGTCAAACGACTTGTCGGCCTTGCCGATGCCGATGGCCAGGTCGGTCACGCTGTAATCGGAGATCCTGGCGTAGCTGGACAACGAGACGTCGGAGTTGAAGCTGCTGTAATAGGCGGTGTTGAAGCCGGCGTGGAACACCTTGTCGCCGAGAATCGGCCGGGCATAGTCGGCACCGACATTGAAGGTCCACTTGGAGGCACCGGGCAGGGTCTGGCCCGAGATGTCCCGGTAGGTCGCGGCGCCGCTATAGCCGTTCTCGCTCGGTTGTGCCGAGTTGGTGAAGTCCTTGTAGCGGGCGTCGGTGTAGGCGCCGGCAAAGCGGATTGTGGTGTTCTTGATGCCGGCATACACGCCGTCCACTTCGATGCCCTTGGACTGGACCTTCGGCACGTTGCCGGTGGCATTGGTGTAGTAGGTGGTGCCGTCCTTCTTCAGGTCTGTGGTGTAAGCGTCATACACCCGCGTGGTTTGCTGGTAATCGCGAATGTTGGTCAGGTAAACATCGGCGTTGAAGATCAGCGTCTTGTCGAGCAGGGCCGACTTGAAACCGATTTCAAAGGAGTCGTTCTTCTCGGGCTTGACCTGGTTGGAGATGCCGTTGGTGAGCTGGGCGATACCGGCCTTTTCGCCGTGCTGCCAGGAGACGTAGCCGGTCAGGTTCTCGTGGAACTTGTAGCTCGGGCTGACCACGAAGGCGGGCAGGATTGCGCGGTAGGCTTCGGCGTCGGTGCTGTTGAAGATCACGCCCATGTTGGAGGCGCGGATGTTCTTGGCGTCGGCAACCTGCTGCTTTTGCGCGGCGCTCAGGGCGGCATAGGTGGCGGCACCGAAGTAGCTCTTGGCGACCCGGTTGGCCACCGCCAGTTGAGCGGCGGAGTTGGTGCCGAGATCGCCGTTGGCCTTCGAATCGAAACCGCCCAGCTGTACGCCATTCACGGCCACGGGGTTCAGGTCGGCACCGCTGCCGTTGTCCTTGATGTAGCTGCTGCCGGTGTTGGTCCGGTCTTCCATGGTCAGGCGCAGGCCGGTGGTGACCGTGAAGGGTTCGGTGATGTGCCAGTTGGCCTGGCCGAAGATCGCCGCGCTCTTGTTGTTGATCGCCTGGTAGCCGGTCGGGCTGTTGTAGGACATGGACA
This sequence comes from Zoogloea oleivorans, assembly GCA_030157785.1. Taxonomy (GTDB): domain Bacteria; phylum Pseudomonadota; class Gammaproteobacteria; order Burkholderiales; family Rhodocyclaceae; genus Zoogloea; species Zoogloea oleivorans_A. Next base: position 23,293 of record JAOAUC010000041.1, read on the forward strand.
GCCGGTCCAGCGAGTTCTGCATCAGGTTGCGACCGGCGCCGTCTGTATCGAGACGGTTGTACTGGGCGGTGCTGGCAAACCACGCGCCGGCGTCGTTGCCCCACGATCTGCGGTAGTCGTTGCTGTTGTGGACGTTGATGAAGTAGAGGCCGGTCTGGTAGTCAACCAAGCCGCCCTGCTTGGAGCTCAGGCGGAGTTCCTGGCTGATCTGGCGGTAGTCGTTCCAGAACCCACCCGAGTTGCGGTTGATATCGAAGGGTGTGCCTTCGTCGTTCACCGCGTTGAAGTGGTAGTCCTTGTAGGCGGTAATCGAGGTCAGCGTGTGCTCGCCGAGGTTCCAGTTCAGCTCGGCCGAGGCGCCGCGGCTGCCTGTGACGAGGCCCCGGGCGGCATCCACGTTGACGGCGTTCTGGCCACCGCCGTAGAGGTAGTCGTTGGCATAGCTGTAGCCGCTCTGGGTGAACCAGCGGCGACCCAGGCGGGTGGACGCGTCGGTGCTGAGCGTATTGGTCGAACCGTCCGAGTACTTGGCCGGGGTCGGCGTGTAAAGCGTGCGGCCGTTGGTCGTCTCGGCAGAGCGGGGCTGCAGTTCGAGGGACAGGCGTGCGTTGAAGTCCGGGCTCGGCGTGAGCAGGAACTGGACGCGACCGGAGACACGTTCCAGGTTCTGGTAGGTGAGGTCCGGGTTGTTGCTGTTGTAGATGTCGCCGCGACCCTTTTCGACGACGAAGCTGCCGCGCCAGGCGAGCAGGTCGTCAACAATGGGGCCGCCGGCGGCGAGCTTGCCAACCACGCGGTCGCGCTGGCCGAGGGTCAGCGAGTAGTCGGCACTCGGGGTGAAGGAGGGCTTGCGGGTGACGATGTTCACCGCGCCCAGGCTGGCGTTCTTGCCCAGCAGCGTGCCTTGCGGGCCGCGGGTGACTTCCACCGCTTCGACGTCGTGGAAGTTGAAGCTGGAGGTCAGGGCATTGTAGGCATAGCTCACGCCATCGACGATCACGCCGACCGGCGGATCCTGGGCTTCGGTCTGGCCCTGCTTGCCGATACCGCGAATGGACAGGCTGGAGGTGCGCTGGTTGCCCTGGTTCCAGGAGATGTTGCCGGCACGCTTGGTGATTTCGCTGATGTCACCGGCACCAAGACGATCGAGCTCCTTGCCGGTCACGACGGACACGGACAGGGGAACGTCCTGCAGGCGTTCGATCCGGTTGCGGGAGCGAATCACCACGGCGTCGAGGGCGACCGCATCTTCCTTGACGGTAGCGGCCGCTTCAGCGGCAACAACCGGCGCTGCGCTGGCAGCCGGCGCGGTGGCGCCGGTCTTCTTCTGTAGATCCGACTGGGCTTTTTCGAGGGCCTGCTGAAGGCGGGTGACTTCTGCCTGCAGCTCGGAGGCGGATTTTTCCTGGGCTTGAACGCCGCCAGCAGCAAGGAAGGCGACAGCCGCCACGGCAGCGGCAAAGGGCGTCAGGCGAAACTGGACGGTTCCGGTGTGGCGTGCCGTGTGGGCCGCCCGCTTGATATTGTTTTGGCTCATGACGAGACTTTTCCTGTGAGAAATTTCGTCACTTGCTTCCGCAATTGGTGTGCCATTGACCTCCGGGTGGCTTATACCGAATTCAGAAATGCATATTCAGCTCGATTAGTTGTGTAAAAACAGTCCTCTTTGTGTAAAGGCCTGTTTGCTGTTTGCATGAGCTTGTTGCAAATGCCCGCCATCCGGCGCATCCGGATGGCGGGCAGCTGTTGCTGGCGCAGCAGTTGCGTTTGCGTGCTGTTTGCTGCGCTGCACCGGCAGATCAGAGCTTGCCGCTTAGAACGATGCCGAACCAGCGCGGGTAGGGGTAGGGCGTGTAGCTGTTCCAGCCCTTTTCGTGGGCGTTGTTGTTGAAGGCATTCTTGGCGATCAGGGTCACGTCATAGTTGCCCTTGTGGTGACCGAGGCCGATGGCCAGGTCGGTGGTGGCCCGGTCCGGTACCCACGAATAGTCGGACATCAGCTCGTCGGTGGTGGTGCTGCCGATGTAGGCGGTGGTGAAGCTGGCGTGGAAGACCTTGTCGTTGAGCACCGGGCGCCGGTATTCACCGCTTACGTTAACCGTCCAGTAAGGCGCTTCGCCGAGGCGCTGCCCGCTTCGGTCGATGAAGGGGCTGGACAGGTAGGCCAGCTCGGAGGGCTTGCCCGCGTTCGGGAAGTCCTTGTAGCGGGCGTCGTTATACGAAGCGGCGGCACGCAGGGTGGTGTAGCGGATGCCGTTGTAGGCGGCATCCACTTCGACGCCGGTCACCTGCACCTTCGGTACGTTGCCCTGCACGCTGGTATAGGCCAGCGGGTTGCTCACGTTGTTGTTGATGTTGTCCTGGGTCGCGAACTGATCCACCGCGACGACGTTCTGCTGGTAGTCCTTGATGTCCATCAGATAGACATCGGCGTTGAGCGTCAGTGTCTTGTCGAGCAGGAAGGTCTTTACCCCCAGTTCATAGGCGTTGGTCCGTTCGGGCTTGACCGTGGTGGCGACGCCGTTGACGTTGAGGGCCGAGCCGGACTTCTCCCCATACTGCCAGCTGGCATAGGCCGTCACGTTGTCGTTGAACTTGTACTTGGGGCTAAGCACTGCGGAGTGGATCTGGTCCTTGTAGTCGCTGCGCACGCCGGTGATCAAGGCGCCGATCTGGGATGCCCGGATGGCCTTGGCGGCGGCGACCTGTGCTTTTTGGACGGGACTCAGGCTGGCGTAGGACGCGATGCCGAAGTACTTCTGGGCGACGGAGTCGGCCAGTGCCAGTTGCGCAACGCTGGGGTTGACCAGATTGCCGGCGGTGCCGTTGGCCACGTTGGCGGTTGAATAGGCGATGGAGTTGAAGCCGCCCAGTGCGGTGCCGCGGGACGACACCGGGTTGAGTGCCGCGCCGACGCCGTTGTTGCGCAGGTCGGCGAAGTTCTCGGTGGTGCGCCGTTCTGAGCCGATGCGCAGGCCCGCGGTTACGGTGAGCGCATCGTTGAGATGGAAGTTGGCCTGGCCGTAGATGGCCTGGCTGAAGGTGTTGATGTTCTGCTGGCCGAAGCGGAAGAGGTCTTTCAGGGAGTTGGTCAGAAGTGCCGAGCCTGCACTGGCGTTAAGGCCGGCGTTGGTGATCAGGGTGTTGTACTGATTGTTGTTGGCATACCAGGCGCCGGCGTCGGAGCCGTAGCCATTCTTCGATTCGACCTCGTTTTCGGTTCTCAGGAAATACAGGCCGGTCTGGTAATCGACGAAGTCGTTGGGCTTGCCGGCCAGGCGGAATTCCTGACTGGTCTGCTTGTAGAAGACGCTGCCGCCCCCGTTCTTCTGGATGTCGAAGGGGGTGCCCTCGTCGTTGCGGGCCTGGAAGCTGTATTGACGGTGGGCCGTGATGGAGGTGAGGGTGAGCTTGTCCGTCAGGTTGTAATTCACTTCGGCCGAGGCGCCGGACGTGCCGGCGGTCTGCCCCTGGGTCTGGTTCTGGTAGACCTTGCCTTCGCGGGCGACGCTGTTCAGCAGTTGGTCATAGGTGAAATTGCGCCCCTGAAACCAGCCCCGTCCGAGTCGGGTCTGGGTGCCGGTGCCGCTGGGGTCCACGAGCGTGCCATTGGCGTAGCGCTGGGGTTGCTGGACGAATTCGGTGAAGCCGTTCTGGAGCTGGGTGGCGCGGGGCTGGATGTCGAGGCTGAACTTCGCATTCAGGTCTGCGGTCGGGGTCAGCAGAAACTGGGTGCGGGCACTGACCCGGTCGCGGTTGTACATGGTGTCCGCTTCCCGGTTGGTGTCTTCGGCAACGGTGTAGGCACCGCGCTGCTTGTCCACCACGAAAGACCCGCGCCAGGCCAGCAGATCATCGATGATCGGGCCGCCGATGGCGCCCTTGATGAGTACCGTCTCCCGTTGTCCGTAGGTCAGTTCATAGTTGGCGCTGGGGGTAAACGATGGTGCGCGGCTGGTGATGGAGACGACGCCGGCGCTGGCGCCCTTGCCGAGCAGGGTCCCCTGGGGGCCACGGGCTACTTCGACCGACTGGATATCATAGAAGTCGAAGTTGCCAAGCTGGCTGAGGCCGTAGCTGACGCCGTCCACAATCAGGCCGACGCTCGGGTCCTGGGTTTCGGTGAAGCCACGCCGGCCAAGACCGCGGATCGACAGGGAAGAGCCGCGGGTGTTGTTCTGGTTGAAGGTGATGTTGCCCAGGCGCTTGGTCAGGGCTTCCAGGTCGCTGGCCTGCTCGCGGTCGAGTTCGGCACCGGACACCACCGAGATCGATACCGGTACGTCGTGCAGCTTTTCGAGCTGGCGACGGCTGCGTACCACCACCGAGTCGAGGGTCTGGGTTGCCGGGGCTGCTTCAACAGCCTCTTCCCGGGCGGCCACTGCCGTTGCTGCGGGGGCTGCCTGGGGTGTTGCGATACTGCCGCGATTTCTTTCCAGTTCCTTTTTCAGGTTCTGGATTTCGGTATTGGCCTTCTGCAATTCAGCCTGAAGTTCTGCGGCCGATTTTTCATCTGCCGCCGCGAGGGGGCCGGAAACCCCAATTGCCAGTCCCGCAAGAAGGAGGGCAATCGGCTTGAGGCGGGAGGGGTGTGCTGAACGTCTGTCTTCTTTTGTGTTTTGACTCATGGCTATTTTTCACGATGGGTAGGAATTAGGTTTTGTCGTGATTAGCATTAGCTGTGCCATGGGCAATACGTAGCGATTCAGGTGTGCATTTCGGGATTTTTCAATGTATTTGAAAAGTCGGTTTTTGTTTTTGCCCGTAAAAACAATGTTTATATTTCATCGTGCATCGGATATGAAAACTTAATCACATGACCGTTCTTGTTCAATTGTGCTGGCTTTGTGCTCGAATATAAACATGACGTAAGGGTTTACGTTTTTGTGCCTGTCGTTAATTGTGTGGAGGCCTTTTGTGAGATGTTGGCGGTGCTGTCTGTTAATCAGCAGTTAAGTTGGATCGGCTGCTGATGAGGCAGCATGGCTTTTTTTTAAATACCTGTATTTGTTGCGTGGTTTTTGCCGGATTCTGTTTTCAATGCATTGATTTTAATGAGGTAAGTTTTTTTCGGCTTGCTCTGCTGACGTGCCCTTGTCGCTGGCACGATAGCTGCAACAGGAATGTCATGTGTTTCGTGTCAATCTTGTTAATAGCGTTTCAGGGAGTGTGCAGATGCGTGTCAGAAATGGGGTGTATGTAGCGGTTCTGTTGGCGGTGACGTCGGCCGCCATCGGTGCCGAGGTCGATAAGAAGCCGGCCGCAGCGGCGGCGTCGGCCAAATCGACGGTTCCCAACGGCTGGGCTTATTTGCCGGTGAAAAGCCCGGAGGCTCCGGCGGTCAAGCAGGGCAAATGGGTTCGCTCGCCGGTTGATGCATTTGTGCTGGCCAAGCTGGAAGAAAAGGGCATCAAGCCTTCTGCTGAAACTGACCGTGCCACCTTTATTCGTCGGGCCACGCTGGACTCATGGGGTTTGTTGCCGACGCCGGAAGAGGTCAAGGCCTTTGTCAATGACAAGTCGCCCAATGCCTATGAAAAGCTGGTCGATCGCTTGCTCGCCTCTCATCATTTCGGTGAGCGTCAGGCGCGCCGCTGGCTCGATCTGGCCCGCTACGCGGACAGTTCCGGCTTCCAGAATGATGCGACCCGCCCGAATAACTGGCGCTATCGCGATTACGTGATCAAGGCCTTCAACGAAGACAAGCCTTTCGATCGTTTCATCAAGGAGCAGGTGGCCGGCGACGAACTGTGGCCCGACAGCCAGGAGGCCAAGATCGCCACCGGCTTCCTGGCCGGTTACCCTGACAACGCCAACTCCCGCGACTTGGTGCAGCGCAAGTACCAGATCACCACCGACATCACCGACACCATTGGTGAGACCTTCCTGGCGTCGACCACCGGTTGCGCCCGCTGCCACAACCACAAGTCCGACAAGCTCAGCCAGAAGGAATACTTCCAGGTTCAGGCTTTCTTCGCCAACACGGCTTTCGATCAGCGTTTGCCGCTGGTCAAAGGCAGTGAAACCGAGTGGGACAAGAAGTTTACCGAGCAGCAGGCCAAGTATCGGGAGGCCACCAAGGAGATCCGCGACAAGCAGGCCGCCGTGCTGGCGCCGTACAAGGAGGCGGGCGTCAAGTATCAGAAGGAGCGTTACCTGACCGACAGCCGCGAATCCATCTTCAAGGCCGAGAGGGACTGGAATGCGCTGGACCGCTGGGTGAACTTCCGCCACAAGACGGTTTTCAACGCGGATACCGATACCGCCGGCTACCTGCGTCTGACCGCCGAGAACAAGGACCACGCCGATCACACGCCCGACCGGATTGTTGCCTGGAAGGACTACCAGAAGCTGCAAGCCGAACTGCGCAAGTTCGACAATCTGCGCCCCGAGCGTGGTTCCACCAACATCACCGCGGCAACGGAGCTCGGCCATTCGGATTCGCCGCCCACCTTCGTGCGCTTCGGTGGCATCCACGAGCGTCCCCTCGAGGAAGTTCAGCCGGGCATTCCGGCCCTGTGGGGTGGCGACAAGATCGACATCAAGCCGACAGCAACGTCGTCCGGCCGCCGCACGGCCCTGGCCAACTGGCTGTCCAGCGCCAACAATCCGCTGACCGCCCGAGTGTATGTGAACCGCGTGTGGGGGCAGTACTTCGACAAGGGCATCGTCGGCTCGCTGGCTGACTTTGGTCGCGCCGGCGAGAAGCCGACCAATCCAGAACTGCTCGACTATCTGGCCAGCAGCTTTGTGAAGAACGGCTGGAGCGTGAAGAAGCTGCAACGGGAGATCCTGCTGTCCAGCGTCTACCGCCAGTCTTCCGAGCCGCGTGACGACGTGGCCAAGCTGGATCCGAAGAACGAGTTGCTGGCGGTGTATCCCCGCAAGCGCCTCGAAGCCGAGGAAATCCGTGATGCCCTGCTGTACGCATCCGGCCAGCTCAACGATGTGGTGGGCGGCCCGTCGGTGTTCCCGCCGATTGCCAAGGTGCTCGAAGGCGGTCAGGCCGACTTTGACGGCAACCGTGCGTGGAGCGTGTCGAAGGACAAGGCCGACTGGAACCGTCGCAGCGTCTATATCTTCAGCCGCCGCAGCCTGCCCTATCCGTTGTTGCAGAACTTCGATCCGGCCAATCCTTCCCAGGCCCACCACAAGCGTGACGTGACCACCACGCCGCTGCAGGCCCTGACGCTGTTCAACAGCGACATCGTGGTGAATTGGTCGCAGGCCCTGGCCGGCCGGATCATCAATGAAGCGGGCAAGGACGAGTCTGCCCAGTTGAGCCGCCTGTACCAGATCCTCTTCTCCCGCGAGCCGAGCAAGACCGAGGTGGCCGCACTGAAGGGCTTCCTGATCAAGGAAGAAGGCGTCGTCCAGAAAAAGGTTGCCGCCGGCAAGTTCGAAGCCGCGGTACCCGTCGGCCTGAAGGATCCTTCCATCATCAATCCGGTGCGTGGCGCGGCCTTCGTCGATCTGGTGCATACCGTGGCCAATTCCAACGATTTCGCCTACCGCTTCTGACCAACCCCAATTATTCGAAATAAGGAAAACCGATCATGAGTACCAACCGTCGCGACTTTCTTCTCAAGGCCGGGCTGGGCGTAGGTGGTGTTGCTGCCAGCGGCTTCATTCCCGGTGTGGGCTACATCAATGCCGCCACGGCGGCCGAATTGATCGATCCGCTGGCCCCCAAGCAGCCGCACTTTCCGGGCAAGGTCAAATCGGTCATCTGGCTCCACCAGAACGGCGCGCCTTCCACGCTGGACCTGTACGACTACAAGCCGGAGCTCTTCAAGCTGGCCGGCCAGCCGGTGCCGGCGTCCTTCCTGAAGGGCATCAAGACCTCCACCCAGGGCGGGGTGAACAAGCTCTTTGCGTCCAACAAGCGCACCTTCAAGCAGCACGGCGAGAGCGGCGCATGGTTCTCCGAACTGCTGCCCAACCTGGCCCAGCAGGCCGACAAGCTGGCCTTCATCAAGTCGAGTGTGACCGTTGGCGCGACCCACGACATCTCGATCCTGAAGCTCAACACGGGTGACCTGAACCCGGGCCGCCCGTCCCTCGGGGCGTGGATCAACTACGCGCTGGGCTCCCTCAATCCGGACCTGCCGTCCTACGTGGTGCTCTACAACGGCGAGCAGGAGCCCAGCGCCGGCTCGGTGAACTGGAGCTCCGGCTTCCTGCCGGCGGTTTATCAGGGCACTGCCTTCCGGCCGAGTGACTCCCCGATCCTCTACCTGGAGCGTCCCGACCTGCGTTCTGCCGACCAGCAGCGGGCTTCGCTGGATCTGCTCAAGAGCCTCAACAGAATCGGCGGGGATCGCCGTCCGAACGACACCGAGCTGCGTGCCCGTCTCGAGTCCTACGAACTGGCTGACCGCATGCAGAAGGCCGCGCCGGAAGCGGTCGATCTGTCGAAGGAGTCCGAAGCCACTCTCAAGCTCTACGGCATCGACGACCCGACGAGCGAAAGCTACGGCAAGGTGTTGCTGCGTGCCCGTCGCCTGGTGGAGCGGGGCGTTCGCTTCATCCAGGTGGTGTCCGGCTATCCGAGCAACGTGCAGGATAACGAGCGGCGTAGCTGGGACGCCCACAGTGATCTGGATGGCAACCACGCCACCCAGGCACGCATGGTCGACAAGCCCATCGCCGGCCTGCTGGCCGATCTCAAGACCCTCGGCCTGCTCGATTCGACGCTGGTGGTGTGGGCCTCCGAGTTCTCCCGCACCCCGTGGGGCGAAAGCGGCACCGGCCGCGACCACAACCCGTGGGGTTACACCCAGTGGGTGGCGGGCGGCGGCGTGAAGGCCGGCTACACCTTCGGCGAGACGGACGAACTGGGTGTGCAGGTGGCAGACAAGGACAAGGCTGTGGATACCTACGACTTGCACGCCACGGTTCTGCACCTGCTGGGCCTCGATCACCTCAAGACCACCTTCCTCAACAACGGCCGTTCGGAACGCCCGACGGTGGTGTATGGCAAGGTGGTGAAAGAAATTCTGGCCTGATATAAAAAATGAGGAATCGCTCCGGCCATGCGCCGGAAGCGATTCCCGTTGCCCCGAATACAGAGAATGAAATCTTCCTTAATTGCCGTCCTTTTCGGGCTGGCATCCTTGCTGCCTAATGTGGCGGGATCGGCCGAGCTTGAGCTGGATTCGGAGATCATGAAGTCCATCGAGGATTTGAATAAGAGCCTGTCCTCGAACATCGCCATTGGCGCTGCGGCAGCCAGCACCTCGGACACCAGGGAGCTGGCCGAACTTTTCGCCCAGGTGGAGACGTATTTTGTCGCCAAAGGCGGCGCGGACGATGCCGTGGAATTGACGCGCAAGAGTCGGGTTCTGGTTGCCGATATTTCGGCCTCGGTGGCGAAGAAGGATTTCACCCGCGCCACCGACCAGTCCACCGATCTGTCCCGCACCTGCAAGACCTGCCACACCTTTTACAAGAAATCCTGAGGAAACAATTCCGATGAATCGCGCGCTTATTCCTGCCCTTTTGCTGTCTGCCCTGTTTTCCGCGCCATCCCTGGCCGCCCTGAATGAAGGCGACAAGGCGCCGGACTTTACGGCCCAGGCCTCCCTGGCCGGCAAGGCTTTCAATTACACGTTCAAGGACGCTCTGAAAAAAGGGCCGGTGGTGGTCTATTTCTATCCGTCGGCCTTTACCGGTGGCTGCAATCTGCAGGCTCACACCTTTGCCGAAAACATCGACAAGTTCGCCGCTGCCGGCGCGACCGTGATTGGCGTGTCCCTCGACAGCATCGGGCGTCTTAATTCCTTTTCGGCCGACCCTGAGTATTGCGCCGGCAAGGTGGCCGTAGCCTCCGATCCGGATGGCAAGATCGCCCGCTCCTTCGACCTGGCCGTGGCCGACATTCCGGCCGGTCGCAAGGACACCAAGGGCAATGACATCGACCACGGTCGGGTGGACCGGGTGACTTTCGTGATCAAGCCCGACGGCAAGGTCGCGGCCACCATCGGTGGTGTCGCCCCGGTTGCCAACGTGGAAAAGGCGCTGGAAACCGTAACCCGCCTGGCGTCCGCCCGCCGCTGAGGTCGATTTGCCGATGAGGGGTTTGCGAGGGAGGGGCAAGGCGCCGGTGAGTGGTTTGGGGGGCGTGGTCTTTGCCGTGCTGTTGGCCGCACTCGTCCTGTCGGCGCCGGTGATGGCCCAGACGGGCAAAGGCAAGGGGAAGGCGACTGTCGTGGCTGCTGTTCCTGCCGCAGGGCCGGCTGTCGTCAAGGGCGACCCGCAGCGGGGGGCCGTCAAGTCGGAGGACGAGCGGTGCCAGGAGTGCCATGGGGCTGACGGTCACGGTTTCGGGCAGAGCGCCAGTTCCGAGGGGCGCCACCCCAAGCTGGCCGGTCAGCCGGCGGCGTACATCATCAAGCAGCTCGACAACTTTCGCAGTGGCGCGCGCAAGCATGACGTGATGAGCATGATGGCCAGAACGGTGGATCCGGCGGATGTCGTCGACATTGCCGCCTACTTTGCCAGCCGCAGTCCGATGAAGGGCGACGGTACGGGGGACAACCCGGCGGGCCGGGCTCTGTACGAAAAGGGCGACCCGGCGCGCGGCGTAACGGCCTGCATCACCTGCCATGGTCCGGGCGGCAAGGGCTTGGCGGGGCTGGGGGCCGAGTCGCCGCTGATCGGCGGGCAGGAGTGGCGCTACCTGGAAAAGCAGCTTCTCGACTGGCGCAGTGGCGAGCGCAGCAACAGCCGGGATGGGGTCATGAATGCGGTGATTCGCCCGCTGAGCGACCAGGATATTCGGGCCTTGAGCGACTTCCTTTCGGGGCTGCCCTGAAGTGATCCGTCCAGGTGGCCGGTGCCGCGCTGCTGGCCAACTGTTGGCGCTGCAGCACGGCCGTTTATATGCGTGCTGGGCTGGCAACAGTCGGCTTGGCTGCATGAGTTGAAAAAACACGCTTGAGCGACCGGGGAGGGCTGGAGGAAGTGTTGGATTAGTTTTTAAAATTCAATCGTTTGGTTTTATTTTCTATGTCTTTCGAATCAACTTGCGTGGGGCCGGCACGGAATCTGCTGTTTCTCCTGTAGAGCCAGCTGGCGTTCAGCGCTGGCGGCGGAGCGGAGCGCCAGCGGTGTTCCGGGTGAATCCACAGGAGTTGAGAAGATGAAAAGAAAAGCAGCCTACCTTGCCGTAGTCTGGAGCCTGACCGGTGTGATGGCGCTTGAGTCGGTGGCTGTTGTTGCCGCCGAGACCAGCGCCGCCGAGGCAGCCCCCAAGCGTGGCAGCCAGAGTCAGCCGCACTGGGCTTATCAGCCCGTGGCACGTCCGGCGGTGCCCGCCGTGAAGGACGCCAAGTGGGTCCGTTCGCCCATCGACGCCCTCGTGCTGGCGCAGCTCGAAGCGAAGGACATCAAGCCCTCGCCCGATGCCGACCGGGCCACGCTGATCCGCCGGGTGACGCTGGACAGCTGGGGCATCATTCCGACCCCGGAAGAGGTCAAGGCCTTCGTCAATGACAAGTCGCCCAACGCTTACGAAAAGCTCGTTGATCGCCTGCTGGCTTCGCCGCGCTACGGCGAGCGCTGGGGCCGTCGCTGGCTCGACCTGACCCGTCATGCCGACAGTGACGGCTACAACACCGACGGCACCCGGCCCAACATGTGGCGTTACCGGGACTACGTCATCAAGGCATTCAACGACGACAAGCCCTATAACACCTTCATCAAGGAGCAGCTGGCCGGCGACGAACTGTGGCCCGACCGCAAGGACGCCCTGGTGGCCACCGGTTTCCTGCGCAATTTTCCGGACGAGATCAACGCCCGCGACTTGAACCTGAAGAAGCAGGAGATCGGCAACGACCTCGCCGATACCGTCAGTTCGGTATTCCTGGCAACCACCGCCAACTGCGCCCAGTGCCACAACCACAAGTTCGACAAGTTTACGCAGAAGGAGTACTACCAGCTCCAGGCCTACTTCGCGAACACCAGCTTCCGCGACGACGTCACGCCCCTCACGGGCAAGGATCTGTCCGACTTCTCGGGCAAGCTGGCCAAGTGGGAAGAGGCCACCAAGGACATCCGCGCCAAGCAGGACGCGCTGCTCAAGCCTTACATCGAAAAGGCCGAGGCCGACCGTGTGCTCGGCTTCGTGCCTGAAACCCGCGAGTCGATCACCAAGCCCGAGAAGGACCGCAACGCCTACGACCGCTGGATCTACCACCGCAACCTGTGGACCATGTCCGGCCGCACCCGCAACGCGGCCAACCAGATGAAGGAGAAGGACAAGGCCCAGTACGCGGAGTTTGAGAAGCTGAACGCCGAACTCAAGAAGTTCGAAGCGCTCAAGCCGAAGGATCCGGGCTACATCTCCACCGCCACCGAGCTGGGCCGCAGCGAGTCGCCCCCGACTCACGTGCTCTTCAAGGGCATCTACGACCGCAAGCTCGAAGAAGTCCAGCCGGGGTTGCCGTCGGCCCTGTCGGCCGAGTCGCCGAAAATTGTGCCCACCGCCAACTCGTCCGGGCGTCGCACGGCCATCGCCAGCTGGATCGCCAGCGACACCAACCCGCTTACCGCCCGTGTTTTTGCCAACCGGGTGTGGAACCAGTATTTCGGGCGTGGTCTGGTCGATACGGTGAACGACTTCGGCAAGATGGGCCAGAAGCCGGTCAATCCGGCCCTGCTCGACTACCTGGCCGACAGCTTCGTCAAGAACGGCTGGAGCGTGAAGAAGCTGCAGAAGGAAATCCTCCTCTCCAGCGTCTATCGCCAGGCGTCCGATCACCGGGAAGAACTGGTGAGCATCGACCCGGAGAACAAGCTGCTGGCCTACTTCCCGCGTCAGCGTCTGGACGCCGAGCAGATTCGCGATTCGCTGCTCTACGCCGCCGGCCTGCTTGAAGAAAAGGTGGGCGGCCCGTCGGTATATCCGCCGGTGCCGGCCAACTTCGACAACCGCAACGCGTGGAAAGTCTCCGACAGCCAGGCCGAACAGCACCGTCGTAGCGCCTATATCTTCGTGCGTCGCAATACGCCGTACCCGCTGCTCGACACCTTCGACTGGGCCAACCCGCAGCTTGTGCATGGCCGCCGTGAAGTCACCACCACTGCGCCGCAAGCCTTGGCTCTGGCCAACAGCGACCTGGTCTTCGAGTGGTCCAAGGCCCTGGCCGGCCGGGTGATCCGTGAAGCCGGCGAAAGCGAAGCCGCGCGCATCGACCGCCTCTACCAGATCGCCTTTGGCCGCACGCCGGACAAGAGCGAGAAGGAAACCTTGCTGTCCTTCCTCGACAAGCAGGAGAAGGTCGTGGCCAACCAGATCGCCACCGGCAAGAAGGTCGTTGCACCGATTGGCGCCCGGGATACCGGCGCCGTGAAGGAAAAGGTCGAAGGCCTGTTCAAGACGCTCTACGGCCGCGCCCCCGACAAGTTCGAGCGCGCCACCTTGCTCTCTTACCTGGACACCCAGCAGGCCAAGGCAGCCAAGGCCGCTTCGGACGACGAGGGCGAAGGCTCCGGGGCGGCATCTGCAGGTTCCGCCGCCAAGGCCAACCCGGCTCGCAGCGCCGCTTTTGTCGAGCTGGTGCACGCCGTGGTCAATTCCAACGAATTCCTCTACCGCCTGTAAGGCCTCCAGAGAACAAGGACACAAGCAAATGAGCAACGATAACAGCGCCCGTCGGCGCTTCCTCCTCAATGCCGGCTACGGCATCGGCGCCTACGCCTTCAGCGGCCTGCTGCCCGGTGGCGGCTTCATCTCCTCGGTGCAGGCTGCCGAATACCTCGACCCGCTGGCCCCCAAGCTGCCGCATCACCCGGCTTCGGCCAAGGCGGTGATCTGGCTGCACATGGCTGGCGCCCCGTCCACCCTGGATCTGTTCGACTACAAGCCGGACCTCGTCAAGCTGCACGGCCAGCCGCTGCCGGATTCGTTCTCCAAGAATCTCAAGACGGCCACCGACGGCGGTGTCGGGGCCCTCTACGCCACCAAGCGTACCTGGGCGCAGCACGGCCAGAGCGGCGCATGGTTCTCCGACCTGGTGCCCAACCTGGCGGCCCATGCCGACAAGATCTGCTTCCTGAAGGGCAGCAAGACCGAAGGCTCGACCCACGTCATCGCGTCGCTCAAGCTGCACACCAGCGGCCTGGTGCCGGGGCGTCCGGCCCTGGGCTCGTGGATCCAGTACGGCCTGGGCACCAACAACCCCGATCTGCCGGCCTTCGTGGTGCTGGCCAACGGCCGCAGCACGGGCGGTGGCGGTCGCGGGCAGGTGATCTGGAGTTCCGGCTTTCTGCCGGCGGTGTACCAAGGCACGGCCTTCCGTCAGGGGGATTCCCCGATCCTGCATCTCGATCGCCCGGCCGGCATTTCGGACGCAGAGCAGAAGAGCACCCTGGACCTGCTGAAGAACCTCAACCAGCGCACCGCTTCCCGCTATCCCGCCGATACCGAGCTGGAAGCCCGCCTGCGTTCCTACGATCTGGCCTACCGCATGCAGACCTCGGCGCCGGCAGCGGTGGATCTGTCCAAGGAAACCGATGCCACCAAGAAGCTCTACGGCCTGGACGACAAGTCCACCGTCGAGTACGGCACCAACCTGCTGCGCGCCCGTCGCCTGGTGGAAAAGGGCGTGCGCTTTGTGCATGTGATCTCCGGTTCGCCGGACGACAGCCTGCCCGACTGGGATGCCCACAACAACATCGAGAAGAACCACGCCACCATGGCCAAACTGGTGGACAAGCCCATCGCCGGCCTGCTTGCCGACCTGGAATCCCGCGGCCTGCTGAAGGACACGCTGGTGGTGTGGACGTCCGAATTCGGTCGCACCCCCTACGGCCAGACCGGTGACGGCCGCGACCACAACCCCTGGGGCTTCACCTCCTGGGTGGCCGGTGGCGGCATCAAGGCCGGTTACACCCACGGGGCGACGGATGAAATCGGTCTGCGGGCGGCCAGCGGCATCGTCGATACCTACGACCTGCAGGCCACGCTGCTGCACCTGCTCGGCCTTGATCACCGCAAGCTCACCTTCCAGTACCAGGGCCGTCAGGAAAAGGCCACCACGGTGTTCGGTGATGTGGTGAAGGAAGTCATCGCCTAAATCCCTGCGGGGGGCGGCACTGGTCGCCCCCCGGTTTTGCGGCACACAGAAATCATGAAAAAGAAAATTGCTCACCTTGCCCTGGCTGCCGTTCTCGCCGGCAGCGCTTTCACTGCCTCGGGTGCGGTGGACGAAGATTTCATGCGCAACGTGGAAGACACGTTCAAGAGCGCCGACTCCGCGATTGGCATGAAAGACGCCAAGACCGCGACCGCCGACGCCCGGGAGCTGGAAAAAATGTTCAAGGAGGTGGTGGATCACTACGTGAAGAAAGGCGATGCGGAGGAGGGCGTGAAGCTCTCGGAAAAGAGCATTGCCCTGTCCACGAAGATCGTGACCACCGTTGCCGCCAATGATTTCGACTCTGCCGCCGTGGCGTCGGCCGAGCTGGGCCGGGCGTGCAAGACCTGCCACAACGTCTACAAGCAGGACTGATGGCCGGCGAGTTGCAAACCCTGAGTCGCTGCATCCGGCGGGCTGTGCTGATCCTTGGGCTGGGTGCCAGCCTGCTGGCTCATGCCACCTCGACCAGCAGCATCCTGGAGTTCGATATCTGGATGCAGAAGATCGACCGCCACAGCCAGACCATTCTCACCCATCTCAAGCGCCAGAACGTGCCGGCCGCGGTGGCGGACGCGAAGGAGCTGGAGCGCCTCTACCACCTGATGGAGCGCTTTTACGAGGCGCGCGGCGAGCACGACGATCCGCTCCTGCTTTCCTACGACGGGCGCGCCCGTGCGGCTGCCGTGGTGACGCAGGTGGAGCAGGGCGACTTCGACAGCGCCTTCGAGTCGGCGGTGGGCATTGCCCGCGACTGCCGTGCCTGCCACGACCGCTTCAAGCCGCTGCGCTCACTCAATAACTAGTCCATGTCCCGAATCTCGATAGATCTGATCCGCGGCGCCCTTGGCGTCGCCCTGCTGTTGGGCACGGCACTGGCTGGTGCCGTAGATGGCCCCCTGAACCCCCGCGTTGCGGTGGGCGACCCCGTTGCCGGCCGGGCCTGGTCCGACGACAACGTGTGCAAGGAGTGCCACAACCCGGACGGCAACAGCACCGTGCCGGAATACCCGCGTCTGGGTGGCCAGTTTTCACCCTACCTGCTCAAGCAGTTGCAGGACTTCCGTGACGGCCGGCGCAAGAACTTCATCATGCAGGCCCTCACCCAGGACCTCGGCGATCGCGACCTGGCCGATATTTCAGCCCACTTCGCCGCCCAGCCCTTGATGAAGGGCAGCACGCCGACGGCCAGCGCCCTCGGCAGGCGTCTTTTCGAGGCCGGCGACCCGGGACGCCAGATTCCCGCCTGCGCCGGCTGCCACGGCGTCGACGGCAAGGGTGTGCTGGCCGGCAAGCTGGCCTACCCGGCCATTGGCGGCCAGCACCGCTTCTACCTGCGCGGCCAGTTGCAGGACTGGAAGGCCGGCATCCGCAGCAACAGCCCGGACCGGATCATGAACAGCATTGCCAGCGCCCTCGGCGATGCCGACATCGAAGCCCTGGCCGATTACCTGTCTGGTCTATAAAGCACCTACCCCTCCCTTACCAGGATAGAGCGTCCGCCATGAGCAAATACTCCCTCGCCATCAACGGGCAGAGCCGCAGCGTCGATGTGACGCCGGATACGCCCCTCCTGTGGGTGCTGCGCGACAACCTGGATCTGCCCGGCACCAAGTTCGGTTGTGGTGCCGGCCATTGCGGTGCGTGTACCGTGCATCTCAACGGCGTGCCCACCCGTTCGTGCATGACGCCCGTATCCACCGTGGGCCGCAAGCAGGTGACGACCATCGAAGGTCTCGACCCGCAGGGCGAGCACCCGCTGCAGAAAGCCTGGTTGCTGCTGGATGTGCCCCAGTGCGGCTACTGCCAGGCCGGCCAGATCATGACCGCCGCCGCCTTGCTGAAGGAAAACCCCAGGCCCACCGACGAGGAAATCGACGGCGCCATGGCCGGCAACCTGTGTCGCTGCGGCACCTACCTGCGCATCCGCGCCGGCATCCACCAGGCCGCGGCCCAACTGGCTGGCGGACCGAAGAAAGGCAGCAAATGAACGCCCCCGACCTCGCCAGCGCAGGCCGTCGCAACTTCCTGCGCAAATCCGCCCTCGCCGGTGGCGGCCTTGTCCTCGGCTTCTACCTCAATGGCGCGACCAACGCTGCCGAGCAGGTCGCCAAGCCGTCCGCCGCGCCGGGTGTGGAATTCAAGCCCAGCGCCTTCATCCGCATCGGCCGCGACGGCATCGTCACGCTGATCTCCAAGCAGCCGGAAATCGGCCAGGGCATCAAGACTTCCCTGCCGGCGGTGATCGCCGAAGAGCTGGAAGTCAGCTGGAAGGACGTGCGCATCGTGCAGGGCGACCTCGACCCGGCCTACGGTCGCCAGAGCGCCGGTGGCTCTACCTCGACGCCCACCAATTACGACGAGTTCCGCCGCCTTGGCGCCACCGCCCGGGCCATGCTGGTCGACGCCGCAGCACAGACCTGGAAGGTGCCGGCAGCGGAGTGCGTTGCTGCCGACAGCGCTGTCCAGCACCGTCCGACGAAGCGCAGGCTTAGCTACGGACAGCTGGTGGACAAGGCCGCGACGTTGCCCGTGCCCGACCCGAAGACGGTGGCGCTGAAAGACCCGAAGGACTTCAAGCTCCTAGGCAAGCGCATCGGCGGGGTGGACAACCACGCCGTGGTCACGGGCAAGCCCCTGTTCGGCATCGACACCAAACTGCCGGGCATGCTCTACGCCGTGTATGAGAAATCGCCGGTCTTCGGCGGCAAGGTGAAGCGCGCCAACCTGGACGCGGTCAAGGCGCTGCCCGGTGTGAAGGACGCCTTCGTCATCGAGGGCACGGACGATCTGCGCGGGCTCTTGCCTGGTGTGGCCATCCTTGCCGATTCCACCTGGGCCGCCTTCAGCGCCCGCAAGCAGTTGCAGGTGGAATGGGACGAAGGCCGCTTTGGCGGGCAGAGCTGGGCCGGCTTCGTAGCCCAGGCGAAAGAGCTGGCCAAAAAGCCCGGCACCACCCAGCTGCGCAAGGACGGCGACGTGAACGCCGCACTGGCCGGCGCCGCCAAAACCGTCGAAGCGGCCTACACCTATCCTTTCATCTCCCACGCCAGCTTCGAGCCGCAAAACTGCACCGCCTGGTTCCGAGACGGCGCGCTGGAACTGTGGGCGCCGACCCAGAACCCGGCCGCCGGGCAGGATCTGGTGGCGGCAACCCTCGGCATCCCCAAGGACAAGATCGTCCTCCACATCACCCGCAGCGGCGGCGGCTTTGGCCGGCGCCTGTCGGCCGACTACATCGTCGAAGCGGCCGCCATCGCCCAGCGTGTCGGTGCCCCGGTGAAGCTCACCTGGAGCCGTGAAGACGACCTGCGCCATGATCATTTCCGGGCTGCCGGTTTCCATTTTCTGCGCGGTGGCGTGGACGCCAAAGGCAAGCTCATCGCCTGGCACAATCACTTCGTCACCTTCGCCAACCCGGTCATCCGCGATGGCAAGACCACGCTGCAGACCGGCAGCGGCGGCAGTCTGAGCGGCGACGAGTTCCCCGGCCGCTGGATCGACAATTGCCATCTGGAACAGACCGCCATCGAATGCGGCGTGCCGATGGGCCCCTGGCGGGCGCCGGGCAGCAACGTGTTCGCGTGGGTCTTCCACAGCTTCATCGATGAACTGGCTCATGCCGCCGGCCGCGATCCGCTGGAGTTCCGCCTGGAAATCCTTGGCGACAAGGCCATCGTGTCCGGCACCGGCGAGCGGGGCGTGCCCTACGACGTCAGCCGCATGCGCCGGGTGTTGCTGGACGTGGCCGACAAGGCCGGCTGGGGCAAGAAGAAATTCCCGAAAGGGCAGGGCCAGGGCATCGCCTTCCACTTCAGCCACCGGGGCTATATCGCGCAGGTGGCCGAGGTGACGGTGGGCAAGGACGGCAGCCTCAAGCTCGACCGGGTGGTGGTGTCCACCGACATCGGCGCGCAGATCGTGAACCTCTCGGGGGCCGAGAATCAGGTCGAGGGCTCCATCGTCGATGGCCTGGGCACGCTGATGTTCCCCGAGATCAACATCGAACGCGGCCGGGCGGTGCAGGGCAACTTCAACGAGTATCCGCTGATCCGCATCTCCGACGCGCCGGCGAAGATCGAGGTGCATTTCGTCAAGACCGACTATCCGGTCACCGGCCTCGGCGAACCCGCCTTCCCGCCGCTGGCGCCGGCGGTGTGCAACGCGATTTTTGCCGCCACCGGCAAGCGGGTGCGCCAGTTGCCCCTGTCGCGTACCGATCTGCGCTGGGGCTGAGCCATCCCCAAGCGGCAGCGCCGCTGAGATTCCGGCCTAGCCCGCAGGGGTGTCCGAAAGGCTTTTTCTCTGGGCGGCCTCGAAGTCGGCATAGCCCTGATTGACAAGTGCGAGGGTCTTGTCGATGTTGCCGGCAATGTCGCCGGACAGAACGCCCATGCCCTTCAGGATGTCCTGCGCTTCCCGGGCGCCTTGCTCGAAGCCGCTACGGATGGTGCTCATGAATTTGCTCAGCACCTCGTTGGCATCCTCGCCTTGATGCTGCTGCTTGAAGGCTTCGAAAAAGCCTGTGGACAAGGACACGATACGGCCCGCTGTGCCCGTAGGCGTGTTGTCCTGGCTGGCTGCTTCCTGCAGGGCGTTGTCGCCGAATTGCGCCTTGAGCAGATCGTTGATGCCATTGATCGCCGACTTCAGCAGCAGAGCCAGCGGCTCGTTCTTCGATTGAAGCGACACGTCGAGCGAGGCCTGCAGTATTGCGGCGTTCTGCTTGATCTTGGTTTCGGCGCCGGTAGCGGGTGTTGATTCCCCCGCTTTGGCGACATTCGTCTGTGTCGCGACTTTGGGGCGGGTGTAATCAGACATGTCCGGCTGACGGGAATTGACTGCGAACGAATCCTCTTCTTCCAGCATGGCGATGTACTCCGCTTGGGGGTGGGTTTCTGATTGAAGATTACTCTGTTGGGACATCCGGACATCTACTTATGTTCCGGCAAGTCTTCATTGTTTCCTCTCGCCGAACTTCGCCTCGGCGGCAAGCGCCGAGTTCCGCGAGCTGGTGGTGTCCCTGTCGGCTGTGGCATTCCCTGAAAGGAAAAGCATCATGCGACACCTCACCTCGTTCGTCTGGCTCCTTGTGTTCGGGTTGGCTGTCGGCTGGCTCGGCCTGGCCGCCGCCGAGGACGATGACCGCCAGGTTGAGGCGGCGGATGCCCTGCAGCTCGTCATTCCCGGCGTGAACCACGGGGGCATCCGTGACTGGGTGCCGGTGGACGACTTCACGCTGCTGATCCAGGACAACTTCAAGAAGTGGTACCGGGTGAAGCTCATGGTGCCCTCCCGGCAACTGGCCTATGCGGAGAACCTCGGCTTTGTCACCGGCCCGTCCGGCATCCTCGACAATACCGGCGCCATCGTCGTGCGCGGACAGAAGTATCCGGTGGCATCAATCACCGCCAGTGAAGGGCCCAAGCGCCAGCGGCGCTAGCCTGGAAGTCGCGAGTCCGAATGAGCGTTGGGCGCAGCTATCCGCTCATCACGCCCAACCGCAAGAATCTGTCCGGTTTGCGCCTGAGCTCCCGCTGCAGGGCGGGCAGCAGCGCAGCCGCGCAAGTGTTGGTATTTCCGCATGGGGCAGGCGTCCTCGCGATTGGTCAGCCCGTTTACGGCGTGCCTGGCTGTTGGTGGAAGGATCAATAAAAGCTGTGATTTCAATGCAGTAAATGGACTCTCCGGTGTGATTCACGGCTTTTGGAAGCCCCTCGATTGATTGGCGCGCAATTTGCCTGAAGAGGAGGAAATTTCTCTTCAATAAAAACAGGGCAGGGGTATCCGGAAATGAAGCCACGCGCGCGTCTCTTTCATCTGAGCATCATCGCAGTCAGTCTCGCCTCGGCCTTCGCGGCCGGTACCGCCAACGCCCAGCAGACGGCCCCCGGCGGCGCTTACACGCCGGTCGACCTCGATACCGTCATCGTGACCGGCACCCGCTCGAAGGCACGCACCGTGGCCGCGTCCTTGTCCCCCATCGATCAGCTCAGTGCCCGTGATCTGGAAAGCACCGGCTCGACCGAGCTGGCCACCGTACTGGCCCGGCTGCTGCCCTCGCTGAACTTTCCACGCCCCTCGGTGACCGACGCTACCGACGCGGTACGGCCGGCCCAGTTGCGCGGCCTGTCTCCCGATCACACCCTGGTGCTGGTCAATGGCAAGCGCCGCAACACCACCTCGGTACTCAATGCCAGTGGCACCCAGGGGCGTGGTTCGGCGCCGGTCGACCTCAACGCGATTCCCATCTCGGCCATCGAACGCATCGAAGTGCTGCGTGACGGCGCAGCCGCCCAGTACGGTTCGGATGCAATTGCCGGGGTGATCAACATCGTGCTCAAGCGCGGCGCCAGCGGTGGCGGAGTGGAAGCCTCCTTCGGCCAGTACAGCGAGGGCGACGGCACCCAGCACAAGCTCGGCGCCAACTTCGGCCTCGCCCTGTCGGATCGGGGCTGGCTGCGCGTCAGCGCCGAGAAACGCGAGCAGAATTCCACCAACCGGGCGCTGGCCGATTTCCGCAATCCGGCCGAGCCGCTGTATGGCCAGGTGAGCCAGCGCTTCGGCGAGCCGGACAGCGATCAGGGCTCGGTCTTCCTGAATGGCCAGCTGACGCTCAACGACGACGTGGAAGCCTATTTCTTCGGCAGCCACGCCAATCGCGATACCCATGCGGCGGGCTTCTACCGGCCGGCCCTCGACAGCCGCAACATCCGCGCGATCTACCCCAATGGGTTTTTGCCGATCGAGGCCAGCAACAACCTCGACCAGTCCCTGGTGGGCGGCCTGCGCGGCGTGACCGATGGTGGCTGGCGCTGGGACGTGAGCCTCAACTACGGGGCAAACCGCTATCGCCTCAATATCAACAACACCCTCAACACCAGCCTGGGGGCAAGCAGCCCAACGCGCTTCTACGACGGTGAGCTGGAAAACGCGCAGACGCTCCTCAACGCGGACTTCGCCCGGGAGTACACCGTCTCTGCGCTGTCCGGGCCGCTGACCGTGGCCTGGGGCCTGGAAACCCGCAACGAGAAATACACGATAGGGGCGGGCTCGCCCGATTCGTACTTCGGTACCGGGGCGCAGGTCTTTTCGGGCTTCCGGCCGGGGGACTCGGGCTCCCACAAGCGGGACAGCAAGGCCGTCTACCTCAACCTCGAAGCCGACGTGACCAGCAAGTTCAGCAGCTCGGTGGCCCTGCGAGCCGAGAACTACAGCGATTTCGGCGATGCCACCTCGGCCAAGCTGGCCGGACGCTACGCGTTCACGCCGGCGGTGGCCCTGCGCGGCACCGCGTCCACCGGCTTCAGGGCGCCGTCGCTGGTCCAGCAGTACTACTCGACCACCACCACCAGTTTCATCAGCAGCGTGCCCTACGACGTGCGTACCTTCTCCGTGTCGAATCCGGTAGCCCGTCAACTGGGCGCGGAAGACCTGAAAGCCGAGAAGTCCAATAACCTCAGCCTGGGCCTGCTGCTGCAACCCACCAAGGCGTCCACCACCTCCATCGACGTGTATCAGGTGGACATCAAGGACCGCATCGTTCTGTCGGAAAACCTCACCGGTGCGGCGGTGCGCAACTTTCTGGCGGCTAATGGCTACGCCAACACCGACGGCGGGCGCTATTTCACCAACGGCATTGATACCCGCACCCGCGGCATCGATCTGGTGAGCACCTATCGCCTCGACTTGCAGAGTCGCGGCCGGGTGGATTTGAGCCTGGGTTACAACTACAACACGACCGACATCACTCACATCGCCGCCAACCCGGCGATACTGGCCCAGAATGGTCTGGCCGTGCAGCGCATCGGCCGTGCCGAGACTGGGCGCATCACCAAGGGAGCGCCGTCTGACCGGCTGACCCTGGGCGCCGACTACGTCGTCAATGCCTGGAACCTGCGCAGCCTGCTGACCCGCTACGGCGAGTTCACCGCCTTTCACGCCAGCAACCCGGCGCTGGACCAGACTTTCAACGCCAGCTGGGTGCTTGACCTGGCCGCCAGCTACAAGCTGAAGCAATGGACCCTCACCGCTGGGGTGGACAACGTAACCGACAGGTACCCGAACCGTCTGACTACCGCCACTACGCCCAACACCGTGCTCCCCTACAGCCAGAGTTCGCCCTTCGGCTTCAACGGCCGCTTCAGCTACGTGAAGGCGGGCTACAGCTGGTAAAAGCGCCCCCGCCGCCCCGAGAGGTTTCCGATCATGTGCCAACTGCTTGGCCTGAACAGCAACTTGCCGACCGACATCTGCTTTTCCTTCACGGGCTTCAGGGCCCGTGGCGGGCGTACCGACAAGCACGCCGACGGCTGGGGGATTGCCTTCTTCGAGGGGCGGGGCGTGCGCATCTTCAACGACCCCTTGCCCTCATGCACGTCCCGTCTCGCCGAGATGGTGGCGGCGCATCCCTTTCGGGCCACCAACATCGTCGCCCACATCCGCAAGGCAACGGTCGGTGCCGTGCGCCTGGAGAACACCCACCCGTTCTCCCGCGAACTGTGGGGGCGCCACTGGGTGTTTGCCCACAACGGCACGCTGCCCGATTTTGCGCCGCAGCTCGATGGACGCTTTCGCCCGGTGGGCACGACCGACAGTGAAAGGGCCTTCTGCTGGCTGATGCAGGGCCTGCACCAGCACTTCGGCGACAGCGCGCCCGATACCGCGCGCCTGTTCGCCTGGCTGCGCGGGGCGGCCATCGAACTGACCCGCCACGGGGTGATCAACTTCCTGCTCTCCGATGGCGATGTGCTGCTGGCCCACAGCTCCACCCGCCTGAGCCATGTGCTGCGTCGGGCGCCGTTCGCCCAGGTGCATCTGGTCGATGCCGATCTGGGCATCGACCTGGGGCGCAGTCTCGACCCGGCCGCCCGCAGCGTCGTCCTCGCCACGGTTCCGCTGACCCGCAACGAGCCCTGGGTGGCCATGCCGGCCGGCAGCTTGTGGTGTTTCAGGGGCGGCGAGGTGCTGGCCACGGCGCCGACGCTGGCCGGGCGGATTCCTGAAGTGGTGGACGACTGCGCCTGAGGGTGTTGTCCCGCGCTGGGGCCAAGGATTTGCTCTTCTTGAGAAGAATCAAGTCCTCGTCGGGATAGTTGAGTAAAGTACTCGGTTATTGGTTTGAGCGTGGCAAGCCTCCCGGCAAGCCGCCCATTTTCCGGTGCCCCGACATGGCCAAGAAGTTTCCCCTGAATCCCAAGCACCCCGAGCGCATCTGCTGGGGATGTGACAAATATTGTTCCGTCGATGCACTCGGGTGTGGCAACGGTTCCGGCCGCACCCAGCACCCGGCCGAGTTGATCGGCGAGGACTGGTACAAGTGGGGCGACTGGGGAATCGTTCCCGCCGATGAGCCGGAAACACCTGCCGACGGGCAGGGCGAAGCCTGAACAGGCCTTTCACTGGAAGGACATTTCGATGAAATCAAAATCCCTCGCATTGCTGGCATCGCTTGCCTTTCTCATGTCGGGCGTCACCCCGGCCGCAGAAAGTGCCGACGCGCATCAGCACCACGGCCATCATGAAAGCAGCGCCCTGCAAAGCCTCCAGCTCAATGCCGGCAGCAAGTGGAAAACGGATGGAACGCTGCGTCAGGTCATGAACGACATCAACCAGGCGATGGCAAAGGCGCTTCCCCGGATTCACCGGAATGAATTCAGCAACGAGGGCTATCAGGCGCTGGCGGCAACGATTGGCCAGCAGGTGGCGCATGCCGTCGAGCACTGCAAGCTGGAGCCGAAGGCCGATGGCATGCTCCACCTGCTGATCGCCGAGCTGATGGGTGGCGCCGAGGCGATGGAAGGAAAAACGACGGCGTCGCGCAAGGACGGCGCCGTGCGGGTGCACAAAGCGCTCAAGGCTTACGGGAAATATTTCCAGCACCCCGGCTGGACAGTGCCTCGCGGTTGAATCTGCAGTCAGGGCCGCCCCTGGTGGAGCTATCCAGCCGGCGTGGCGCGCGGCCCGCGAAGGGGTGCAGGCGATACCAGAAGACGAGTTCCAGCAGGACGCCCGACATGACGAAGCCCGCGCTGCCGCTATCGGCGCCGGCGGCGTACAGGGCTAGGGCTGCGAGCAGGAGGCCGGCAGTGCTCAGGTGGCGTTTCATCAGGTTTCCGCCGCTCTGGCGACCTTACTTGCCGTCCCCGAACTTCGCTTCGGCGGCCTTGGCGTCGGCGGCGATCTGGTCGTTGGCGTCTTTCGCCGCCTGCGCTTCGGCGTTGATGAACTGGCTGATCAGCTGGCTGGTGGCCTTGATGTCGGCGTTGCCTTCGTTTTGCAGGCAGTCGAGCCAGGCACGCTGGGTCTGGCGGTAGGTATTGACGATGCCGACGCTCTTGTTGAAGGCGTCGGGGTTCTTCAGGTCGAGGCTGACGGCGGCCGGGCGGGGGCCGCAGGCGTGGGTCCAGTTGCCGTTGTCGATCTTTCCGGCGTGGGCGGGCAGGGCGGCGGCTAAGGATAGGAGGAGGGCGGTGCTGCGGATCATGCGGTGGTGCTCCGTGGTGGTTCAGCCCTTGCGGTTCTTGTCCGGCAGGGCCTTGGGATTGACGGTTTCGCCATCGGCGAGCAGGTCGGAGGGGCTGCTCACCAGGATGTCGCCGGGTTTGAGGCCTGACAGGATCTCGATGTCGCGGCCCAGGTCGCGGCCGAGGGTGACCTTGCGGAAGGCCACCTTGTTGCCTTCCCCGACCGTGACAACACGGGTGCCATCCTGGCCGGTGACGAGTGTGCTGGTGGGTACCAGCAGGGCCTTGGCGGTGCGCGACAGCTTGAAGCTGACTTCGCCGTAGGTGCCGGGCAGCAGCTTGCCGTCCGGGTTGGGCAATTCCAGTTCCACCTGGCGTGTGCGGGTCACCGGATCGAGGGCGCCGGCGGCGTGGGCGACCTTGGCGGTGAGCTTCTTGCCGGGGCTTTCGGGGATGTTCAGGGTGACCTCCTGGCCTTCGGTGATCTCGCTGGCGTAGACCTGCGGAATCCACAGGGTGAGGCGTAGCGGGTCGGTCTGGGCGAGGGCGAAGAGTTCCTTGCCGTTGGCGGCGATCAGGTCGCCCACTTCGACGCTGCGGCGGGTGATCACGCCATCGAAGGGGGCGACGATGCGGCGGAAACTCTTGAGCTGTTCGAGCCGGCGCACGTTGGCGTCTACCGCGGCCAGATCGGCGCGGGCCTGGGTGGCGGCGCTGCGCTTCTCGTCGAGGTCTTGCTTGGCGACGCTGTCGAGGCTGGACAGGTGTTCCCAGCGCTTGAGGGTGTCGCGGGTCAGTTCGACACGGGCCTTGACCTGATCGTGGGCGGCACGGGCCTGGGCGAGCTCCTGGTCCTGCTCGGGGGCTTCGATGGTGGCGAGGAGTTCGCCCTTTTTCACCCGTTCGCCGATGGTCTTGTGCCAGGCCGTCAGGTAGCCGCCACTGCGAGCCAGCAGGGTGATTTCGCTGCGTCCCTTGAGGGTGGCGGGCAGGGTGACGTTGCGCTGACCGTCGCCGGGGCGGGCCACCACGGTGGACACGTTGCGGATCAGGCTGGTGGCGGTGCGTTGTTCGAGGGCGCGAGCGTCCCGGTGCTCAAGGGCCAGGCGCAGGCTGCCGCCGGCCACCAGCAGGCCGAGCACGCTGAAGCCGGTGAAGCGGGCGTAGCGCAGGGTGCGGCCGCCGGTGTGGGCAGCGAGGGGGGCGGGTGGGGTCATGTCGGACATGCTGTGATTCCGGGTTCGATCAGGCGGGGGCCAGGCGCTGGCGCAGCCCGCGGCGCTCCAGCCGCAGATGCACCGCGGCGAAGACGAGGGGGACGAAGAGCAGGGTGGAGGCGGTGGCGAAGGCCAGACCGCCGATCACCGCCCGGCCCAGGGGGGCGTTCTGTTCGGCGCCCTCGCCCACGCCGAGGGCCATCGGCAACATGCCGGCGATCATCGCGAAGGCGGTCATCAGCACCGGGCGCAGGCGGGTCGAGGCGGCTTCCAGCGCGGCGGTGAGGGGCGGCACGCCCTCGGCGAGGCGGGTGCGGGCGAAGGACACCAGCAGGATCGAGTTGGCCGTGGCCACCCCCATGGTCATGATGGTGCCGGTGAGCGCCGGCACGCTGAGCGTGGTGCCGGTCAGGAACAGCAGCCAGGCGATGCCGGCCAGCGCGGCGGGTAGCGCACTGATGATGATCAGCGGGTCGATCCACGACTGGAAGTTGACCACCAGCAGCAGGTACACCAGCACGATCGCCACCGCCAGACCCAGGGCCAGACCGGCAAAGGCGCCGTGCAGGGTTTCCACCTGACCGCGCATCACCAGATTGACGCCACGGGGCAGTTTGGGGCGGATCTCGTCGAGCAGGATGTCGATGTCGCGGCTGACGCTGCCCAGGTCGCGCCCCTCCACGTTGGCGAAGACGTTGAAGATCTGTGTGGTGTTGTAGGTGGTGACCATCGGCGCCATGGCCTGCCGCGACAGGGACACCACGTTGCCGAGCAATTGGGCGCCATCGGCGTTGGCGCCCACCGGGGTGCGCAGCAGCGCGTCAAGGCTGTCGACGGCCGTCTCGGGGCTGCGCACGCCGATGGTGTAGGTGTTGCCGTTGACCGGGTTGAGCCAGTAGGCGGGGGAGGCCTGCATGCTGCCGGACAGGGAGATCATCACGTTCTGGGCCACGTCCCTGGCGGCGAGGCCGAGCTGCTGCAGGCGCACCCGGTCCATGTCGAGGGCCAGGGCCGGCTTGCCCCAGCGCTGATACACGTGGGCATCGACGATGCCGGGAATGGCGCGCAGGCGGTTGTTGAGCTCCACCGCCAGCGGAATCACCTCGGTGGGCTTGCCGCCGATGAACTGGATGTCGATGGGCGCCGGGGTGCCGAAGTTGAGGGTCTGGCTGACCTGGTCGGCGGGCTGGAAGTAGAACTCGACGCCCGGAAAGCGCTCCGGCAGCAGGGCGCGCAGGCGGGCGATGTAGTCGGCGCTGGGGCCATGGCCGGGCAGCAGCGACAGCATGATCTCGGTGTCGGCCGTTTCGGCGCTGCCCGAGTTGCCGAACAGCGTATTGCGGGTCGAGTAGGGGCCGCCGACGATGTCGAGGATGTCGCCCAACTCTGCCGCCGGGACAACTTCGCGGAGCGTGGCTTCGACCGCGTCCACCAGCTTGGGCATTTCCTCCAGCCGGGTGCCGGACGGGGCGCGCAGGTGCAGGCGTATCTGGCCTGCGTCCACCGCCGGAAACAGATCCTGCCCGAGCAGCGGCACCAGCCCCAGCGACAGCAGGCACAGGCCCATGAAGGCCAGGCCGAAGCGCCGCCGCTGGCGCAGCAGGGCGGCCAGCAGCACGGTGTAGTGCTCGCGCAGGCGCGCAAAGCCGGCCTCGAAGCCCAGGTGGATGCGATGAAAGCGTGCCGCCAGGCCCGCCGTTGGTGCAGGCCGGTGCCCGCCGTGCTGTGAGGCCATCATGTACATCACCAGCGTCGGCACCAGCGTGCGCGACAACAGGTAGGAGGCCAGCATCGCAAACACCACGGCCTCGGCCAGCGGTACGAAGAGCGAGCGGGCCACGCCGGTGAGAAAGAACATCGGCACGAAGACGATGCAGATGCACAGGGTCGACACGAAGGCCGGGGCGGCGATTTCCTGGGCCCCGTCGAGGATGGCCTGGTGCGGGTTTTTGCCGAGGGCCATCTGGCGCTCGATGTTCTCGATCTCGACGGTGGCGTCGTCCACCAGTATGCCCACCGCCAGCGCCAGCCCGCCGAGGGTCATCAGGTTGAGGGTTTCGTCCAGCAGGTAGAGCACGATCAGCGAGCAGCAGATCGACAAGGGGATCGACACCGCGATGATGCAGGTGGTGCGCCAGTTGCCGAGGAAGAGCAGGATCATCGCGGCGGTGAGGGACGCGGCAATCAGCGCCTCGTGGAGTACGTTGCCGATGGCCGCCCGCACGAACAGCGACTGATCGAACATCAGCTTGAGGCTCATGTCCTCGGGGAGCTTCTCGAGGATGCGCGGGATCTCGTTGCGCACCTGGTCCACCACCTCCAGCGTGGACACGCCGCCCACCTTGAACACCGAGGTCAGGATGCCGCGCTCGCCGTTCTGGCGCACGATGGTTTGCAGCGGCCCGGCGCCGTCGCGCACGCTGGCCACGTCGCGCACGTGGATGGTTTTGCCGTCGACGGTCTTGATGGGGATGTCGGCGATCTTGGCGATGGTGGCCACCGAACCGTTGAGGGCCACGTCGTATTCCTGGGCGCCGATCTTGACGATGCCGGTGGGCAGGGTGAGGGTCTGGTTGCCGATGGCGTTGGTCACGTCGGCCGGGGTGATGCCGCGGGCAAGCAGGGCGGCGGTGTCGATGTCCACCGAGATCTGCCGGTTGCGGGCGCCGAAGGGGGCGGTGAGTTCGACGCCTTTCTTCAGGCGCAGGGTGTTGCGCACCACGTCGTTGGTGAGTTCGCCCACCTCGGTTTCGGGCACGGTGGCGCTGGACACGCCCACCTGCAGCAGCGGCAGGTCGGTGGCCGAATACTCCACCACCTGCGGCGGTGCGATGCCCACCGGCAGCGAGCGGTAGGCCGCGTTGGCGCCCGACTGGACCTGGGCCAGCGCCGTGCCGATGTCGGTGCCCTGCTGGAAGAAGACCTTGATGATCGCCCCGCCGGCCACCGAGATCGACTCGGTGTGCTCGATGTTGTCCACCGACTGGGTCATCGCCCGCTCGGCGGTGCGGGTGACGCGGCTATAAATCTCCGGTGCGGGCAGCCCGTTGTAGCTGTACAGCATGGCCACCACCGGAATGTCGATGGACGGAAAGATGTCCACGGACATCTTCCGCAGCACATAGGGCATGGACAGCAGGATGAGCAGCGCCATTACCAGGAAGGTGTAGGGGCGCCGCAGGGCGATATTGACGATCCACATGGAGGCGGGGTGCCGCGGGCAAGCAAACCCTACAGGATGGCAATTTCCGTTCCACGAGCATGCGGCCAGCACCGGCGGGGCCTGGCGGGGCGGGCCTGACGCAAGGGGTGCTGGGAAATCAGCAGGTTTGCTGCAGTGTGGTTGAGGGGGCAGCAGCCGGGCGTGTAGTCGGTATTCAATGGCCGGGCTGTTGAGCCCTCTCGGTCGATGTTCCGCCTGCGGCTGCGACAGAGATTGTGCCTGGCTGTTGGGGCGACTTCAGTCGCCGTCGGCGCGTTGAATCCGCGACAGCCCGGACATCGGAGTCCGTGGGCGACTGACGTCGCCCCTACACCCGCAGGGTGGCGCAGTCTGTGCATGTAGTCCGCGTCTCCCTGAACAAGCCCATCCACGCTCATGAAGAAAACCCCTCTCCGTTCTGCCGGCCTGCTCATTGGCCTGGCCCTGGCGCCGCTGGCGCAAGCCCAGCAGGCTGTCCAGGTGCTGCCCCGCCCCCCCGAGCCCTTCGCCGGCAAGATCGACCCGGACAAGAGCAAGTCCACCCCGGCCTGGCCGAAGCAGGTGAAGGCGGCGTCCGGCGCGCCCAACGTGGTGGTCGTGCTGCTCGACGACGTGGGCTTTGCGCAGTCGTCAACCTTCGGCGGCGTGGCTGAAACGCCGGCCCTGGAAGAACTGGCGAAGAGCGGCCTGTCGTACAACCAGTTCCATGTGGCGGCCTTGTGCTCGCCGACCCGCTCGGCGATTCTTACCGGGCGCAATCACCACGAGGTGGGCTTTGGCAACGTGGCCAACTCGTCGGCGGGCTTTCCGGGTTACAACTCGGTGTGGGCCAAGGACACCGTCTCCTTGCCCGAAGTGCTGCGCCAGAACGGCTACAGCACGGCGGCCTTTGGCAAATGGCACAACACGCCGGAGTGGGAAATCACCCCTGCCGGCCCCTTTGATCACTGGCCGACCAGTCTGGGCTTCGAGTACTTCTTCGGCTTTCACGGTGGCGCCGACAACCAGTGGGAGCCGCGCCTGTATCGCAACACCACGCCGGTCGAGCCCGGGGCCACGCCGGCGCAGGGCTACCACCTGACCGCCGACATGACCGACGACGCCACCCGCTGGCTGCGCACGCTGGATGCGGTGTATCCCGACAAGCCCTTCTTCCTGTGGTTTGCGCCGGGCGGCACGCACTGGCCGCATCACGTGCCGAAGGAATGGATCGACCGCTACAAGGGCAAGTTCGACCAGGGTTGGGATCGCCTGAGGGAGCAGATCTTTGCCCGCCAGAAGGCCAAGGGCGTGATTCCGGCCAACGCCCAGCTGACGCCGCGCCCGCCCGAACTGCCGGCCTGGGATTCCCTGCCCGCCGATCAACGCAAGCTGCTGGCCCGCGAGGCCGAGGTGACTGCCGCCTTCCTGGCCTATACCGACTTCCAGGTGGGCCGCCTGCTGGCCGAGATCCGGGCCCAGGGCAAGGGCGACAACACGGTGGTGTTCTACATCGTCGGCGACAACGGTGCCGAGGTGAATACCGCGCTGCTCGGCCGTGACGTGCTGGCACCGGACGGCCAGCCGGCGACGGTGGCCGAACGGGTCAAGCGCCTCGACGAACTGGGCAGTCCGGCCTTCGACAACCAGATAGGTTCCGCCTGGGCGTGGGCCGACAACACGCCCTTCCAGTACGGCAAGGGCGTGCCCGCCTATCTGGGCGGCACCCGCAACCCGCTGGTGGTGTCGTGGCCGAAGGGCATCAAGGAGCGCGGTGTGGTGCGCAGCCAGTTTGGCCACGCCACCGACATTGCCCCGACCATTTACGAGCTCGCCGGCATCAGCTTCCCGCAGAAGGTGGAGGGCGTAGACCAGCAGCCCCTGTCGGGCCGGAGCCTGGCTGCCAGCTTCACCCGGGCCGGCGCTTCGTCGCCGCGAACCCTGCAGTATTTCGAGATTCGCGGCACCCGTGGCATCTACAAGGATGGCTGGTGGGCAGGCTCGCGGCAGGTCAACCCGGGGGCCAACTCTGTGCTCAACAAGGCCCCGTTCGGCACCCGTCAGTGGGAGCTCTACAACCTGGACGAAGACTTCAGCCAATCCCGCAACCTGGCCGACCAGTACCCCGAAAAACTCGCCGAACTGGTGGCGGCGTTCGACAAGGAAGCCTGGCGCAACGATGTGTATCCCTTGCAGCCGGATGTGGGTGTCGGGCGGCCCAGCCTGACCGCCGGGCGCAGCCTGTTTACCTACCGGGCCGGAGTGGGGCGCATTCCGTCGCGCAGCGGTCCGGACGTAACCCGTCGGGCGCACCGCATCAGCGCCGATGTGGACTTGTCCGGCAAGGGCGGCGACGGCGTCATCATTGCCGACGGTGGGCGCTGGGGCGGCTTCAGCCTGTTCGTGAAGGATGGCCGTCTCCACTACGAAGCCAACGCCCATGGCCACCGCAGCGGCCACATCGTGGCCGGCGAGCGCCTGCCCCGGGGCAAGGTGAAGGTCGAGTTCAGCTTCACGCCGGACGGGGCCGTGCCCGCCGCACCGGCTGCCGCGGCGCCAGGCCAGCCGCTTCCGGCGGTACCGGGTGTCGGCCGGCTCTTCGTCAATGGCCGGCAGGTGGGTGAAGGGCACATCAGCAAGATCGCCTACGGCAGCTACGACACGCTCGACATCGGGGCCGATCTGGGGACGCCGGTCAGCAACGAGTACAAGGTGCCCTTCAGCTTTTCGGGCACCCTGGACAAGGTGCAGGTGGAACTTCTCTGACCCGCGGCCACAGCGCCCGCCCGGTATTCGCCGGGTGGGCGTTTATCCTGCTGGTGTGTCTGAACCTCTGCGCCGGTCTGGCCCGGGGCGGAGAGGGCCCGCGTGCCGTGGGCAGTGCCACCTGCATCACTTGCCATGCGGACGAAGGGCGGCGCTGGCAGGCCTCCCACCACGCCCAGGCCATGCAGCCCGCTACCGAGGCCACCGTGCAGGGCGATTTTCGGGACGTCCGCTTCACGCAGGGCGTGCGCAAGGTGCGCTTCTTTCGCAGGGGCGCGGGTTTCTTCATCCGCACCGAAGGGCCGGACGGTCAGCTCGCCGACTTTCCCGTCACCCACACCTTTGGCGTCCATCCTCTTCAGCAATACCTGATTCCCCTGTCGGGCGGCCGTCTGCAGGCCTTCGACATCGCCTGGGACACCCGTTCGACAGCGGAGGGCGGCCAGCGCTGGTTTGCCCTGGCGCCCCATGAAAACGCCCGGCCCGGCGAGGCGCTGCACTGGACGGGGCGCGAGCTGAACTGGAACTTCATGTGCGCCGGCTGCCATTCCACCGGGGTGGTCAAGAACCACGATGCGGCCAGCGGCCACTACCAGACCACCTCGACCGATCAGGCCGTGGGTTGCGAGGCTTGTCATGGCGCCGGCTCGGTGCATGTGGCGCAGGCGCGGGGGGCGGCTGTCGCGGCAGGCGACAGCGGTGGCCTGCCAGTGGTCACCCGCGTGCTGCGCCGGCTGGTCTTTGCCTTTGATGGCGCGGCTCCGATTGCCCGCCCGCAGGGCGATCCGGCCCTCGGTCAGCGGGCCGGGGAGGTGTGCGCCGGCTGCCACGCCCGCAGTCAGCAACTGGTCGCCGCGCCGCGGCCGGAGGCGCCTTTTCTCGACAACTTCCGCCCGGCCTTGATTGAGCCGGGCCTGTATCACCCGGACGGGCAGATTGACGACGAGGTCTTCGAGTACGGCTCCTTTGCCCAGAGCGCCATGCACCGTGCCGGTGTGACCTGCACCCACTGCCACGATCCCCACGACGGCAAGCCGCGGGCACCGGGCAACGCCCTGTGCGCCCAGTGCCACCTGCCCGCCCGCTACGATGCGGCATCCCACCATCGCCACGCTCCCGGTTCGACGGGCGCCGCGTGCACGGCCTGCCACATGCCTACCAAGACCTACATGGGCGTGCATGTGCGCCACGACCACCGCCTCGCCGTGCCACGCCCGGACGTTTCGGCCCGCCTCGGTACGCCGGATGCCTGCACCGCCTGCCATGCCGACCGCCGCCCCGACTGGGCCGCCGCCACCCTCGAAGGCTGGCGCGGCAAGCCAGGGGCAGGTAAGGGTAGCGCCGATCTGCTGGCTGCCCTGTGGCGTGGCGGCTGGCCGGGCAGTGCCCTGACCCGGGCTCTGGAGGCCGACTATGCCGCCATCCAGCAGGCCAGTGTGCTGGCCAGCCTCGGCGGGCGCAGTGCCGGCGCGCAGGCGGCATTGGCCCGTGCAGCTGTGGGCAAGGGCGGGTTGCTGCGCCTGGGCGCGGCGCGCGCGCTGGCCTCACTGCCGCCGGGGCCGGCCGCCACTATCGGTGTGCCGCTGCTGGACGATCCGCTGCGCGCGGTGCGTATAGAAGCCGCCCGCAGCCTGGCCGGCTTGCCGGACGGCGCTTTGCCGGACGGCCCGCGGAGCCGGCTGATGGCGGCGATCGACGAACTGCTCGCCGCCGAGCGCCTCGCGGCCGACCGCCCGGAAGCCCATGTGAACCTCGCCCGCCTGCATCTGGCCCGGCGTCATCCCGCGGCAGCCGAAGCCGCACTGCGAACGGCCTTGCGCATTGATCCGGCCTTTGTCCCGGCCCTGATCAATCTGGCTGATCTCTTTCGTGCCAGCGGACGGGGCGATGCAGAGAGTCTGCTCCGCCAGGCGATGAGGCTTGCGCCGAACGCGGCCGAGCCCCGCCACGCCCTGGCCCTGCTGTTGATTCGCCAGGGGCGACGGGAGGCTGCGTTGCCTTTGCTGGAAGAGGCCGTCAGTCGGGCGCCGGGCAATGGCCGTTACGCGCTGGTCGCCGGCGTGGCCTTGCTGGAAGCAGGGCGCCTGGACGAGGCTGGCGCCCTGCTGGCGCGCAGCCGCACAAGGCTGCACGACGACCCGGATCTGCTGCGCCTCGCCACCCGTATCGAGGCCCGCCGTGGCCGGCCGGAACAGGCCGCGGCCCTCGCTGCCGAACTCGACTTGCTGCTGCGCGCCCCCTGATCCGGGGCGGGCTGCTTGCAGGTCAACAGTGCGGTTGAGAAATCAGCAGCCGGCCGGGTGGGCTGCGGGCTGGGCAGCAGTGTCCGGGCTCCGGGCAAGATGAATAACCCCGCCCGCGGCACGGGATACTTGTCCTGTCCGCAGGGAATTGTTTCGATAAATCAATTGAATGGACGACGCCCGGCATGCCTGCACCCGGGAATGGCTGGCGGCTGGCACGGCACATGCACTTGGATTGGTGAGTCCGTAACCGAAATCATCACTTCGCCCCTCGCCATGAAAGCCAAAACCTCCGTGAAAGTCCCCGTCAAAGCTCTCTTCGCCGTTGCGGCCGCCGCGGTGGCCGTAAGCGCCGCCCATGCCCAGGAAGCCGTCACGCCCGCCATAGCCGGCGTGGTCAATGCCGGAACGAAAATCGAACTGATCAAGGACGGCTTCAAGGGCACCGAAGGCCCCATCGCCGCGCCGGACGGCAGTGTGCTGTTCACCGAGAACCAGAACGACACCATCATCCGCATTGCGCCGGACGGCAGCACGTCGGTGTACCGGTCGGGCGCCAACGGCAGCAACGCGCTGGCCTTCGCGCCCAATGGTGATCTGGTCTCCGTGCAGACCCTTGATGCAAAAGTGGGCGTGATCCAGCCCCAGGGCAATGTGCGCACCCTCGCCGCCAAGGTGGATGGTGGCCTTGGTTTTGGCCGGCCGAACGATCTGGTTGTCGACAAGAAGGGCAACGTCTATTTCACCGATTCCGGCGTCAACGCCAATGCCGAGCCCAAGCCCGACCTGAGCAAGATCGCCAAGCCGGCGGTGTATCGCATCTCGCCGGAGTTCGCCATCGAACGCCTGGCCAACGACATCACGCGCCCCAACGGCATCCAGCTGAGCCCCGACGAGAAGGTGCTCTACGTGGCCAACACTGCCGGTGAGCACGTGCTGGCCTATGACATTGCCGCCAACGGCAAGCTCGGCGCCAAGCGCGAGTTCGCCAGGCTGGAAGGCTTCCGCCAGACCGACAACGGTCCGACCAGCGGCGCCGACGGCCTGGCTGTGGATGCGGAAGGGCGCCTCTACGTGGCGTCCAACGCCGGTATCCAGGTATTCACCGCCAAGGGTGAGGCCCTCGGCGTCATCGCGCTGCCCAAGCGGCCGCAGAACCTGGCCTTTGCCGGCCCCGGCAAAAAGACGCTGTATGTGGTGGGCAGTGGTTCCGCCTGGCGTTTTCCGGTGCTGACCGCCGGCTACGCCGGTCGCGCCAAGTAAGCCACATCCCTTTCGGGGGGAACTGTAGGGGCGACTTCAGTCGCCCTCGGACTTCGGTCAACGGCTTGCCATTGATTTACGGGCGGATGGGCGACTGAAGTCGCCCCTACAGTTTCCCCTTTGATTCACTTCCACCCAAACCTCATCCATCCGGAGTAACAATGAAGAAACTCGTCAAACCCCTGCTTGCCGCCCTCATCCTCACCGCCACCTCGGCTGCCTTTGCCCAGCAGGCACCGAAGCCCGAGCAGGTCATCAAGTGGCGCCAGTCGGTGTACCAGGTGCTGGCCTGGAACAACGGCCGCATCAAGAACAACGTGGAAGGCACCTACAACAAGGATGAAGTGATTCGCGCCGCCAACGCCATTGCGGCACTGGCCAACTCCGGCCTCGGCGCCCTTTACCCGGCCGGCACCGAAACCGGCAAGGGCTGGCGCGAAACCACCGTCAAGCCCGAGCTGTTCACCGAAACTGCCAAGGCCGGCGAAGCCGCCAAGAAGTTCGTGACCGAAGCCAACGAACTGGCCAAGGTCGCCGCCACCGGCGACGCCGCTGCCGTGAAGGTGCAATTCGGCAAGCTCGGCCAGACGTGCAAGGGCTGCCACGACGACTTCCGCAAGAAGGACTGAGCAGCCTCCGTGGGGGAGGGCCGGGCCGGATTGGCCTCCCCCGCACCCGAGCGCGCCTGGTTTCTCCCCGACTTTGACGAATCGCCGGTCGTCATCGCCTCAAAAAGAGTCGGTGCTGACTAAAAATGAGGCGACGCCGGTGAGCATTTCATCGTCGTCGCCTCATTTTTGGTCCGTGTCGCCTGAAAGTCAGTCAAACAAGACGGCCCGCTCCCCGCTGTCGCCCGAAAATGAGGCGATCGCGGGGAGCGGGCCGTCGACGTCGATGAATATTTACCCGGCGTGCCGTGGCCTTACTTGGCGGCTTGCGGCGCGCGCGGGGGCGGCGGGGTGATGCGGGCTACCTTGCCACCCTGGTCTTCATAGTCCAGCGAGCCTGCGGCCCCGGCGATCTTGAAGCCCTTGGCGGTCAGCTTGTCGCCCACATCGCCGGCCCGGTGGGCGCGGTTGGAAACCGTGATGATGGTGCGGTCCCTGGGGATGTAGTCGGCGTACTTTTCCACGTCGGCGGTCTGGATGTTCAGGAACACCGGGAAGCTGCCCTTGGAACTGAGTTCGTCCGGACGGCGTACGTCGAGCACCAGCACCTGGCCGGGCTTGGCGAGCAGGGCATCGATTTCGGCGCGGTTGAGCTGCTTGGTCTTGTAGGTCCAGGGCGGGGCGACGTAAGCCCCCTGGGCGGCCGGCGCGGCCTGCTGGGCCATGGCGAAGGACGAGCCGAGGGCGAGGAGGGTGGCGAGCAGAATGCTGGATTTCATCAATGTGCACCTGATTGGTTGGGAGTGTGCACACAGCAAGTCCGGGGCCAGCCTTTGAGGCACTGCCGGTGCGCTGCCCCGGCTCCGCTACTGTGAAGCAGTAAGTGCTTTTGAAACAAGGCTGTGCCGGTGGCGGGTGGCCGGCCTGGGGCTGTCATCGGGGCTCTGTGAGGCGGGCCATCGGTGCTACGGGCTGCTGCTTGCTGAACAGCCGGGCAACCGGGTTTCGCAGAATTCAACAGTTGGCGTGCGGCCACCCGGCCTTAATTGCTTATGGCCACGCGCTTGCTGCCGGCCAGCAGGCCCACTTCATCACCGACGATGCGGGCGGTTTCTTCGAGCAGCACGTCCTTGCGGGCCTTGAGGGCTTTTTCGGCGGCGAGTTCGGCACTCAGGCTGCGTTCGCCCGATTGCAGGCCGTCGTCGGCGGGGCCTGCCGTGCCGTCGGCTTCGGCCCGGGCACGCAGGCGGGCTTCGCGGCTGTCCTTTTCGCGTTTGCGTTCGGCTTCCTGCAGGGACAGGCTGCGCTTTTCCTTCAGTTTGATGAGTTCGGCCACGTCTTCCTGCAGGTTGGCGAAGGCCTTGTCCTTGCCGGCCCGGGCGGCATGGCGGCTTTGCAGTTCGGGCAGGATGGCGCGGATCTCGTCGGCGGGGCGGTAGGTTGCCGGGTCGATCTGGCGCCACGGCAGCGCGTTGTCGAAGCGGGCTTCGCCAAATTCGTCGCCTTCGAAGGCGGACGGGAAGCGGATGTCGGGGGTGACGCCCTTGAGCTGGGTGGTGCCGCCATTTATCCGGAAGAACTGGGCAACGGTGACTTTCAGTTCGCCGAGCTTGGGGGTGTCGCTGCGCGCCACCTGGTCGAGGTTGATGAGGGACTGGACGGTACCCTTGCCGAAACTGGGCTCGCCGACGATCAGCGCGCGGCCGTAGTCCTGCAGCGCGGCGGCGAGGATTTCAGAGGCAGAGGCCGAACCCCGGTTGATCATCACCGCCATCGGTCCATCCCAGGCAGCGCCGGCTTTGCTGTCGCTTTCCACATCGACCTTGCCGTCGGCCCGGCGTTGTTGGACCACCGGACCGGTGTCGATGAAGAGGCCGGTGAGGTCCACCGCTTCCCGCAGGGAGCCGCCGCCGTTGTTGCGCAGGTCGAGGATGAGGCCGTCCACCTTGTCCTGCTTCAGTTCGTCGACGAGGCGGGCCACGTCGCGGCTGGCGCTGCGGAAATCCTTGTCACCACTGCGGCGCCCTTCGAAGTCTTCGTAGAAGGTGGGCAGGGTGATGACGCCGATGCGGCGGCCGTCGCCGGCTGGGACCACCGACTTTTTGGCCGCCTGCTCCTCCATCCGGATCTTGTCGCGGATGAGGGTGATGAGGGTGTGGCGTCCGTCGGGGCCGGCGTTGGCGGGCAGGATGTCGAGGACTACCGGGGTGTCCTTGGTGCCACGGATCAGCTTGACCACTTCGTCTACCCGGGTGCCCACCACGTCGGTGAGCGGTGCGCCGTCGCCCTGGCCAACCGCGACGATGCGGTCGCCCACGGCCAGCTTGCCGGAACGGATGGCCGGGCCGCCGGGGCTGAGTTCGCGGATGGTGATGTATTCGTCGCGCTCCTGCAGTACGGCACCGATACCCACCAGCGACAGGCGCATGGCGATGTCGAAAGAGTCTGCCGAGCCGCGGCCCAGGTAGCTGGTGTGGGGTTCAATAGCCCCGGCGTAGGCGTTCATGAAGGTCTGGAAGACGTCGTCGCTCTTGCTCTTCTGGCTGCCGGCCAGGAGCCTGGCGTAGCGCTTGTCGAGGGTGTCGCGGATGGCTGCCGGGTCCTTGCCGGCCAGACGCAGGCGCAGCCAGTCGTTCTTGACCCGCTTGCGCCACAGCTCGCGAGCTTCGGCTTCATCCTTCAGCCAAGGGGCCTTGCTGCGGTCGAGGGGGTATTGCGCGTCCTGGCTGAAGTCGAAATTCTGGCTGAGCAGGCTGCGGGCATAGCCCAGGCGCTCGCCGGCCCGCTGCTCGTAGCGCAGGAAGAGGGCAAAGGGGATCGACAGGCGCCCTTGCAGGATGGCGTCGTCGAGCTGGGTGCGGGTGTCGGCGAAGGCGTCGATGTCCACCTGGGTGAGGAACAGCCGCTCCGGGTCGAGGGCCTTGAGGTAGTGCGTGAAGATCTGTTCCGAGAGGGCGTCGTCGAGGGGTTTGACCGTGTAGTGGTAACGGCTCAGGAACATGGCACTCAGGTAGGCCGCCTGGGCCTGCTCGGGGGTCGGGCTGAGGCGCGGGGCGGTGTCCTCGCCGGCGGCTGGCAGGCAGAACGCGAGGGCCAGCAGGGCCCCGATCAGGCTTTTTTTCATGGCGGCGTGTCCCTGGTGCAGTGGTTGTTCAGCTTAGCCTACCAGGCCGGCGCGGCGGCGGCGGGCTGGGCGGGGGCCGCCGGCGGGGCAGGCAGCAGGCCACCGGCGGCAGCGTAGGTGGCGCCACCGGCAATCAGGACGGCAATGATGAAGGCCGGAAAGCCGCCACCGCGGGGGGCCGGTGCGGGCGACGTGTAGGTGCGGGTCGCCGGTGGGGTGACTTCCTTCCAGCCGGTGATCATCGGTTTGACGAGGTTTTCCTTCTTGACCCGCAGATAGAAAACGATGGCGCCCACGTGCAGCACGACCAGCGCCAGCAGGCCGTTCTGCAGCCAGGCGTGCAGGCTGTGGAAGCGGTCGGACTGGTCTTTGCCGACCAGATCGGCGAGGGGGCCCTGGTAGGCGATGTCATCGTTGGTGAACAGGCCGGTGGCGGCCTGGGCGGCAACCAGGGCCAGCAGGCCAAGGACCGACAGGGCGCCGATGGGGTTGTGGCCGATGCCGCGCCATTCGCCGCGCAGGTAGGCCCGGATGGCGCCGGGGCCGCGCACGAAGCTGGCGAAGCGGGCCGTCGGGCTGCCGATCAGGCCCCACACGATGCGAAAGACGATGAGTCCGACGATCAGGAAGCCGGCGCGGCCATGCCAGTCGATGAGGTTGCCGCCGATCTGGCCGGATACATAGGCAAAGGTGATGCTGGCGACCAGCGACCAGTGGAAGAGACGGATGGGCAAGTCCCAGACGCGTTGGCGATTCATGTTTGGCTCCTGGCGTGGATAGTGAAGTTCAGGTGATGGGGCGTCACAACGGACCGCCACCGACGGCCTTGAACAGGGCGACGCTGCCGTTGAGGCGGCGAACCATGATGTCGAGGCGGGCGCGCTCGGCGTTGAGGGCGACGGTCTGGGCGCTGGTGACGTTGAGGTAGCTGACCGTGCCGGCCAGGTATTGGTTGTTCACTAACTCCAGCGATTCGGTGGCAGCGGCGAGGGCTTCGGCCTGGGCCCGGGCTTCGGCTTCGAGGATGTGCAGCACGGCCAGGTTGTCCTCGACTTCCTGAAAGGCGGTGAGGACGGTCTGGCGGTAGGTGGCGACGGTTTCATCCCAGACAGCGATGGCCTGGGCCTTGCGGGCGCTGCGGGCGCCGGCATCGAAGAGGGTCAGGGCCAGATTGGGGCCGAGGGACCAGAACTGGTTGGGCAGCGAGAAGACGCGGGCCAGGGCGCTGCTCTGGGTGCCGCCGGTGGCGCCGAGGGTGAGGGTCGGGAAGAAGGCGGCCTGGGCCACGCCGATCTGGGCGTTGGCGGCGGCGACGCGACGTTCGGCACCGGCGATGTCCGGGCGCCGCTCCAGCAGCGTCGAGGGCAGCACGCCGGGTACCGGGGGCAGGGTTGGCAGGGTGCTGGCGGCAGCCACGGCCAGGTCGGACGGCGGGCGGCCGGTGAGCACGGCGATGGCGTGTTCCAGTTGCCGGTGCTGGATGTCCAGATCGATGAGCTGGACCTGGGCCGTCTTGAGCTGGGCTTCGGCCTGGGCCATGTCGGCACGGGCGGCCACCCCGGCCTCGAAGCGGTTGCGGGTGATCTGGGCGCTGCGGGTGTAGGCGCTGACGGTGCGTTCGAGCAGCGCATGCTGGGCATCGTTGATGCGCAATTGCAGGTAGGCCTGGACCAGGGCGGCCTGGGCCGACAGGCGGGCCCCCTGGAGGTCGGCCGCCACGGCCGCCGCGGTGGCACCGGCCGCTTCGTTGCTGCGGGCGATGCGGCCCCATAGGTCGGGCTCCCAGCTGGCGGTGAGGGACAGGCGGCTGGTGTTGCGAATGGGGGCGCCGGCGCTGGCGGTGGTGCCGCCCGTGGTGGTTGTGCTCACGCCCTGGCTGCGGGTTACGCCGAGCGAGCTGCCGAGGGTGGGAAAGTTCTGGGCCTGGGCCGCGTCGAGCAGGGCGGTGGCCTGGCGATAGCGGGCCTCGGCCGCCCGGATGTTCTGGTTGGACAGCTCGACCTGGCTCACCAGGCTGTCGAGCAGGGGGTCGCCGAAGTGCGTCCACCACGCGCCGGCGGGCCGGGCATCGGAGGGGGCGGCCAGTTTCCAGCCGTCGGCTTCGCGGAACTGGGCGGGAGTCGGGGCGTCGGGGCGCCGGTAGTCGGGGCCGACGGCGCAGCCAGCCAGAAGCAGTGCAGCGGCCAGCAGGGGGAGACGAAGTTTCATTCCGTGGAAGGCGTTGTCGATCATGGAAGGAGGGCGCTCGCCGGGGCTTTCGGGCCGCCGCGCAGGCGCAGCAGCCGAAGGCGCAGACGGTCGAGCTGGAGATAGACCACCGGCGTGGTGTAGAGGGTCAGGAGCTGGCTGAGGAGCAGGCCGCCGACGATGGTGATGCCCAGCGGCTGGCGCAGCTCGGCGCCGTCGCCAACCCCGAAGGCCAGCGGCAGGGCGCCGAAGAGGGCGGCCAGGGTGGTCATCATGATCGGGCGAAAGCGCATCAGGCAGGCCTCGAGGATGGCGTCGCGGGGCGTGAGGCCCCGGTCCCGTTCGGCGCTGATGGCGAAGTCGATCATCATGATGGCGTTCTTCTTGACGATGCCGATGAGCAGGATCACGCCGATCAGCGAGATGACCCCGAACTCGGTATTGGAGAGGATCAGTGCCAGGATCGCCCCCACGCCGGCCGAGGGCAGCGTGGACAGGATGGTGATCGGGTGCATCAGGTTCTCGTAGAGGATGCCGAGGATCAGGTACACCGCCACGATGGCCGCCAGGATCAGCAGGGGCTGGCTCTTGAGGGAGGCCTGGAAGGCCTTGGCGTTGCCCTCGAAGCTGCCATGCACCGAGGTGGGCACGCCGATGCGGGCCATTTCCTGGCGCACCGCGTCGGTCGCTTCGGAAAGCGACACGCCGACGGGCAGGTTGAAAGAGATGGTGGTGGCCACGCTGCCGCCCTGGTGATTGACAGACAGGGGCATGGCGCCGGATTCCCAGCGGGCAAAGGCGGCCAGCGGGATGCGCGCACCGGCGGGGCTGACGAAGAACAGATCGTCGAGGGCGGTGGGGCTCTTGAGGTAGCCGGGCGGCGCCTCCATGACTACCCGATACTGGTTGAGCGGGCCGTAGATGGTGGACACCAGACGCTGGCCGAAGAGGTCGTTGAGGGTGGCATTGACCAGGCGCTGGTTGAGGCCGAGACGGGCGAGGGCATCCCGGTCGACGGTCAGGAAGGTTTGCTCGCCCTTGTCCTGCCGGTCGGAGCTCACGTCGGTGAGTTGGGGCAGATTGCGCATGGCCTCGCGGATGCGTGGCTCCCAGGTCTTAAGGACTTGCAGGGAGTCGGCCTGCAGGGTGAATTCGTACTGGGCGCCGGACATGCGGCCGCCGATACGGATGTCCTGGGCGGCGACCAGGAACAGGCTGGCGCCGGGCTCGTGGGAGATCTTGCGGCGCAGGCGGCCGATGACTTCGTCGGCACTCAGGCTGCGCTCGGAAAGGGGCTTGAGGGTTACGAACATCATTCCGCCGCCGCCCCGCGGGCCGCCGCTGCCGCCGGCATAGCCGACCACGTTGTCCACCGCCGGGTCGTTCTGCACGATGGCGGCGAAGCGCTCCAGCTTGCCGTACATCGACTGGAAGGAGCTGCGCTGGTCGGCGTCGATGAAGCCCATGATCCGCCCGGTGTCCTGCTGGGGGAAGAAGCCCTTGGGCACGATGCCGTACAGGTACACGTTGAAGACGACGGTAGCGAAGAGCA
Organism: Zoogloea oleivorans; assembly: GCA_030157785.1. Lineage (GTDB taxonomy): Bacteria > Pseudomonadota > Gammaproteobacteria > Burkholderiales > Rhodocyclaceae > Zoogloea > Zoogloea oleivorans_A. Next base: position 67,040 of record JAOAUC010000041.1, read on the forward strand.
CGCCGAGGGTGAGCCACGGATGGCGCAGCACGGCGCCCAGGCTGCGCCCGTAGGCGGCCACCAGGCCGTTCAGGAGGCGCGTGCCGATGGACGGCCGGCGCGCCGGTGCGTCGGCCGGGTGGGCGCGCAGCAGGCGGGCACACATCATTGGCGTGAGGGTCAGGGACACCACCAGCGAGACCAGGATGGCCGCCGACAGGGTGACGGCGAACTCGCGGAACAGGCGCCCGACGATGCCGCCCATCAGCAGGATGGGCAGGAACACGGCGATCAGCGACAGGCTCATGGACAGCACGGTGAAGCCCACTTCGCGGGCACCCTTCAGCGCGGCGTCGAAGGGCTGCATGCCGGCCTCGATGTGGCGGGTGATGTTCTCCAGCACCACCACCGCGTCATCGACCACGAAGCCGGTGACGATCACCAGCGCCATCAGCGAGATGTTGTTGAGCGAGTAGCCGGCCAGGTACATCACCGCGAAAGTGCCGAGCAGCGACACCGGCACCGCCACGCTGGGGATGATGGCGGCGCGCACGTTACGCAGGAACAGGAAGACCACCATGATGACCAGCGCCACCGACAACAGCAGGGTGTGCTGTACCTCGCGCAGGGAGGCGCGGATGGTGATGGTGCGGTCGGCCACCACGTCGAGCTTGACGCCGGGGGGCAGGTCTTCGCGCAGCATGGGCAGGATGGCCAAGGCCCGGTCGACGGTTTCGATCACGTTGGCGTCGGGCTGGCGGTTGATCAGCAGGATGACCGCCGGCTTGCCGTTGGCGAGGCCGGTGTTGCGGGTGTCCTGCTCGGCGTCGGTGACCCGCGCCACATCGCCCAGACGCACGGCGGCGCCGCTCTTCCACGAGACGATGGTCGGGATGTAGTCGGCGGCTCTGGCGGCCCGGTCGCTGGTGCCGAGCTGCCAGTGGCGCTCGGCATTTTCGAGGCTGCCGACGGGGCGATTGACGTTGGCCGCATCGATGGCCTGGCGCACGCTTTCGACGCCGATACCGGCGGCGCTGAGGGTGGCCGGATCGACCTCGACCCGCACGGCTGGCAGCGAGCCGCCGCCCATGTTCACCTGCCCGACACCCTTCACCTGGGCCAGGCGCTGGGCCAGCACGGTGGAGGCAAAATCGTACATGTCGGCACGGGAAACCGTGTCGGACGTCATCGACAGGATCAGCACCGGGGAGTCGGCCGGATTGATCTTGCGATAGGTGGGGTTGCCGGTCATGCCGCTGGGGAGTTGGCTGCGGGTGGCGTTGATGGCGGCCTGCACGCTCTTGGCGGCGCTCTCCACGTCCTGGTCGAGGTCCATCTGCAGAGTGATGCGGGTGCTGCCGAGGGAGCTGGACGAAGTCAGCTCGGTGACCCCGGCGATGGTGCCGAGAGCCCGCTCCAGTGGCGTGGCGACGGTGGCTGCCATGGTCTCCGGGCTGGCACCGGGGAGGTTGGCCGAGACGGTGAGGGTGGGGTAATCCACCTGCGGCAGGGCGGCGACCGGCAGCAGCGTGTAGGCCACCAGGCCAATCAGCGCGATGGCCAGGCCAAGCAGCGAAGTGGCAACCGGACGGCGGATGAACAGGGCCGAGAGATTCACTTCTGCACGTCCTGGGTAGGCGATTGGGGCGCCTGTAGGGGCGACTTCAGTCGCCCGCCTTTTCGTTGATTAACCACCGATGGGCGACTGAAGTCGCCCCTACGGTCGCCCCTGCATGCGGCCCTGACACGGTGGGCCAAGCGGTCGAAGGCAAGGTAGATCACCGGTGTGGTGAAGATGGTCAGCACCTGGCTGACCAGCAGGCCGCCGACCATGGTGATGCCCAGCGGCTGGCGCAGCTCGGAACCCACGCCGTCGCCGAGCATCAGCGGCAGGGCGCCGAGCAGTGCGGCCAGCGTCGTCATCAAAATCGGCCGGAAGCGCAGCAGGCAGGCTTCGAAGATCGCTTCGCGGGGCGCCAGGCCCCGCTCGCGCTCTGCCTCGAGGGCAAAGTCGATCATCATGATGGCGTTCTTCTTGACGATGCCGATGAGCAGGATGATCCCGATGATGCCGATCATGCCCAGGTCGCGGCCGCCCACCAGCAGCGCCAGCAGGGCGCCGACGCCGGCCGAGGGCAGCGTGGACAGGATGGTGACCGGGTGGATGGTGCTCTCGTAGAGCACCCCGAGCACGATGTACATGGTCACCACGGCGGCGAGGATCAGCAGCAGGGTGTTGTCGAGGGACGCCTGGAAGGCCAGCGCGGCGCCCTGGAAGCTGCTGCGGATGTTGCGCGGCAATTCCAGCCCGGCTTCGGCCGCGCGGATGGCCTTGACTGCATCGCCGAGGGCTACGCCGGGGGCCAGGTTGAAGGACAGGGTGACCGCCGGAAACTGGCCGAGGTGATTGACGGCCAGCAGGGCCCGGCGCTCGCTGATGCGTGCCACCGACGACAGGGGCACGGTGCGCCCGCCGGCCGCCGGGATGTGGATGTGTTCCAGCGCGGCGGGGCTCTTCTGGAAGTCGGGGCTGACTTCCAGCACCACCCGGTAAAGCGCCGACTGGGTAAAGATGTTGGATACCTGGCGCTGGCCGAAGGCGCTGTAGAGGGCGTTGTCGATGGCGGCCGGGGTGATGCCCAGGCGGCCGGCGCTGTCCCGGTCGATGTCGATGAAGGCCTGGGTGCCCTGGTCCTGCAGGTCGCTGGCCACATCGGCCAGTTGGGGCAGGGTTTGCAGCTTTTTCAGGAGCCGGTCGGACCACTGGAACAGCAGGGCCTCGTTGCTGCCTTCGAGGCTGAACTGGTACTGGGTGCGGCTCAGGCGGTCTTCGATGGACAGGTCCTGCACCGGTTGCATGAACAGCCGGGTGTCCACGTGGCGCAACTGCAGCCGCTCTTGCAGGCGGCGGATCACTTCGGTGGCGTCGGCGTCGCGATCCTCCCTGGGCTTGAGCTTGATGAGCATGCGCCCGCTGTTGAGGGTGGTGTTGGTGCCATCAACGCCGATGAAGGACGACAGGTTGTCGACGGCAGGGTCTTCCAGCACGATGCCGGCGAGGGTGTGCTGGCGTTCGGCCATGGCAGTGAAGGAGACGTCCTGGGGGCCTTCCGAAATGGCCTGGATCAGCCCGGTGTCCTGCACCGGGAAGAAGCCCTTGGGGATGAACACGTAGAGCAGGACGGTGAGCGTGAGGGTGCCGAGGGACACCAGCAGGGTCAGGCGCTGGCGGTCGAGAACCCATTTGAGCATCGCCGCGTAGCGATTCACGATGGCCTGGAAGAAGGCGCCGTTGTGGTCGTGAGCGGCGCCGAGCGGCTTGAGCAGGCGGGCCGACATCATCGGCGTGAGGGTCAGGGATACCACGGCCGAGATCAGGATGGCCACGGCGAGGGTGATGGCGAATTCGCGGAACAGGCGGCCGACCACGTCGCCCATGAAAATCAGCGGAATCAGTACGGCGATCAGCGACACGGTGAGCGAGATGATCGTGAAGCCGATCTGCCTGGCGCCCTTCAGGGCGGCGTTGAGGGGCGTTTCGCCTTCCTCGACGTAGCGGCTGATGTTCTCGATCATCACGATGGCGTCGTCCACCACGAAGCCGGTGGCGATGGTGAGGGCCATCAGGGTCAGGTTGTTGATGCTGAAGCCGGCGGCGTGCATCACCGCAAAGGTGCCGATCAGCGACAGGGGCACCGCCACCGCCGGAATCAGCGTTGCGGTGAAACTGCGCAGGAACAGGAAGATCACGCCCACCACCAGCGCCACGGCCAGCACCAGCTCGAACTGCACATCCTTGACCGAAGCCTGGATCGAGAGGGTGCGGTCGGTCAGGAGGCGCAGGTCCACCGAGGTGGGCAGGTCGTCCTGCAGCTGGGGCAAGAGGGCGCGCACCCGCTCGGCGGTTTCGATGACGTTGGCCCCGGTCTGGCGGTGGATGTTGATGATCACCGCCGGGCTTTTGTCGGCCCAGGCGGCCAGGCGGGTGTTCTCCACGCCTTCGACCGTTTCGGCCACGTCGCCCAGGCGGATCGGGGCGCCGTTGCGCCACGCGATCGTCAGCTTGCGGTAGTCCTCGGCGGATTTGAGCTGGTCGTTGGCGTCGAGGGTGGTGGCCTTCACCGGGCCGTCGAAGCTGCCCTTGGCCATGTTGACGTTGGCGTTGGAGATGGCGCTGCGCACGTCCTCGAGGCTGAGCCCCGCCGACGCGAGTGCCTGCGGGTTGACCTGCACGCGCACGGCCGGGCGCAGCCCGCCGCCGATGGTGACAAGCCCGATGCCCGGCAGTTGCGAGATCTTCATGGCCATGCGCGTATCCACCAGATCGGCCAGCCTTGCCATGGGCAGGCTGGTGGAGCTGACGGCGAGGGTCAGGATTGGTGCGTCGGCCGGGTTGATCTTGCTGTAGACCGGCGGCATCGGCAGATCCTGCGGCAGGAAGCTGCTGCTGGTGTTGATGGCGGCCTGCACCTGCTGTTCGGCCACGTCCATGGCCAGTGCCAGGTCGAACTGCAGGGTGATCACCGAAATGCCCTCGCCACTGGTCGAGGACATGCGCTTGAGCCCCGGCATCTGGCCAAACTGGCGCTCGAGCGGCGCGGTGATGGCCGACGTGGTGACTTCAGGGCTGGCGCCGGGGTAGCGGGTGGCGATCTGGATCGTCGGGTATTCCACCTCGGGCAGGGCCGATACCGGCAGCAGCCGCATGGCGATGAGGCCGATCAGCAGGATCGCCACCATCAACAGCGAGGTGGCGACGGGGCGGAGGATGAAGGGGCGGGACGGGTTCATGCCGGCTTCTTGCGCTCGCGGCGTTCGCCACCGGGGCCTCCCTCGGGGCCGCCCTTGCGGGATTCCGGCGAGCTGAGTTCAACGGGGGCGCCATCCCGCAGGCGGTCGACGCCTTCGACGACGATCTTCTCGCCGGCGCTCAGGCCTGATTCGATGGCCACGGTGTCGGTGGTGGCGGTGCCGGTGACCACCGGGCGCATGTGGGCGGTCTTGTCCTGTTCATTCACCACATACACAAAGCTGCCCTGGGCGCCTTTCAGGATGGCCGCCGAGGGCACCAGCACCACGTCGCGGCGGGTGTCGATGCGCAGGCGGGCGCTGACGAACTGGTTGGGAAAGAGGGCGCCGTCCCGGTTGTCGAACTGGGCCTTGAGCTTGACGGTGCCGGTGCTGGTGTCGATCAGGTTGTCGGTGCTGAGCAGGCGTCCGCCGGCCAGACGGGTGCGGCCATCCCGGTCCCAGGCATCCACCGCCAGGGTCTTGCCGGCCCGCACCTGGGCCTGCACGGCCGGCAGGTTGGCGGCGGGGATGGAGAACAGCACGCTGATCGGCTGGGTCTGGGTGAGGATCACCAGCCCGCCGGTGTCGGCGGCGCGCACCATGTTGCCGGCGTCCACCTGGCGCAGGCCGAGGGTGCCGGACACCGGCGCAGTCACCTTGGTGAAGCTCAGGTTGAGGCGTGCGGTATCCACCAGCGCGCGGTCGGTTTGCACCGTGCCTTCGAGCTGGCGCACCTGCGCTTCCTGGGCGTCCACCTGCTGGCGGGCAATGGAATCCTTGGCGAGCAGGCCTTTGTAGCGTTCCAGGTCGAGGCGGGCGTTGGCGAGCAGGGCCTCGTCGCGCTTGAGCTGGCCGCTGGCCTGCTCGAGGGAGGCGGCATAGGCGCGTGGGTCGATCTCGGCGAGGACCTCACCGCTCTTCACCGTCTGGCCATCCTTGAAGGCAATGCGCTGGAGCTGGCCATCCACCCGGGGCCGGATGGTGACGGTGTTGAAGGCCGTGACGGTGCCGATGGCGTTAACGCTGACGTCGATGTCGCCCAGCCGTGTGGCTGCGGCGAGAACCGGGACCGGGCGATTGCCGGCGTCGCGGTTGCGCCCGCCCGGGCCGCGTCGGCCGCCTTCCGGTGCGGGTGCCTTTTCGGCGGCGTGAGCCTCCGGGGCCGGCAGGCTGCGAAAATAGTAAGCGCCGCCGGCAGTAGCGGCAGCGAGCAGGGCGAGGGTGGTCCAGACGTACGTCTTTTTCATGGAATTCGGATTCAGGATGAAGCGCGGCGCAGGGCGGTTCCGGGCGCCGGGATGTTGAGCCCAATTGATTTCTTCAATTGCAGGTTTCGTGCCGACCGTAATGCTTTATTTCAGGATTGCTTTTCCGGAATTGGAAAATGGCGTCAAGCGCTTGAATTGAAATGATTAGCAGCGCTATTTACTTGATGCATTGAAATGCGTCAGGCCGGCACCGTATGTGGGGCAGGCGTCTGGCAAAGCGAGGTTTCGGGTTGGTTGTTCAGCACAGTTGTTGCCGGCCTGCTGGCTGGGCAACAGCGGGCAGGCCGTATTGCGACGGATCAGGCGTCCGGGCGGAAGCCCCATTTGGGTGTGAGCAGCAAGGCCAGCATCGAGGCGATACTGCAGCCAATGGCCGCCCACAGAATCAGCGGGTTTTCGTTGATCCGCTCCGGGTAGATGCTCAGGCCGGCGGCCAGGCCGATACCATTGCCGCCGGCCACCAGCACGACGGCGGCCAGGTCGTGGAAGCGCCGGGCCTTGTTGGCGCCGGTGGCCCAGCCGGGATCGGTGTTGTAGCTGGGCAGGCCGTGGTGGTTCCGCTCCAGCCGTTCAAGGGTGGACAGGAAACGACGCAGGTTGGTGATGGCCCGCTCGGCCTTGAAGTTGAGAAACGCCAGGCAGGTGGAGGCTACCGGAAAGCCGAGAATCAGCCATTCGACCGGCACGTGACCCGCCGTCGCCCCCGGCTTCAGGGCCACCAGCGCCGCCAGAATGCTCACCACCAGGGTGACATAAAGGGCCAGCGCATGCTGGCGCTGGGCAATCCGGGCATTGACCTCCTGATAAGCGGCAATGAACCGGTAATTGGCATCGACCCATGATTTTCCGGACATGGGCTTATTCGATCAGTTTCATGCGCTTGAGGTGGGTGCGCAGCACGTTGCGGGAAATGCCAAGCAGTCGGGCGGTGCGCACCTGGTTGAGGTGTTCCCACTGGTAGGCGGTGTGAATGGTGTGATCCACGATGTGGTCGAACAGGCCTTCGCGGCCTTCCTCGAAAAGCCCCTTCAAATAGCGCGTGAAGCAGTCCTCCAGCTGGGCCGGGGTTTCCGGGGTGTCCCGCGGGCTGCGGTCGATTTGCGGGCCAAGCAGGTGCAGGTCGTCCAGCTCGATCTGTTTGCCGTGAAAAACCAGCAGCGCGCGATGAAGCACGTTTTCCAGTTCGCGAATATTGCCTGGCCACTGGTAATCGAGCAGGGCCCGTTCGGCTTGCGGCGAGAGGCCTGGCTCGGCGATTTCCAGACGACGGGCGTATTTGTGGATGAAATGGCGAGCCAGCGGAATGATGTCGCGGGGGCGGTCGCGCAGGATCGGCAGATCGAGGGAGATGACCTTGAGGCGGTAATAGAGATCCTCCCGGAAGCGCCCTTCGGCGACGGCTTTTTCCAGGTCCACGTTGGTGGCGGCAATAAGGCGCACGTCCACCCGTACCGGCTTGCGGGCGCCGATGCGCACCACTTCGCGTTCCTGCAGTACGCGCAGGAGCTTGACCTGCATGGACAGCGGCAAATCGCCGATTTCGTCGAGAAAGAGCGTGCCGCCGTTGGCGGCCTCGAACCAACCGGCCTTGGAATTGATGGCGCCGGTGAACGCGCCTTTTTCAAAGCCGAACAATTCACTCTCGAAGAGGGTTTCCGAAAAGGCGCCGCAATTGATGGCCAGGAAGGGCTGGGCGGCGCGCAGGCTCGAAAGGTGTACCTGGCGGGCCACCAGCTCCTTGCCGGTGCCGGTTTCGCCGATGATGAGGATATTGGCGTTGCTCGGCGCGACCCGGTCGATCAGGGAAAGCAGTTGCAGGGATTTGGGATCGGCGAATACGACCGCACTGGCCCGGATTGAAAGGGAAACCGATCGGGGGTCGGGGAAAGTGATGATGTGCGGGGAGTGGTTCATTTTTATCACCAGCCGGGTTGTTATTTGTGCCCATTGTAGGGAAATGGTTTTGCGTTCAAAAACAAGATTTTCTGATTTCTATATCTGCTTAATGATCAGCACTTCTGTTGATTCGACAGCAGGTGGCATGTGCGGAGGGCAGCAGACAGGGGTTTTCTAATTTCAATTTTCCACACAGAGTCATGAATGCAAAGGAAAAGTCTAATCTGGCATGGAGCGTGCGAAGGTTTCGGCATTGGTTCCCGAGATGTGTGATCGGGATTCCCGGTAACCCAGGCTTTTTGAAAATACTTATCTGTGCGGAGAATTAGCATGTTCAATTTTGATATATCCAAAGGTCGTTCCGGCGTTTCGGCGCTTCTCGCATCGGCACTGATTGCTACTGCCGGCGTGTCTTTTTCCGGTGTTGTCATGGCACAACCCAGCGGTGCCGTCAGCGTGGCCGCCGAGGCCTCCGCCCCTGCGTCGGCGGCGCCGCTTGCTGCCCCGGCCGAGGCTGCGAAGCCTGCCGATGCTGTCGATAACCCCTACGGCATCGAAGCCCTGTGGAAGGGGAGCGATGCGGTGGCCAAGACCGTGCTGCTGCTCCTGCTGATCATGAGTATCGGCAGCTGGTACGTGATCATCGTCAAGCTCCTGGAGCAATCGAAGATCGGTCGTCAGTCCAAGAAGACCACCAGCAGCTTCTGGAATGCGGGTTCCGTGGAGCAGGGCGCCGAAAACCTGGAAAGCAGCAGCCCCTTCCGCTTCATTGCCGAAGCCGGCATCGAAGCGACCAAGAAGCACGATGGCCTGCTGCAGCATGTGGGTTTCAATGACTGGGTGACGCTCAGCATCCAGCGTGCCATCGAACGCATCCAGAGCCGTCTGCAAGGTGGTCTGGCCTTCCTGGCAACGGTCGGTTCAACGGCGCCGTTCGTGGGTCTGTTCGGTACCGTGTGGGGCATCTACCACGCGCTGACGGCTATCGGGATTGCCGGCCAGGCGTCCATCGACAAGGTGGCCGGCCCGGTGGGCGAGGCGCTGATCATGACCGCCATCGGTCTGGCTGTGGCTGTGCCGGCGGTGCTTGGCTACAACTGGCTGGTGCGCCGCAACAAGGGCGTGCTGGATGATGTCCGCGCCTTCGGCAGCGACCTGCACTCGGTCATCCTGGCCTCGGCCAGCAAGGCCTGAACGCCGGAGCGACTGAGAAATGGCCATCAGTGCAGCTCCCGCCGAGGGAGACGACGAAGTCATCGCGGCAATCAACACCACGCCCCTGGTGGATGTGATGCTGGTGCTGCTGATCATCTTCCTGATCACCATCCCGGTTGTCACGACCTCGGTGCCGGTGGAACTGCCCAAGGAAACCATCGAGATGCGGGAGACGAAGCCCGAGAACCTGGTCATTTCGGTGGATAGCGGCAATTCCATCTATGTGCAGGACGCGAAGGTGACGAGCACCCGGGCGCTGGTGGAGCAGCTCAAGAAGGTATCGGTGCTGCGTCCGCAGCCCGAGGTGCAGATCCGCGGTGACCTGACTGCGCGCTACGAGGGGGTCGGCAGGATCCTCTACGCGTGCCAGCTGGCCGGAATCGGCAAAGTGGCCTTCATTACCCAGCCGCCCGCCCGCGGCGGCTGAAGGGGAGAACGAAGATGGCAATGAACGTGGGAAGCAGCAGCGGCAGCGGCGATCCGGAAGTGATGATGGACATCAACACCACGCCCTTGATCGACGTGATGCTGGTGTTGCTGGTGATGCTGATCATCACCATTCCGATCCAGCTGCATGCGGTCAATCTGAACCTGCCGGTTGGCACGCCGCCGCCCAGCGACGTGAAGCCTGAGGTGGTGAAGATCGACGTGGATGCGAAGAGCGTGGTGCACTGGCAGGGCGTACCGGTAGCCAGTGGCGTGCAGCTGGAGCAGAAGATGAAGGAGGTTTCAGAGCTGGCCGTGCAGCCCGAGGTGCATCTGCGCCCGGACAAGCAGGCTCGCTATGAAGTGGTGGCGAGCATCCTTGCGGCAACCAAGCGTTCGGGGCTCACCAAGATTGGCGTAATTGGCAGCGAGCAATTCATAGAATGACTACGATTACCGCAAACTACCATTTTCAGCCCAAGGACCCGTCCCGGAGCGCTACCGGTTTGATCGTGGTCGTGGGGCTGCACATTGTCCTTGGCTACGCGCTGGTTTCCGGCTTGGCGCGGGATGTGGTCAAGATCATCAAAAAGCCGCTGGAGGCGGTGGTCATCCAGGAGGTGAAGCTTCCACCGCCGCCACCCCCGCCCAAGATCGTCAAGATCGAACAGGCGCCGAAGGTGAAGGCGCCACCGCCGCCGGCCTACGTGCCGCCACCCGAGGTGGCGCCACCGGTCTCGGCGCCAGTGATTGCGGCGGCTTCGCCCACGCCACCACCCGAGCCGGCGGTGATCGTCCCGCCCGCCGCGCCAGCGCCGGCTCCGGTGGCGCCGCCCAAGCCTGTCCGGGTGGACATAGCGGCCAGTTGCCCGAAGCAGGTGCGGCCGGAGGTGCCCCGTGGTGCCGAAGGCGTCAGCGGCATCATCAAGGCTCAGGCCCTGATCCGCGGCGGTGCGGTGCGGGAGGTGACCATTCTGTCCGGGCCGAAGGTCTTCCACTCGGTGGTCCGCTCGGCCATGTTGCAGTACGGATGCGTTTCCGGTGATGCGGAAATCGTGGCAACCCAGCAGTTCGTCTTCGAGGCCGGCTAAAGGCTGTGTGGTTCTTGCCTTGCGGGTCGGACTTCGGTTCGGCCCGCAAGGCTTATCAGGAATCCTGCTTTACATATCAGGCTTGTCTTGCAAGCCTTCTGAATTCTTCTTGGTTCGCGCCATTCGTGCGCGTCGTTAATGTTCTCCCATCGGCTGCGCACACAGGGTGCCAGCCAGCCTTTTCGGGAGAACTCTCATGCTCGATTCCAGCTCCGCTACTGCCACCAACGCCGCACCTGTTCCGCCTGGATCCGGTAGTGCCGACATCGCCGAAACCGTTCTTCAGCAGGCCCGTGAGCGTGCCAGGGCCGAGGGTCAGCCCTATGCCGGCGGCGTCTCGCCCGGCGATGCCTGGACCCTCGTCAGCGATGGCCGCGCCGTGCTGGTGGATGTGCGTACCGGTGAGGAACGCAAGTTTGTCGGCCAGGTGCCCGACACCCTGCACGTAGCCTGGATGACCGGCACCGCCATGAATCGCAATCCGCGCTTCGTGAAAGAGCTGGAGGTCAAGGTCAAGAAAGACGCTGTCGTGGTCTTTCTCTGTCGCAGTGGCAAGCGCTCGGCCGCCGCCGCGGAGGCGGCCGCCAAGGCCGGCTTCGTCAATGCCTTCAACATTCTCGAAGGTTTCGAGGGCGATCTGGATGCCGCGCAGCGCCGCGGTGGCCTGGGTGGCTGGCGGTTCCACGGTTTGCCGTGGATTCAGGATTGAGCGCCCCGGCCCCCACTGCCTTGGCCATCCGCTTCGGCGCCCTGGTGCGTCGACTGCGGGAGGAGCGGGGCTGGTCGCAGGAGGCATTTGCCGAGTACGCCGATCTGAATCGCGGCTACATCGGAGAGATCGAGCGCGGCGGCTCCATGCCGTCCCTGGTCACGGTGGGCAAGCTTGCCTGCGCCCTCGGGCTGCGTCCGTCCCTGCTCATGTCTTCTTTCGAGCTCGTTTCGACCGAGTAGCCCCCGCTTTGTGTGCCGTTGACGGCTATAGCCGGTTGAACCGTGCTTGGCCCGGAAGGACACTCGCTTATCTGTATTTTTCATAACGATTCCACTTTTAACGATAAGGAGCCCCTAATGGCCGACCATCACGACGTCCCGACTGCCCTTGGCGATAGCGCCGCACGGCAGTTGGCGAATGCCACCAAGACCGTCCCCCAGCTTTCCACCATTTCCCCGCGCTGGCTGGTGCATCTGCTCCAGTGGCTGCCGGTCGAGGCCGGTATCTACCGCCTCAACAAGGTCAAGAACCCCCGCGACGTGCGTGTCGCGTGCTCCCAGCGCGATGAGTCCGAGCTGCCGCAGACCTTCGTGGACTACGACGAGGCGCCCCGCGAGTACTTCCTGAATGCGGTCACCACCATCCTCGATGTGCACACCCGCATCTCCGATCTGTACAGCAGCCCGCACGACCAGATCAAGGAACAGCTGCGCCTGACCGTCGAGACCATCAAGGAGCGTCAGGAAAGCGAACTGATCAACAATCCGGACTACGGCCTGCTGGCCAACGTCCATGACGACCAGCGCATTTCCACCCTGACCGGCGCGCCGACCCCGGACGATCTCGACGACCTGATCACCAAGGTGTGGAAGGAGCCCGGCTTCTTCCTGGCCCACCCGCTGGCCATCGCCGCCTTTGGCCGCGAATGCACCCGTCGCGGTGTGCCGCCCCCGACCGTCAGCCTGTTCGGCGCCCAGTTCCTGACCTGGCGCGGCATTCCGCTGATCCCGTCGGACAAGGTGCCGGTGGAAGATGGCAAGACCAAGATCATCCTGCTGCGCACCGGCGAAAAGCGTCAGGGCGTGGTTGGTCTGTTCCAGCCCGGCCTGGCCGGCGAGCAGACCCCGGGCCTGTCGGTGCGCTTCATGGGCATCAACCGCAACGCCATCTCGTCCTACCTGATTTCCCTGTATTGCTCGCTGGCCGTGCTGACCGACGATGCACTGGCTGTCCTCGATGATGTGGAGATCGGCAAGTACCATGACTATCCCGACACCTACAAGTGAGGGGCTCGCCGGCTTGGCCGGCGCAGTTCCTGCCGGCGTGCCGGACGAGGTGACCCTGGCACGGCTGGCCGGCGAATTCTTCGCCGCGCTGCCGACGGGCTTTGCCGGCCCGCTGGCATCCAGCCTGCCGGGCGCCTCGCGCGCGCCGGCGCCGGAAATCATCCCGCCCGGTAATGTCGGCCCGAGCCTGACCGCGGCAGCGCCGGTGGCGCCCGTGCGGGCCGAGTCGGTGCCCATCGATCACGCCGCGGCTGCCGGTCGGCCCGGTGCGCCGGTGCTTGGCGTGCCGGAGGCCTACGCTGCGGCGCTGCCGACCTTCAGCCCGCCGGCCTCGCCGCCGCCTTTGTTGTCAACAGCGGCACCCTCCACACCCTTTTATTTCCTGGGTGAAGCGGGCGCTTTCCAGTCGGCACCGCAGGCCTTCGGGGCTGCACCGACGGCCGAGAACCGCATCGTGCCGCAGTCTTTCGGGCTGCCGGGCGAGGCGGAACTGCACCAGATCCTCGCCGAGCTCGGCGGTGATCGCCGTAGCGCACAGGCGCCCCAGTCGGGCGCTGCACCGGGCCATTTCTACTTTCTCGACACGGCGGGCGTGCAGACGCAGGACGCCAGCGTGCCGGCCGCTCCGGCATCGGCCCATCCGGCCTTTGACGTGCAGGCGGTGCGGCGGGATTTTCCGATCCTCCAGGAGCGGGTCAATGGCCGGCAACTGATCTGGCTCGACAACGCGGCCACGACACACAAGCCGCAATCGGTGATCGACCGGCTGGCGTACTTCTACCAGCACGAAAACTCCAACATCCACCGGGCAGCGCATGAACTCGCCGCCCGGGCGACGGATGCCTACGAGGGGGCGCGCAGCAAGGTGGCACGCTTCATCGGGGCGTCGTCCACGGAGGAGATCATCTTCGTGCGCGGTGCCACAGAAGGCATCAACCTGATCGCCAAGACCTGGGGCTGGCAGAACGTGGGCGAGGGCGACGAGATCATCGTCTCCAACCTCGAACACCACGCCAACATCGTGCCCTGGCAGCAGCTCGCTGCCGCCAAGGGGGCCAAGCTCAAGGTGATTCCGGTGGATGACACCGGTCAGGTGCTGCTCGACGAGTATCGCAAGCTGCTCACCGAGCGCACCAGGATCGTTTCGGTCACGCAGGTTTCCAATGCCCTCGGTACCGTGGTGCCGGTGAAGGAAATCGTTGCACTGGCCCACCGGGCCGGCGCCGTGGCGGTGGTGGACGGGGCCCAGTCGGTGTCGCACATGCGGGTCAATGTGCAGGAGATCGACGCGGACTTCTTCGTTTTCTCGGGTCACAAGGTCTTTGCGCCGACCGGCATCGGTGCGGTGTATGGCAAGCGGGCGATTCTCGAAGACATGCCCCCGTGGCAGGGCGGCGGCAACATGATTGCCGACGTGACCTTCGAGAAGACCATCTACCACGCACCGCCGACCCGTTTCGAAGCCGGTACCGGCAACATCGCTGACGCGGTGGGTCTGGGCGCAGCCATCGACTACGTTGAGCGCATCGGCATGGAGAACATCGCGCGTTACGAGCATGACCTGCTTGTGTATACGACGCGTGCGCTCCTGAGCGTGCCCGGCCTCAAGCTGATCGGTACCGCCCGCGACAAAGCCAGTGTGAGCTCCTTCGTCCTCGACGGCTACCGGCCGGAAGAGGTGGGCAGGGCGCTCAACGAGGAAGGCATTGCGGTGCGCTCCGGCCACCACTGCGCCCAGCCGATTCTGCGGCGCTTTGGTCAGGAAGCCACCGTGCGGCCGTCGCTGGCCTTCTACAACACCTGCGACGAGATCGATACCCTCGTGGCGGTGCTGCACCGCCTGGCGCGCGGCAAAGGACGTATCGGCCGCTGATCTGCCGACCAGACCACACCCCCGGAAGAATGGGCTTCCGGGGGGTGTGGCTATTTGTGCTTCCAAAACGTGTCGATACGTGCCGCCAGCCAGGTGCCGCCGATGGCTGCGAGCACCAGGCCAAGTGCCAGTCGCGGGTCGTCGAGTCGTTCCGGTGCCACGATCAGGCCGGCACCCAGGCCCAGCATCATCAAGCCGGACAGCAGCTTGAGCAGGCGTCCCTCCCGTTCGCTGAGCTTGCGCGCGCCCATGGTGCGCACGAAGGCGATGACGATGGCCAGCAGCGGCAGGACGTAAATCAGGTTGTAGAGCGCCAGCCATGCATAACGCTGCGCAGGGCTGTCGACCTGGAGGGTGAGCAGACGTGTGTAAACCATCGGAAAGCCGGCCGTGCACAGCAGTTCGTAGAAATTGGCAGCGACGCCCAGCAGTACGGTGGCCGCCAGCATGGCCGGCAGGCTGTCGGATTTGAGGACAGTGCGGGCGCGCTGGAAGATGTCGGCCCGGCCACTGTCCGGGATCGACAGGGACGGGCCTTTTCCGAAGGCCACGAAATCCTTGATGTTGAGCACGCCGACCAGCAGCGCCACACCGCCCGCTGCGCCGGTTACCCAGGGCAGGCCGCCCATGATGACGAAGAGCCCCAGCCAGGCGCTCATGAAGGCAAAGTACATCAGCCCGGAGATGCCGACAAAGACCAGCCCGATCAGCAGCATGCGCTGCCTGTCCTGTTGATGTACCAGCAGCGACAGCAAGAACAGCAGCACGAAGAAGGCGCAGGGGTTGAAGGCGTCCATGCCGGCAATCAGTACCGTGAGCATCGGCAGCGACAGGCTGGCAGGATCGATTTCACCGAGCCAGGGCAGGTGCGGCAGGCTTGTTTCGGGCACTGCGGCGGCAGTGTCGCCGCGGCGACACGCGCGGAGTGCCTGCAGCAGGCGCTCCGTGCTTTCCGGCGCGCTGTCCCAGCCCACTTGCAGGTTTCCGCAATACAGAAGCGCCGGCACCGCGCTCGCCTCCTCGCCAAGGGCGGCAGCCATCGCAACGTAGCGGTCGACGTTTTCCGGATGGCCGGTCAGTTCCAGATCGTGCAGGGTGATCCAGGGGTGTGCCGTCACCAGTGCCTGGATTTGCGGGCGGGCTGTCAGGCAATGGGGGCAACTGGCTGACCAGAACAGGTAAAGCTGTACCTGCGCCTCCGTGTCGCCGTTCCGGCTGGTCGATTCGGTGGCTCCGGCGGCTGCCGGCAACAGGTGCAGCAGCGCAAGAAGCAGAAGGCACAGCAAGCGGCAGGCTGGCATGGCGGGAGCCCTTGGGTTCAGAACAGGGAGCGAGCGGATTTTATATATTAGTAAATCCTGAATCATCATCTACAATCACAAGTAATTCATCAATTACTTGCTGTCACCCATGGAAGTCTCCCACCTTCGTCAGTCCACCGAAGCCCGCCGGGCCGGGATCGTTGCTGCGGTGCTGGGGCTGGCTGCCAAACGCAGCCCGGCCGACATCACCACCGGCGACATTGCCGCCGAGCTGGGTTTTACCCAGGGCGCCGTGTTCCGCCACTTTCCGGCCAAGGAGGCCATCTGGCTGGCGGTGCTCGACTGGGTGGACGCGGAACTGCTCGCCAGACTCGAACAGGCGGAGCAGGCCGGCACCACGCCACTGGCCGGGCTGGAGGGCGTTTTCATGGCCCACATCGGCTTCGTCATGGCCTACCCCGGCGTGCCGCGCATTCTCTTTCACGAGTTGCAGCGCCCCGACGATACGCCGCTCAAGCAGCGCGTTCGCCAGTTGCTGATGCGTTACCGGCAGATTCTGGCTCGCTTGCTCGACGCCGGGGCACGTGATGGATCGCTCTGTGCCGGGCTCGATCTGGCTGCCGCTGCCACACTCTTCATCGGCACGATCCAGGGGTTGGTCATGCAAACCATGCTGGCGGCAGGTTCCGCCACCATTGAGGACGACGCCCGGCGCGTCGTCGCCCTCTACCTGCGCGCCATCCAGGAAAGATCATGAAACTCACGCGTTTTTTCTTGCGCCGTGCCGGTGTGTCGGTGCTGGTGCTGGCCTTGCTCGGGGCCTTTGGCTGGGTGCTGGCCCGCTCCGGCCCGCTGGCGCCGATCCGCGTGACGACGATGCAGGTGGAGGAGGGCACCCAGGCCCTGGCCTTGTTCGGCATTGGCAGCGTCGAGGCCCGCCGTGCCTATCTGATCGGCCCGACGGTGGCCGGCCGGGTGCTGCGTGTGGGCGTCGATGTTGGTGATACGGTGACTGCCGGCCAGGTGCTGGCCGAGCTGGACCCGGTGGATCTGGACGAACGCACCGCCGCGTCGCAGGCGTCGATTGCCCGCGCCGGCAGTCTGGTTGTGGCCGCCGAGGCGCAGTTGCGGGACGCGCAGGCCCGCCGCGAGGTCGCGACGATCAATGCCCGACGCTACGTGGAGTTGGGCGGGCAGCGCTTCGTCAGCACCAGCGCCGTGGAGGCCAAGCAGCTGGAGCAGGTTTCGGCTCAGGCCGCGACCCGTGCCGCGGAAGCCAATCTGGCCGGTGCGCGGCAGGAGATTACCCGGCTCACCGCCGAGCGTGACGGGCTTGGCCAGCAGCGCAGCAAGCTGCGTCTGGTGGCGCCGACGAGCGGGATAGTCAGCGCCCGCGAGGCGGAAGCAGGCAGTACGGTGATTGCCGGGCAGGCGGTGCTCAGGCTTATCGAGCCGGCCAGCCTGTGGGTGCGCGTGCGCATCGACCAGGGGCGTTCAACCGGGTTGGCGGCGGGCCTGCCGGCGCAGATCGTGCTGCGTTCGAACCCGGGCCAGCCCTTGCCCGGCAAGGTCGTGCGCGTTGAACCGGTGAGCGACAGCGTGACCGAGGAGCGGATTGCCCTGGTGGCTTTCGACACGCTGCCGGCGGCGGTGTCGGTTGGCGAAATGGCCGAGGTCACCCTGAGTTTGCCGGCCGGCCAGCCGGGCCTGCTGTTGCCCAACGCCAGCATCCGGCGCCAGGGCGGCACACCGGGCGTGTGGCGAAGTGCCGCGGATGGCCCGCAGTTTGTGCCGCTCCAGCTTGGCAGCGCGAGCCTCGATGGCCAGGTGCGGGTGACCGGCGGGCTGCATGCCGGCGACCGGGTGATCGTGCACAGCGAGAAGGACATTGCTGCCGGCAGCCGCATCCGCATCGTCGACAGCCTCGTCGGGCCGGGATCATGATCAACCTTGCGGGCCGCGACATCCTGCATGCCTGGGGGCGCTTCGTGTTCACCGGCATCGGCCTGGGGCTGCTGATCGGCGTGACCCTGTCGATGGCTGGTATTTACCGGGGCATGGTCGATGACGGCAAGGCCCTGCTCGGCAACAGCGGCGCCGACCTGTGGGTGGTGCAGAAGGACACCCTCGGCCCCTACGCCGAATCGTCCAGCCTGAAGGACGACGTGTATCGCAGCGTGCTCGGCATGCCCGGCGTGGCCCGCGCCGCCAACGTGGCCTACCTGAGCATGCAGGTGCGCCATGGGGAGGCCGACGTGCGCGTGATGCTGGTCGGCTTCGAGGCCGGGCAGCCGGGCGAGCCTGGTTATCTGGTGGCCGGCCGGCACATCACGCGCAACCACTACGAAGCGGTGGCCGATGTGAAAACCGGCTTCCGGGTCGGCGAGCGCGTCCGCGTGCGGCGGCATGATTACACGGTGGTGGGGCTGACCCGGCGCATGGTGTCGTCCGGCGGCGACCCGATGCTGTTCGTGCCGCTGAAGGACGCCCAGGAAGTCCAGTTCCTGAAGGATAACGACGCGATCCTCAACGAGCGGGCCCGCACTGCTGCCAACCCGCAGCTCAACCGCCCCGGCGTGCCGGGCCTGCTCGAATCCATCCAGGCTTCGCAGGCCAGCAGTCACAGCGTCAATGCAGTGCTGGTCCAGGTGCAGAGCGGTGCCGACCCGGAAGAAGTAGCCGCCGGCATCCGGCGCTGGAAGCACCTGCAGGCCTTTACCCGCGTGCAGATGGAAGACATCGTGGTGGCCAAGCTGATTGCCACCTCGGCGCGGCAGATTGCCTTGTTCCTGGTCATTCTGGCGGTGGTCAGCGCGGCCATCGTGGCCTTCATCATCTACACCATGACCCTCGGCAAGATCCGCGAGATTGCCGTGCTCAAGCTTATTGGAACGCGCAACCGGACCATTGCCGGGATGATCCTGCAGCAGGCCCTCGGCCTCGGGCTGATCGGTTTCGTGGTCGGCAAGACGGTGGCCACCCTGTGGGCGCCGGTCTTTCCGAAGTACGTGCTGCTCGAGCCCGGCGATGCGCTGCGCGGCTTCGTGATCGTGATGCTGATCTGCGCCCTGGCCAGCACGCTGGCCATCCGCGCCGCGCTGCGGGTCGATCCGGCCACGGCGATCGGAGGCTGACATGCAGGAGTTCGGCATCCGCATCGAAGGCCTGAGGAAACGCTACGGCGAGGGCGATACCGCTGTCGACGCCCTGAAGGATGTGAACATGACCGTGGCCCCCGGCGAGGTGGTCGGGCTGATCGGCCCTTCCGGCTCGGGCAAGAGCACGCTGCTCAAGTGCCTTGGCGCCGTCATTGAGCCGACTGCCGGGCGCATGACGCTGGGCGACGAGCTGATCTTCGACAACGCCTGGAAGACCCGCGATCTGCGCGCCCTGCGCCGCGACCGCATCGGCTTCGTGTTCCAGGCGCCCTACCTGATTCCCTTTCTCGACGTGACCGACAACGTGGCGCTGCTGCCGATGCTGGCCGGCAAGCCCAACGCCCTTGCCCGCCAGCGTGCCGCCGAGCTGCTGGCTGCGCTGGACGTGAGTCACCGGGCGGCAGCGCGGCCGTCGCAGCTCTCCGGCGGCGAGCAGCAGCGGGTGGCGATTGCCCGCGCGCTGGCCAATCAGCCGCCGGTGATCCTCGCCGACGAACCGACGGCGCCCCTCGACAGCGAACGGGCGCTGGGCGTCATGCGCATTCTCAACGACATGGCCCGCCAGTACCGCACGGCAATCATCGTGGTGACCCACGACGAGAAGATCATCCCCACCTTCAAGCGCATCTACCACATTCGCGACGGGTGCACCTTCGAGGAGGCCGGCGAGGGGCGGACGCTGTGAATCTGTCCTTTTTCCTCGTTCCGGCCCTGGCGATAGTGGCGCTGCTGGGCTTCAATCGCCTGATCCGCATCAGCCTGGCCGCGCCGCGGGTGGTGGAAGACAAGCAGCCAGACGGCCTGCCCTGGCAGGAGGCGCGCATTCCCACTCTGCGCGGCAAGATGCTCTCCGGCTGGTTCATTCCGGCAGGTGACGGAGCGCCGGCACTGGCCATCCTGCACGGCTGGGGCAGCAACGCCGGCATGATGCTGCCGCTCGCCCGGCCCCTGCACGAAGCCGGCTACGCCTTGCTGCTCTTCGATGCGCGCAGCCACGGCCGCAGCGACGGCGATACCTTTGCATCCCTGCCGCGCTTTGCCGAAGACCTGGAGCACGCCTTTCGCTGGCTGCAGGCCCGGCCCGAAGTAGACCCGCTCCGGGTGGGTGTCATCGGTCATTCGGTTGGCGCCGGGGCCGCATTGCTCACGGCTTCGCGCTGCCCGGGTGTAGCCGTCGTCGTCAGCCTCGCCGCCTTCGCCCATCCGGCCGCCATGATGCGGCGCTGGCTGCAGTCGAAGGGAATTCCCCGGCTACTGGGCGCCTACATCCTCTTCTACGTGCAGCGCGTCATCGGACACCGCTTCGATGACATCGCCCCGTGCAACACCATCCGCCGGGTGCGCTGCCCGGTGCTGCTGGCCCACGGCACGGAGGATGTGACGGTGCCGGCAAGCGATGCCCGGGCGATCTACACCCATCGGCCTGACGAGCGTGTGCAACTGCTGTTGATGCCGGGCAGCCACGACGAATACGGGGAACTGGAAACGTCGATGGAAAGCGTGATCGGCTTTCTGGACGGGGTTGTGGGGCCGGAGGCTCAGGGCAGGGATTTGAGGCGCCGGTAAAGGGTTCGCTCACTGACCCCGAGTCGGGCGGCCAGGGCCTTGCGGGAGCCCTGATGGGCATGCACGACGGCGGCCAGGTCTGCATCGCTCAAACTGTCTGCCGATGCCGCCATCGCGTCGCTGTTGAAGGCCGGGCGCTCGTTTCGTCCCCTTGCTCCGGGGTTTTGCAGCTCTTCGGGGAGATGATGTGCCTGCAGTGTGTCGCCGTCGCACAGCAGGCTTGCCCGCTCCAGGATGTTGCGCAACTCGCGCACGTTGCCTGGGTAATCGTAGCTCTCCAGGCGGGCCAGGGTGTCGGCGGCGATCTTCAGTTTCCGCTCGGGGGCGACGCGTACGAGCAGGGCCTCGGCCAGCAGGGCGATGTCTTCCCGGCGGCTGCGCAGCGGCGGCAGGCAGATCGGAAAGGCATTCACCCGGTAGAAAAGATCCTGGCGGAACTGGCCGTTTTCGACGAGCGCCTTCAGTGGCCGGTGAGTGGCGGAGATCAAGCGGATGTCCGACCGAACCAGTTCCGTGCTTCCCACGCGTCGATAGGTGCCGGTTTCCAGCAGGCGCAGCAGCTTGACCTGCATGGTCAGCGGAATGTCGCCCATCTCGTCGAGAAACAGGGTGCCACCACTGGCAGCCTCGACGAGCCCGACCTTGCGCACCGTGGCGCCGGTAAAGGCGCCCCGTTCGTGGCCGAAGAGCTCGCTCTCGAAGAGGGTTTCGGTGAGGCCGGAACAATCCACCGCCACAAACGGGCCCTTGGCGCGGCGGCTGGCATCGTGGATGGCCTGGGCCACCAGCTCTTTGCCGGTGCCCGATTCCCCCTGCAGCAGCACAGTGGCCTCCGACGGGGCAACGCGGGTCACCAGTTCGAGCATGGCCCGGAAGGCCGGTGCCCGTCCGATCAACCCTTGAGCATTGGCAAGCCCCCGTGCCACCGGCAGCGGCTCCAGCTTCTCGATGAAGTAGGCGATCTGGCCGTCGCTGTCACGGATCGGCGACAACTCGATGTTCTCGTAGCTCTCTCCCGCCGAGGTGTGATGCAGGTGCACCACCCGTTCCCGCTGGCCGGACTTGAGGCTGCGGGCCAGGGGGCAGGATTCGCCGGCCTGATCGCACGGCACCGGGTAACGGTGGGAGACCTCGAAACACGTGCGTCCGATGAGGTCGTCGGGGCGGCCGCAATTGGCCCGGTAAGCCGCGTTGGCGGCCAGGATGCGGTAGCTGCGGTCGCACAGGATGTGCGGCTCCGGCAGGGTTTCGAGAAAGGAAACCAGTTCGGGCAGGGGCGGGGGCGTAGTGGTCATGGGTTGTCTGTCGTCTGGCAGTCTGGCGGCAAAATTTCTGCCAAATACTGCCATGGCAGTGTATCGCGATCATGGTCATGCGACCTATCGTCACGTGCGACAAAAAACAAGCCTTTGTCACAACACGGGTTTTTGAAGGATCGGCAGAATGGCACGGCTCTTGATTAGTCCTTGCTAATGTTAAAAGAAAACTGCCAAACCATGGCACCTTCCGAGTCTCCTCTTCAACGCCATCTTGGCTGGATTGTCGCCATCAAGCTGATCGCGCTTTTCGCCCTGTGGTGGTTCTTTATCCGTGATGTCGGGGTGCATGTTGATCCTGCCACGGTATCGAGGCAGTTCGCCCCCAACCCCATCGTTCAAGGAGCACCCAATGGTCAGTGAACAACTGGTCGATCTCTCGCGGCTGCAATTTGCCGCCACTGCCCTGTATCACTTCCTGTTCGTCCCTCTCACCATCGGCATGGTGTGGATGCTGGTGATCATGGAGTCGGTGTACGTGATGACCGGCAAGCCCCTCTACAAGGACATGACCCGCTTCTGGGGCAAGCTCTTCGGCATCAACTTCGCGCTGGGGGTGACCACCGGTATCACCCTCGAATTCCAGTTCGGCACCAACTGGGCCTACTACTCGCATTACGTTGGCGACATCTTCGGTGCCCCGCTGGCCATCGAGGGCCTGATGGCCTTCTTTCTCGAGTCGACAATGATCGGCCTGTTCTTCTTCGGCTGGGATCGCCTGTCGCGCAAACAGCATTTGATGGTGACCCTCCTGATGGCGGTCGGCACCAACCTGTCGGCCCTGTGGATTTTGATCGCCAATGGCTGGATGCAGAACCCGGTGGGCGCCGAGTTCAGTTACGTGACCATGCGCATGGAAATGACCGATTTCTGGGCCGTGCTGTTCAATCCGGACGCCCAGGCCAAGTTCGTACATACCGTGTCGGCGGGCTACGTGACCGGAGCGATGTTCGTGCTGTCGATCTCGTCGTGGTACCTGCTCAAGGGCCGCGACGTGGAGTTCGCCAAGCGCAGCTTCGGCATTGCCGCGGCCTTCGGCTTTGCGTCGGTGTGCTCGGTGATCGTGCTGGGCGACGAGTCCGGTTACACGGTGGGCGAAGCCCAGCAGACCAAGCTGGCCGCCATGGAAGCCATGTGGGAAACCGAACCGGCGCCGGCGCCCTTCAACCTCATCGCCATTCCCAACGAAGCGGAGATGAAGAACGACTTCGCCATCGAGATTCCCTGGGTGATGGGCATCATCGGCACCCGTTCGCTGGACAAGCAGATTCCCGGCATCCGCGACATCAAGCTCAAGAACCGGGAGCGCATTGTCTCGGGCATCGAGGCGGTGAAGGCCCTCGATGTGCTGCGCCGCAATCGGGACGACGCCGCCGCGAAGAAGGTGTTCGAGGAACACAAGGCCGACCTCGGCTTCGGTCTGCTGCTCAAAAAGTACGTCAGCGATTTCAGCCAGATCACGCCGGCCATCATCGACAAGGCCATGCACGACACCGTGCCCCGCGTCGCCCCGATGTTCTGGAGCTTCCGCCTGATGGTCGCCCTCGGCTTCGCGATGCTGGCCCTCTTCAGCCTGGCCTTGTGGCATTCGGTGAAGGGCGATTTTGCCGACAAGCGCTGGCTGCTGCGCTGGGCCTTGTTGTCGCTGCCAATGCCCTGGCTGGCCTGCGAGGTGGGCTGGTTCGTGGCCGAATACGGCCGCCAGCCATGGACCATCTACGGTGTGCTGCCCACTCATCTGTCCGTGTCCACCCTGAGCGTCGAGAGTCTGTATGGCTCGCTGGCCGGCTTCGTCGGTTTCTACACCGTGCTGCTGGTGGTCGAGATGTTCCTGATGGTCAAGTTTGCCAGGCAGGGGCCGGGCAGCCTCGGCACCGGTCGTTACGCCAACGAAGCCCACGCCTGAGGAGAACTGAAATGCTTGATTACGAAACCCTCAAACTGATCTGGTGGCTGCTTGTCGGTGTGTTGCTGGTGGGCTTTGCCATCATGGATGGCCACGATATGGGCGTCGGTACGCTGCTGCCCTTTGTCGGCAAGAACGACCTGGAGCGCCGTGTCGTCATCAACACTGTCGGCCCTCACTGGGACGGCAACCAGGTGTGGTTCATCACCGGCGGCGGGGCCATCTTTGCGGCCTGGCCGCTGGTCTATGCCACGGCCTTCTCGGGCTTTTACTGGGCCATGCTGGCGGTGCTGTGGGCACTGTTCTTCCGCCCGGTGGGCTTCGATTACCGCAGCAAGATCAACAATCCGACCTGGAGAGGCGTCTGGGACTGGGGGCTGTTCGTCGGTGGCGCCGTGCCGCCGCTGATCTTCGGTGTGGCCTTCGGCAACCTGTTCCAGGGCGTGCCGTTCAGTTTCGACGATCACCTCGTGTCCACCTACAGCGGCACCTTCTGGGCGCTGCTCAACCCCTTTGCGCTGCTGGCCGGGGTGGTGTCGACGGCGATGATCACCTTCCACGGCGCCATCTACTTGGCACACCGCACTGCCGGCGAGATCCAGTGGCGGGCGCTGCGGGCGGCGGGCTTCTTTGGCGGCCTGTTGCTGCTGGCCTTTGCCGGCGCCGGCCTGTGGCTGTGGATGGCAGTGCCGGGCTACGTGATCCAGTCGGTGGTCGACGGCGCTGCGCAGCCCGACCCGCTGGCCAAGACGGTGATTCGCGAGGCCGGTGCGTGGTTTGCCAACTATCGCCGCTACCCGGCGACGCTGGCCCTGCCGGTACTGGTCTTTGCCGGCGTGCTGGCGGCCCAGGTGCTGGCCCGCACCGGGCGCACGATGGCGGCCTTCTGGGCCTCGGCCCTGGCCATCGTCGGGGTCATCGGCACGGCCGGGGCGGCGCTGTTCCCCTTCATCATGCCGTCCTCCCTCGATCCGAATGCCAGCCTCACCGTGTGGGACAGCGTGTCGAGCCGCCTGACCCTCAGCATCATGCTGTGGGCCACGCTGATCTTCATGCCGATCATCATCCTTTACACCAGCTGGGCTTACCGCGTCATGGGCGGCAAGGTCACCGCCGCCTACGTGCGCGAAAACAGCCATTCGGCTTACTGAGGAGAACTAACGATGTGGTACTTCACCTGGTTGCTGGGCATCGGTTTTGCCGTGTTGCTGGCCATTCTCAATGCGCTGTGGGCCGAACACGAGGCGGCTCGCCAATCCACCCTCGGAGGGTACGAGTGATGCCGATGGCTTGGCGATGAAGGCATCAGAGGATGGCCGGGGGGCGGGACTGCCTTTGGCGGTGCTGGTGGCAGCTATGCCCGTGTTGGCAGTGCCAGATGGCAGCCGCGCCCTGCGCCGGAGCAGCTCAAGTCATTGATTTGTCGAGAAGCCGGCTCGACGAAAAGTGTGGCACGGATGTTGATAAGGAAAGCCTGATGTTCGAGCGGCACTGACTGCCCCGAGCCCCCAACGGAGAGAACCCCATGTCCAGCACGATCCTGCCGCCCGCCGGTTGTAGTACAGACTCGCCCTGCAACCCGTCCCGCCGTAGCTTGTTGATTGCTACCGCCGGCGCCGGAGGTGTCCTGGCTGTCGCCACGGCCGTTCCTTTTGTTGGCAGTCTGACTCCGTCCGAGCGTGCCAGGGCCGCCGGTGCGCCGATAGAGGTGGATATCGACAAGCTCGCGCCGGGCGCCATGATGGTCGTCGAATGGCGGGGCAAACCCGTGTGGATTCTGCGCCGTACGCCGGAGATGCTGGCTGCGCTCGCCAAGGCGGAGCCCGGGCTGGCGGATCCGGGCTCGGCGGTTGATGCCCAGCAGCCGGATTACGCGCGCAACGCCCACCGGTCGCTGCGCCCTGAGATCTTCGTGGCGGTGGGTATCTGTACCCACCTGGGCTGCTCCCCGTCCAGCGCCTTCGAGCCCGGCAAGCCGGAGATGGGGGCGGACTGGCCTGGGGGCTTCCTGTGCCCGTGTCACGGCTCGACCTTCGACCTTGCCGGACGGGTCTTCAAGAACAAGCCCGCGCCGACCAATCTGGAAGTGCCACCCCACAAGTATCTGACCGCGACGCGCCTGCTGATTGGTGCGGACGACACGGTCTCGACCTGAATCGAAGGGACATCAGCCATGCGCAAGAGTGAAGTGGAGCACACAAGGCCAGACAGTCCCGACTCGGGTTTCCGTGTCCTGTCCTTGCTGACGGGCATCCTCCTGGTCCTTCTGCTTACTGCCTTTCCCCACGTGGCCATGGACCGCTGGGGGGCCGCGGATCATGTCGCGGCCCTGCTGCTGCTGTGGTCGATGAGTGCCGGACTGGTCAGCGGGGTTGGCTTCGTACCTTACCGATGGCTTCCCCGCATGCTGTTGTCGAGCCCGGCCTGTCTTCTTGCGCTGGTTCTTGCCTTGCTCCGGGTTGCGAGCCACTGAAAGGGAGAGGACATCTTCGTCATTGACCCTGCGAAATGCACCGAATGCGTGGGGCACTTCGACGAGGAGCAGTGCGTCCAGATCTGTCCGGTGGACTGCATCGTCCACGATCCGGAACACACCGAGAGTCGCGACCAGCTTCAGGCGCGCTTTGAGCGCCTTACCGGCAAGGCGGCGGCCTGACTTACCCCTCCAGGTTCCCCAGAAACTCCGTGATCACCACCTTGCCGTGCTTGTCGTGCACGGCGATGCCAAGGGACAGGTGCGCACCCAGGTCCGTGACCGGCAGGTAGCGGACACCTTCGATGCGCACGCATTCCAGCGGTGACGGGAGCAGCGCCACACCCAGCCCGGCGGCGACGAGGCCGATCTGGGTGGTGGCTTCGCCGGCGGTCTGGACGATGCGCGGCGCGAAGCCGGCGGCAAGGCAGAGTTGCTGGAGCAGGGCGGTGAGACCGGTGCCGGTGCCCTGCGGGTAGGTGATGAAGTCCTCGTCGCGCACGTCGGCCAGCGACACGGACGGGCGAGCGGCGAGCGGGTGCGCGGCGTTGATGACCAGCCGCAGCGGGTCATGGTGAACCTCGCGGACGGTGACGCCGGGCGGCGTGGCGAGGCCGGTGTAGCGCACGAAGCCGACGTCCAGCTCATCCTTCTCGAGGGCCGCGTACTGGTCGGAGGTGAACATCTCGCGCAGGATCAGCGTGACCTCCGGGCGCTGTGCACGGTAGCGCCGGACCAGGTTGGGGAGCAGGGCGGTGAAGGGCAGGGACGAGGTGAAGCCTATGCGCAGCTCGCCGAGCTCGCCGCTGGCGATGCGCCGCACTTCGTCGATGGCCTGCGCGGTGTCGCCGAGGATGCGCCGGGCGCGCTCGAGGAAGCGCTCACCGGCCGGCGTCAGTGCAACGCGCCGCTTGGTCCGCTCGAAAAGCCGCACGCCCAGCTCGGCCTCCAGGGCCTGGATCTGCTGGCTGAGGGGCGGCTGGCCGATGTGCAGGCGCTCGGCGGCGCGGGTGAAGTTGAGCTCCTCGGCAACAGCAACAAAGTAGCGCAGGTGGCGCAGGTCCATATATATGCAGAGGCTATTAGTCGTGCCTGTAATATATATTGGACTGGTGGTTTTGCGCAGGGCTAGCATGGGCCCATGTCAGAAAACACAGCCTGTTGCGCGCTTTCCGCAGAGTCGTCCATCCCGTTTCGTCCCGCCCCCGTCCAGCCCGAGCGCTTGCGCGTCGGCACCCCGGAGTACCGGCGGGCCAGCTGGGCCCTGTTTCTGGGCGGCTTCGCGACCTTTTCGCTGCTCTACAACCTGCAGCCGCTGATGCCGATGCTGGCCGGGGCGTTCGGTCTGACGCCGGCGCTGGCCAGCGGTGCGGTGTCGGCAGCGACGATTGCGCTGGCGATGGCGCTGATTCCCGCGGCGATCCTGGCCGACCGGCTGGGTCGCAAGCCGGTGATGACGGCGGCACTGGTGCTGGCCACGCTGTTCACCCTGGTCGGCGCCTTTGCCGAGGGCTTCAACGGGCTGCTCGTTTCGCGGGCTTTGCTCGGCTTGAGTCTGGCCGGGCTGCCGGCGGTGGCCATGGCCTATCTGAGCGAGGAGTTCGAGCCAAGCGCCATCGGCCGGGCGATGGGCCTGTACATCTCGGGCAACGCGCTGGGGGGCTTGAGCGGGCGATTCTTTGCGGCGCAGATTGCC
The DNA here is from genome assembly GCA_030157785.1 of Zoogloea oleivorans. Classification (GTDB taxonomy): domain Bacteria; phylum Pseudomonadota; class Gammaproteobacteria; order Burkholderiales; family Rhodocyclaceae; genus Zoogloea; species Zoogloea oleivorans_A. Next base: position 94,954 of record JAOAUC010000041.1, read on the forward strand.
GAACACGCCGACTGGCGTGTTGCGCTGATCTGCCTGGCGGCTTTTTCGGCACTGACGGTGACGGCCTTCTGGCGGATGCTGCCGCCGTCACGACACTTCCGGCCGAGTGGCGGCGCGTTTGCCGGCTTGCCGGGACATGCGCGGGAGATCTTTGCCGACGGTGGCCTGCGCAGCCTGTTCGCGCTGGGCTTCCTGTTGATGGGCTGCTTCACCAGTCTCTACAACTACCTGGGCTTCCGGCTGGTGGAGGCGCCGTTCTCGCTGAGCGCAGCGCAGATCGGCATGGTCTTCCTGCTCTATCTGGTGGGCATCGTGGCGTCGAACCTGGCGGTGCGGCTGGTGGAGCGCCTGGGTCGGGCCAACACCTTGCGGGCGATGGTCGGCTTGATGGTGGCCGGCCTGGCGCTGACGCTTGCCTGGCAGTTGTGGCTGGTGGTGCTCGGCGTGGGCCTGTTTACCTTCGGATTCTTTGCCGGCCATTCGGTCGCGGCCAGCTGGGTCGGGCGTCGCCCGGTGCCGGCGCGGGCGCTGGCCGCTGCGCTGTACCTGTGCAGCTATTACCTCGGGGCGAGCCTGATCGGTTCGTTGTCGGGCCTGGCCTGGCAGTTCGACGCCTGGCTGGGGGTGGCGGGATGCCTCGGCGCCGGGCTGGCCCTGTGCGGGCTGATTACCTGGCGCCTCGGGCGGGTGATGTAAACCGCTTCAGGCGAGGGTGCCGTCCCGGTAGTCGGCGAGGGCTTGCTCGATCTCTTCGCGGGTGTTCATCACGAAGGGGCCGTACTGCACCACCGGCTCGCCCAGCGGCCGGGCGGCCAGCAACAAAAAGCTGCCGCCTTCGATGCCGACGCTCACTTCGACGCGGCCTTCGGCCGACAGCACGCCGGCCTGACGCGCCTGCAAGGGTTTGGCGTCGTCACTGGCGCCGACCATCAGGCTGCCCGCGTAGGGGTAAATAAACGCCGTGTGCCCTTCGGGCAGCGCATGGCTGAAGCCTTGCCCGGCCTGCAGGCGCACGTCGAGGAAGAGCGGTGCGGTGCTGAGGCCCTGGATCGGGCCGGGCACGTTCTGGCCGTCGGCGGCTTCCAGCGTGCCGGCCACCACCTTCACCTCGCCACCGGGAATCGCTACCAGCGGAATGTCTTCTGGCTGGATGTCGCGGTAGGCGGCGGGTTTCATCTTCTCTTTGGCCGGCAGGTTGATCCAGAACTGGAAGCCGTGCAGGCGGCCGCTTTGCTGCAGCGGCATTTCCGAATGGATGATGCCGCGGCCGGCTGTCATCCACTGGGCGCCGCCGCCGCGCAGGTGGCCCTTGTGGCCGAGGTGGTCCTCATGCTGGAAGTCGCCCGCCAGCATGTAGGTGACCGTCTCGAAGCCCCGGTGCGGGTGCGGCGGAAAGCCGGCGATGTAGTCGTCCGGGTTGTCGGAGGCGAATTCGTCGAGCATCAGGAAGGGGTCGAGCCGCTGAAACTGGCTCTGGCCCAGGCTGCGCCTGAGCTTGACGCCGGCCCCGTCGGAGACGGGGATCGAGGGAATGATTTTCTGCAGGCTGCGTGTCGTCATGATGCTCTCCGTGTTCAGGCTGCCAGTTCGGCGACCTGGCCGTGGGCGGCGGCGAGGGCCGCGGTCTTGCTGTCGTCGCCCATGTTCAGACCTTCAGCGTAGACAAATTCCACGTCGGTGATACCCAGGAAGGCGAGGAAATCGCGCACGTAGGTGGTCTGGCTGTCCTTCGGCGTGCCGGCGTACATGCCGCCGCGGGCGGCCAGAATGTAAGCCTTCTTGCCGCTCAGCAGACCTTCCGGGCCGGTGGCCGTGTACTTGAAGGTGACACCGGCACGGGCGATGTGGTCGAAGTAGGCCTTGAGGGTCGAGGGTACGCCGAAGTTGTACATCGGCAGGCCGATGACGATCACGTCGGCATTGCGCACTTCTTCGATCAGCGCGTCGGAGTAGGCCACCACGGCTTGCTGCTCGGCCGTGCGCTCTTCCGGCTTGGCCAGGAAGGACATGAAGCGGGCGCCGTCCAGGTGGGGCACGGGTTCGGCAGCAAGGTCACGGGTCACAACGCTGGCGCCGGCGTGGTTGTCCAGCCAGGTGGTGACGAAGCGCTCGGTGAGCTGGCTCGACTGACCGTGGCTGGAGAACAGGCTGGCGTTGATTTTCAGAAGGGTGCTCATTTGATTGCTCCGGGTGAGGTGTTGGTGTGTGTATTTAATGATTTACCGGGAAGATAAAAAAGAACAAGATTTAGCTAATACCAATCTATTAATTCGATAATGATTCCCGCTCCCCATATTGCGCTGGACCAGTGGCGCGCGCTGATTGCCGTCGTCGAGGCTGGCGGTTATGCCCAGGCCGCCGAGGTGCTGCACAAGAGCCAGTCGGCGGTGACTTACGCGGTGCAGAAGATCGAATCCCTGCTGGGTGTAAAGGCCTTCGAGATCCAGGGCCGCAAGGCGGTGCTGACGCCCACCGGGCAGATGCTCTACCGGCGTGCGCTGGCGCTGGTGGGCGAGGCGGGCGATCTGGAGCAGGCGGCACGCAAGCTGTCGGCCGGCTGGGAGGCGGAGATCGGGCTGGCGGTGGAGATCCTGTTTCCGCCGGGCCTGCTGCTCGACTGCCTGGCGCGCTTTGGCGCGGAGGCGCCGCGCACGCGGCTGGAGGTGATCGAATCGGTGATGGGGGGCACCGGAGAGGCTTTGCTCAGCGGGCACGCAGACATCGCGGTGACGCCCCACGTGCCGCCGGGCTTCCTGGGCCGGCCGCTGATGCGCATGCGTCTGGTGGCGGTGGCCCATCCCGACCATCCATTGCATCAGCTGGGCCGAAACCTCGGCGAGAAGGATCTGCGCGCCCACCGGCACCTGATGGTGCGCGAAACCGGATCGCGGCGCACCTCGCGCAGCTATACAGTGGAGGTGGAGCAGCGGTGGACGTTCAGCAGCATGGCCACCTCCATCGCCGCTGCCTGCGCCGGCCACGGCTTTGCCTGGTATCCGGAGGTGCTGATTGGCGCCGAACTGGCTGCCGGCAAGTTGCGGGTGCTGCCCCTTGGCGGGGCGGAGGAGCGTTTTGTGGAGATGAACCTGGTACTGGCGGACCCGGATTTTGCCGGGCCGGGGGTGTTGCGGCTGGCGGATATCCTGACCCGGGCGGCGGGTGAGGCTAGCCCAGACGCTGGCTGACCCGAGCCAGCAGCGCGCAGCCGAGCCAGTAGATCGTCGCGATGAAGAGCCAGGCCTCCAGGTAGAAGGGCCGCCACTGGGGATCGCCGGCCAGGGCCAGGCCAAGGGAGCCGGTGAGTTCGTACAGGCTGACGATGGTCACCAGCGAGGTGTCCTTGAACAGGGCGATGGCGCTGTTGGCCAGCGACGGGGCGACGTCCCGCAGCACTTGCGGCAGGACGATCCAGCGCTGGGTTTGCCAGCGGTTGAAACCCAGTGCCAGCGCGGCATCCAGTTGCCCGGCCGGAAAGGCCTGCAGGCCGCCGCGGACGATTTCCGACAGGTAGGCGGCGGCGAACAGCACGATGGCAATGAGCACCCGCCACAGCATGTCCACCGCCACCCCGTCCGGGAAGAACAGCGGCAGCAGGAAGGACGCGACGAAGAGCGCGGCAACCAGCGGAATGCCCCGCGCCAGTTCCACATAGCCGGTGAGCAGGCCGCGCAGCACTGGCAGCGCTGAACGCCGACCGTAGGCGACGGCGATGCCCAGGGGCAGCGCGCCCGCCATGCCGGCGCTGGTGAGCAGCAGTGTCAGCGGCAGGCCGCCCCACAACTCGGTGGGGATGTCTGTCAGTCCGGCAAATCCGCCGCCGAGCAGTGGCAGGGCCAGCAGCGGCGCCGCAAAGAGGGCGCTCGCCAGCTTGCCGCCGCGCAGCCAGCCGAAGGCGGCGGCAAGCCAACTGCCAATGATCAGGCCGGCGGCGAGGAGCGGACGCCAGGCTTCGTCCGCCGGATAGCGCCCGAGCAGGATGAAGTGCGCCTTTTCGACCACCACGCCCCAGCACGCACCGCTGTGATCAAGCGCTTCGCAGGCAGCCGCGTCGGGCGCGAAGCGGGCGTTGATGACGGCCCAGTTGAGCAGCGGCGGCAGGCCCAGGGCCACGGCGGCAAGCACCAGCAGGGTCAGCGCGGTATTGAGGCCGTCGCCGAAGAAGCGGCGGCGCAGGTTGACGAGCGTCATGCGGTTTGCCCCCGCAAGGCGCGCTGTTCGAGCCGGTGGCTCAGCGCCGCGGCGAGCAGTGACAGCAGCAGATACACGGCAATCACGATGGTCAGACATTCGATGGCGCGGCCGGTCTGGTTGAGGCTGGTGCCGGCCACCGAGACGAGGTCGGGGTAGCCGATAGCCACGGCCAGCGAGGCGTTTTTGAACAGGTTGAGGAGCTGGCTTGTCACCGGTGGCAGGGCGGCGCGCCAGGCCTGCGGCAGCAGCACCAGCACGAAAGCCTGGCGCGGCGTCATGCCCAGCGCGAGGGCCGACAGGCGCTGACCGGGGGGCAGGGCTTCGACGGCGCCGCGCAGGGTTTCGGCGATGTAGGCCGCCGAATAGAGGCTCAGGCCGAGCAGCATGGCCAGGTATTCGGGGGTCAGGCGGGCGCCGCCGTCGATGCCGAAGCCGCCCGGCTCGGGGATTTCAAGCGCGCCATCTACCCACCAGGGCAGGGCCAGGCCGGATTTGCTGAGAAAGATACCCGGCGCCAGGCGCAAGGCCGCATCGGTGGCGGGCAACAGATCGGTGAGCAGGAAATACCAGGCCAGCAACTGCAGCAGCAGCGGGATGTTGCGAAAGGCATTCACGTAAGCGCTGGCCAGACCGCGGATCAGCGGGTTTTCGGTAAGCCGCCCGAAGCCGGCCAGCACGCCGATCAGCGTGGCGAGAAAGGCGCCGGGCAGAGCCACCCGCAGGGTGTTGAGGAGGCCGGCGGCAAAGGCACGCAAGGTCGAATCGCTGGCCTCGACCGGCAGCAGGCTCTCCCCGAGGGTGAAGCCGGCCGGTTCGAGCAGGAAGTCGAAGCCGCTGCGGATGCCGCGCTGCTGCAGGTGCCCGGCGGTCGTGGTAACGAGCAGGGCCAGCAGCCCGACGACAATGGCGACGATCAGCGCCTGGGTGATACGCGAGGCAGTGCGGCTGGCGGCCATGGTTCAGCGCAGCGGCGGGGCGTAGAGAATGCCACCGTGGTTCCACTGGGCGTTGAGGCCGCGGGGCAGCTTGAGGGGCGAGTCGGCGCCGACGTTGCGGTTGAAGATTTCGCCATAGTTGCCCACCGCCTTGACCGCCCGCGCTGCCCATTCCCGGTTCAGACCGAGGCTCTTGCCGAGGTCTTCGCCGACGCCCAGGAAGCGCTGGATGGCCGGGTCCGGCGAGGCTTTGAGGCCGTCTACCTTTGCCTGGGTGATGCCCAGTTCTTCGGCTTCTATCAGGGCGTTGATGGTCCATTTGACGATGGCGAACCATTCGTCGTCGCCCCGGCGCACGGCCGGGCCGAGGGGTTCCTTGGAGATGATCTCGGGCAGCACCACGTAGTCGTCGGGGGTGGGGGCTTCCTTGCTGCGGATGAAGGCCAGTGCCGAGGCATCGGTGGTGTAGGCCTGGCAGCGGCCGCTGAAGAAGGCCTTGATGGAGGCCTCGAACTTGTCGAAGACCACCGGCTTGACCTTGATGCCCTGGGCACGGAAATAGTCGGAGAGGTTCTTCTCGGTGGTGGTGCCGGACTGGACGCAGATCTCGGCGTTCTTGAGTTGTTTGGCGCTGGTGACCTTCGACTTCTTGGCCACCATGAAACCCTGGCCGTCGTAATAGGTAACGGCCGTGAAATGCAGGCCTAGGGCGGCGTCGCGGGTCAGGCTCCAGGTGGTGTTGCGGGACAGGATGTCCACCTCGCCGGACTGCAGCGCGGTGAAGCGCTGCTGGGAGCTCAGCGGCACCCAGCGCACCTTGTTCGCGTCGCCCAGCACGGCGGCGGCGAGGGCCTTGCACACGTCCACGTCGAGGCCCTTCCACTGGCCCTGACTGTCGGCAGCCGAGAAGCCGATCACCCCGGTACTGACCCCGCAGGCAATCTGCCCCTTGGCCTTGATGGCGTCGAGGGTCTTGCCGGCGAGGGCCGGGGTGGAAATGAAGGCGAGGGCGGCAAGTGCTGCTTTGATTCGGGGCATGGGTGGGCGACGTTGAGACCGATGGCCCGTAGCTTATCGGGCTTCGGCCTCTTGGTGCAAAGCAGCACCGGCGATGCACGGCGCACTTTGTCGATCAACCGGATGCAGGCATCCATCCGCCACCAAGTGCACGGATCAGGTTCACCGTCGAACGGGCCCGCTCGCCATCCAGACCCACGGCGAGGCGTTGTTGCTGGAGAACGCTGCGTTCCGAGTCGATCACGTTGAGGTAGCTCACCGCACCTTCCCGGTATTGCAGACGGGCCAGCCGCGCGGCCCGTTCGGCCGCGCTGACGGCGCTGTCCTGTTCCCGGTGCTGCTCGCCAAGGAGGCGCAGCTGGACGAGGTTGTCCTCGACCTCGCGGAAGGCCTGCAATACCGTTTGGCGATAGCGCGCCGAATCCTCGTCGTAGGCGGCCCGCGCCTGTTTGACGCCGGCATCGCGGGCGCCGCCGTCGAACACCGGCAGGCTCAGGGCGGTGCCGACCAGCGGCCCGAGAACGAAGCTGCGGCTGGCGTACTTGAAGAGATCACCCAGTCCGCCGGATTCGTAGCCGAGGGCGCCGGTCAGGGACAGGCGCGGGAACCACGCGGCGCGGGCGACGCCGACGCGGGCATTGGCGGCGGCCATGGCCCGTTCGGCGGCGGCGATGTCGGGCCGCCGTTCGAGCAGGGCCGAGGGCAGGCCGGCCGGCACGTCCACCGACAGGCGGCGCAGGGGCATCGCCGGCAGGGCGAACTCGGCGGGTGACTTGCCGAGCAGAATCGCCAGTGCGTGCTCGGCCACTGCCCGCTGACGGGCCAGACCGAGGGATTCGGAGCGGGCGGCGGACAGCTCGCTGCGTGCCCGGGCCAGATCCAGCTCGGCGATGTCGCCTTCGTCGAAGCGGCGTTGCAGCAGTTGCACGGTGTCGGTGCGCAGCTTCACGGCGTCCACGTAGAGGGCCTGGGCGGCGTCCAGCTCGCGGATCAGGAAGTAGGCCTGGGCCACGTCGGCCTGCAGGGCGAGCAGGGTGGCGCCGAAGAGGGCCAGGTTGCGCTCCGCGTCGAGGCGGGCGGCGTCTTCGGCGCTGCCCAGGCGGCCAAACAGGTCCACCTCGTAGGCGATGCTGGCCTGGCCGCGCCACAGGGTGCTGGTGCGTGTGTCGGCGTCGGCGGGCAGGCCTTGGGACGCCGGCGATGGGCGTTGGCGGGTCGGGCCGAAGCCCACGCCGATCTGCGGGAGCCTGGCAGCGTGGGCCGCCTGCTCCAGCGCGCGGGCTTGGCCGAGGCGGGCCGCGGCGGCGGCCAGGTCCTGGTTGGCGGCGAGGGCGTCGCGCTCGAGGCGGTTGAGGGCCGGGTCGCGGAAGACGGTCCACCATTCGCCGCGGCTGGCTTCGTCGGCCGGTTCGGCGGGCTTCCAGTTGGCGTCCGCCGGGGCGGCTTCCTTGAAGGCGGCCGGCGTGGCGACGGCGGGGCGTTCGTAGGTGGGCGCCACCGAGCAGCCGGCCAGGAGCAGCAGGCTGGCCAGCAGACCGCCGGCGAGGCGGGGCAGGGTTGTCGATGGGGTCATGGTCTTACTCCTGGCCGGCGTGGGCGTGTGTCGGGGCGATCAACGGCGCCTCGTGGGCGGCTGCCGAATGGAGGGGGTGGCGCTTGTCGAGGCGGCGCAGGAGCACGTAGAACACCGGCGTCAGGAACAGCCCGAAGAGCGTGACCCCGAGCATCCCGAAGAACACCGCGATGCCCATCGCGTGGCGCATCTCGGCGCCGGCGCCGGTGGAGGTGACCAGCGGCACCACGCCCATGATGAAGGCGATGGAGGTCATCAGGATCGGCCTGAGGCGCAGGCGGCTGGCGTCGATGGCGGCTTGCCGCGGGGTGTGGCCCTGCAGCTCCAGCTCGCGGGCGAACTCGACGATCAGGATGGCGTTCTTGCACGCCAGCCCGACCAGCACCATCAGCCCGATCTGCGTGAAGATGTTGTTGTCGCCACCCGTCAGATACACGCCAGTCAGGGCCGCGAGGATGCTCATGGGCACGATCAGGATCACCGCCAGCGGCAGGGTCAGGCTTTCGTACTGGGCTGCCAGTACCAGGAACACCAGCAGCACGCTGATCGGGAAGATCCACACGCCGGCATTGCCGGCCAGGATCTTCTGGTAGGTGAGGTCGGTCCATTCAAACCGGACGCCGCGGGGCAGGGTTTCGGCGGCAATGCGCTCTGCAGCGGCTTCGGCCTGGGCCGACGAGAAGCCGGCTGCCGGCCCGCCGTTGATGTCGGCGGCAGTGAAGCCGTTGTAGCGCACCACCATCTCCGGCCCGTAGGTGGGCGTGACCCGCAGCAGCGAACCCAGCGGCACCATCTCGCCGCTGGCGTTGCGGGTTTTGAGGCGGCCGATGTCCTCCGGCTGGGCGCGGAAGCCGGCGTCGGCCTGGGTGCGGACCTGGTACACGCGGCCGAAGCGGTTGAAGTCATTCACGTAGAGCGAACCCAGGTAGATCTGCAGCGTGTCGAACACGTCGGTGACGGCCACGCCCTGCTGCTTGGCCTTGGTGCGGTCCAGGTCCACGTCCAGCTGGGGCACGTTGATCTGGTAGCTGGAGAACATCGGCCCCAGTTCCGGCGCCTTGCTCGCCGCGGCCATGAAGGCCTTGGCGGCCTTGTCGAGTTCGGCGTAGCCGACGCTGCCCCGGTCTTCGATCTGCATCTTGAAGCCGCCCACGGTGCCCAGGCCCATTACCGGCGGGGGCGGAAAGACGGCGATGAAGGCCTCCTGGATGGCCGCGTACTGCTGGTTGAGGGCACCGGCGATGGCGCCGGCCGATAGCTCCGGCGACTTGCGTTCGGCGAAGGGCTTGAGGGTCACGAAGACGATGCCGGCACTGGAGCTGTTGGTGAAGCCGTTGATCGACAGCCCCGGGAAGGCCACCGCGTTGGCGACGCCCGGCTGCTTGAGGGCGATCTCGCCCATGCGGCGCACCACCTCTTCGGTGCGATCCAGCGAGGCGCCGGCCGGCAACTGGGTGAAGCTCACCAGATATTGCTTGTCCTGGGCCGGCACGAAGCCGCCGGGCACGAGGTAGGAAATCCCCACGGTGAGCCCGAGAAGCACGGCATACACGCCCATCGCCGAGGCCTTGCGGTTGATGACGCCAGTGACGCCGCGGCCGTAGCGTTCGCTGCTGCGATTGAAGAAGCGGTTGAAGCGGGCGAAGAAGCCACCCAGCCAGCGCTGCATCTGTACGGTGAGCCAGTCGGGCTTGGCGTCGTGGCCCTTGAGCAGCAGGGCGGCGAGGGCCGGCGAGAGGGTCAGCGAGTTGAAGGCCGAGATCACCGTCGAGATGGCGATGGTCATGGCGAACTGCTTGTAGAACTGGCCGGTGAGGCCGGTCATGAAAGCGAGCGGGACGAACACGGCGACGAGGGTCAGGGCGATGGCGATGATCGGGCCGGACACTTCGCGCATGGCCCGGTAGGTGGCCTCGCGGGGCGACAGGCCGGCCTCGATGTTGCGCTCGACGTTCTCCACCACGACGATGGCGTCGTCCACCACGATGCCGATGGCCAGCACCATGCCGAACAGGGACAGGGCGTTGATCGAATAGCCGAAGCCGAGCATCAGCGAGAAGGTGCCGATGATCGACACCGGCACTGCCAGCAGCGGAATGATCGAGGCGCGCCAGGTTTGCAGGAAGACGATCACCACCAGCACCACAAGGGCGATGGCTTCGAGCAGCGTGGTGATCACCGCCTTGATGCTGGCCCGCACGAACTGGGTCGGGTCATAGACGATGCTGTACTGCACCGATGGCGGAAAGTCCTTGGCCAGCTCCATCATGGTCTCGCGGACCTGTTCCGAGATGTCGAGGGCGTTGGCGCCCGGCGTCTGGAAGATCGGAATGGCCACCGCGGGTTTGTTGTCGAGCAGCGCGCGCAGGCCGTATTCGGCGGCGGCCAGCTCGATGCGCGCGACGTCGCCCAGGCGGGTGACGCCGCCATCGGGGGCGGTCTTGAGGATGATCTGTGCAAACTCCGCCTCGTCCTTCAGGCGGCCCTGGGCATTGACGTTGAGCTGCAGTGGCGTGTGGCGGTCGTTGGGCGGCGCGCCAATGACGCCGGCGGCCACCTGCACGTTCTGTTCGCGGATGGCCTTGACGATTTCGGGGGCGGTGAGGCCGCGCTCGGCCACCTTGCCGGGGTCGAGCCACACGCGCATGGCGTAGTTGCCGGAGCCGAACAGGCCCACTTCGCCCACGCCCTTGATGCGCGCCAGGCGGTCCTTCACGTTGAGGACCGCGTAGTTGCGCAGGTAGGTCATGTCATAGCGGTCGTCCGGTGAGGTGAGGTGCACCACCATGGTGATGGTGGGCGTGCTCTTGGCGGTGGTCACGCCGAGGCGCTGCACGTCTTCCGGCAGGCGCGGCAGGGCCTGGGAGACGCGGTTCTGCACCAGTTGCTGGGCCTTGTCCGGATCGACGCCGAGCTGGAAGTGCACGGTGAGCGTGAGGTTGCCGTCGCTGTTGGCCTGGCTCTGCATGTACAGCATGCTCTCCACGCCGTTGATGCTCTCCTCCAGCGGCGCGGCCACCGTTTCGGCGATCACCTTGGGGTTGGCGCCGGGGAACTGGGCACGCACCACCACCGAGGGCGGCACGACTTCCGGGTACTCGGCAATGGGCAGCTTGAAGGCCGACAGCAGTCCGGCCAGCAGGATCAGGACCGACAGCACGCCGGCAAAGATGGGCCGGTCGATGAAGAATTTCGAGATGTTCATGGGTGTCTCCCGCGTCGCGGCTTCAGATTCGCGTCTTCATTGCGTGGGGTGTGGCGACGGCGGCGATCGGGGCGCTGCCTTCCATGGCGACCGGGTGGGGCATCACCGGATCGCCGGGGCGGACGCGCTGCAGGCCGTTCACCACGATGCGCTCGCCCGGCTTGAGGCCGTTCTCGACGACGCGCAGACCGTCCTGCAGATTGCCGAGGCGGACTTCCCGGTAGGCCGCCTTGTTGTCGCCATCCACCACCAGCACGAAGCGCTTGTCCTGGTCGGTGCCGACGGCCCGGTCGTCGATCAGCACGGCTTCGCGCGGATTGCCGCTGCCGAGCCGGATGCGCGCATACAGGCCGGGGATCAGCTGGCCACCCGGGTTGTCGAAAACGGCGCGCACGCGGATCGTGCCGGAGGTGGTGTCGAGGCGGTTGTCCACCGAGTGGATGCACCCTTCGACCGGGTAGCCGTCCTGGTCGGCAAGACCGAGATGCACGGGAAGGCGGGCGCCGCCGGCCGGATTGACCGACTTGAGAAAGGTCTGCTCGTCCACGTCGAAGGCCGCGTAGATGCGCTTTGACGACATCAGGGTGGTCAGTGCCGGGCCGCCGTTGGCGCTGACCAGGTTGCCGACGGTGACTTCGGCGCGGGACAGGCGGCCGTCGATGGGCGCCTTGATGGCGGTGTATTCCAGGTTGAGGCGGGCGAGGCGCAGGGCGGCGCGGGCGGCCTGCACGCTGGCGGTGGCGTCACGGGCGGCGTTCTGCTTTTCTTCGAAATCGTGGCGTGACACGGCGTTGTCGGCGATCAGGCGTTCGGCCCTGGCCAGGTCGGAGGCGGTGTAGGCAACCCGTGCTTCGGCCGCGGCGAGCTGGGCTTCGGCCCGCGCCACTTCGGCAGCAAAGGGGCGCGGATCAATGGTGAACAACAGCTGCCCCTTGCTGACCGTACTGCCGTCCTGGAAATGCACCTGGGTCAGGATGCCCGCCACCTGGGGGCGGATCTCGACCCGGTCGACGGCTTCGAGGCGGCCGGAGAAATCCTGCCAGTCGGTGATGGGGCGATGGACGACTTCGGCGGTGTCTACCTGCGCCGCCTGAGGTGCGACAGCCGCGGCAGGCACGGCGGCGCGGGCCGAGTAGGCGGCAATGCCGGCGCCAGTCAGCAGAATACCGGACAGGGCGGCGGCCAGGACGACGCGCCGGTTGATGCGCGGGGAGGAGATGTCGGTCGTGTTCATGATGTCCTCGCTGTTTTCAGGGGGGCGGGATTGGGGGATGGCTGGATTGTGGTTGTTGGTTGTTTTTGGATAAATACATAAAAGTTGACTTCACTATTCGCAATAGACTAATAATTGAAGCAGGGCATCCGTTCGGAGGCCGCAGCAGGAGACGGGCAGATGGACAGGTTTCAGGCCATGAAGGTGTTCATGGGGGTGGTGGAGGCGAACAGCTTTACGCGGGCGGCGGACAACCTGGGCCTGCCCCGGGCAACGGTTACGACGACGATCCAGGGGCTGGAGGCCCTGCTCAAGACGAGGCTCCTCAACCGCACCACCCGCAGCGTCAGCCTGACCCCCGACGGGGCGGCCTATTACGAGCGCTGCGCACGCATCCTGAACGATCTGGAGGAGACCGAAGCGGCCTTCCAGGACGCCGCCCGGCGGCCGCAGGGGCGGCTGCGGGTGGACGTGTCCAGCCCCATCGGGCGGCGCATCCTGATCCCGCGCCTGTGCGAATTTCACGAGCGTTACCCGGACGTGGAGCTGGTGATCGGCATGGGCGACCGGCCGGTGGATCTGGTGCAGGAGGCGGTGGATTGCGTGATCCGCGCCGGCGAGCTGATGGATTCCACCCTGGTGGCGCGGCGCATCGGCACCCTGAGCTTCGTCACCTGCGGCGCGCCGGCTTATCTGGAACGCTACGGGGAGCCTACGACGCTGGAAGAGCTCCAGCACCACCAGGCCGTGCATTACTTTTCCAGCGTCAGCGGCCGCAACTTCGACTGGGACTTCCTGGTGGACGGTGTCAGCGTGCCGGTGCGCATGAACGGCCGGGTGGCAGTGAACGACTCCGATGCCTACATCATCTGCGGCTTGCAGGGTTTCGGGCTGATCCAGCCGGCGCGCTTCATGGTGCTGCCGCATCTGGAGGCGGGGGAGTTGAAGGAAATCCTGCCCGGCTGGAAGCCGCCTTCGCTGCCCATGTCGGTGCTCTATCCACAGAACCGCCACCTGTCGCCCAAGGTGAGGGCCTTTGCCGACTGGGTTGCCGAGCTTTTCAGCGAATGTCCGCTGCTCAACGGGTGCGACGGGGTCGGTTTTACGGCCGGGGAGTGCCGCTATCCCGGCCGCCCCTCCAGCTATACGGTGAGGGAGATGGTGGAGCAGGAGAACCGGACTGCCGGGGTCGGCTAGCCCGGCTGGCGCTTAGCGGGGGAAGTACATCCTGGCCTTGTCCAGCTTGTAGGTCCACGGCAGGCCGGCGTTCTTCCAGCCGTTCACGATGCGCTCGCCGGCCTTGGGGCCATCCTTGGCCGCGTCGCCCTCGAAACCTTCGGTAATGCTGTACACCTGCGTGAAACCGGCATTGGCAAGGAGGTCGGCGGCGCGGGCGCTACGGTCGCCAGAGCGGCAGATCAGGATCACCCGGTCGGTCTTGGCGAGGCCTTTTTCCTTGAGGCGGAGCTCGGCTTCCTGGGTGAAGTCGCTGTTTGGTTCAAGCTGGTACATGTGGCGGCGCTCGTCCCAGTCGGTCATCAATTCCTGGTGTTCGACGTAGGGAACGAGGGCGTCCGCCGGCGTGGCCATGCCCACGTACATCGCTTCGGCGCGGGTGCGCACATCGAGAAAGAGCGTGCGCGCGGGGGCCTTGCTGACCGTGTCGTAGGCTTCGCGTGGTGTCAGGTAGAGCTGCAGGCGGGTGCGCTTGAGTTCCGGCAGTGCGCCGACATCGACACCGTCGGCAAGACTCGCCAGCGGCATGCCAAGGGCAAATAGCGCGATCATGGCGCCGGCCGCAAAATGTTTCATACTTCCTCCATACTGATTGTTCGTTTCGACCCCTCGCGAGGCCTGCCATGACTGCCAAAAAACTGTTTGTACTTGCTGCCTGCCTGATCGGAACCGCGGCCTGGGCCGGCGATCCAGCTATCGGCGAAAAAATGGCCACCGAGAAGGACTGTGCCGGCTGCCACCAGCGCCTGATTGGCGGCGATGGTTCGAAGATCTACACCCGCAGCGAGCGCAAGGTGAAGAACAAGGGGCAACTCGCCGCCCAGGTCAGCTTCTGCAGCTCCCAGCTCAAGACCGGCTGGTTCCCCGAGGACGAGGAACACGTGGTGGCCTGGCTGAACCATCGCTACTACAACTTCAAGTAAGTCCTGCGGGCCGGATTTCAGTTCGACAGCAGCAGCCCCAGGCCCTGTAATACCCGCTTTTCCAGATATCCCCCGTACAGCCCGACACTGTCGCCCCCCAGCAAGGGTTCGGCGCGGGGCTGGCCGTCGCTGCCCAGAAAAAGCACGGTGGGGGCGAACTTGACCTTGTAGCGGCGGGCCACGTCGGCGTGGCTGATCTTCTCGCCATTGAAGTCGGTGGTCAGGCGCGGGTTGCCGATGCTCAGCTCGCGGATGCGGACCCGCTCCCGAAAGCGCGGGTCGTCCGGCAGGGCCGGCAGGTAGGCATCGCGGACGGCAAGGCAGTAGGGGCAGTCGGGCAGGCTGAAGAGGACGACGTAGAGCAGGTCATCACGCCGTGTGCCGGCTTCGTGCAGCCTGGCGTCCAGCGGCCCGCGGGCACCGGCCAGCGTGCTCCACAGCAGGAGCAGGGCAAGCAGCGGCAGGCGCAGGGCGGCGGGCATCGGGCTACCTGGCGAGGGACTCGCGCTCGAGCGTGAGGTAGGTGCCGTAGGCATTGATGCGGTTGGCGGCCTCGAAGGCCGGCACCTGGCTGAAGCGGCGCCAGTCGGTACGGGCGTAGGCCTCATCGAAGGGCACCATTTCTTCGACGGCCTTGCCCATCTGCTCGCGCAGGTAAAGCAGGTAGTCGCGGGTCAGGGTAAGGTCGGCGGCCGGGTTGGCGGAGTGGGGGCCGTGACCGGTAACCAGCACCCTGGCCTTGAGCGTCATCAGGGTGTCGATGGCCGCCAGCCAGCGCTTGCTGTCGGCGCTGCCGACGAAGGGAATGCGGCCGGCAAAGAGGATGTCGCCGCAAAACACCACGCCGTCTTCCTCCACGGTCACCATCAGGTCTTCCGGTGCGTGGGCAGGGCCGAGGATGTCGATCCGGAAATGCAGGCCACCGGCCTCGAAGCGGGCAGGGCCGTCCAGCCAGCGGTCGGCTTCGACGAGGCGGGTGTGCTCGTCCACCCACGGAAAGAGGTCCTGCTTGCGCTGGGCCAGGCGGGCCGCAGCCTCGCCGCTCCCGAAGTATTCTTTGCCGGCCTGGTGGGCCCACACTTCGGCGCCGGCTGCCTTGAAGGCTGGCAGGCCGTAGAAGTGGTCGGCGTGGTAATGGGTGAGGATCACGCGCTTCACCGGCTTGCTACTGATTGTGCGGATCGCCGTCAGCAGCGCTTCACCGAGGGGCGGGGTGCCGAGGGCGTCGATGACGATGACGCTGTCCCGCGTCACCACGAAACCGGCGTTGCTGTTGAAGCCCTTGTTGGCCGCCGAGGCCATGCCCGAATCGCCCTGCACATACCAGGCATGTTCCGACACGCGGACCGGGTTGAGGGTTTGGGCATCGGCCTGGCTGGCCAATGCCAGCCAGGCAAGACTGACAACGACACGCAACCAGTGGGGGAGGGAGGTGTTGCGGGTCATCGTCGTCTCCTCAAACCATGCCGGGGTTGCCTGCCATGCCCTTGAGCAAGGGCAGGTTGAGTGCGCGGGAGCGGATCACTTTCTGGCCCTTGAGATAACGGGCCACCAGGTCCCACACGGGTTCGCCGCCGGCGTTCTTGGCTTCTTCCGAAACCGGCGCCCAGCCAGCCACCTTGTAGGTTTTGCCGGCATCCAGCGGCTTGCCATGGAGGCGCATGTCGGTGATGCGGCTGCCCATCTTGCCCAGCGGGTCGCAGGCGTACTGCAGTCCGCCCACACGCACCATGTCGCCGCCCTGCTGGTAATACGGGTCGGGGTTGAAGAGGTTGTCGCAGACGTCTTCCAGCACGGTCTTGATCTGTTCGCCGCTCATCATCGTCACTGTTGTCCACGGGTAGGTGATGGCGGTCTGGTCGAGCAGGTGTTCCATGCGGATGGTGTCGCCCGGCAGCAGCGAGGTGCCCCAGCGGAAGCCCGGCGAGAAGGCGATTTCGGCGTTCTTTTCGGCCAGCAGGGCATCGAGGATGAGCTGGTCCCACGAGCCGTTGAAGTTGCCGCGGCGGTACAGCAAGCCCTCGCTGACGGCGAGCTTTTCGGCCAGCCGGCCCTCGTAGGGCGCGCGCATCTTGCTGATCAGCGCGGCCATGGCCGGGTCGGCAGGGATCAGGTTGGCGAAGACCGGCAGCAGCTTGTAGCGGAAGTCGGTGACCTTGCCGCTGCTCACTTCCAGGTCGAGCACGCCCAGGTATTTTCCGTTGGAGCCGGCGTTGGTGACGAGGGTCTGGCCGCCGGCGTTCTTGACGATGACCGGCGTCGGCACGCCGTCGTGGGTGTGGCCGCCGAGGATGGCATCCACGCCGCGCACCCGACTGGCCATTTTCAGGTCCACGTCCATGCCGTTGTGGGACAGCACCACCACCACCTGGGCGCCGGCGGCGCGGGCTTCGTCGACGACTTTTTGCAGGTTGTCGTCCTGGATGCCGTAGCTCCAGTTGGGCACCTGCCAGCGCGGGTTGGCGATGGGGGTGTAGGGGAAGGCCTGGCCAATGATGGCCACTGGTACGCCGTTGATGTTGCGGATCACGTAGGGCTTGAACACCGGGTCGCCGAAGTCGGCGGTCTTGATGTTCTGGGCGACGATGTCGATGCTGCCCTTGAAGTCCTTTTCCTCGATTTCCTTGACCCGGGCCTCGCCGTAGGTGGCCTCCCAGTGCAGGGTCATCACGTCGACGCCGAGCAGCTTGGCGGCGTCCACCATGTCCTGGGCGTTGGTCCACAGGGCCAGGCCGGAGCCCTGCCAGGTGTCGCCGCCGTCGAGCAGCAGCGAGCCCGGGCGGCTGGCCTTGAGTTGCTTGACCAGTGTGGCCAGGTGAGCAAAGCCGCCGACCTTGCCGTAGGTCTTTGAAGCCTTGACGAAGTCGAGGTAGGTGAAGGCATGGGCCTCCGGTGTGCCCGGACGGATGTTGAAGTGGCGCAGCAGTTTGTCGCCGACCAGGTGTGGTACCTGGCCAGCCATGGGGCCGATGCCGAGGTTGACGTCCGGCTCACGGAAGTGGATGGGCAGCAACTGGGCATGGCAGTCGGTCATGTGCAGCAGGCTGACCGAGCCGAAGCGGGGCAGCTCGTACATGCGGCTGGCGGCTTTCGCGGCCTCGGACGGATTGCTGTGCAGGGCGAGGCCGCCCGCCGCGGCGACGGCCAGCACCTGGAGGAAATCCCGGCGGTTCATGGACATGCGGTGGTCTCCGTGTTCAGTCTTTGTTCACCGGGGATTCCGGATCGACGAGGAAGGCGACGATGTGGGTGATCTGCTCCGGCGTCAGCCAGTTGTGCAGCCCGAAGCGCGGCATGTTGGTGCACGCGTTGAAGGCGTTGGAGTTGTAGATCTTGTCGTAGGCGTACTGGACGACGTCGTCGCCGGTGCCGCGCAATTTGCTGAAATGGCGCAGGCTGGGGCCGATGGTGCCGTAGGCGACTTCCTTGGCGGCCAGCTGGTGGCAGGCGTAGCAGTTACCGCCGCGCAGGCGTCCTGGCGGGTCGGGCTGGATGAAACCGATATGGCCGCCGGTGCCGACGGCAGCGAGCTTTTCGCCTTCTTTCCAGTCACCGATCAGCTTGCCGTCGACGGGGTAGCGGATGCTGGCCTTCTGGGTCAGTTCGATCTTCTGGCGCACCTTGGCCGGCGGGTTGTCCTTGTACTGGCTGCACAGGCGCATGGCTTCATCCTGCTCCACGCGGGTCATCCAGTATTTCGGGTTGTCGCTGCGAAAGCCGCTGCGGAAGATCTGTTCGGCCGGTGTGGCAATGTCATTCCCTGCAGCGTGGGCGCTGACTGTGGCAAGGGCAAGAGTGGCAGCGAGGAGGTGCGTTTTCATGGTCATGTCCTCTCAGCGCTTGATGCCGGGGGTTTGCATCACGGTGCCGCTGGCGGTCTTCTGCAGGAAAACTTCCAGCGCGATGATCGAGTCCGCCAGGTAGCTTGGCTCAGGCCAGCGAGCCTGGCGCATGCAGTCGATGAGGCGGCGCTGCATCGTCCATACGGCACCTTGCGAAACCCGGTACGAGGGCCAGGTGGACATGGCGGCGCCGGCGCCGGCCTGGCTGGTGAGCTTGCCCAGGTCCTGCAGGCGGATGCGCTTGCCCTCCTGGCCGTGGCAGATGGCGCAGGAGAAATCCTGCGGGCCGCTGCGGCGGTAAAAGATGTATTCACCCACTTTCGCCATGCGGGCTTCTTCCGGGTGACGGGCCGGTACGTTGATTTTTGCGCCGTTGGATTGGCCGCCGATGTAGGTGATCAGGGCCTCGATGTCCGAGTCCTGACCGGGCTTCGAGAACCAGTTCTTCGTCGCCTCGGTTTCGCTGAAGCCCTGCAGCGTCATCATGCAATGGACCAGCCGGGACTCGGCGTCCATCACTTTCTTCGTGTCGGCAAAGTAGCGCGGCAGCTGGGCATAGGCGCCTTCGAGCTTGCCCGGGCCGAGGCCCATGTCGCATTGCTCAAGGCTGGCGCTCCTGGGGCCGCGGGGCTTTTTCCACAACGCCTCGCCCTTCATTTCCAGCAGTTCGGCCGGGTTGCCGTCGGCCAGCATTTCCCGGTACTTGGCGATCTCGTCCATGGTGGAGCCCTGGGCGACGGCCGTTCCGCCGATGCCGAGTGCCACCGTGGCAACTAGCGCGTGCAGTCTTGTGCGCATGTGTGTTCCTCCTTTGTCGGGGTGACCCGGCCGTCTTGAGACGATCTTTATCAGGGGCGTCTGTCAGCCGATCAGCACTTCGTCGCTGCGCTTGTCGCCCTTGCTGTCTACCCAGCTCACGGCGAGCTTGTCACCCTTGGCGCCGCCCTTGAACTTGAAGGCCAGGTAGGGGTTCTTGGAAATTGCGGTGCCGAACTGGGCGGCCAGCACCTGCTTGCCGTTGTGCTCGGCCGTTACCTCGGTGATGAAATGGGCCGGCACCAGGTTGCCGGACGAGTCCTTCCGCTGGCCGGTTTCCATTTCATGGCTCATCAGTACCTTCACTTCGGTGACGCCTTCTTTCGCGCTCGCGCGAATCTTCATCGGATCTGCCATTTCGATTCCTTTCCTTTTATGAAGCGCGCAGGGCTCAGCCGCCGCAGCCGCCGAGGGTGACCTTGATTTCCTTCTTGGTCATGAGGAACTTGCCGCCGACCTTGACCAGCGCATACACGTCGGAGGTCTGGCCCATCTTGACGCGGGTCTGCACGTAGGCTTCGGTGCCGGCGGGCAGCAGGAAGCTGGCGGCCAGCGGGTTGGGGTTCTTCTCGACGAGAATGGCGATGGCCTCGATGCCGGCCAGCGTGGACACGACGCCCACCGGCACCACGGCACCGTTCTCGGCGATGTCCGGGGCGGTGAGTTGAAGGTCGGTGGAGTTTTCCGGCTTGCCGGCGCCCAGGGCCTTGAGGGTTTCCTCGATGGTCTTGGCGTCGAAGGCGGACTTGTTCCATTCGGCCCGCGCCTGGCCCGGGGTGATCAGCCCGGCGGCAGCCAGCAGGCCGAACAGGCCGAGCCCGCCACCCGCCTTGAGTGCTTCACGGCGTTGTACGTTCATATGTCTCTCTCCTTGAGTGATCTGGGTTTATTGCGCCTTGGCGCCGGACAGGATCCATTTGACGAGGCTGCGGATGTCCCCGTCCTTCAGCTGGTTTTGCGGCGGCATGGGAATGGCGCCCCACACGCCCTGGCCACCGGCCTTGACCTTGGCGGCGAGCTTCGCTTCCGCATCGGCCAGGCCTTTGTATTTGGCGGCGACCTCGTTGTAGCCCGGGCCGACGATCTTGTTGGCGACCCCGTGGCAGGCCATGCAGCCGCTGTCGGTGGCAAGTTTGGTGGCGGCTGCGTTGTCGCTCGGGGCGGCGGGGGCGACGGGCGCCTTGCCGCTGGTGTCCTTGCCACGCACGGGGCCGACGCTCCGGTTTTGCTCGGCGAGGTTGCCGTGGGCGGTTTCGGCATACACCGGCAGCAGCGAGGCCACCTTCACCTCGGTCTTGCAGTTGCTCATGCAGGCGGTGTTCTTCGTGTCGGGCTTGCCGCCGTTGCCGATGCCGCCCTTGGTGGCCGGCGCACCGGGCCACATGCCGTGGTCGGTACGCATGCCGTTGCGGTTGGGCATGCGCGCCTGGGCTTCGGCGATGTTCTTGTCGGTGAGCACGAAGTCGGCGGGAACGATCTCGGCCTGGTTGAGCAGGTAGGCGAGCAGCCCGTACACCTCGTTATTGCTGAGCGACTTGGGGGCCGTCAGCGGCATGGAGCGGTTGATGTAGTCGAACAGGGTCGACACCGTGGCCACCTTCATGATCGCGGTGCGCTGGGGGGCGTCGCCCTTGACCAGCGACAGCACGTGGCCGGTCTTGATGTCGTCCTTGGTGGTGCCGCCGATCAGCGGGGTGTGCACTTCGTTCGACTCACCGAAACTGCCGTGGCAGGAGGTGCATTTGGCTTCCCAGGTTTCCTCGCCCTGGGCCACGCTGCCGCTGCCCGGGCGCAGGCCCTTGAAGTCGGGGCGCACATCGATGTCCCAGGCGTGGATTTCGGCGGGCAGGGCGCCGCGGCCGACGCCGGTGTACTTGCCCTCGGCGAGTGCACTGCCGGCCGAGGCGAGGACGGCCAGCGTGATCAGCGTCTTAGAGAACCTGGACATTGCTGACATCCCCGCTTTCGACGACCTTCCACGACTGGATGGCGTTGTTGTGATAGATCGACTTGGTGCCGCGGGCGGCGCGCAACTGGCCGTAGCCGGGCTGCACATAGCCGGTTTCGTCCATCGCGCGCGACTGCAGGATGGCCGGTTTGCCGTCCCACACCCAGTCGATGTTGAAGCGCGTCAGGCACTTGGAGAGGGTCGGCCCTTCGATGCGTGCCGGGCGCCAGTTGATGCCGCCGTCGGTGGATACATCGACGCGCTTGATCTTGCCGCGCCCCGACCAGGCCAGCCCGGAGATGTTGTAGAAACCCTTGTCGAGCAGGATCTGGCCGCCGGACGGGGTGGTGATGACCGACTTGCACTCCTGGGTCGAGGTGTACTGGCGGTGCTGGCCGTCCGGCAGCAGGTCGATGTAGTGGATGGCCTCGTCCTTGGTGGCCCAGGGTTTGTCACCCACTTCGATGCGGCGCAGCCACTTGACCCAGCTGACGCCCTGCACGCCGGGCACGATGAGGCGCAGCGGGTAGCCGTTTTCGGGGCGCAGCATTTCGCCGTTCTGGCCGTAGGCGACCAGCACTTCATCCGACTGGACGAGTTCGATGGGGATCGTGCGGGTCATCGAGGAGCCGTCGGCCCCTTCGGCGAGGATGTACTTCGCCTTCTTCCAGTCGACGCCGCAGTCTTCAAGAATCAGTCGCAGTGGCACACCGGTGAATTCCGAACAGGACAGCATGCCGTGGCTGTACTGCACGGTCGGCACGGCCACGTTGCCCCATTCCATGCCGGTGTTGGCGCCGCACTCGATGAAGTGCATGCGTGACACCGGGGGCAGACGCAGGATGTCGTCCACCGTGTAGACCTTGGGCTGCTTCACGAAGCCGTCGTCGGTGCCATGCACCATCAGCCGGTGCTTCGACGGATCGATGTCGCTCCAGCCCTGGTGGTGGCGCTCGAAGTGCAGGCCCGACGGCGTGATGATGCCGAACAGACCCTGCAGCGGCGCGAAGGACACCGATACCTGGGGCAGGCGCGTGAGGCCGGGGGATTCCCGGCGCTGCAGGCCTTTTTCGTACTGGGACGGCAGGCCATAGGGGCGGGCCGCGACGGGCTGGCCGAGGCTGGTAGTCCACGGTGGCAGGGTCAGGATGTTCGGGTCGCCCTCGGCTGCGCGGGCTGCGCCGGTGCCGGCAAGGGCGGCAGAGGCGGAGATGAATGCATTGCGCAGGAAATCGCGTCGGCCTTCCTTGACGGCGGTGATGTCCGCCTCGTTCAGGAAGTGTTCGGGCGCGGGACGTACCCGTCCCCGCTGGGTCGGCTGGTCGGCCATATCGGAAGTCTCCCCCTCTTTGTTTTCCGGATCGGCAGGGGCGTGGCGGATGCGTCTGGATGCGCATCTGAATTGCCGTTGATTCCCCCTTGATGTTTATCAATTTATAACCGTAAACTAATATAGTCAATTGCTAATATTGTTGCGACGCAACGTAAAGCAAGGGCACAAGACCGCGAATCGACGGCCATGGCAGCTTGCTCCGGCAGGCTGCAACGGAGAACAATAAGCACCACATCCGATCGCTCGCCGCTTCGGCGGAATCTAGGAGGAGAGACAATGAAACTGCTTCGATGGACGACTGTCCTGTGCTTGCTGGGCGTGGTCGGTGTCGCCCAGGCCGGGAACAAGGCCGACCCGAACCTGGCCCGCAATCTGGCGGCTACCTGCGCCAATTGTCATGGCACCGATGGCAAGGCTGTGCCCGGCTCCGGCAGCGAAGCGCTCGCCGGTGTCGAGAAGGACAAGCTGCTGCAGAAGCTGCGCGACTTCCGCTCCGGCGCCAAGCCCGCAACGATCATGCACCAGATATCCAGGGGCTATACCGAGGCACAACTCGAACTGGTCGCGGCGTACTTTGCCGCTCAGAAGTGAGCGGGGGACGAACCATGCTGAATCGACGCGATTTCATGAAGACGGCCGCCCTCGCGGGTGGTGCGATGGCGCTGCCCGGCCTCTCGGGGTGCGCGATGGGCTCCCGCCCGCGGGGGCATGTGGTGGTGGTTGGTGGCGGCTTTGGCGGTGCCACGGTCGCCAAGTACCTGCGCATGTGGAGCCAGATGGGGGTGGATGTGACCCTTGTCGAGCGCAATCCGCTGTTCATCTCCTGCCCGATGTCCAACCTGGTGATTGGCGGCGACAAGACCCTGGCCGACATCACCATGGGCTATGACGGCCTGAAGAACACCTGGGGCGTGAAGGTGATGCAGGACACGGTAACCGGGATCGATGCTGCCGGCCGCAAGGTCACGCTGGCGTCGGGTGCGGTGCTTTCCTACGACCGGCTGGTGCTGTCGCCGGGCATTGAATTCATGTTCGACCAGGTGCCCGGCCTGGAGAGTGAGGCGGCCCGCAACACCGTCCTGCATGCCTGGAAGGCGGGCCCCCAGACGGTGGCCCTGCGCAAGCAACTGGAAGACATGAAGGACGGCGGCGTGTATGCGCTGGCGATTCCGAAAGCCCCTTACCGCTGCCCGCCCGGGCCTTACGAGCGGGCCTGTCTGGTAGCCAATTACCTGAAGAAGACCAAGCCGAAATCCAAGGTGCTGGTGCTCGATGCCAACGAGGAAATCACCTCCAAGAAGGGCTTGTTCACCAAGGCCTTCGAGAAGTACCAGGGCATTCTGGAATACCGCCCCAACAGTGAACTGCGCGAGGTGGATGCGGCCAGCCGCACGGCGATCCTCGAGTTCGACAAGGTCAAGGCTGACGTGCTCAACGTGGTGCCGCCCCAGCGTGCAGGCGACATTGCCACGAAGTCGGGCATCAAGCTGATCAACAGCCGCTGGGTGGATATCGACTGGCTGAGCTTCGAGTCGGTGAATACGCCGGGCGTGCATGTGATCGGCGACGCGATCTTTCCGGCGCCGACCATGCCCAAGTCGGGCCATATGGCCAACCAGCATGCCAAGGTGACGGCGGCGGCGATCCTCAACCTGCTGGTGGGTGAGGCGCCCAATCCGAATCCAGTGGTGATGAACACCTGCTACAGCTTCGTCGATTCGAAGAACGTCATCCATGTGGCGTCGGTGCACCAGTACGACGCAGACAAGAAGACCGTGCTGCCCATGCCGGGGTCGGGCGGCGTGTCGGCGGCGGCCAACGAACTGGAAGGCAAGGCTGCGCTGTCGTGGGCCAGGAACATCTGGGCCGACATGCTTGTTTGATCAAAACGGCCACCTGATCGGGTGGCCGTTTTATTGGCCATCGTTCCGCGTCAGTCGAGCGTTGCGATGTAGTCGGCGACCGCCTTGCGTTCGAGTTCGGTGAGCTTCGAGGCGACCGAGTGCATCACGGCGTTGTCGTTGTTGCGCTCCCGGGTGTTGAACTGCTTGAGCTGGTTTTCCAGGTACAGGGCCTGCTGGCCGGCCAGGCGCGGCAACTGCGGCGTGCCGTGGCCCTTGGCGCCGTGGCAGGAAACGCAGGCGGCCACGCCGGAGTAGGGGTTGCCCTTGGTGAAAATGTAGCGGCCCACGCCGGCCAGGTCTGGCTCCGCGGTTGTGCTGCGGGTGGCCGGTTTTTTCTCGAAGAAGGCACCGAGGGCCTTCATCTCTTCGGGGGTGAGGTCGGCGGCCATGCCGGCCATGGTGTCGCTCTTGCGCTTGCCGCTCTTGAAATCGCCCAATTGCTTGGCGATGTATTCCGAATGCTGGCCGGCCAGGCGTGGATACAAAGCCGAAGCTGCCTCGCCCTCCATGCCGTGACACAGGAAGCAGCGCCCCCCCACGATCTCCTCGGCCCGCTGCAGATCGGCAGCCCGGGCCGCCGCCGGCAGGGCCAGCGCGATCAACAGGCCGGCTGCAATGAATCTCCCTTTCATGTTCGTCCCCTCTTTTTATGTGTATAGAAGGCTATCAGAATATTACAATAAGCTTAATAACCAAGTTCTGTTTGTGATTAATTGTGACGTCCATGATGAAACTTATTGAATCGATCGCTGCCTCAATTCCTGATTAGCAGAGTTCGCCGCAACGCGCTCATGGGCTCAAGGATCGGATATGGCCACTCCTGTCAGTTTTCGCGTAAGTGCTCCAAGTGGCGTCACGTTGCGCGGCGGCAGGCCCGCAGCTCCGCCTTACGGTGCCCTGCTGGAACAAATAGCCGAGGCGCGACCGGGCACCTGGTTCAAGGTCAATCTGAATACGTTTCAGTCCGTGTGGCCGGATGCTGCATGGCTGGCGCCTTACTCCGGCTCATTCGACCCAGTGGCTCATTCCCAAGCTGCCCCAAGCTCTCCCAAGTGCATCATCGTTGCTTGGGCGTCATTCGCTTGGGACGATGACAACATGCGCGTCATTCTGTTTGGTGGTGGTCACGCCAATGGCAGTAATGGCGAGGTCTATATGTGGGAAGGGGCCACCCGACAGTGGAGGCTCGCTTTTCACTCGACCTCTTACATCGCCTTGCCTGGCTGCGGCGTTCGCTCGGTCGCGGGGTCGCTGAACGCCCCGGCGTCAGCGCATACCTACTCAAACCAATTGTGGTTGCCCAAGCTGCAGAGGTTCATAACATTTGGTGGCGCCCAGCACTACAGTGGCGCTCCATGGGTGATCTCAGATGAAGCTGGCAACACGCTGCGGATGGCTGGTCCTTTCACCCTCGACATGACCCTTGCTGGACAGGGCTATGTCGGTGCTGGCACAGGAACGAACGTGAAGCGTATTGGCACTATCAGTGAGGGCGTCGATCTGCCAGGGGCTAACGCTTGGAAGAACCGTGATTGGCGCAAGGATCACCCGAACACGGCAGTGGCGGCAGTGGCAACGGTTGGACGCTCTGCGGTCGTGACTGAAGAGAATGGGCACGATGTTATTTACTGGCATGGGGGTGGCCCCGGTGGAACCAGTAAAGACCTGATGCGTGCCGAACTCGTCGATGACGACTATCGCAACGATATTCTGTCAGTGGCGGGTGGCGCCTGGAACAACAGCACCTCCGATGCCCAGGCGGCCTACGATCCGGTCCGCAAGATCTTCCTCGACGGCTCATATCGAAGCACGCTCGTCGATGCAATCGGCGGATGGGATCTGACAACGCAGGGTGCGGGGAATCGTTTTTTCAGTTGCCCGATATCCGGGATCGTTGGCCCCGACGCTGCCGAGTTCATCGCCAATATGGACAACACGCGCTACGGCAACATCTATGACGAGCGGCGCAAGTGCTTCGTTGTTTACAGCCGCAAGGGGGCGCTCTATGAGCTCAAACCACCGGTGTCCGGCCCGCTGACGACAGGCTGGCGCGTGCGCAAGCTGACGGCCAATCATGCCAGCATGCTGGTCGATGGTGACACGCAGGGAGACAGCGTCTACGAGTCGGGCTTGACCGGAAAATGGAAGCGCTCGAAGCGACTGGATGTGTATATCCATCTGCAGCACCCGATAGAAGGCAACATCTGGATGTTCAAGCCGCTGGACTGGCTTGACCCGCGCACCTAGCCAGCAAGGACCCCAAAACATGGCACTCCAGCTCAAGACAAGTCATGCGCTGTATCCGGATATCGTGGAGCTTGTCGGCCTCGACAACGGGGTGCTTGCATCGGCGAAAAGTCCTCGCACGTTTTCGCCGATGACGGGTGCGACCTACCCGGCCAGCGCCGGCACCTACGGCCGGGCGGCCCGTTCCAATCCCGCGGGCGGCAGCGGGATCGGGGCGTTTCCGTTTAGCCCGTACATCGCCTTGCCGAACAGTCCGATGACCTTGTTTGTCGTCGTCAACACCATCTCGACCGCGGCGGGGACGCCACCGTATGCCGTCGTCTCTTCCGTCCAGGAACACTCGCCGACCGTTGGTCTTTCGGCGGCAGGAAAGGCCCGCGTTTTCGGGCAATACAACACCGGGGCCCTGGTTGGTGTCGAAGGCCTTGCCGTCGTCACCGGCGGGGCGCACTCCTTTGCCGTGGTCAATACGGAAACCTCGCACGCCCTGTTCGTGGACGGGAGCCTCAATGCCACGGGGGGAGCGTTGGTCGGGGTCCGTGAGGCGCGCTACGAGTGCATCGGCGGTTTGCCCGGACAAAACGCAGTGGCGGTGGATTTCGTCTGGGCGGTGTGGTTCAGGCGGGTGTTGAGCGCCGCCGAAATTGCCGGGCTGCATGCGAGCCTGGGAGGGAACAACGTTTTCGGGCTGGTTGAGGCGGCAGGGGGGATTCCCACCGTAACGGGGGTAACGGTTTCTCCCTCGTCCGTCACGGTGGCCGGCTCTGCCAGCCAGCAGTTCAGCGCGATCGTGGCGGGTACGAACAGCCCGTCCCAGGCCGTGACCTGGTCTGCTTCGGCAGGCAGCATCAGCAGTACGGGCGTGTTCACCGCGCCGGCAGCCGGAGCCTCGATCCAGACTGTCACGATCACCGCCACGTCGGTCGCCAACGGGGCTTTTGCCGGCACGGCTACCGTGACGGTTCCGGCCAGCGGCGGGCAGATTCCGACCGTCACCAGCGTTACGGTGAGCCCGGCTACGGCCAGCGTGTCGGGCGGCATCACCCGTCAGTTCTTGGCCACGGTCAGCGGCACCAACAGCCCGTCGCAGGCAGTTGTCTGGGCTACGAGCGCGGGAACGATAAGTACGTCGGGCTTGCTGATGGCTCCGGCGGCGACGGGAGCTGCGCAAACGCTTACCGTGACGGCCACCTCCACGTTCGATGGGACCAAGTCGGGCACTGCCATCGTCACGGTTCCGGCGGTCAGCGTGGCGGGGCAACTGCTCACCGACGCGATGATCAATAACACCGGCCAGGTGCTGTCGAACATCAGCGTGCGCTGGTCATGGTATCCGGGCGGCCGTATCGGTGCGCTGGCCGGCATCACGCCGCTTGAGGGTGTGGCTATAACGGATGCGCTGGGGCAGATTCTTGTGACGGGGCTGCCCGCTGGCGCGGGCCTGTTGCTCGTCGCCCAGTGGATTACCGATCCGACCGATGACAACGTCTATTACAAGGCAGGAGTGATTGCCTGATGCTGCGCAACCTTAACCACAATCCGGCCGCCGGGAAGCGCATCCTCGGCACGCCGAAGTCGGGGGTTTCCGGGGCGGCGATTCCTGCGGTCGGGCAAAATGGACCGTCTTTTCTGTACCCCTCGCTATCACTTCCCGCGGATGCCAGCCGCGAGATCAGGGGGTGGGTCTTGACGCGCCCGTCGGCCGGAACGCTGACCACCTTCGAGAACGGTGCCTACGAGTACGATCCGCAGGGGGCCACAGGCGAGCAGCGATTCACGTTCCAGCTGTACGTCGATGGTGTTGTGACGGGGGCTCCGGCAACCGTCACTTTTGATATCGCAGGCGGGGCGTCAGTCGTCACGGGGGTGACGATCAGCCCGGCGTTCGTGATGCTTGCTGGCGGGGCCACCCAGGCATTCAGCGCAACGGTCAGCGGCACCAACAGCCCTGCCCAGACCGTTACGTGGTCTGCATCGGCAGGCACCATCAATGCGTCCGGCTTGTTCACGGCCCCGACGGCGACGGGATCTGTGCAAACGCTAAGCATCACCGCCACATCGGTGCAGGACGCGAACAAGTCCGGCATTGCAACGGCGACCGTGTCGGCGGCACTTTTGCCGGGTGGCTATCCGGTTCCGGGCGATGTGCGATCTGGCGTGCAATATGGGGCCAGCGGGGAATTTGTCGGAACGCTGAATACTGGCTAGCCGGATGGGGAGCACACAAATGGAAACAGGCACCCGAGGGTGCCTGTTTTCTTGTCTTGCTAAACACGTATCGTTGTTCAAACTACTGAAAACGCTACGTTATATCTGGTGGGCGGTACTGGGATCGAACCAGTGGCTTCCACCGTGTGAAGGTGGCACTCTACCGCTGAGTTAACCGCCCGGTAGGTGAGAGCGCGCATTTTAGTAATGACTCAAAAGCCTGTCAAGCACTTTCGATGGATTTCGTATTTCGGGCCTTGCTCTACTGAAACTTGTGTCCGGGCGCACTGCCTACTGGTCTGTGCTCGGGCACAATCGTCCGACACAAAAACACAATAACGGAGACCCCATGTTGCGAGCCCGTACTTCCCGTTCTGCCCGTCTTTGCCTCAGCGGACTGCTGGCGGTGGTTTTGATCCAGGCGCCTGTCCGCGCCGAACTGCTGGGTGAAGAGGAGTTGTCCGATGTGGTCCGCAAGCCGGCCATCGGCCTCTACAAGGGCTACGCGGAATTCAAGATGGCCCACTACGCCGAGGCGCACCAGATCTGGACTGCGCTGGCGGAGCGGGGGATGGGCGAGGCGTGGTTCAACCTGGGCATTCTTGCCGAGGATGGGCTGGGCGAGCCGAAGGATGGGCTGGAGGCTCGGCGGCGTTACGAGAAGGCTGCGCTGGCCGGCAGCCGCAACGCGGCCCTGCGGCTGGGCACGTCCCTGCAGACAAACCGCCTTGGCCCGGTGGATGTGGATGGCGCGCGGCGCTGGTTGAAGGCCGCCGTCGAGCTCGGGGATGACGAGGCTGCGGCGCAGTTGGCAATGCTCGACGGTACGGCGGCAAAACCCGTCAGCGCCCGTGACCGGCGTCTTGCCGAGGCCCGGCGCATGGAGGCGGACGGGAGCCTCCCGGATGCACTGCTGGCCTATCGGGCGATTGCCGACGCCGGAGATCCGCGGGGCCTGACCCGACTGGCCTGGCTCTACGAGGCCGGCCGTGGCGTGCCGCGCAACCTGGCGGAGGCGGCGCGCCTGTTCCGCCAGGCGGCCGAGGCCGGCGAGCCGGAGGGGCAGTACGCCCTGTCCGTGATGTTCGATACCGGCGCTGGCCAGCCCCGCGATCCGGAGCAGGCCCTGCGCTGGCTGCGGGCCTCGGCGGCGGGGCGCTACCCGCCGGCGATTGAGGCGCTGAAGGCCCGTTAAGCTCTGCTGGCGGTCCGCTGGGCCAGCCGGCGGCTGTCGATGGCGATGAGGGCGCCGGCCACGCCGATTACCAGCATGCCGCCAAGGGCAGCGCCGTCGGGCAACTGACCGAAGGCCAGCCAGCCGAACAGGGTGGCCCACACCAGTTGCACATACAGCATGGGTGACAGCAGCGACGCCGGTGCTTCGCGGAAGGCCCGGTTGAGCAGGAAGTGGGCGCTGCCGGCGAGCAGGCCCATGGCGCCCATCAGGGCGTATTCCTGCCCGGTGGGGGCGGGGCCATGGTCGATCCACGGCATGGTGGCGGTCATGCCGGCGCAACCGATCAGCGCCGAGTAGAACAGCAGGGTCACCGGGGTTTCGGTGGGCGACAGCTTGCGGGTCAGGATCTGGTACAGGGCGTAGGCCACTGCGGCGCCAAGGGCGAAAACCACGCCTTCGGGAACCAGCCCGCTGCCCGGTCGGGCGACCAGCAGCACGCCCCCGAACCCCAGCACGACCGCCGCCTGGCGCAGTCGGCCGATGGTTTCGCCCAGCAGCGGGCGGGCCAGCAGCACGACGATCAGCGGCGAGGCGAAGATGATGGCGGTGGCTTCGGCCAGCGGCATGAGTTTGAAGGCGGCGACCCCGCCCAGACTGGTGGCCAGCAGCAACACGGCCCGCGCCGCATGCAGGCCGTGCCGGCGGGTTACGAAGAGCCTGCCGCGCAGGCTCGGGCCCAGAAAGACGAGCATCAGCAGCAGGTGCACCGTGTAGCGCGCCCACACCAGCAGCGGCACCGGAAAGCGCGCGCTCAGGTGCTTGTTGATCACGTCGAGGGTCACAAAAAGGACAAGCGCGATCATGGCCAGGCCGATGCCCAGCAGCGGACGTTGGGGAGAATTCATGCGCCGAGCGTGAAGAAGAACGTCGCGCCTTCACCGGGAGCACTCTGCGCCCGGATGTGTCCCCCATGGCGGCGGACGATGCGGTGCACGGTGGCCAGACCAATGCCGCTGCCCTCGAACTCGGTGGCCGAGTGGAAGCGCTGGAAGGGGGCAAACAGCTTGTGTGCCTCCGCCAGGTTGAAGCCGACACCGTTGTCGGCGACGAAATAGACCGTTTCGCCCTCGTCCTGCTGGCAGCCGAAGCGAATGGTGGCGCCGTCGGTGGGACGGGTGAATTTCCAGGCGTTGCCGATCAGGTTCTCGAGCACCGTGCGCATCAGCACCGGGTCGCACTCGGCCTGCATGCCGGGCTCGATCTCAATGCACACCTGCCGGCCGGGGTCCGTGTGGTGCAGGTCCTGGGCAATGCTCTCGGCGGTGGCAGAGAGATCGGTATGCCGGCGCAGCAGGGGTTTGCGAACGTGGCGGGAAAGATCGAGCAGGTCGTCGATGAGGCTGGCCATGCGTCGGGCTGCCTCGCGTACCCGGCCGAGGTGGCCGAGGGCTTCACCGCTCAACTCGCTGGCGTGCTCGTCCATCACCAGGCTGGAAAACCCCTCGATGGCACGCAGCGGGGTGCGCAGATCGTGGGAGACGGAATAGCTGAAGGATTCCAGCTCGGCGAGGGTTGCGGTGAGCTCGTCGGTGCGCCGGGCGACCCGGTCTTCGAGGGTCGTGTTGAGGGCCTTGACCTCTTCTTCGGCGAGGATCCGGTCGGTGATGTCGCGCCCGACCACCACCAACATCTGGCGGCTACCGTCCCGATTGAAGACCGGCTTCTTGATGAAATCCAGGTAGCTGAAGCTGCCGTCCGCGCGGGGCAGTCGATCGATGTAGCGGTAGCCTTCCGGGGTGGCCCAGGCGCGCTCGTTGGTGGCCGCGCAGTTGAGCAGGTTGCTGGCCAGCCCCGGCGTGACGATGTGCGACAACTCCAGCTCGTCCTGCCCCACGTAGTCGTGGCCGGTGAGGCCGAATAAGGCCAGGCTGGCGCCGTTGGTGACCATCCAGTTGCCGGCGCCATCCTTCACGATGATCACGTCCGGCGAGGCTTCGATGATGCGGCGCAGGCGTTCTTCCCCCTCCCGCTGGGCGAAGCGGACGCGCTGGTCGATGAGTTCCTGTTCCTGCTCGGCGATGATTTCGCGCAGGAAGGCCACGTAGCGACCTTCGAGGCTGGTGACGATGTCGTGCTCGGAGAGCACGCCGACCAGCCGCTTGTCACGGGTCACCAGCAGGTGGCGGATACCTGCCTTCTGCATGGCCTGGGCTGCCGACCAGACCGAAGTGGCAGCACTCACACTGATCGGGTTGCGGGTCATCACCGCCGACAGGGGGATGTCGTGGACCCGGCCGCTGCCGGCCAGCAGGCGCGTCAGATCGTGAAAGGTGAACACCCCGATCGGCTCGCCGCCGGACTCGGCGACCACGCAGCCAATGTTGTACTGGCGCATCTGGCGGATCGCCTGTTCGACGGTGGCCTCCTCTGAAACCGTGTGCGGGCGCGGGCTCATCACGTGGCCGACGGAATCGAGGTGGGCGAAGTGCTCCATGCCGAGGGCCGACAGCAGTTCGGTTTCGGAGATCAGCGCGGCGGGCTCGCCGGCATGGTCGTGCAGCAGGATATGACGAGTGCCGTGGCGAACCAGCAGGCGGTAGGCGTCGCGCAGGTCGGTGTGGGCGTGGCCGACTGGCGGGCTGGCGTCGCAGGCTTCGCCGAGCATCAGGCTGGCCGGGTCGGCCTCCAGGCAGGCGCGGGCGGCGCTGCGCTCGGTGATGATGCCGACGCAGCGCTCTTCGCACATCACGATGGCACCGGAAACGCGGTTTTCCAGCAGTTCGGCAAGGGCTTCGGCCAGCGGCAACTCGGCAGCCAGGCGAAGGATGATCGGAGAGCGGATTTCGCCCAGCGTGGTGCTTTGTGCATGCTGAAGTTGGGGAAACATGGGGTGCTCGGGCTTAGTGCTGCGGGCGGAGCCAGGCGTTGAAGCAGGTGCGGGCGGCAGGCGCCAGATCGTCGGCGAGCAGGCCGCTGTCGATCCCGTGGGCGGCGCACAGGGTGTCGCCGGCCAGTCCGTGCAGATGCACCCCGGCCAGCAGCGCCTCGCTGGCACTCCAGCCGCGGGCCAGCAAGGCGGCGATGATGCCGGTCAGCACGTCACCCATGCCGGCGCTGGCCATGGCCGGGTTGCCGGTGGTGTTGATCCACCATTGGCCATTGGGCCCGGCGATGACGCTGCCGCAGCCCTTGAGCACCACCCAGGCCTTGAAAAGTGCGGCAATGCCGCGGGCTGCGGCAATCCGGTTGCCCTGGATGTCGGCGGTGCTGCAGGCGAGCAGGCGGGCCGCTTCGGCCGGGTGGGGCGTCAGCACGGTGGGGGTGTTGCGGTTGGCAAGGGCACCTTGCAGGGTGGTTTCGCGGGCGACCAGGTTGAGGGCGTCGGCGTCGAGGACGAGGGCCGTGGCCTTGCCGATGGCCGTGCGTACGAGGGCCTGGGCGGCGTCGGACTGGCCGATGCCGGGGCCCACGGCGAAGGCGCCGATGTCGGCTTCAGCGAGCAGCTTGGTGGCAGCGCGGAACATGAGTTCCGGTCGCAGCATGTCCACGGCCAGGGCATTCGGGTCGAGCAGGCCGACGAGCACCCGCCCGGCGCCCAGGTAAGCCGCCGCCCGCCCGGCCAGCAATGCTGCGCCGACCATCCCCGGCGCGCCACCGATCAGGGCCACGTCGCCGTAGCTGCCCTTGTGGCTGTTGCGCCGGCGCGGCTGCAGCAGCCCGGCGAAGAGGACTGGGCTGACTTCCCGCCCCGGCGCTGGCGCCAGAGTTTCGGTGTCGAGGTCGAGGCTTGCGAGGTGCACCTCGCCACACAGGTCGGGGCCGTCGAGGGTCAGCAGGCCGGGCTTGAGGGCGATGAAGGTGATCGTGTCAGTGGCTTCGAAGCAGGGGCCGAGGCGCTGGCCGGTGTCGGCGTCCAGCCCGCTCGGAATGTCGAGGGCCAGGCGTGGGCAGGGCTGGGCGTTGAGGGCGTCGATCCAGTCTGCGTAGAGGCCTTCGGGGGGGCGCTGCAGGCCGATGCCGAAGAGGGCATCCACCACCAGTTTCCAGCCGTCCGCGGGCGAGGCCGGCAGTTCGGCGCAGGTCTTGCCGCCCTTGGCCAGCCAGGCGGCGTGAGCTGCGGCTGCGTCGGTGGGCAGACGGGCCGCGTCGCCGCCAAACAGCACCGTTACCGGGTGCCCGGCGCAGTGCAGGTGGCGGGCCAGCACGAAGCCGTCGCCGCCGTTGTTGCCGGGGCCGCAGGCGATGAGTACGGCGCCGGGTTGCTTGAGCAGGCGCAGGGCGACCGCGGCCGCCGCGGCACCGGCTTGCTCCATCAGCGGCGGCACTGCATCGGGCAGGGCGACGGTTTCGATGGCACGGATGCCGGAGACGGGGTAGATCGGTCGGGCGGGGCGGAACATGGTCTTGGGTGCGGGCCTTGTGGAGTGCGGGAGCGGCAGCAACTATCCGTCGCCGTGGCTACTGATTCTCCAGGATCTCAAAAGCGATCTCCCGGATGTCGAAGAGGTCGTTGTCGTTGATGTGCAGGTGCGCCATGACGGGCGTGCGGGCCCGCTGCCAGGCGGAGTCTTCGGCAAGGCGCTGGTAGCTGTTTACATAGTATGCAGCCAGGTTGGCCAGAGAAACCAGCGTGCGCGCCTTGGCGGCGGTGGCGTCTGCTGCGGGGTCGAAGATGCTGAGGTCGTGATGCAGCAGGGTGGCGCTGCAGATGTCTTCGGGGAGTCCCCAGTTGCGGGTCAGCAGGTAGCCGAGCACGGCGTGGTTGGTGGCGTGGCGCTCGTCCTCGATTTCCGTGAAATTGCGGTCCCCCGAGTTGTTGGCCATTTGCAGGGTCTCGCGGTAGTCGGGAAAGCGCCGCATCAGCACGGCGATGCCGCAGTCGTGAAAAAGACCGAAGGTGTAGGCGAGATCGGCCGGAATGCCGCGGAACTCCTTGGTCAGCCGGGCGCACAGCTGGGCGACGCGGGTGGTGGAATCCCAGAAACGGTCGAGCCGGGGGCTGTCGGCGGCGGACAAGGCGTTTTTCAGCACGATTCCCGCCACCATGCTGGAGACGGCCCGCATGCCGAGCACCGGCAGCGCCTGTTGCACCGTGCTCACCTTGCGGCTAAGCCCGAAGGCTGTCGAGTTGGCCACCTTGAGCACCGAGGCCGACAGGGCCACATCGCTGCTGATGATGGTGGCAATGACGCTCAGGGACGCGTTGGGCGAGGCGCATTCGTTTTGCAGGCGTGTCAGCACCGCGGGGCAGGGCGGGATGTCGATCCCCCTTAACAGGCGCTCCATTTCGGCTTGGTCAGGTTGGCGCATGGGGAACTACGGGCAATGAGGAGCTGCGGATTCTATCCGAGCCGTGGATGAGCGGATTGTGCGTGGTCAATCTTGCAGTGCACCGATGCCTGCAAAAGGGCGCGGCCTACGCAATCTGACGTATTCCGGCGATGGGGAGGGCGCCGTAATCTTCGAACCGTTGCTGCACCGCATTAAACCGAACCCACCGATCCAAGGAGCCCTCGATGCAAAACCGTCGCACCTTCCTCAAGGCCGCTGTCCTCTCCGCTTCCATCGCCGCCATCGGTGGCCTGTCGTCCAGCGCGTACGCGGCCGACACCATCAAGGTCGGCATCCTGCATTCCCTGTCGGGCACCATGGCCATCTCGGAAACCGCCCTCAAGGAAACCGCGCTGATGACCATCGAGGAAATCAACGCCAAGGGCGGCGTGCTCGGCAAGAAGCTCGAGCCGGTGGTGGTCGACCCGGCCTCCGACTGGCCGAAGTTTGCCGAAAAGGCCCGCCAGCTGCTGTCCCAGGACAAGGTGGCGGTGACCTTCGGCTGCTGGACCTCGGTGTCGCGCAAGTCGGTGCTGCCGGTTTACAAGGAACTCAACGGCCTCCTGTTCTACCCGGTGCAGTACGAGGGTGAAGAGCTCGAGAAGAACGTTTTCTACACCGGCGCCGCCCCCAACCAGCAGGCCATTCCGGCCGTCGAATACCTGATGAGCAAGGAAGGCGGCTCGGCCAAGCGCTTCGTGCTGCTGGGCACCGACTATGTGTACCCGCGCACTACCAACAAGATCCTGCGCGCCTTCCTGAAGAGCAAGGGCGTGGCCGACGCCGACATCATCGAGGAATACACCCCGTTTGGTCATTCCGACTACCAGACCATCATCGCCAAGATCAAGAAATTTGCCGGCGAGGGCAAGAAGACGGCGGTGATCTCCACCATCAACGGCGACTCGAACGTGCCGTTCTACAAGGAACTTGGCAACGCCGGCCTGAAGGCCAAGGACGTGCCGGTGGTGGCTTTCTCGGTGGGTGAAGAAGAGCTGCGCGGCGTCGATGCCAAGCCGCTGGTCGGCCATCTGGCCGCCTGGAACTACTTCATGACCGTGAAGAACCCCGAGAACGAGAAGTTCATCAAGATGTACCGCGACTGGGCCAAGAAGGCCAAGCTGCCGAAGCCGGAAACCGTGGTCACCAACGACCCGATGGAAGCCACCTACGTCGGTATCCACATGTGGGCCCAAGCCGTCGAGAAGGCCAAGTCCACCGACACCGACAAGGTTATCGCGGCGATGGCCGGCCAGACCTTCAAGGCGCCTTCCGGCTTCACGCTGAAGATGGACGAAACCAACCACCACCTGCACAAGCCGGTCTTCATCGGCGAGATCAAGGCGGATGGCCAGTTCAACACCGTGTGGAAGACCAAGGGCCCGATCCGCGCCCAGCCGTGGAGCCCGTTCATCCCGGGTAACGAAGGCAAGCAGAAGCTGTAAGCGTTCGACAAGCGCCTCATGCAGTAATCGGCCGGCCACGGGCTTCAGGCCCGTCGCCGGCTTTTTCTTTGTCGGAGGCGATTGTCGGGGCGCCTGTAGGGGCGACTTCAGTCGCCCGTTTTTTCGTTGATCAACCACCGGATGGGCGACTGAAGTCGCCCCTACTGGAACACCGTACGGCGTTTTCGGGGGTAACTATGAAACGCATTTTCCTCTTGCTCAGTCTCGTGCTCGGCCTGTGCGCCACCAGCGTCCGGGCCGACGTCGACCCGGCAGCCCTCAAGGCGCTGGGCGCCGACGACTTCGACGCCAAATCCGGCGCCATTGCGACCCTCGTCGCGGCTGGCGATGCCGACGCTCGGCGCATTCTCACGGCGCTCTCGGACGACGCACTGGCTGTGGCCGGCGAGCGGATTGTCATCGTGGCCGGCGATCAGGTGCTGGATGCGGCGACGGGCGCGGCGATCAAGCCGACGCCGGCCAGCCCGGAATCCATCAGCCTGAACAACAGCCTGCGCCAACAGGTGAATAGCGCCCTGGCGGCCCTGCGCCTGTTGTCCGCCGACCGGGCAGAACGGCTGGCCTCGGCCAAGTCCCTGCTCTCCGACATGGGCGAGGGCGCCACTCTGCTGCCGCTGCTCGACAAGGCGCTCAAGCAGGAGCAGGACGGCGAGATCAAGCCGATTCTCGTCCAGTTGCGCGCCCAGGCCAGCCTGGCCAGCCCCGATGCGGCCCTGCGCCTGCAGGCGGTCAAGGATCTCTCGAATTCCGCCAGCCCGGCCGTCAAGGCGCTGCTGCTGGGCCTGCTCGAAAAGCAGGGCGATACCTTCGTCGAGCCGGATGAAAAGGTCCGCGCCGAAGCCCAGTTCGCGATCAAGGCCATCGACTCGCGGCTGGTGTGGAGCGATCTGTCCGGGCGCCTGTTCACCGGCATCTCGCTGGGCTCCATCCTGCTGCTGGCGGCCCTCGGGCTGGCCATCACCTACGGGGTGATGGGCGTCATCAACATGGCCCACGGCGAGCTGCTGATGGTCGGCGCCTATTCGGCCTACGCCATGCAGGGCCTGTTCCGCAGCCACCTGCCGGATTACGTCGATTACTACGTCGTCGCCGCGGTGCCGGTGGCCTTCTTTGCCGCGGCGCTGGTGGGGATGGCCATGGAGCGCACGGTGATCCG
Source organism: Zoogloea oleivorans (assembly GCA_030157785.1). GTDB lineage: Bacteria > Pseudomonadota > Gammaproteobacteria > Burkholderiales > Rhodocyclaceae > Zoogloea > Zoogloea oleivorans_A. The sequence goes on from JAOAUC010000041.1 coordinate 132,675, forward strand.
CCACCTCTACGGCCGTCCGCTGGAAACCCTGCTCGCCACCTGGGGCCTGTCGCTGGTGCTGATCCAGGCGGCGCGCCTGCTCTTCGGTGCGCAGAACGTGGAAGTGGCCAACCCTGCGTGGATGTCCGGCGGCCTGCAACTGGCCGAGAACCTCTCCCTGCCGTGGAACCGGCTGGTGATCGTGGCCTTCTCGGGCTTCGTGCTGCTGGTGGTGTGGCTGATGATGAACAAGACCCGGCTGGGCATGTTCGTCCGCGCCGTCACCCAGAACCGTCCGATGGCCGGCTGCGTGGGCGTGCCGACGGCGCGCATCGACACCCTGGCCTTCGGCATCGGCTCCGGCATTGCCGGACTGGGCGGGGTGGCCCTGTCGCAGATTGCCAACGTCGGCCCCGACATGGGTCAGGGCTACATCGTCGATTCCTTCATGGTGGTGGTGCTCGGCGGGGTCGGCCAGCTGGCCGGCGCGGTGTGGGCGGCGCTCGGGCTTGGCGTTGTCACCAAGTTCCTCGAAGGCTGGGCCGGGGCGGTGATCGCCAAGATCCTCGTGCTGGTCTTCATCATTGTCTTCATCCAGAAGCGTCCCCAGGGGCTGTTTGCCCTCAAGGGCCGGTTCGTCGAATAAGGAGGCCGCGATGCGCACGCCTGTAACCGTAAAACTGTTCGCCGGCCTCGGCCCCAAGGGCTGGCTCGCCGTGGCGCTGGCCGCCCTGGTGGGCTGGGTGCTGGTGCCGATGGCCCATCTGCTGCTGCCGGAAGGCCACCCGCTGCACGTATCCACTTATGCTATTACGCTGATCGGCAAGATCCTGTGCTACGCCGTGGTGGCAGTGGCGATGGATCTGATCTGGGGCTTTGGCGGCATCCTGAGCCTCGGCCACGGGGTCTTCTTCGCCCTCGGCGGCTACAGCTTCGGCATGTACCTGATGCGCCAGATCGGCCGCGAGGGCAGCTACCAGAGCGACCTGCCCGACTTCATGGTCTTTCTCGACTGGAAGGAACTGCCCTGGTACTGGACCGGCTCCGACCACTTTCTGTGGGCGCTCTTCCTGGCGGTGGCGGTGCCCGGCCTGATTGCCTGGATCTTCGGTTACTTCGCCTTCCGCTCACGGATCAAGGGCGTGTATTTCTCGATCATCACCCAGGCCCTGACCTACGCGGCGATGCTGTTCTTCTTCCGCAACGAGACCGGCTTTGGCGGCAATAACGGCTTCACCGACTTCAAGCGCATCCTCGGCTATTCGGTCACTGCGCCGGAAACCCGGCTGGCGCTGTTCGGCCTGTCGGTGGCCCTGTTGCTGGGCGCGCTGATCCTCGGCCGGGTGCTGATCGCCTCCAAGTTCGGCAAGGTGCTGACGGCGATCCGCGATTCGGAAAGCCGGGTCATGTTCATCGGTTACAACCCGCTGCACTACAAGCTCTTCATCTGGACCCTGTCGGCCATGCTGTGCGGCCTGGCGGGTGCGCTCTACGTGCCGCAGGTGGGCATCATCAACCCGTCGGAAATGTCGGTGGCCAACTCCATCGAGATCGCCATCTGGGTGGCGGTGGGCGGCCGTGGCACCTTGATCGGGCCGGTGCTCGGCGCGGGCATCGTCAATCTGTCGAAGAGCTGGTTTACCACCAGCTTCCCCGAATACTGGCTGTTCTTCCTCGGCCTGCTGTTCATCCTCGTCACCCTGTACCTGCCGCAAGGCGTGGTCGGCGCCTGGGCCAAACTGCGCAGCCGCAAGGCCGCCAAGCCGGCAGCCCCGGCGCCCGCCCCGAGCGTCAAGGCTGCTGCCACCCCCGAACCCGAAATGCCCGCCGGCAGCGCCGCCAAAGGAGCCTCCGCATGAGAGTCGAATCGAACATCTCCCGCAACGCCCCGGCCGACGGTCAGCAGGAACACTGGGATGGCGAGGCCAGCACCGGCCACGTCCTCAAGCCGGGCGAGCTCGACCTCTCCCACAACGTCATCCTCTACCTGGACGACATCACCGTGAGCTTCGACGGCTTCCGGGCGCTCAACAAGCTGTCGCTGCAGATCGACGCGGGCGAACTGCGCTGCTTCATCGGCCCCAACGGCGCCGGCAAGACCACGATGATGGACGTCATCACCGGCAAGACGCGGCCCGATTCGGGCAAGGCCTTTTTCGGCCAGACCATCGACCTGACCCGCATGACCGAGCCGCAGATCGCCCACGCCGGCATCGGTCGCAAATTCCAGAAGCCGACCATTTTCGAGAACCACTCGGTGTTCGAGAACCTGGAGCTGGCCCTGAAGACCGACAAGCGGGTCAAGAAGAGCCTGTTCGCCCGCCTGTTTGGCGACGACCTGGACAAGATCGCCGACACCCTCAGGCAGATCCGCCTGACCGACCAGGCCGATCGGCCCGCCGGGCTGCTCTCCCACGGCCAGAAGCAGTGGCTGGAGATCGGCATGCTGCTGGTGCAGGACCCGAAGCTGCTGCTGCTGGATGAACCCGTCGCCGGCATGACCGACGACGAAACCGAACGCACCGCCGAACTGTTTGTGAGCCTGAAGGGCAAGCACTCGCTGATGGTCGTCGAGCACGACATGGCCTTCGTCGAGGCCCTCGGCGGCAAGGTCACCGTGCTGCACGAAGGCTCGGTGCTGGCCGAAGGAGACCTCGCCACCGTGCAGGCCGATCAGCGGGTCATCGAAGTCTACCTGGGCCGCTAGAGCGATCCTCCGACTTGTAGGGGCGACTTCAGTCGCCCATCCGCCGGTAGATCACTGACAAGCCTTTCATCGGAGTCCGAGGGCGACTGAAGTCGCCCCTACAAGTCCCCTACATTCGTCCCGCAGCTTGCCCCGTTCAAGAATCAACGAGGAACATCCCATGCTTACCGTCACCAACCTCAACCAGTACTACGGCGGCTCCCACATCCTGCGCGACCTCAGTTTCGAGGTGCCGATGGGCAAGGTCACGACGCTTCTCGGGCGCAACGGAGTGGGCAAGACCACGCTGCTCAAGACCCTGATGGGCGTCGTGCCGGCGGCCACCGGCAGCATCCAGCTTGGTGGGCAGGACATCACCAAGGCACCGAGCTACGGCCGCGTGCGCGCCGGCATCGGCTACGTACCGCAGGGCCGCGAGATCTTCCCGCGCCTGACCGTCGAGGAGAACCTGCTGATGGGCCTCGCCACCAAGCCGGCCGGGGCCGACGTGCCGGCGCGCATCTTCGAGATGTTCCCGGTGCTCAGGCAGATGATGCGGCGGCGCGGCGGCGACCTTTCGGGCGGCCAGCAGCAACAACTGGCCATCGGCCGCGCCCTGGCCATGGGCCCCAGGCTGCTGATCCTCGACGAGCCGACCGAAGGCATCCAGCCGTCGATCATCAAGGACATCGAACGGGCCATCCGCGCGCTGGCCGAAACCGGCGAAATGGCCATCCTGCTGGTCGAGCAGTATTACGACTTCGCCCTGTCGCTGGCCGACCACTACCTGCTGATGGAACGCGGCGAGATCATCAGCCGCGGCCGTGGCGACGAGATGGGGCCGAACGGCGTGCGGGAGATGCTGGCCGTGTGAGCGGCTGCAGGGGCGATCTGTGGGGGGCTTGTAGGGGCGACTTCAGTCGCCCATCCGCCCGTAAATCACCGACAGACCCTTGACCTGAGTCCGAGGGCGACTGAAGTCGCCCCTACATCGGCCCCTCCAGCACCCCCACACGCCGCGCCGTTTTCCCCTGTACGCCCTGCGAGCGGCACCGTCCTTGCTAAACTTCGCCCATGCTGGCTATTTGTCCTCCCCTTGAAGAAGCCCGGCCCGCGGCCGGCACGCAGCAAAGCTGGCACGCCCGTCTCGAGCTTGGCTTCGAAGCCCCCGGCGACGGGCGCACCGTGCTGGCGCATCGCCTGCACAAAGGCCCGTTGCGGGTGCAGAAAGCCCTCTACCCGGAAGGCCCGGCGGTGTGCCACGCGCTGATCCTGCATCCGCCGGCCGGCATTGCAGGTGGCGATGAACTGACCCTGCAGGTAAAGGTGGGCGCGGGCGCCCGGGCGCTGATCACTACTCCCGGCGCCGGCAAGTGGTACCGCAGCAATGGCCCGCTGGCCCGCCAGACCCTCGATTTCGAGGTGGCCGGCGGCGGCGTGTTCGAATGGTTGCCGCAGGAGAGCATCGTCTTCGACCGCGTGAAGGGGCACACCGAAACCCGCGTGCGTCTTGCCGGTGACGCGGTTTTCATGGGGCTCGACCTTCTGTGCCTCGGCCGTACCGCCTCGGGCGAGCGTTTTACCGAAGGCAGCCTGCGCCTCGCCTCGCGCATCGAGCGCGACGGCAAACTCATCTGGAGCGAGCAGGGCCTGATCGAAGGCGGCTCGCGCCTGCTCACGTCGCCGGTCGGCCTGTGCGGCCAGCCGGTGACCGGCACGCTGCTGGTGGTGTCCGAGGCCATCGACGCCAGCCTGCTCGCCGCCTGCCGCGAGATTCGCCCGACGGTGGGCGAGGGCGCCGTCACCCGTCTGCCCGGCCTGCTGGTGGCCCGTTATCTCGGCCCCTCCGGCGAACCGGCACGCGCCTGGTTCGTCGCCCTGTGGGCTGCCCTGCGTCCGGTATTGGCCGGCCGTGCCGCCATCGTGCCGCGTATCTGGCACACCTGAACCCTTTTCCCCAGGAGAACCCATGGAACTCACCCCCCGCGAGAAGGACAAACTCCTCATCTTCACCGCCGGCCTGCTCGCCGAGCGCCGCAAGGCCCGTGGCTTGAAGCTCAACTACCCGGAGGCGGTGGCCTTCATCAGCGCCGCCGTGCTCGAAGGCGCCCGTGACGGCCGCACCGTGGCCGAGCTGATGAACTACGGCACCACGCTGCTGACCCGCGCCGACGTGATGGAAGGCGTGCCGGAGATGATCCCCGACATCCAGGTGGAAGCCACCTTTCCGGACGGCACCAAGCTGGTCACCGTTCACCAACCCATCGTCTGAGGCCCCGCCATGATCCCCGGTGAAATCGAAGCCCTCGACGGCGAGCTGGAACTCAACGTCGGCCGCGCCACCCTGAGCCTGGTCGTCGCCAATACCGGCGACCGGCCGATCCAGGTCGGCTCCCACTACCATTTTGCGGAAACCAACGCCGCCCTCGATTTCGACCGGGCCGCCGCGCGGGGCTTCCGCCTCAACATCGCTGCCGGCACCGCCGTGCGCTTCGAGCCCGGCCAGACCCGCACTGTCGAACTGGTGGCGCTGGCCGGCGACCGCAAGGTTTTCGGCTTCAACGCCCAAGTGATGGGGGCCCTATGAGAAGCTCTGCACAGGTAGGGTCGATTGTGGGGTCAACTGTAGGGGCGACTTCAGTCGCCCTCCGCGCCATGGATTGGCGACATGCCTTTGTTCAAGCTCCGCGGGCGACTGAAGTCGCCCCTACAGTTGACCCGGCAGTCGTCACAAATTTCCTGGAGGACTGACATGGCAAAGATATCGCGCCGCGCCTACGCGGAAATGTTCGGCCCCACTACTGGAGACCGGGTGCGCCTGGCCGACACGGAGCTGTGGATCGAAGTCGAGAAGGACTACACGATCTACGGCGAGGAAGTGAAGTTCGGCGGCGGCAAGGTGATCCGCGACGGCATGGGCCAGGGCCAGCGGCTGGCCGCCGAAGTGGCCGACACGGTCATCACCAACGCGCTGATCCTCGACCACTGGGGCATCGTCAAGGCCGACATCGGCCTCAAGAACGGGCGCATCAGCGGCATCGGCAAGGCCGGCAACCCGGACATCCAGCCCGGTGTCACCATCGCCATCGGTGCAGCCACCGAAGTCATTGCCGGTGAGGGCATGATCGTCACCGCCGGCGGCATCGACACCCACATCCACTTCATCTGCCCGCAGCAGATCGAAGAAGCGCTGATGAGCGGCGTCACCACCATGATTGGCGGCGGCACCGGGCCGGCCACCGGCACCTACGCCACCACCTGCACGCCGGGCCCGTGGCACATTGCCCGCATGCTGCAGGCAGCCGATGCCTTTCCGATGAACCTGGGCTTTCTGGGCAAGGGCAACGTGAGCCTGCCCGACCCCCTGCGTGAGCAGGTGGAGGCCGGCGTCATCGGCCTCAAGCTGCACGAGGACTGGGGCACCACCCCGGCGGCCATCGACAACTGCCTGACGGTGGCCGAGGAGATGGACATCCAGGTGGCCATCCACTCCGACACCCTCAACGAATCCGGCTTCGTCGAAACCACCGCCGCCGCCTTCAAGGGCCGCAGCATCCACACCTTCCACACCGAGGGGGCCGGTGGCGGCCACGCCCCGGACATCGTCAAGCTGGCCGGCCTGCCCAACGTGCTGCCCAGCTCCACCAACCCGACCCGGCCCTACACCATCAACACCATCGACGAACACCTCGACATGCTGATGGTGTGCCACCACCTCGACCCGGCCATCGCCGAGGACGTGGCCTTCGCCGAAAGCCGCATCCGCCGCGAGACCATCGCCGCCGAGGACATCCTCCACGACATCGGCGCGCTGTCGATGTTCTCGTCGGACTCGCAGGCCATGGGCCGCGTCGGCGAGGTGATCATCCGCACCTGGCAAACCGCCCACAAGATGAAGGTCCAGCGCGGTGCACTGCCCGGCGACACGGCCAGGAGTGACAACTTCCGCGCAAAACGCTACATCGCCAAATACACCATCAACCCGGCCATCACCCATGGCATCAGCCACGTGGTCGGCTCCATCGAGCCGGGCAAACTGGCCGATCTGGTGATCTGGAAGCCGGCCTTCTTCGGCGTCAAGCCGAGCCTGATCCTCAAGGGTGGCATGATCGCCGCCGCCGCCATGGGCGACGCCAACGCGTCGATTCCGACGCCGCAGCCGGTGCACTACAAGCCCATGTTCGGCGCCTTCGGCGGCGGCCTCAAAACCTCGCTGACCTTCGTCTCCCAGGCTGCGCTTTCCAGCGGCAACCTCGACGAACTGAATCTCCTCAAGCCGCTGGAAGCCGTGCGCAACATCCGCGGCGTCACCAAGTCGTCGATGATCCACAACGACTGGCAGGGCGACATCAGCGTCGACCCCGAAACCTACGAAGTCCGTGCAGGCGGAGAAATCCTCACCTGCGAACCGGCCAGCGTGCTGCCGATGGCGCAGCGTTACTTCCTGTTCTGACCATGCTCCTGATCGAAACCCTCTACACCGGCGAGGCCGCTTCCACCGCCCGCTTGCAACTCGACTTCGACGCCCGCACCAAGAGCCGCCTGCGCACACAGCTGGCAGATGGCGAGGAGGTTGGCCTGTTCCTGCCGCGCGGCACCATCCTGCGTGGCGGCGACCGCCTGCAGGCGCAGGACGGGCGCGTTGTCGCGGTCGTCTCGGCGCCGGAAGAGCTGCTCGAAGCCCGCTGTGCCAACGCCGAGGCACTGGCCCGGGTCGCCTATCACCTGGGCAACCGCCACGTGGCGGTGCAGGTGGGCGCGGGCTGGCTGCGCATCCAGGCCGACCACGTATTGAAGACCATGCTGGTTGGCCTCGGAGCCGAGGTGTCGGATCTCACCGCCGCCTTCGAGCCGGAAGCCGGTGCCTATGCCCACGGCCACCACCACGCCGAGCGCGGCGCCACCGAAGCGAAGATCCACCAGTACAAATGAGCCTGCCGCTGATCCGCCTGCTGCAGCTGGTCAGCCCGGCGCTGCCGGTCGGCGCCTACACCTATTCGCAGGGGCTGGAGTGGGTCGTGGACACCGGCGCGGTGAAGACCGAGGCGCAGGTCGGCGAATGGATCGGCGATGCGCTCGCCGGGGCTTTCGGCGGCTACGAGCTGCCGTTGCTGGCCAGGCTGATGGAGGCCTGGCAGGCGGGCGACGATGCTACCGTGGCGGAGCTCAATGCCCGCTGCCTGGCCAGCCGGGAGACTTCCGAGCTGCGTGCCGAAACCGTCCAGATGGGCTATTCGCTGGTGCGCCTGCTGGTGGACCTGCCGGCCTTCAACAGCCAGCCGGACTGGCTGGCGCGGGTGAAAGGAGTCGAAGACCCGGCCTTTCCGACCGTATGGGCAGCGGTGGCGCAGGCCTGGGGCGTCGAGCGCGAGCCGGCTCTTACCGGCTACGCTTGGGCGTGGCTCGAGAACATGGTGATGGCGGCGGTCAAGGTCGTGCCCCTCGGCCAGGCATCGGGCCAGCGCCTGCTCTCAAAGCTGGCTGCCGAGGTGCCTGCCCGGGTTGCCGCGGCGCTGGTGTCGCCCCCGGAAGCCTGGTCCAACTTTCAGCCGGGGCTGGCGATTGCCAGCGCCCGGCACGAAACCCAGTATTCGCGCCTGTTCCGCTCCTGAGCGGGGCGGGCCCGGCAAGACAATCACAACAAGGAATTTCTGATGAACGCCCAACCCCTCCGCGTCGGCATCGGCGGCCCCGTCGGTTCCGGCAAGACCGCCCTGACCCTCGCCCTGTGCCAGGCCCTGCGCGAAAAGTACGACCTGTGCGTGGTCACCAACGACATCTACACCGCCGAGGACGCCCAGTTCCTGGTGCGCAACGAGGCCCTGGAGCCGGAGCGCATCATCGGCGTGGAAACCGGGGGTTGCCCGCACACGGCGATCCGCGAGGATGCATCGATCAACCTGGAGGCGGTGGACCGCCTGATCCGCCTGTTTCCCAAGGTCGAGCTGATCTTCGTGGAGTCCGGCGGTGACAACCTGGCGGCGACTTTCTCGCCGGAGCTTTCCGACCTGACGCTTTACGTGATCGATGTGTCGGCGGGCGACAAGATTCCGAGAAAAGGCGGGCCGGGCATCACCAAGAGCGACCTGCTGGTGATCAACAAGATCGACCTCGCACCGATGGTTGGCGCATCGCTGGAGGTGATGGAGCGCGACTCGAAGAAGATGCGCGGCGAGCGGCCTTTCATTTTCAGCAACCTGAAAACCGGTCAGGGCCTCGCCGAGATCATCGCCTTCATCGAAAAGCAGGGCCTTCTGGCCCCGTCTTGAGTGCTGTGCGTACCGAAGCTGTCATGGGTTTGCGGTATGCTGGCAGGGCGCCGATTTTCTCATCTTCAATAAGTACGCAAAGGGAACAGTCATGAGTGAACAGACCACCAATTTCGAAGAGTTCTACGGCTATAAGTACGAAGAGCTGACCCTCGGCCAGACCGCGGTGTATGCGCGTACCGTGACCGAAGCCGACATCCTGGCCTTTGCCGGCGTCAGCGGCGACTTCAACCCCGTCCACGTCAATGACGAACTGGCCAGCGCCAGCATGTTCGGCGGCCGCATCGCCCACGGCATGCTGTCGGCCAGCTTCATCTCCACCGTGTTCGGCATGAAGCTCCCCGGCCCGGGCAGCATCTACCTGTCCCAAAGCCTCAAGTTCAAGGCTGCCGTGAAGATCGGCGACACCGTCGTGACCCGCTGCACCATCAAGGAACTGACCCCCGAAAAGCGCAAGGCCAAGTTCGACACCGTGTGTACGGTGAAGGGCAAGGTCGTGCTCGAAGGCGAAGCCGACATCATGGTGCCGGCCCGCTAACCGGCCGCCGACGCCTTGATGTAACGCCAGCCTTCGGGCTGGCTTTTTTTTTGGGGCTGGTGATGACCCGCAGGGGCTGTAGGGGCCGATGTAGGGGCGACTTGTAGGGGCGACTTCAGTCGCCCACCCGCCCTCAAATCACAGGCAAGCCTTTGATCGGAGTCCGAGGGCGACTGAAGTCGCCCCTACAGCCCCCGCGGCCTGGTTCCGGCAAAAAAGCGGGGACCCGAAGGTCCCCAAAAGTGCGCTCCAATCTTTGGAAAGGGGCATCTACCCCTTCCGGATTCTGTTCAGTGTTCTTCGGCGGTCTGTGCCTTCTTCGCCGCTTCCTGCAATTCCTTCATCCAGCCGTGCTGGCAAAGCTTGCGGCGGTTTTGCTCCATCACCAGCCGGATGCGCGGGGCGACCTCGGCGTAGGGGGCGATGCCCTCCGGGCGGATCGCGTCGCAGCGCACCAGGTGGTAGCCGAGTTCCGTTTGCAGCACTTCCGACAGTTCGCCGACCTTGGCTGCGAAGAGCGCTTCGTCGAGGGCCGGGTAGAGCTTGCCGCGTTCCACGTCACCGATTTCGCCGCTGTTCATGGCCGTCGGGCACTCGGAGTGCTTGAGCGCCTGTTCGGCGAAGCGCTTCGGGTCCTTGATCAGGCGCTTCCTGATCTCGGTGATCTTCTTGAGGGCCGCTTCCGGCGTGTTGTCCTTCATCTCCGGATTGATCGTCACCAGGATGTGGAAGGCCTTGCGCCGTTCGGTGCGCTGAAACTGCTCGAGATGCATGTGGTAGAAAATCTGCACGTCGAGCTCGGATACCTTGGCTGCCTTGGCCGACACCCGGTCGAGCACCGCCTCCACCTTCAGCTCCCGCTGCAGCGCGGCGTTGAGCAGGGTTTCGTCGAGTTCCTGGGCGGCCAGGGCGTCGGCGAAATCCTGGTCGGTTTCGTAGCGGCCGCGGATTTCCTGGAAGGCATCGGTCAGCGTGCGCGGCGGCACCATGACACCCTGGGCTTCCGGTGCGGTGAGCACCAGGGCTTCGATGTCGAGCTGCTTTCTGGCCACTTGGCGAACATGGCGCAGCTCCCGCTCGCTCAGTTCGGCCGGCGCCCGCTCGTAGATGCCGTGGGCGGTCTTGAAGACCAGGTAGGGCAGGGTCGGGGCGAGGGCGGTCGTCACGGGGCCTCCTCGGTGGCGGTGGGCTCGGCCTCGGTGTTGGCGGTGATCGGGTCGATGGCGCTTTCCGGCACCTGCAGCACCCAGCCGGGGAAATGCACGTGGTACTGCACACCGCCCGGCAGGTCGCGGATCACTTTCATGATTTCGCCTTCAACGCCCGGGCTGGTGCGGATTTCGCCGGCCACCGCCAGCGTCACGCGGGAGCGGACCTTCTCGCGGACTTCGTACTTGCTGGGCGTCCAGGGCTCGTCCGCGTACAGCAGTTCTTCCTCGCGACAGCCAACGATCTTGTCGGCTTCGAGGTAGTGCACCGTGTAGATGACCTGATCCTGCAGGTAACTGCCGACGTCCCGCACGACGCCGATCGAACCCCGGCGGATCAGCAGCTCGCCAATCTCCTTGCCGGGGTAGGTGCCGTCGTTGCGCACGTTGCGGATCAGCCTGACCGAATCGCCAAATTCGAAACGCGGGTTCATGCTGATTCTCCTGGGCTGGTGGGGGGTGGATCAGTCGCCGGTGCCACCGAGGCTGGCCAGCGGCACGAAGGACGTGCCGGCCGCCTTTTGCAGCACCACGAAGACACGCTCGGTGAGGGCGTCGGAGCTGACGAAGTCCATGTAGGCGCGGGTCAGCCAGGTGGTGTAGAACTCGCGGGCAGGCGCATCGCCTTCCGGCGCGGGGCCCTGGGCGGAGATGTAGTTGTGATAGCGCTGCAGGATGTGCAGGCGGTTCACATGGACCGTCTTGGCGTCGTACGCGATGCCGAAGTAGTCGAGAAACTCCTCTGCCGACGAAAGTTCTTCGAGGGCTTCTTCCAGTGTGAGATCGACGTCACTCATGATGGGCTCCTGGGCTACGGTGGTGGGTCAAAGGGATGAAGCGGCGAAATCGACTGCGATGACGTTGTTGCTGGCGTGGATCCGGGCGACTTCGATCAGGCCGCGGGCACCCAGGCGGTCGCGCTCGTCCACGTCGGCGATCTTGCCGAGCATGGCGAGGGCGTCGTCGATGCGCTCCTGGCGCAGGGCGAGTACCGCCTTGGCCTTGAGCGACAGCAGCCAGAAACGGGCCATGGAGGCCGAGTCTGCAAGGCCGCTGACCACCTGCTCGATGGTCAGGTCGTGCCAGTCGGCCGGGTAGGCGATGCCCGCGCCGGAGATCTCGAGGGCCTTGTCGGCCACCTTGTCGGCGTCGTCGAGGCGGTTCTGATAGAAATAAAAGCGGTACAGGGCGACCAGGACTTCCAGGTGGCGCGGTGCCAGTTCTTCGGCGCGCAGCAGCAGGGTCTCGGCTTCCGCTTCCGGGTAAAGGTTGGCGGCGTCGCTGATGAGGGCCACCACGTCGGGATCGATGGGATCGTCGAAGTACAGCGGGCCGGCGTCGAAGTCGAGCAGATCCATGATGTGTTCCGCCCTCTATTGATCTTCTTTGGCCGACTGCATCATCGAGCCGCATTCACAGTTGTCGGAGCATTCGCCACACTCTTCCGGGTCGAGCCCGGCGGCGGTGATGCGCGATTCGAGCACCTTGACCCGGTCGAGCAGGCAGGCGAGGGCCTTGCCCACCGGGTCGGGAATCAGGTGATGGTCGAGGTCCAGCCCGTCGGGGCCGCGGCGGCCCTCGCTGCGCACCACGCGGCCGGGGATGCCGACCACCGTGCGGTCGGCGGGCACATCCTTCACCACCACCGAGTTGGCACCGACACGGACTCTTTCTCCGATGGTGATGGGGCCGAGAATCTTGGCGCCGGCGCCGGCCACCACCCCGTTGGCGAGGGTCGGGTGGCGCTTGCCCTTGCGCCAGGAAGTGCCCCCCAGAGTGACGCCGTGATAGAGCGTGACGTCGTTGCCGACTTCGGCGGTTTCGCCGATGACGACGCCGGCCCCGTGGTCGATGAAGAGGCGGCGGCCGATTTGCGCCGCGGGGTGGATATCCACATTGGTCAGCATCCGCGTAAAAAACTGCAGGACCCGGGCCAGGTAGTGCAAGCCGTGCTTCCACAGGGCGTGGCCGAAGCGGTAGGCAAGAATGGCGTGCACACCCGGGTAGGTGGTGAGGACTTCCCAGCGGCTGCGAGCGGCAGGGTCACGGCTCATTACCGAGTCGATGTCTTCCTTGAGCAGGGCGTAGAGGCTTGGCGGCGCTTCGCTGACTTCGGGGACATGGGGCAGGGCGCTGGCGGGGTTCATGCTCGGTTCCTTACGAAGGCGTGCGGACATGGTGTGCAGACAGGGAATGCAGTTCGGCGATGAAACGGCGCAGGTCGGCCGGCCCCGGGGTGCGCTTGGTGCGCTCGACGAAGCCGCGGATGCGCGGCAGCAGGGCAGAGGCTTCGTCGCCGGCAATGGGCACGCCCATCCGGGCGTAGGCCGCGACCACCCCGGCGCTGCCGGAATGCTTGCCGAGCACCATGCGGTGCTGGCGGCCGACTTCGGCGGGGTCGATGGCCTGGTAATTGGCCGGGTCCTTCAGCAGGCCATCCACGTGGATGCCGGCTTCGTGGGTGAATACGCCTTCGCCCACCACGCTCTTCTGCCAGCCCACAGGGCGGCCGGCGGCGCGGGCCACCTGACTGGACAGGGTCGGGAATTTCGACAGATCGACGCCGGTGGAAAAGCCGTACAGCTTGGTGAGGCCCAGCGCCACTTCTTCTAGCGCCGCGTTGCCGGCCCGCTCGCCGAGGCCATTGACGGTGGTATTCACATGGGTGGCCCCGGCGCGCACGGCGGCCAGGGTGTTGGCGGTGGCCAGGCCGAGGTCGTCGTGGGCGTGCATTTCGAGTTCGAGATCGCAATTGGCGCGCAAGTCGGCAAAGCGTTCGAAGGTGCCGAAGGGTTCCATCACCCCGAGGGTGTCGGCAAAGCGCAGGCGACGGGCGCCGGCCTGCTGGGCGGCATCGGCGATCTGCAGCAGGAATTCGGGGTCGGCCCGCGAGGCGTCCTCGCAGCCGACGAGTACTTCAAGGCCCATGTCGCGGGCGCGCGGCACGAGGCTGGCGATCTGCGCCAGCACCCAGTTCCGGTCACGGCGCAGCTTGTGGCGGATCTGCTGGTCGGAGGCGGAGATGGACAGGTCCACCATCCACACGTCCAGCCCGGCACAGGCGGCGAGGTCATCCTTGCGCATCCGGCACCACACCACCAGACGGGAGGCCAGTCTGGCCCGGGCACAGGCCTGGATGCCCTCCCGTTCGGTGATGCCCATGGCCGGGATGCCGACTTCCAGCTCCGGCACGCCGATGGCACTGAGTCCGCGGGCGATGGCGAGCTTTTCGGTGAGGGTGAAGGCCACCCCCGCCGATTGCTCGCCATCGCGCAGCGTGGTGTCGTTGATGACGACCCGGTGCGCGCCGGCGGGCGCGGAAGGCTGGATGAAGTCAAGCATATGCGGGTGCAAACACCTTGGCCGGATCTTCGACCGGGCCGGTGCCGCTCCAGTAGGGCGACAGCTTGCGCAACTGGGCGACGATCGGCGGCACGGCCTGGATGACAAAGTCGATTTCTGCCTCGGTGGTGTAGCGGCTGAGGGAGAAACGCACCGTGCCGTGTGCGGCGGTGTAGGGAATGTCCATCGCCCGCATCACATGCGAGGGCTCCAGGCTGCCCGAGGTGCAGGCCGAACCGCTCGAGGCGGCAATGCCCTGCTTGTTGAGCAGCATCAGGATCGCTTCGCCCTCGATGTACTCGAACGCGATGTTGGCGGTGTTGGGCAGCCGGTTGTCCGGGTTGCCGGTGACGAAGGAGTAGGGCACCACGGCCAGGATGGCGGCTTCGAGCTTGTCGCGCAGGGCTTTCACCTGGGTGCGTTCGAGTTCGATGGCGGCCATGGCCTGCTCGGCGGCAACGCCCAGGCCGATGATGCTCGGGGCGTTCTCGGTGCCAGCGCGGCGACCGCGTTCCTGCTGGCCTCCGCGCAGCAGCGGACGGAAGCGCACGCCGCGGCGCAGGTAGAGCACGCCGATACCCTTCGGCGCATGCAGCTTGTGGCCGGAGGCGGAGAGCATGTCGATCTTGGTGTCGGCCAGATTGATGTCGATCTTGCCGACTGCCTGCACCGCATCGGTGTGGAACATGACGCCCGCGGCATTGGCCATCTCGGCCATCTCGACCACCGGAAAGTAGGTGCCGGTTTCGTTGTTGGCCCACATCACCGACACCACGGCGACCTTGTCGCTGAGGAGCTTGGCGTAGTCGTCGAGGTTGAGGCGGCCCTTGCCGTCTACCTTCAGGCGGTGGATGGTGTAGCCGTCCTTTTCGAGGGATTCGCACAGGCTCAGGATGGCCGGGTGCTCGACCACGGTGGTGATGATTTCCTTGCGATCCGGCTGGGCCTTGAGGGCCGACAGCACGGCGGTGCTGTTGGACTCGGTGCCGCAGGAGGTGAACACGATTTCGGAATCGTGCTCGGCGCCGAGCAGCTTCTGCACCTTGACCCGGGCGGCCTTGAGCGCCACGCCGACCTTGTTACCGAAACTGTGCATGCTGGATGCGTTGCCGAACTGCTCCGTGAAGTAGGGGAGCATCGCTTCCACGACCTTCGGATCGCAGGCGGTTGTGGCGTTGTTGTCGAGATAGATCGGAGTGGGGGCGCTCATTTTATTTGCCTCCGTGTGAGGCGCAGGCTGTCGCCTTGGCCTTGGCTACCGGCACGATGCGGACGAACTCGCCGAGGGCTTCGATCATCTTGGTCTGGATGCCGGCGATGGTCGCGGCCTCCATCTGGCAGCCCGAGCAGGCACCGGTCAGGTTGATCATGATGTTCTTGCCATCCACATCCACCAGTTCGATGTCGCCGCGGTCGGCCAGCAGGGTCGGGCGCACGGCGGCGATGACTTCCTCGATCTTGCGGATGCGGGCCAGCATGCCGAGCTTGGGCGCGGCGGGGGTGGCGGGCTCGATGTGGACGATGGCCTGGGTGGCCTTCTTGGCGCCGGCGGCGACAAAGGTCTCGCCCCGTTCGGCCATCACCTTGATGAGGATTTCCTCGATCGGCTCGTGGCAGGTGGAGCAGCCACCGCCGGCCTTGGTGTAGTTGGTGACCTCTTCCACCGTCGACAGCTTGTTGTCGCGGATGGTGTCTTCAATCATCTGGCTATCGACGGCGAAGCACTTGCATACCAGCGCGCCTTCTTCGTGGTCGTCGGCCCACACTTCACCGCGGTAGTTGGCGATGGCGGCGTGGAGGGCTTCGCGGCCCATCACCGAGCAATGCATCTTTTCGGGGGGTAGACCGTCGAGAAAGTCGGCGATGTCCTGGTTGCTGATCTTCATCGCTTCGTCGAGGGTCTTGCCCTTGACCATCTCGGTCAGGGCCGACGAAGAGGCGATGGCGGAGCCGCAGCCGAAGGTCTGGAAGTGCGCGTCCTGGATCACCTCGGTGACCGGCTCGACTTTCAGCATCAGGCGCAGCGCATCGCCGCAGGAGATGGAACCCACGTCCCCGGTGGCATTGGCACCGTCCAGCGGGCCGGTGTTGCGCGGGTTGTAGAAGTGTTCCTTAACTTTTTCGGTGTAATCCCACATGACAGGCTCCTTGGTTTAGGCGGAGAAAGACTGGCCGCACTCGCAGGACTTGGCTGCCTTGGGGTTCTCGAACTTGAAACCGCTGCCGGACAGGGAATCGATGAAGTCGATGGTGGTGCCTTCGATCAGCGGAGCGCTGAACGGATCGATCAGAAGCGTGAGGCCGTCGACCAGGAGCACGTTGTCGTCGTCCTGCTTCTCCGATTCGAGCTTCATGTTGTATTGCAGGCCGGCGCAGCCGCCGCCCGACACCACGATGCGCAATCCCGCCACCGGGTCGGCAGCCGACGAAATAAAGCGGGAAACAGCCTTACACGCATTGGGGGTGAGGGTGATCATGGTCTTCTCCTGGATGAATTGGGTGAGCGCAATTCAGTAATGCAACCCGTGTGCCAGGAGGTTTGTGATGCTTAAGTCGTTGAACTTAAAGGGATGGCCCGCCGCGGCTTGGGCGTGTTGACGTGTGGGGTAGGCGACGCGACACGGGGATTGTCGGGTTCGTAACAGGGATGCGGGCCGATGTAGGGGCGACTTCAGTCGCCCGCGGACTTTGATCACAGGCATGCCTGTGGATTTACCGGGAGCTGGGCGACTGAAGTCGCCCCTACATCGCCCTCGTTGCTGCCGGGCTTGAAACTGGTAGTGTTGTTTTGTACAGTGCTGGGGCCGATCAAATCTTCAGGCACCGCCGATTCATGCCCATGAACCACCAGATGAGTTTCGATTTTCCGCCCGAGGGCCTTCCCGAGCCCGGGCTGCTTGCGCGCGTCGTGCGCAAGCGCAGTGTGCCGAAGCGCCCCGATTCAGCTCAGGTCTCGCCGCAACTGAGCTTCAGGACGTCCGGCGTCCCGGTCAAGCTGCCGGCTCCTGTCGTGCCCCGGATCGCTTCTCCCGCCGTTGTTCCCAAGAACAGCGCATCCGGCACGGGGGCGCCCGGCGGGGATGGCCGGCGCTGGTGCGAAGGCGGCTGGACAGCCCGTGTCATCAGGAACGAAAGCGATGATGACTGGGCCGTTGAAATCCTCAGGGACGGCGAGCCGGAGCCCGTGCTCCTCGTGCCCTGGCGGGCGGGGCGGGACGAGCAGGGGCCGGCGCTGCTGGACCAGGCCGCCTTCGCCGCTCTGGTGAAAAGTGCTGCGGATATTCTGCAGCGCCATCAACGGCAGGTGCACACCCGGCTCCACAAGCGTCTGACGGTGAGTTTGCAGGGGTGCCAGTGGGAGCTGCGGCTGGACATCGTTCCTGATGAATACGAGCCCCATGCCCTGCTGACAGCCTTCGACGAAAGCGGTGAACAGTTTGCTCAGGAGCGGGTCAGGCCGGATTTCACGCTCACTGAGGCGGTGGCCCAGGCCTGGATAGAGGGGGATTTTCGGCACCCGGGGGAGTCGCCGGGCGACTGAGCTCCCCCGGGGCAGCGTGGGCTTTGTGGTCGCGTTTGCGGTACAGCATGATCGGCGCGCAGCGGTTTTCGTCGTGGTAGATGCCCACGCAGTCGAGGCACTGGAAGCACTGGTCGTAGCGGATGGCACCAGATTTTTCGATGGCGTCGTAGGCGCAGCGGTGGCGGCAGGTCTGGCAGGGCTGGCCGCATTCCTGGCGGCGCGGGAGCCAGTCGAGGAAGCGCAGTTTGCCGCCGAGGGTCATGGCGGCACCCAGCGGGCACAGGTAGCGGCAGAAGAATTTGTAGTACAGCCCGCCGAGCACCAGCAGGGCCAGCGCGTAGGCGACGAAGGGCCAGCTGCGCTCGAAGCCGACGGTGATGGCGGTCTTGAAGGGTTCGACTTCGACGCCTTTTTCGGCGAGTTGCGGGGCAAAGGCGGCGGCTGCGACAAGGGCGGCGAGGATGGCGTAGCGGCTTCGGTCCAGAAAGCTGGCGACGCGGGCGGGCAGGCGCCGCTCGGGCAGTTTCAGTGCGCGGGCCAGCAGGGCGGCGAATTCCTGCAGCGCGCCAAACGGGCACAGCCAGCCACAGAAGGTGCCGCGGCCCCACACCACGAAGCTGAGCAGCGTGAAGGCAATGAGCAGCAGGCTGACCGGGTCGTAGAGAAAGCTCTTGAGGCCGGCGCCGGCGGTGAGCGATTTGACCGCGCCGGTGATCTGCACGATGGACAGCTGCCCTTGGGCGTACCAGCCGATGTAGCCGAGCGTGAAGGCCAGAAAGCCCAGGCGGAAGACTTTAAGGCGGCGTGCCGAGACGGAAATCCAGCGGGGTTTGGCGAGGACGATGGACAGCAGCACCAGCGCCACGCCGATGATGGCGAGCTCGGGCGCGCGGTCTTTCCACGCCAGCAGCCAGTCGGGCAGCGGCGCGGGCGGGCGGCTGAAGAGGGCCTCGGGAGCCTGGTAGTCGAGCACCACGTTGCGCTGGGTGATGACCGGCAGCATGGAGCCCTTGGCGCGGGTGATGGTGAGCTCGAAGCGCACCGGGCTGGCCGGGTCGATGCCCGACATGGGCGGTACGCGCAGCACCAGCGAGGCGTTGAGCGGTGGCGCGCCGGCCGGCGGGCGCGGCGACAGGTCAAGGTCGCGCAGCTCCACCGGGCCGCCGGCCTGGCTGAAGGCGAGGCGGGCGGGGACGGTGCCGCGCGTGAAGCTCTCGTCGATGAAGGCGTCGCGCCCGGCGCTGGCCACCCACCAGGCGTGCTGGCCGTGCTCAAGGCGGCGCAGCAGGTCGGCATGGCCGGCGTCGCCGAGAATCGCCCGGCCGATGGTCGGGGCGTTGAGGTAGGCGACGAAGATATCGGTGAAGGTGTCGGCGGGCTTGGCGAGCGCCTCGGCGTCCACTTCCGCGCCTTCTGTGCCGGCAAACAGCTTTTCCACGTCGGCGTTGCTCAGGTGCAGCTTGCGGATGGCGCCCGAATCCAGCAGTTCCGCAAAGCTGCGTTTGTCGAACACGTCGGGGCGGACTTCGGCCAGCGGCCCCTTGTCGGCCGGGGCGGCAAAGCCCAGGCGCGCCCGGGCCACGGCGAGGGCCGAGGTGAGCACGGTTTGATTGACGATGCGCACCGAGGCCGTGGCCTTGCTGACGCCGTCGAGCACCACGCGGTTGCTGCCCGCGCCGCTGCGGTTGTTGCCATACAGGCTGGAGACGGTGATCTCCTGCTTGAGGCTCTTGTTCTTGTACTGGGCCAGAAAGTCGCGCAGCGGCCCTTCGCCAAGGCCCGACAGAAAGACCGGCTCGTGCTGGCGGATCAGTTCCACGTCCATGAAGTTGCCCTTGCGGTCAATGCTGACCAGCAGGTTCAGGGGCGTGCCCTCGAAGCCCGGGATGGGGGCGAGGTCGATGGACTCGAAAGCGTAGGCCACCGGGCCGGCTTCGGGCTCCAGTTCGCTGGTGATGGGCCAGGCCGGAATGTCGAGCAGCTTTTCGCCCACATGCAGCGGTGGCTGGAAGCGCCGGGCGAGGTCGGCGTGTTGCAGATCGCCGGCCAGCGCGGCGTTGCAGATGAGCAGGCCCGCGAGGACGCGGCGAAGGAGAGTGCGCGCGATCCTCATGGGTGGCGGCCCTGCTTACTGGGCTTCGAGCTGCTTCTTGAGGGCGTCGAGGCCGCTGGTGTAGATGCCGCTGATGGCTTTTTTGGCGCCGGCGTCGTCAGCACCGTCGGCGGGCTTTTCGTCCTTGCGACGGAAGGTGGACGACCATTCCACGCGGCTGCCGCCCTTGCCGGCCTTCACGCTCAGCTTCGACAGGTAGTCGCTCACCGGCAGCGGCGATTCGACGATGCGGTAGGTGAGGCTGCGGGTGCTGTCCCGGTGGCTGACGAGCGCTTCGATGATCTTGGCGCCGTCCTTGATGGTAACGGTGCGCACGGCGCCCTTCTTGTTGTTGCTGCCCTTGTCGAGAGCTGTGCTGGCGACGGCCGGGTGCCAGCCGAGGTTGTCGAAGTTGCGGATGGCCTCCCACACCTTGGCGGGTGGCGCAGCGATGTCGATCTGTTCCTTCACCTTCAGTTCGGGGCGGGCGGCAAGCACCGGCGCGGAGACGGCGAGGGCCAGGGTGGCGATGAGCAGGGCTGATTTGTTGTTCATGAAGGTCTCGCTGGTGGGGGGAAGGGGGGACAGAGGGCGAATGAATTCGCCCCTACACTTCGATCAGGCCGGAGCGTACGGCGGCCATGGCCAGTTCGGCCATGTTCTGTACGCCGAGCTTTTGCTTGATGTGATAGAGGTGCGTACCGACGGTGTTGGGGCTGAGGTGGAAGTCGCTGGCCACTTCGGCCACCGAGCGGCCCTGGGCCAGTTGCAGGAAGACGTTGAACTCCTTGTCGGTGAGCGCTTCGGCCGGGTGTTCGGGGCGGTCGGCGCGGCGCAGGGCGGCGGCGATTTCCGGGTCGATGTAGCGCTGGCCGGCTGCCACCAGGCCGACGGCACGCAGCAGCTCGTCCGGCGCGCTACGTTTGCACAGGTAGCCGGCGGCACCGGCCTTGAGGGCCCGTTCGGCGGTGATGGCGTCGGCGTGGGCGGAGGCGATCAGTACCTTTGCGCCCGGCTTTCTGGCGAGGATGCGCTCCAGCGCCGAAAGGCCGCCGCAGCCGGGCATGGACAGGTCCATCACCAGCACGTCGGGGTCGAGTTCGTTCATGCGTTGCTGGGCCGCTTCGCCGCTGTCGGCTTCGGCCAGCACGCGGGCGCCGACGCCTTCGAGGAGCAAGCGGAAACCCATGCGCACGATGGCGTGATCGTCGGCAAGCACGAGGGTCAGATTGTCGAGGCGAGCGTTCATGATTCGACGGGCTCCGGTGAGGCTTCGGTGGTGGCGGATGGGGCGAGCAGCGGCAGGCGCGCACGGATGCGGGTGCCGCCGCCGGCCGGGCTGCTGATGTCGAGATGGCCCTTGAGTTCGGCGACCCGTTCGCGCATGCCGGCCAGGCCGAAGCCCGCCTGGCCGGGCGCCGGCAGGATGCCGCGGCCGTTGTCGCTGACTTCCACGGTAAGGCAGTCGTCGGCCCGCAGCAGGCGAATGCGCGCCTTGCTGGCGAGGGCGTGGCGGACGATGTTGGTGCACGATTCCTGCACCACGCGCAGGGCGGTGAGGGTGATTTCGTCCGGCAGAGGGCTGGGGCCGGCAAAGAGTTCAGTGGCCAGTTCAATGTCGCCGTGGCGTTTTCTCCAGGCGGCCAGGTAGGTGCGCACGGCGTCGTCGAGGGTTTCCTGGGGGCCGTTGCGCGGCGGGCGCAGGCGGGTAAGCAGGGCGCGCACGTCGCCCTGCATGCGCGAGGCGACGTCGCGGATGACCTCGGCGCTCTGGCGGATGTCGGGGGTGTTTTCGGTGCGCTGGACGATGGCCCCGGCCAGGGCGGCGACGGCGGTGATGCTCTGGCCGAGCTCGTCATGCAGGTCGCGGGCAATGGCCTTGCGGTCGGCTTCGAGGCGTTCGGTGACGGCGCGGGCGACGGCCTGTTCGTGATTCAGACGGACGTTTTCGGCCACCGCCTGATCGAGGCGCAGGGCCATGCTATTGAAGGCTTCGGCGAGGTGGGCGAGTTCAGGCGGGCCATCGACCGGCAGGCGGGTGTCGAAGTTGCCCTGGCCGGTACGGTCGAGGGCGGCCATCACGGTGCCGAGGGGCTTGAGGGCCCGGTCGATGGCAAACCAGCAGCCGGCAAACAGGCCGACAAGGGCCAGCAGGGCGCGGCCGGCGGCGGCCGCGAGGTCGTCCCACAAGTCGATGAGGGCGCGCGAGGCATCGGGCTGGAGCTTGAGGGTCAGACTGCCGGCGGGCAGCGTGAGGGCTGGCAGATCGGGTCCGAGCCAGTGGGCGAACCACGCCGGGGCGTCGCGGCCGGGCTTGTAGGGCGAGGGCGGCGAGCGGTAGAGCAGCTTGCCGGTAGCGTCACGGGCTTCGAGCTGGTGGGCGCGGATGCGTCCGACGGCGTTGAGGTGGGCGAGCAGGCGGCTTTCGGTCCACGCCGGATCGCCGGCGGCGGTGCCCCGGGCAGACACGCTCAGCCACTGGGCGGCCACCCGGTGGGCGGCGGTGACTTCCTCGGCAATGGCGGTGCGGGCGTCGCGCACCCACAGGGCGGCGCCGGTGAGCACGAAGGCAGCGGCGAGGGCGGTGAGGACGAGGCTGACCCGCAGGCGCAGGGACAAACTGGTGGCAACCGGCTTTGACAGACCGGCGATGTCCAGCGCCGGTTCGGGGGGCAGGGGGCAGGCCGCGCAGCTCACGTCGGCTTCTCCAGCTTGTAGTGGACCGGGACGATGATCTGGATTTCGCGGTTCTGCAGGGTTTCGGGCGGGCGGGGCAGCGGTGCGGCGTTGGTGACGAGCTGTACGGCGTTCTGGTCGAGCACGTCGAAGCCGCTGGAGTGCACCACCTGGGTGGCGACGATGTTGCCCTTGCGGGCAATGGTGACACGCAGCTGCACTTCGCCTTCCCAGCCACGCATGGCGGCGATGCGCGGGTATTGCTGCTGGCGGGCGAGGGCGCTGGAGAGGCTGCGGCCGTAGCGTTCGAGAAGGGCCGGATCGAGGGGTTCTTCGGCGTGCACCGGGACTGCCGGGGCCGGTTCGGTGCGGACGATGGCGGCGACCGGTGCAGGGGCGACCGGGGCGGATTCGACAGGTGCCGGTGCCGCTTTGGTCATCGGTGCTGGCGCTGCCGTAGGGGCGGGGCCGGTGCGGACGACCGCCGGGGCTGGCGTGCTCGGGCTCGCCGGGCGGGCCAGGATGGGCGCGGGCTTCGGCGGCACGGCGGCGATGCTGCGGGCCGGCTGCGCCGGCTGTGTTTCGACGGCGACCGGCGGCGGGCTGGCTGCGGGAAGCGGCGCTGCGGTGCGCAGCACAACCTGCAGGGGCTTCAGGATCTCTTCGCGGTTGTCGGGAAGTGTGCCGTGCTGCCACAGCAGGGCCAGCACGTGCAGGCCGATGGAGGCGCCGATGGCCAGCTTGAGCGGGCGGGGCAGGGTTTCGGCCCTGCCGGGCAGGGGCAGCAGCATTGCGTTCATTGAGCGGGTCTCCCGCTGCGTGACAGGGCTTTCAACTCGTAGGCCGGGAAGAGCTGGCCCACCGAGCGCCGGTACTCTGCTTCGACCACGGCCAGGCGGCGGAATTCGGCCGGCAGGTCGATGGCCAGGGCTTCGGTCATGTCGAGGCCGTCTTCGGCCGCCTGGCGCAGGGCCTTGTCGAGCCAGGTGAGCCAGGCGCGGGTCTGGCGGATCGGGCCGGCGTCGAGGGTGACGGGGCCGTGGCCGGGCACCAGCACCTGGAAGCCGAGGGTGTCGAGCCGGTCGAGGGAAGCCTGCCAGGCGGGGATGTTGGCGTGCGGGGTGGTGGGTGCGCGGTCGTGGAATACCAGATCGCCTGCAAACAGTACGCCGGTGCTGCGGTCGAAAATCGCCAGATCGGCGCCGGTGTGGCCCTTGAGGGCGATCAGTTCGAGCTTGTGGCCGCCCAGTTCCATGGGGCCGGGGGTGACGGGTTTGGCCGGAGCGAGCACTTCGGTGCCGGCCATCCAGTCGCCAATGAGGCGGTACATGTTCTCGTTGAAGCTGCCGCCTTCGCTGTGGATGCCGTGGATGGTGTCGGGCAGGGCGGCGAGGGTGTCCGGCGCAAAGGCCTGGTTGCCCAGGAAGTGGTCGGGGTGGTGGTGGGTGTTGAGCACCATGACCACCGGTTTGTCGGTAATGCGGGCGATGGCGCGGCGCAGTTGCTCGCCGTAGGCGCGGGACGGGCCGCTGTCGATCACCAGCACGCCGGCCGGGGTGACGATGAAGCCGGTATTCACAATGTTGCCGCCGTTTTTAAAGCTGAAGTCTTCGCTCAGCCCGGTCAGCACCCAGGTATCGGTGGCGATGCGTACCGGACGAAGGTCGTAGTTCATGTCGGCGGCGGCGAGGAGCAGGGCCCAGCCGAGGGTGAACAGGGCAACAAGACTGCGGGCGGATCGGCTCATGGCGTTCACTTTTCGATCGTTGCCGAGATGGCGTTGCCGTTGTTGTCGCGGCCGCTCACCTGATAGCCGGTGGAGGCGCGGGCGGCGGGGATGTCCACCGTGAATACGGGGTTTTCGGAAAGCGGTTCGAAGCCCTCGATGTGCATCAGGGGCTTGCCCTGCGCATCGGCCAGATCGAGGGGCTGGATATAGAAGGCGGGGATGCCGGCAGCCAGGCCGGTGTCTTCCGGATGGATGATGCGCAGGCGGATGCGTTCGCCGCCTTCCTTGCGCTCCCACACGCGGCTGCTCACTTCGCCCAGGCGCTTCTGCCATTCGGGCGAGGCGCTGCCGGCGGAAGGCAGGGTGCAACCACCGCCCGTGGTGTTCACCCAGGTGCCGCCGACGTGCCATGTGCCGTCGGCCGTGCGGGCGGCTGCGCGTACCGGGGACGATTGCTGCAGCTTGATGCGGAAGCCAAGGCCCGGGTGCGCGCCGGTGGGGGCGAAGCGGACGATGCGGGCGATGGGGTTGAGGTCGGCAAAGACCAGCACTTCGGTCACGCCGGGCAACGCGGCGGCATCCACGCTGACCGGGACGTTCATGGGGTTCTCGGCGGTCAGCGGTGCGCTGACCTTTACCCGCTCGTCGAAGACGACCCGGGCGTTGGCCGGAAACAGATCCTTGCGCATGTAGCTCCAGTTATGGGAGCCAAGCGGGTCGTTCTGGGTCTCGCCCTTCGGTGCGGCAAGGGCAAGGCTGCAGGCCAGCATCAGCGATGCGGCCGCGAGGGCGTGGGGCTTGATCATTCTGTCTCCTGACGGCGGCCTGCTCGATGGCGGCCAGCTCTGTGGTGCGACAGATGCTGCAAGAGCTGTGCCAAGGAAATTCGGGGCCTGCGGGCCGCTCTCATCCCCCGCAGAGGGCCTCTCCGGCGGTCTGGGCAGGCGCTTGCCCGCTGGCCGGAGTACCGCTCTGCACCATGTCCTGCTTCGGATTGTTGCAACTTGGAGCAGTTGGTGAGGAATGAAGCATCTGTCTCGCCGGCGCCGTGTTGCGATACACCTGTTGCACCTCCGGCGCTTTTTTTCACAAGGTCCAAGGTCCCGTTTTTTATCGGGAATTTTTCCCGGCTTGTAATTTTTGGTGTGATTGCCGGTGCCGGTGGCACAGCTCTTGCGCATCAGAGGTGCAGCATGGTTCGGTAGGGTCGGGAGGTGGCCGCCCGGATCGTGTTTCAGCACCTTCTATAAGGAGACATTCAATGATCCAAAGGAGCAAAAAAATGAAAAAGCCGTTCGCGATGACCATGATTGCCGCTGCGCTGATGGTCGCGGGCTCTGTCCAGGCGAAAGAAGTAACCGACGCCGACATTGCCAATGACGCCAAGACCACCGGCGATGTGGTCCATTTCGGCCTCGGCCAGCAAGGTCAGCGCTTCAGCACACTCGACAAGGTCAACGTCAAGACCGTCAAGAACCTGGTTCCGGTGTGGTCCTTCTCCTTCGGTGGCGAAAAGCAGCGCGGCCAGGAATCCCAGCCCGTCATTTTTGACGGCAAGATGTACGTGACCGCCTCCTACAGCCGCATCTTTGCCCTCGACGCCAAGACAGGCAAGAAGCTCTGGAAGTACGAGCACCGTCTGCCCGAAGGCATCATGCCTTGCTGTGACGTGGTTAACCGCGGCGCCGCGCTGTATGGCGACCTGGTGATCTTCGCCACCCTCGACGCCCAGCTCGTGGCCCTGAACAAGGACACCGGCAAGGTTGTGTGGAAGGAAAAGATCGACGACTACGCCGCCGGCTACTCCGCTTCTGCCGCCCCGCTGATCGTCAAGGGCCTGATCATCACCGGCGTGTCCGGTGGCGAGTTCGGCGTGCAGGGCCGCATGGAAGCCCGCGATGCCAAGACCGGCAAGATGGTGTGGATGCGCCCGACCGTCGAAGGCAACATGGGCTACAAGTGGGTGAACGGCGAGAAGGTCGAAAACGGCATCTCCGGCACGACCAACGCCACCTGGACCGGCGACCTCTGGAAGACCGGCGGCGCAGCTACCTGGAACGGCGCTACCTACGATCCGGAAACCAACCTGGTCTTTGCCGGCACCGGCAACCCGGCTCCGTGGAACAGCCACCTGCGCCCCGGCGACAACCTGTTCTCGTCGGCCACCGTGGCCATCGACCCGGATACCGGCAAGATCGTCTGGCACTACCAGACCACGCCCCACGACGGCTGGGACTTCGACGGCGTAAACGAGTTCGTGTCCTTCGACTACAAGGATCCGAAGACCGGCCAGATCATCAAGGCCGGCGGCAAGGCCGACCGCAACGGCTTCTTCTTCGTCATCGACCGTACCAACGGCAAGCTGATCAACGCCTTCCCCTTCGTCAAGGACATCACCTGGGCCAAGGGCTTCGACCTGACCACCGGTCGTCCGATCTACACCGAAGGCGGCCGTCCGGGCGATCCGTCTGCGGCTGGCGAAGATGGCAAGAAGGGCAAGACCGTGTTCTCGGCACCGTCCTTCCTGGGCGGCAAGAACCAGATGCAGATGGCCTACAACCCGATGACCGGCCTGTTCTACGTGCCGGCCAACGAATGGGGCATGGACATCTGGAACGAGCCCGTCTCCTACAAGCGCGGTGCGGCCTACCTGGGCGCCGGCTTCACCATCAAGGCCCTGCACGACGACTACATCGGCTCCCTGCGCGCCGTGGATCCGAATGCCGGCAAGATCGTCTGGGAAAACAAGAACTACGCTCCCCTGTGGGGCGGTGTCCTGACCACCGCTGGCAACCTGACCTTCTACGGTACCCCCGAAGGCTACCTGAAGGCCCTGGATGCCAAGACCGGCAAGGAAGTCTGGTCCTTCCAGACCGGCTCCGGCGTGGTGGCTCCCCCGGTTACCTGGATGGAAGGCGGCGAGCAGTACGTGGCCGTGGTTTCCGGCTGGGGCGGCGCTGTTCCCCTGTGGGGCGGCGACGTGGCCCGTCGCGTGAACTTCCTGGAGCAGGGCGGTTCCGTCTGGGTGTTCAAGCTGCACACCGGCAAGTAATTTGCGCTGGATGTAACAACGGCCCGGTCGAGCAATCGACCGGGCCGTTTTTTATGACTTCGCCGGCTGGTGAGGCCGGGTCGCCGCCTTGGCCTGATTCTGCTTCAGGCGGAGGGTGCTGATGCGTGCGATGAGATCGTAGGGAATCGGCTTGTCAAAGGGAAAGCGAAGATTCCCCTTCTCCCCCGCGTAGGGTGCGATGGCTTGCTCGATGTCGGCATCACCACTGACGGGGGGATACAGGCCGATGTGGTTCTTGAACGCGGCAAAGTACACAAGAATGCCGGCCTGCCTGAACGCGGGCATTCTGTAACTGATGACTTCCTGCGCCTCGGGTGCAGCCTCACGAACGATCTGACGTATCCGCTGAAGGATGTTCTGTATTTCCGGCGAGAAAGCCGCGATGTAGGCGTCGATGGTCGCTGGCGGTTCTGAATGAGGCTTCATGGGTGGATATCCGCCTTCCGCTTGTGGATGATTTTCATCACTGCCTTGATGAAAATCATCAGATACCTGACGCCTGAGGTCAAACCCTTGATCTCCACCATCAAGGGTTTGACGTCCCGCATCAAGAGCCTGATGGCAAACACTCAGTGCTTCATGAAAATCATCAAGCCTCTGATGAAAATCATCAGGGTCTGAGTGGTAATCATCAAGCACTGGATGCTTACCGTCCACCGCTGGATGGTCATCGTCCACTTGTTGAGGGCGGTGAGTTGTCAGTTATGGGCAGACGGGGGTTTTGCGGGCGTGGGCGACTGAAGTCGCCCCTACAGGACATCTCCGGTTCGGTGGGGGGCGGGCTTAGTAGATCTCCCGCGTCTCCAGGAACTTGATGTCCGGGAAGCGTTCCTGGGCCATTTGCAGGTTGACCCGGTTGGGGGCCAGGTAGACGTAGTCGCCGTTGCCGTCGAAGGCCATGTTGGCGGGGGACTTGTCGGCGAGGGTGCGCAGGTCGGCTTCGGAGCCGCGCAGCCAGCGGGCGGTGACGTAGCTGCAGGACTCGAACATCACGTCCACGCCGTATTCGAACTCGAGGCGGTGGGCCACCACGTCGAACTGCAGGGTGCCGACGGCGCCGAGGATGAGTTCGT
>JAOAUC010000042.1 GCA_030157785.1 Zoogloea oleivorans
CGGTGAACGCTATCTCTGTTGCCGAGATGTCAGATGCGTAGCTGCGGGAGCCCTGCGGCTCAGCCCGAGCTCGCCTTGCGGGAAGCTGCCCCTGTACACGTATTCATATGGGGGCGGCGATTTCGCGCCCAGGGTTTGATGCTCATGATTTTCATTTTTTTTATCGCACTTTCCAGGGCATGTCCGCATGCAGCGAGGTCTGATCCACCACAATGGGGTGCGGGTCAATCGCTTTGAGCAGGGTGCGTAATTTCTGCTTCAACTTGTCCGGTTCAATCGCCCGCGGCCGCAAGCGGGTGTGCTTGGCAGGTTGCTCGACATGACATACCACGCGCATGCGCTCAGCGTCGAGCAGCCCACGGGCTTGGCGGCGCTCACCAGCTTCATTGGCTTGGGTTTGAGCGGCAACCAGACCCGCCAGTGTGTCGCGTACCTTGATGGCAATCTCGTCGGCCAGATCGCCAGGCTTGGTACGGACATGTAGCCGGTAATCCTTGATTTCAATCAACCAGGCCGTTGCTCCTGAGCGACACACCAGATCAACGGCCTTGTTATCGGTGTAACAGCCGTTCTGGAAGCGGTTGCGGTAAAACGCCCAGTCATCGTACTTGCTGGCGCAAGTTCCGGCGTCGAAACTGAAGGTCAAGCTCCCCTCTTGAATCACCGACATCAGTCCCCCTCCCATTCCAGGAAGCGGTCCGACTGGGCGAGTTCCTCATCCAGCATGACCAAGGAACGGATGTCATCGAGGTGTCCACTTTGCTCTAGTATTACTTGACCATCCTGATCGGCAAGGGCAAACCAGCGCCGAGGCAGCTTCTGGTTAGCCTTCTCGCCGAGCAGCATTTCCAGTTCCCGCAGCAGGAAAAGAGAGTGCGAAGCGATGAAAACCTGAACCCCTTCCATGGCGACAGCGACGATGCTGCGGGCAATGGTCTTGATGAGCTTGGGGTTGAGATTGGTTTCCGGTTCGTCCCAGATCAAATAGCCCTGTTCCAGCAAGGTTCCGGTAGAGATGAGGCGGGCGAGCATCGCGATCTTGCGTAGCCCCTCCGCGACGAGCGGCATTTCCATGCGCCCTTCGGCTAGTTGCAGATAGAAGCGACCCGTGGCCTTGTCCACCGCCACATTGCCCCCCATGGCTGCTTCCAGCGGCGCCAGCAGCCGGGTGACCGCCTTCGCACGCGGCCCTTTGAGGGCAGGGTTCCCAAGGAGTGAGACCGTGTCGCGCCAGGTTTCCTCGAACTCCAGGTGGTAGTTGTCGTAAAGCGGCACAAACCACGGACACAGCGTCACCAGTTCGCGCGTGGGAAGGAAGGCGGGTGAGCGTGGCAGTTTCGTGCCCGGCCCCTCCAGCACTTCTACTTGCGACTTGGCATTTGTGGCGAAAGCAATGGCGCAACTCTGCTTCCCGTCCTGCATCGATAAGGCAATTTCGCAGCGTTCGCGGCCCTGCTTGCGCTTGACCAGTCGCCCCAGGGTTTCAGGGCGAAACACCGACAGCAGTTTGTCCGCGTAGGCTCTTTCGAGAGCAGACTTGCTCAAGTCCCGGGCGTCGGCCTGGACCTTGAGCAATGCATACAAAAGCTTGAGCACATGCGTTTTGCCCAACCCATTTTCACCCACGACCACATTGAGACCTGCCGAGAGCGTCCACTCACCATTCGGTAGGGTGGTGAAGTTTTTCAGTGTGAGCTTTTCGATCATGCTCGGACTCCTCAGATTTCAAAACTGCCCTGCGCGCCCACATGGCCCGCATCGGCCGAGGCCTGCTCGATGCTCGACCAAGTGCTCACCAGTTCGTTGTAGGCCCGTGCCTCTTCGGCCCAGCCCTTGCGCTCGCACAGTGTGTAGAGCCGATAGGCTAGTGCGCGGACCGGTTCGGCGCGGGCGGGCATGCGGGCGAGCAACGCGCCGGCTGCCGATTCGCCTTGCTGGTTGAGCGCGCGGATCAGGTGATGCAGGGCTTCCCATACCGGCGTGCGGGTGTCGGTTTCGGGGTGCCAGTCGGCCGGAAGTTCGCCCCAGCGGAGCAGCCGCAGATTGCCCTTGCCGCTTTCGATCACGCCGGCTTCGATCAGACCGGCAACGCTGGTGCCCTTGGCCCGGGCCAGCACATCGGCTTCGCCATATTTACCTTCCGCCCAGCCCTGGCCCTCGAACCAGTGCAGGCAGAATTGTGTGTCGTGGTCGAAGTCGTCTTCGGCAAAGAAGCGGTTGATGAGTTGCAGCGCGGTACGAACGCTCATCGGCGTTCCGTCGGCTTCGAGGACGGCGGCGTATTGGCTGAAGATCGCCATGCCGGGGCCGATGATGGCCTGACTCAAGTCCACCGGCGCGACCGGGCTGTTGATGCCACCACGGGTCATTTCGTCGAGGGCGTTGGGGAGTGCGGCGTTGAGTTCTCGCAGGAACTCGCGGCGGCTGACGGAGAGGGCATCAGAGGCACGCTTGCGGCAGACAAGAACGATACTGGAGGCCAAAGCATTGGTGCCCGAACCGATCATGCGGTTGCCGAGTTCGGTGCGCATCGGCCATGTACCGGTAATGGCAAATCCAGCCCGAATCACCGCATCGAGGAAGGTTTCCCAACCGGTACTCGACGTGCCGGCTTCGCCCTTGGTTTCAGCCTGTTTGAAAGCGTAATAAATCGTGACCGGGAAGGCCGGATGAGCTTGCTCTGCGAGGTTGTGGATCGCGCGAGTCATGCCGTCGAGGAAGAAGGACTCGGCCTGCGCCTTGCCGCCGTGACGATAGGGCGTAGCCACAAGTTCCTCGGCCTTTGGGACCGCGAGCGTTGCGTAGAGGCAGGGGAAAATTGGTTTCAGGCTCTTGCGGAGCCAAACGTAGAAAAAGTCGGAAAGGTCTGCATAACCAATGTTGTCGTAATATGGGGGGTCCGTCGAAACAACTTTACCTTCCGATATTTTTTGCATGGCCGCGTCAGCTTGCTGCGCAACTCCAACAGCACTCACCTGCGTTACAGAAACTCCTTTTGCGGTGTAATCGAGAGAATTTTCCCAGCTACCGGACTGCCCTGAGTATGGATTTACCTCAGCAAAATCCCACGACATTGGAATGGCTTGGCGAGAAAATGTATTGCGCATTTTGGTTCCCCATGTCGCGCCACCAGCATCCCAAGAGCAAATAGTGCTAAGTCGGTCTGCTAAGCTGCTATTAACAAACGCAAGGAAAGTGCCCAACGCTTGACCATAAGCCGTCGCGCCACAGCCACCAGCGTCCAATCCCACGCCATCATTTGCCATTCCCGCCGCTACTGCATTTTTCTGACAGCGTTCTGTGGCCTCCAGCACCAAATCGGAAAATGTAGTCAGAGCCACTAGTTGGCGAGGAGTAAAGAGGTCGCAAAATTTTGTTAAACCATAGTTTGGCGTCTTAAAGTCCCGAGGATTGTTCGGTAGTTCCATCTCGGGTGACCATTCCGGCTTCGCACTTTCGGCAATCGTAATCTGTGCAGCTGTTGGGGGGAGATAGATTCTGCCGCGCACACCTTCTGCGACGATTGCCATCAAACGCTGCCCCATCCGGCCCGCCTTACCTTCAGCACGAATGTGGTTGTAATCGATTGGCGAGCCAGAAAGCATACAGATGAACGCTGCACGCTTACCTGCAGTGGTCCCGCTTGTCGAACTATCCGGCGGGAGCCCTCTACGAACGGTGAACTGGTACTTATCCCCGTCTACTAGTGGCATGACATGCGCTTCGTTTCCCTTCATTTTCGACAATACAAAAGTCGAGACCAAAGGCACTTCCGCGTGACTAAACGCTGGGTTGGGGCTTTTCACCGTGCGCGCCCACAGCCACGCGATCACCGTGAGTTGTTGGCCGAGCAGTGGCGCGAGGTCCGGTCTTTCTGCTGCCATCTCGGCGGTGACTTCGATTTTCGGATACAGGTGGCCGATGCGTTTCTCGGCCTCGGCCCGCATCCATGCGCCGTAACGGCGTACGTCCTCGGCCAGTCCTTTGGCTCCGGACCAATCCTCCGCGAACTTGCCCTGCTTGTCGCCCACTAGCGGCGGTCCCACCGGCGCCCGGCCGGCAAAACGCGGTGGTATCTCGATCATCGCCTTGTTGATCGTAACCGCCACCGGGTTCAGATCCGACGCGTAGCTTTCCAGCCCCAGGCGCTGTGCCTCCAGCGGCAGCGCGCCGCCCCCCGCGAAGGGGTCGTGAAAGGGGGGCAGCTTGTCCGGATTGAAAAGTTCAGCGGCCTGAGGGTGGCTTTTGTTGAGTTCGCAGGTCTCGCGCCAACTGCGCACGATCTCGGCGCGGGCGCGGTTCAGCACCTCTTCGTTGTTGGTGTTCTCCCACAGCACCAGGTCTTCGATGATCTTGAACAGGCGCTCGCGTTCGATCGCCGCCTTTTCTTTGTTCACCCCGTACTTGAAGCCGCCCCCCTGCTGGTAGCCGGGATCATTGACCATCTGTGCGAAGATCACCGCCCTGGCGGTTGCCAGCGGCCGGCGCGCCCACCACAGGTGCAGCGTGCTCGGATGGCCGTGGCGGATGGACTTTTCACGGGCAGACGCGACGTTGATGGCGTCGAGGGGGAGGGCGACTTCGATGAGCTTCTTGGGGGCACGGATCATTCTTGCTTTTCGCTAGTGTTAGGTTTCGCTGCCCTAGGGGGACGAGGCGGGATCGATTTTCTCAATGACGCCGCTGATTCCGTGAGGAGATCATGCTGGATGAGGTTCTCGACAATATCCATTACTGCTTCGAGTTGGTCTGGAGACGGCTTGTGGGCTCGGTGTGCTGCCGCATGGCCAGCCTCAACGGCCGCCTTAATGACTTCCAGACTGCGCGTTGTGATGTAGTTCTGTGCGACCAGTTGTTTGAGTCCCTCTTCAAAACGCGGCGAGTCCTGCAACTTCCTAGACATGAAAACGTCGATAAGTGTGCGTAGGCCCATCATTGCGAGGCTGCGACTGTCTGCATGAAGAGCTGAGTAGATCTCTGAAAACAGAGACGAATACTCGCTGGGAAGCTTCTCAAACCACCCGGGCCGTCGACGGGACACTCGGGGAGGGAAGTACGTGACCTCCCCCGAGTCCATTGGGTCTGCCTCTGAACACCATTCAACTCGGCGAAAAATAACCTCCTCGCACCCTCTGCATTCAAGCATGGTGTGTGTCGTTGCCCAGTGGACTGCAATACCGCTATACGGGTCGATCAATTCAGATTCGCGATGGACTCGTTCCATCACAACGTCGTGCCTGGTTTCGTGTCCACACTCGTTACAGTGCGCTCTGACAATTTTTGGTGGCTCACTCACTGGTGCGGCCCTCCAAATTTTTTGCTTGCTTCAGCAACTGCGCAAGGTCGAGGTTGATGCTGGTTACCGCCCAATCCGGCTCCTGCGTGAACGGCTTGGTCACGTAAAACGGCCCCTCGTGCATGTCCCCATTTACCAGGACGATGGCCAGGATGAACTTGTCCTGCTGGTTCAGCCCGTAAAGAATTTCGTTGCGGGTCACGGTGATCGTCGTTGCGCCCTTGGTACGGCCCTTGACCTCGATGTGACGCGAGGGCGGGAGTTTGCCACCGATGGCATGCGGCAGGCTCGTGACGTCCCAGCCGCACTTTTGCGCTGACACGTCGATGACTTCATGGCCGAGTGCGCGCTCAGCGTCCATCACAGCGTTCATCGCGACCCATTCGATCCTGGCGCGGG
The DNA here is from genome assembly GCA_030157785.1 of Zoogloea oleivorans. Taxonomy (GTDB): domain Bacteria; phylum Pseudomonadota; class Gammaproteobacteria; order Burkholderiales; family Rhodocyclaceae; genus Zoogloea; species Zoogloea oleivorans_A. Next base: position 5,696 of record JAOAUC010000042.1, read on the forward strand.
CGGCGGCATCAGCGGACCATCCCGGCGCACCCTTCCTCTGGGCCAGGAGGCCGGCCGGGATCACCAGGGCGCCGCCCACGACGACGGGCGTTGCGGAAATAACGTGGCGCATCGCCAGCAGCTCCTTTTCGCGGGACGCGCGGCGAGCGGTCAGCTCGTCGATCGTGCGGCGGACGTTCTCCAGCGTGAGACGCACGTCCTTGCCGGCCGCGATGTCGTCCTGCAGCTTGATGTAGCGGTCCGACCAGAAGTTGATCTCCTTGACCAGGCGTTCATGGACCGCGGCCAGTGTCTTGTCGACGCTCTTCTCGCGTCGGGTCCGCACCTCGCCGAAGTGCTCGGGAACCAGGTGGTTGGAGGCGTGGGCCAGAGCCTGTTGCTCCAGATTCTGGGTGATCCAGGGTGCCCCCAGCACGTCCTCGATCAGGGCAGTGTCCGTTTTGGCAATGGGCTCCAGATCCAGGTGAGGCGCCCAGCCCGCGTTGGCCGTGCAGCCCTGCGGATCGATTTCGACGAACTGCATCCGGCGGGAGACGACGTAGCCCGAGGCGGGTAGGTCGCCGTGCTGGCTGCCCGGCGAGGCGCCTTCCTTGACGCAGTGATCGATGATGAACATCACCTTCGGCGTGATGCCGCTGTCGCTCGGGTCGACCAGTACGGCCCCTTGCTTGAGCTTGTTGCGGTGCTGTTCCAGGACGAGATCGGTGACCGACTGCATCAGCGGGTGGCCGGGGTGCATGAGGCTGGCCATCGGCGCACTGATGCGGTCGATCAGGCGGACGTACTGCTTCTCGAAGCAGACGCGCTCGTAGCGTCGCAGCACCGGGTCGGCGTTGCGCCGGTCCCGGCCGGTGATCTGGCGGTCGCGCTCGCGGATGTTGGCCGGGACGTGGGTGATCTCATAGCGCCCCTGCTCGCGGGGGCGCAGTTCGCCGCCTAGTTGCTGGAAGGCCTGGTTGAAGAAGGAGCGGATGAAATAGGGCTGGAGCTTGCGGGCTTCGGCCTTCTCCATCTCTTCCTTGACCGCGAAGAGGCGGCGCTCGTCCATCACCTCTTCGCACAGGGCGTTGCGTTTGATGATGGTTTCGAGGTGCGCGGTGTCGAGCGCACCTTCGATCTTGCGCAGCAGACGGGCGCGTACTTCGGGGTCGGCCCCGTAGCGGATCGCCTCGATCAGCAGGTCCTTGAGGCTCCTTTCCTCGAACACTTCGCCAAGGATGTCGAAGACCCGGCCACCCAGAGCTTCGCGCTCGACTTCCAGCTTCTCGAACAGGCGCTGGAAGACGTCGCCCTCGCGGGTTTCGGATGCCACCAGGTTCCACAGGTGGCAGACCTCGGTCTGGCCAATCCGGTGGATGCGGCCGAAGCGCTGCTCCAGCCGGTTGGGGTTCCAGGGCAGGTCGTAATTGACCATCAAGTTGGCGTTCTGGAGGTTCACCCCTTCGCCCGCGGCGTCGGTGGCCAGCAGCACCCGCGCGGTCGGATCGTTGCGGAATAGCTCCTGCACCTTGCGGCGCTCTTCGCGTTTGACGCCGCCGTGGATCATGACCACGGCCGCTTCGTCGCCGATCACGCCGCGGATTTTCACCGCCAGATAATTCAGCGTGTCGCGGTGCTCGGTGAAGATGATCAGCTTGCGCTGACGTCCATCGGCGTCGTGCATCTCGGGCGTGTTCTGCAGCAGTTTCGATAGCTCATCCCACTTGCGGTCCTGACCGGAATGGACAACCTGCCGGGCCTGCTCCTCCAGCGCTTCGAGAATGAAGATTTCGGCTTCGAGTTCCTGAATTGTTTGGGCCGCTGTGGCCTGATCGACGATTGCTTCCTCGAAGTTTTCATAGTCTTCGGCCGACAGGGATTCAGCCGACTCCCAGATGTCGTCGCCGTTTTTTCCGTGGCCGTTGACGGCCGGCTCCGGGGTTCCCGCCAGGGTCTGCCCGCGCTGCAGGAGCTTCTCTTCCTCGACGCGGCGCCTGAGCTTGTGGCGACGACGCTTGAGGGACTGATAGATGGCCTCCGGGCTGGAGGCGAGGCGACGTTGCAGCGAGGTCAGCGCGAAGCCCACCGTACCCTTGCGGCCACCGTCCTGGAGCTGGTCGGCCCGGTTCATTTCCTCCTTCACATACTCGGTGACGGCGGCGTAAAGCGCGGCTTCCAGGTCGGAGAGCTTGTAATTGGTGGTGTAGGCCCGGCGCTCGGGGAACAGGCGCGTCCCGTCGAAGCGGAACATCTCTTCTTTCACCATCCGGCGCATCAGGTCGGTGACGTCGACCTTGTGCGCTCCGTCGCGGAACTTGCCGTAGAAACGGTCGGAGTCCAGCAGCGACATGAAGAGCTGGAAGTCCTCCTCCTTGCCGTTGTGCGGCGTGGCGGTCATCAGCAGGAAGTGCCGGGTAATCGAACCCAGCAGCTCGCCCAACTGGAAGCGCCGGGTTTTGTTGACCTTGTTGCCGAAGTAGTTGGCCGAGAGCTTGTGGGCTTCGTCGACGACGATCAGATCCCAGTGAGACAGGCGCAGTTTCTCCAGCAGGTCTTCGCTGCGGGACAACTGATCGACCCGGGCGACCATCAGGTCCAGGTCGTCGAAAGGGTTGCCGCTGCGGGACTGCTCGACCTGCTCCCGCGAGAACAGCGTGAAGGACAAGCCGAACTTCTCGAACATTTCGTCCTGCCACTGCTCGACGAGGCTGCCGGGGGCAACGATCAGCACGCGCCTGGCGTCGGCTCGCATCAGGAGTTCACGGATGAACAGCCCCGCCATGATGGTCTTGCCCGCGCCGGGGTCGTCCGCCAGGACGTAGCGCAGCGGCTGCCTGGGCAGCATCGACTCGTACACCGCCGTGATCTGGTGCGGCAAGGGCTCCACGTTGGACGTGTGGACGGCCATCATCGGATCGAACAGATGGGCCAGATTTATCCGCCACGCTTCGGCTGCCAGCTTAAAGTCTTCGCCAGGCGCGTCGAAGGCCCACGGACGGCCAGCTTCGGCGAGCGAGAGCTTGGTTTCGTCGGTACGGAACAGCATCCGTTCCAGAAGGCGGCCGTCAGGCGTCTTGTAGTAGACGGTGAGGGCGTTGTCCCCCACTGGTTCGGTCGTGACGATCCGCACCACCTGAGCGGGCTCGATGCCCGAAACGGCAGCGTTCTTCTTGATGTCTTCGAGCTTGAGCATGAGTTGTAAGGGCCGAAGGCAACCGATCGGGCAAGACTTGGGATTATGAAGGAGGACGAGGGAAAGCTCGACCGTCTGGTAAGACATCACTGTCGGTGAGGGCTGGGCGCCCCGGTGGAGGCCTGGCGACTCCGACCCCGTGCCATATCCTGCGAAAATACTCCATTCGCCACACGCACTTCGCCGACCATGATCGAGTCGAGCAGCGCTTTCCTGCTCCGTGTCACCCGCATCGAACATCAACGCTGCCCGCATTCTGTAAGCGGACAGTTTCGTCTCGTCAAGACGATCCAATCGGGACATCGCCCAGGGTATCCGCGAGGGCAGCCACGAGGGACGAACCTGTGCCCTATGCTGGGGAGCGATCGGATGGCAACAGCATTCGCAGTCGCTTTGACTCTGAGCACGGGAAACGTGTCAGCACCAACGCAGCATTCACTCTTCGCGCCACGTCCGATCAGCGTTCCATGAACGCTCCCGAGTGTTCAAGAGCATCGCCCCTTCCGTTACGCTCATGCCAAACAATTGACTTCAGACGGGGCAACCTTACAATCCCCATAGTCACCGTCATCACAGCGGTTCAGTCCAACAAGGTTTATCCGCAGCCATGCCGCATCGCCTTCTCCAAGCTCTGCCACGTCGGCGGATAAACGCTATTTGTTATGTTTAGATCGGAACAATAAAGCTTCGTATGAGTGAAGTTCAAACAAGCCATACTCTTGAGAGCATTCAATTTGAGTTTGATTGCTTAATTGAAAATCTGTCTAGAGTTCTTAAGGAAATAAAGCCAAGAACTAATATACTAAATACAAAGCTAGGTGCCATTAAAAAAGACTTGGCAAATCTTGATGGCTTGGATGGCGAATCTTTGGCAAAAATTACAGAAATAGCAATTAAATACAACGCCATCAACAATATCTTTCTGCACAAAGTCGATTACAACAAACACGATTTAGCCAAAATAATCGAAGGAAAATCAAACTATGCGCAAGATAGCGATGAAAGCTATAACGACCATTTTTTTGAACTCTCAATGGGCGTTAGATTTCTGCTCGCACTAAAAGAAAAAAACCCAAACACCAAAATAAGTTTAGACGGCGTTTGCGATGTAATCGTAAACGACACAATTGCAATTGAATGCAAATACATCCACAGCCCTTCTGGCCTTGTCAAGAACGTAAGAAAGGCAAAGAAGCAGATTGAAGAGCGAGTGAGTAAGAGTCAAGCTGAATTTGGATTTATTGCGCTGGACTTGTCGCATATCTGCCCAAGGGAAAATATCAAGGAGTTTGCAAATTACACCTTTGGTAAGTTCGCTGCCAATTATGAAACTCTAGAATCAAAAGGTCGAATAAAAGACGACATACTCAAAGAGATACTAAATAACAATTATTTTTATAAAATACTTAGCAGCTACATTTCGGCGGAAATTGAAACTTCGCTTTACAGCGAACTAGGTTTTTCATACGACTTGGGCCAAAAAGCATTGGCAATAATATTTCAATCAATGAACTCATTTGCCTTTGAGTACAAAGGAAAAGTTTTGCCTCTGACGACCAGAGGAATGACGTATTTTTTAAATCCCGCTCTCAAAAACAAAAGCGCATTGGATGTAAAAAAGTTCATTCATGGGTTGGCGGTTGGTGTGTAAATTTAGAAAAGCATAACGATTAAGGTTAGATCGTTATCGCGAAGCGAGCCACGATCTGAAATTTAAATTTTCCGGATACAGTTCCACAACTTAGACCATAAACCAATTTTTTCAGTGCTTGGAGGTACAGTTGCCACCGATGGCTGTGTTGGGCGATTCCCGTCCGCTTGGTCAGATTCTGCTGCCCTATGATAGAACGTTTCCTTTGTAGCCTTATCCCGCTTCTTTTCTGCTTCGATCCGGTGGTGACCCCAAGGCCCGGCCTCCAATACCAGGTTGCTTTTGATTACATAATGTGACTTGCAGGGTAAGTTCCAGTTGCCAATTGATGGCCAAAGCGACACTTGTTCACCGTTAAACGTCAATGTCCAATCGGTTGGAGTTAATGGTGTAACAACTTCGTGGCCACAGCCGCAACAGCAGCTATGGACCACGGTGCCATATTCCATCGACACGTAGAGAACGCCTTGCTCAAGCTCTCTTGGAACTCCTTTCACGAAACGAGGCTCAAGCTGCGTATGGAGAATCATGCGGGAATCCCATTTAAAAGCATGTTGCCGTCAGTCGTATAGGAGCAGTGGTGTTCTTTCTCTAGATCACGATAGAAGCCGCGATACTTCTTCCACTTCATGACGGCCAAAGCAGCGTTCAGTGAGTTCAGGTCTGCGACCTGGATGTTTGAACTGTAGACGTTCTCTTCATTTTGCTCTTCAAAGGCGATACGTTCCCGTGCGAAACCCCGCTCCTCAGGTGTACTAAGTGTGACTCGCAGGATGCCCCCTAGCGATCCATTTGAAAGCTCCAGCCCCATGCCGACATCGACAAAAGGCACTCCCATTCGTTCCAGTTGTTCGACGGCTACACGTTTCGCTCCCCCCGCATCCATGCACAAAAACGCGAAACTGACGCCATCGAGAAGGGTCACTGTGCTCTCGGTGAGTTCCACTGCGTGCGCAACGATGCCTCGATGCATGCTTGAATAGATGGCGGCGAAATAATTGACTTTTTTCGGCATCTCACGAAGTTGCTCGATCGTTGGGGCGCCTGGGGCTCGGAAAGCATTGTGCTGGAGGAAATCATCACCATCGATAAGTCTGATTTCCCTCACCGGCGTTTTAGCTAGTAAGTCCAATGCGTAGGAACCTGTACCACCAATGCCGATGATTGCGATGTGTTCGTCGGCGAGACGTGCCGTCAATACTCCAATGCCTGCCCTGCCCGAGGCCGTCTCCACGTAGTTGAAAACACTATCTCCGTCGTCCGCTGGGCCCCAAACTTTACGGGGACTGGTTCCCGGTCTAAGGACGGCGGCAGGCCCGGAGATAATCGTCGCGTACGTCGACATTTTTGCAAAGTAGTCGGTGTAACCGTTGTCGTTTGGTTTGCATGAGAGATAGTGCTGTGCAGAAACCAGCAAGTCCGCTGGAACGTTGCCTCCAGCGGAGATGCTGATGAGTGGCGTTCCGTCAGCTTGGCATGGAAATTCGCCTTCAAAATAAACGGTATGTGGCTCCGGCTTCAGTGTTATGTCACCAGACAAACATAACGTGGAGCGGATCGTGCCCGTCTTCACTTCCCTGTGAGCATTGATGTATGGCACTTCATACATCACAAGGTTTCCGCCTTCGATTCGTACTACATAGCCGTCCTCGCGGAGTTGCTTTAGGTCAGAGTTAAGATTGAATAGTGCGGCCGACATTGAAGATGCTCCCGTTTTTAACTTCAACAAAGCCGCCGGTAGCGAGCTCACCACTATGTGGAAAAGATGCAACTTTCCGATAGGTTATGGAGTACGTGATGTTCGGAGTGGGGGCCTCTCCCGGATAGGCAATCGCTACCAACTGATCAAAAGTCACGTGATCATTTGCAACCTTTGTCTCATGGCCGTTGACCACGATCTCCATCTTTGGATTGCGCTTGGGCGCATTTTCAAAATGTTCGACCCCCTGAGGGGTGAGGTCAACCTCGTCCTCGATTTCGATTTGGCGATCTTCTCCACCACGGATCACTAAAAAAACAGCTTCGTTCGTGTGCGGTTTCGAAAGCTCATACAGAATGGAGCCAGTGATGATCGGCATGCCCCACGTAACCTGACTCCCATTTACTGTCAGTTTGAATTCCCGGTCAGCGTGGAATGCCACAAAACGTTCAACACCGTTGCGGCGTAGATCAATGGGCTCATCCAGCCGTACGTCTTCAAAATCCCCGGTGTCGAGGATCGCATACAGACTGTAGTCATCATTGGTCCTCAATCCTGCAGCAGCCAGAATTTGCCTGCCCAAGGGGACCGGATCGTTCATCACGAACTCGACAAAGGCCAGGCTGTCCTGAGCAACCTGTATCTTGTAGTGGTCAGGACGGTGTGCAACTTCGCCGAGAGGAGTATGAATTTCGCTCATGCTTAATAATCTTTCAAAAGTACGATGCGTTTGCATCTGGTTAAATGATCCTGTTTAACTTCGGTGTGACTAAAGTCAACCAGACCAACCCGGATCGTACCCTTTGATTCAGGTTAAAGCAAGCTGTTTAAGGAGATTTATCGTATCGCAGAGTATGTGTACTCGATGCCTCCAGAGTCCGCAATGTCCTCTTGACGAAGCAGATACCCATCCGTCACAAGTTTTTTGAGGCGTGTGCTTGCGTTTGGTACGGAGAGGCCTAGGTCGGTTGCCACTTGAGCGGTACTGACCTTGCGATGACGCAGCACGTAATCAAGAAGATCACTCGCCGATGAACTGATGTCGGGGCCTATCACCTCAAATGACTCTTCGGAATGCCAGATTACTAGAGGTTGTTGTTTAGCTTGGGCAGCGTATTTCCAGTTGTCCACCAAGTCGCGATCGCTAAGATCGGTTAGGTAGAACCAACGTTGTCCTCTGAAATACTTGGCTGCAGCAACGACACTCTCGCGCGGGAAAGAGGCATCAGTGGCAACGATCCCGGCCAGCGAAATACCAAAGACCATCGTGCGTGGGGCCGCATCCACAATGTCGGACAGGGCTCGGAACGCAGCTTTCCCTTGGAAGTTTCCGAAAGGGTGCGAATTTTTCGTCAAGTCCAACAGGCGGATCTGGACGCTGGATGGAGTCTGGTTCATTTTAACAGTTTAACGAGAAAGCGTTCAGACAGTCAACTCAAAATTAAAGCAAATATGCGTTCCACGCATTTTCCGTAGGTTCAACCGATGTTCAAACTCCAGTGCCCCTGCACGATAGTGAATCATTACTTCGAACGTTTCCTGGCGCACGCTGATGCTAGCGTTGAACTTGTTTGCGAAATCCCCAGCACGTTTGAGGCCAAGCCCTCGACCATCATCTTGCATACGGCTCAATTGGCCATGCGAGAATATGTATTCAATCAAGGCGACGCCTAAATTTTTGCCCGAACATCCAAGCTGTTGCCGCATCTTAGTGTCAAGAGTGGGTAACAGCGTCCCGACAATCCCATTTCCAGCATCTGAAAAAACGGTACGAATGTGTGGGCGAGCCCCCTTCTTGTAAAGCTGCAGTGCCGCGAAACCGGGTATGGGGGACTCCGAATGTTCATGTACATTGTCAAAGAGTTCACCGAGAATCGTCAGCACTCCAACGGTATGGGTAGAGCCCGCACATTGCTCGAAGCTGCGTTGCAGACGCCGTGGAGTTTCATCATCCCGCTCCTCCATGTTGATGGGAGCAAGTTCGACTACGCCGGTGTTTTCTCCTCTGTAAGCAGTAGCACGTGATGTTTTCGGACGCTTTGGTTGCACAATAACTTTGCCATCTAAATGATCGAAAAATCCAATCCGACTTAGATAGCTAGATGTTGACGGGCAGTCGTCGAAATCAATGGTTACAAACTTTCCGATTCCGACAAGCTGATTGCAGAGTGCGAGCAAACGTGCCATCGCATCCAGCAGCAATGAAGTGTCTGGCGAGAACTTAAAAACAATGATCTTATGACTGGACTCAAGCGGAGACTCAACTGAGCAAAGAGTTGTCTCAAGCTGGTCCGTTGTTAGCCACCTCGTTTTTGGAAACTCAATCAAAAGCTTATGGGGTTGGATCAGAGACCACTGATACGCGTCATTTTGCACAAAAACTTCCAAATGTTGATGCAGAAGTGCGCTGATGACCGAGCGCTCTATACCAAGACGCTTTGCTATGTCTTTGGCTTTCAGTGGCTGGTTTAGCCGCAAGACTCTTTGTATTTCTTCTACCATAGTGGGACCTGCACTATGCCGTGCGACGGCTTGTCTGAATGGTATGGCTTTTACCTTCACGCGAGGCTTCGAAACTTCTTAGACGAACGATTATAGCTGGGAGACTGACTTGTCATGTCAGTCATGACCGGCCCCCCTGCAAAAGAATAGTTGCCGGTTCGATTTGCTTCGGGGTGTGACTATCGTACGAATTGCCGGGAAAGGCCTTGGCTCCGACTATCAGGTTACCCTTCTCGGTTGTAGCAACGCTAACCTTCACGTCCAACTCGCAGGGCTGGCGAGCGTTGCCGATACATTCGACTTCGGGTGCGCGCGGAGCATCAGCAGGCGGCGATCCAGGTCTCGGATGAGTCGATCCAGGAGTGTCTGCCGGAACTGCTATGCAGGGGCCTAACCGCCGGCCAGACGTTTGAGACTGCGGCCTTCATTCTCGGAGGTCTGGCGAAGCGCCAGCCCGGCCCGTTTGGCGATCAGGACCAGCTTGTGCCCGGCCACACACATTAACAGGCGGTTGTCGGTCGGAATGGCAATCGCTTTTCCTGAACTGTGGGAGCCATGTCGCACCGCCGTCATGAGTTGCTTGATGCGGAATGGGCGCTCCTCGATCCGCTTTTGCCGGCGGCGACCATGCCCGGTCGGTACTACCTGAACTACCGAACGATCCTCAACGGGATGCTGTTCCACAACGCGACTGGCATCCCTTGGCGCGATCGACAGGTCGCTGTGGTGTATCGACGGCTCGAATGTACGCGCACAAAGCCGTTGCCGACGCGGAAAAATCTTCCCCACTAGGAGCCGACGGACCACGCGCTGGGCCGTAGTCGCGGGTGCTGGGGCACGAAGCTGCATCTGGGGAGCGACGGAGGCGGGCTGCCTCTGACCGTTGAGTGCCGGCCAAGCTCACGAGTCGCTCTTTGCCGAGCCGGTGCTCGATGCCGTCCGAATCGTGCAACCACATGGCTCCCCACGGCGGCATCCCGAAAGGCTTGGGGGCGACCGAGGTTACTGCTACCGACGCATCCGCAACTGGTTCCATAAGCACCATGTTGGCGCCGTCACTTCCGCACGAACGACGCGACCAGAGTGCGCAGCGGCGCGGCCGGCCGCCCAAATTCGACCTCCATACTGCCGCCGCAACGTCATTGAGCGTTGTGTCAGCTGGCTTAAGGAGGCCCGAGCGGTCGCCACCCGCTTCGAAAAGCTCGCCGTACACTATCTTGGCTGTATCAAGCTCGCCATGATCCGCCGGCATCTGCAGGCCATCTTGTCAAACAGACCCTAAGGCCTTGAGTCCCATGTGGCCCCTGTGAGACAGTGCTACCCTCTCGGCAAAGCTTTGGAAACCGAAACAAGTAGGGCAGATTTTCGATCAAAATCGTCTGTGTTTCGACTTTTTTATGTTTTTGGTGTAAATTTTGGCGACCTTATGTTAAAAATTCTATTGTTTACATGCGGTTGCTAAAATCTGAAACGCTTGTTTCGGCCTGAGTCTGAAAGATAACCGTTCTGACGGGATGTAATCCTGCCCCGGGACGCTGCGCGGAAGTCGTTGGTTTCCCATGGTCCCGGGCTAAACTAGTCAGACCGTTTTAAACCGCTGTTCTTTAAGTTTGATCCCCTCCCATGGCCGTCACGCCCGAATCCCCTGAAAAGGAATATTGCAGCACATCCGAAGCAGCCCAGCGTCTTGGTCTGTCCTTGGGTACCGTCCAGCAGATGGTCGAGAACGGCCAGCTAGAGGGATGGAAAACAGTGGGTGGGCATCGCCGCATCCGCGTCAGTTCCATTGAGGAGTTCCGGGCCAGGTCGATGGCAGGTGGCGGGCATGCGCCGGTTCGTCCGGCAGCCAGCACCCTGCAGGTTCTGGTGGCCGAGGATGATCGCATTCTCCAGAAGCTCTACGAACACACTTTTGCCTCCTGGGCCTTGCCGCTGCAGTACCGCATGGTGTCCAGCGGTATCGACGGCCTGCTGGAAATCGGTCGTGTGCCGCCGGATCTGCTGATTACCGACTTGCGCATGCCGGGTCTCGATGGCTTCGAGATGATCCGTCGCCTGCGTGCCGATCCCCAGCTGCAGGATCTGGACATCGTGGTGGTCAGCGGCCTGACTGAAGACGAGATCGTTGAAAATGGCGGCCTCCCCGCCGATGTCATCCTTTACAGCAAGCCTGTTCCGTTCCGTGAGCTGAAGGGCTATGTCCAGGCCAAGATCATGGCCATGCAGCGGCGCGGCCGCGCTGCCTGAGCGGAAGCCTGTCGCCGTCCCCCTTGGCGCCTGCCGGGGGGCGAAGCCTGTGTGAATACCTTCCCGGATGCCATTCGTGCGATCCGGTACGCGGATTTTTGTGCGTCTCTTCATTAAATCTTGTTAAAACAGCGTGCTGTGGTGTTTGCCTTTTGCGCGTCTGGCGCGAGTTGGCTGGCAGGGAATTATCAATTTGCTACGAATTTATGCGAATAAGCATTTTTGCTTTAAAATTCGTCATAAATGAAAATTCGTATATTTTTTGATGCTGCGCTTGTTCCGATGTGCAGCGCCATTCTTTCTACCTGTTTCCTCTCCTCCGTCGCGAAGCAAACCCAAGGGCCACCGTCATGTTGTGCAAAGTGCAGGCTCCGCGGTTGCCGTTCGTGACCTGGCAGTTCGACGAGATTCTTGAGAAAGACGACTACGTGGGTGATCCTGTTTCCGAAGCTGCCATTACTGGCGCCGCTCTCGTCCGCCATCTGGATGACGTGCGTTTCGCCAGCCTGCGGGCACTGAGGCAGCTGCTGCGCGCGCTCGGTGCCGAACGGATCGCCATCGGCAGCATCGCGCCGGATCGCGAAACCCTGCAGGAGGCCTTGGTGTGGGTGAGTGGTTTCGGGCGTTGCGGCGAGTCGGAACGGGTGTTGTCGTGTGCCGCGTTCGTGGATGAAATCCGCGACTGGCTGGCGTCAGGGGATGAGGCGCTGAGCATCGGTATCGACGTTCGTTCGCCGGCGTGGCACGAGTTGCCGTGCGATCAGTTGCTGCTGGTGCGGGCAACCCGGCCGGCCCAGGGCGAGCCCTGCATGGTGCTGGCCGCCCAGTTGCGGGGTGGTTTTCGTTTGCCTGAAGGTGCAGCCCACGCCATTTCCATGCTGGTCAGCGAATACGCCAGACGGCAGACAACACCCCTCTTGCCTTGAGTGGATCATTGCTGGCCTTGCTGCGCCAACTGGTCGCGTCTGCGCAGGCCAGGCAGCGCAGCAGATGAGCCCGGGCGGCTGACAGGTTTTCCCGCGCGGCTGCGCTCAGATCCGCCCCCAGTTCGAATTCCGCACCACGCACGCACAGCAGGAAGGCGGGCGGTGGTGCTCGCCCCCTGATATCGGCATAAACCTGCAGCACTGCTTCTGGCGCGAGGGCGTGGGAGTTGGATGCCTGCCCGGTTGCGGCAAGAATCTCACTGAACACGAAGGGTGCCGGGGTGCCCGTGCCGGCATCAATGAACAGGGCCAGATCCTGGCCGTCCAGGTCGAGGGCGTGTTCGATCTGCAACTGGAAGTCGCTGACCAGATGCACGTCCGGCAGGGCCAGGGCTTCCAGATCGGCCATCAGCAGCGGTCCGAGGGCGTCGTCGCCCCGTGACGGATTGCCTGCCGCAAACACCACCAGTGACATGCCGCTTCAGCCTCCGTTGGTGGCCCGGTCGAGCAGGCTGCCGTGCGCGTCGAGCAACTCCACCGCCAGCGGCATCTTGCCCAGCGCGTGGGTGGCGCAGGACAGGCAGGGGTCGAAGGCACGGATGGCGACTTCGATGTGGTTGAGCAGGCCTTCGGTGAGCTGGCGTCCGTCCAGGTAGCGGCGGGCCACCTGGCGCACGGCCTCGTTCATGGCCTGATTGTTGTGGGTGGTGGACACGATCAGGTTGCAGTAGCTCACCAGGTCGTCATCGCCGACGCGGTAGTGGTGGATCAGCGTGCCACGCGGCGCCTCGATGATGCCGACCCCTTCGCGTCCGCGGGGGCCTTCTGCCAGCCTGTCGTCCGATAGCAGGTCCGGGTCGTCGAGCAGGCTGCGGATGACTTCGGCGGCGTGGAGCATCTCGATCATGCGCGCCCAGTGGTAGGCCAGCGGCGCATGGATGGGTTCGCCTTCCCCGTGGGCGATGAAGGCCTGGCGTTCGATCTCGGCCAGCGCGCTGGGGATGAAGTCGCAGTTCTGCACCCGGGCCAGCGGGCCGACCTTGTACCAGCCACGTTCCGGCCCCAGTTCGGTAATGAACGGAAACTTCATGTAGCTCCAGGGTTTGACCTCTTCGACGATATGCGCCTCGTAGTCGGCGCAAGCCAGCTTGTCGAGCACGATGTGGCCACGGGCGTCGCGCAGGCGCAGGTGGCCGTCATAGAGATCCATCGCGCCGTCGGCGCGCACCAAGCTGAACAGGTGGCTGCGGAAGAGGCCGAACTCGTCGTAGAAGGAGCCGTTGGTTTCGTGGAGGCGACGGGCCAGATGCACCGCGTCACGGCTCCATTCGACCATCTGGTCGGCGTCCTTCAGCAACTCGTCCCGCTCGGCGACACTGAGGGACTTGTTTACCCCGCCGGGGATTGCCCCGGTGCCGTGCACGCGCTTGCCGGTGGTGATGCGGATGACTTCCTGACCGAACTTGCGCAGCAGCACGCCCTGCTTGGCAACTTCCGGGTAGGCCGCGGCGACGCCGACGATGTTGCGCTGCTGGACGGGCGATTCAAAGCCGAAGAGCAGGTCGGGCGAAGCCAGGTGAAAGAAGTGCAGGGCGTGCGACTGGAGGATCTGGCCGTAGTGCATCAGGCGGCGGATCTTCTCGGCGGTGGGGGTGATGGACAGTGCGCCGACGATCGGGTCGAGAGCCTTGGCGGCGGCCAGGTGATGGCTCACCGGACAGATGCCGCACAGGCGCTGGACCATCACCGGGACTTCCCAGAAGGGCCGGCCCTGGATGAATTTCTCGAAGCCGCGGAATTCGACGATATGCAGCCGCGCTTCCTTCACGTGGCCAGCCTCGTCTAGCAGCAGGGTGACCTTGCCGTGGCCTTCCACGCGGGAGACGGGGTCGATGGCGACCCGGCGCAGGTTCTCCCGGTTGGCGGCGGTTTCCAGTTCGAAGCTCATGGTGTGAACCTCAGTCGTAGTGCAGCAGGCCGCCGGTCAGGCGCGGGGTGCGGCCGGCGATCAGATCGGTGAGGAATTTCCAGATCGCCGGGCCCGAGGGCGGACAGCCGGGCAGGAAGTAGTCGATACGCACCACTTCGTGGATCGGCCGCACCTTGTCGAGGGGCAGGGGCAGTTCCGGGTCGTTGGGGATCTGCCCGTTGGCGATGCCCGGGCGGAACTGATAGACCTCGCGCAGGCATTCGGACAGGGGCAGGTGGTTGCGCTGGGCAGGCAGGCCGCCATTCACCGCGCAGGCGCCGAGGGCGATCAGGGTTTTGCAGTTGCGGCGGAATTCGCGCAGCACGTGGACGTTTTCGGCATTGCACACGCCGCCTTCGATGATGCCGATGTCGCAGGGGCCGACTTCCTTGATGTCGGTGAGTGGCGAGCGGTCGAATTCGATCAGTTCGACCAGTTCGAACAGGTGCTCGTCGATATCGAGAAAGGACATGTGGCAGCCGAAGCAGCCGGCCAGCGAGGTGGTGGCGACGCGCAGCTTGCGGGCGGGAGCGGGGCTCATGAGGAGGACTCCTTGAGCTTCTTGCTGCGGATCGTCGCGTTATCGTAGGTGCGCTCGCCAATCGGCACAGCGAAGCCTTCGCGCTTGTGCAGGATCACGCCGACCGGGCAGATGTTGGCGGCCAGGTCGTCCTTCGCAAAATCGGTGTCGGCCAGCCGGCCCGATTCCGCATTGACCACCAGGTGCTTGTCGATGCCGCGGCCGGTGAGGGCGAACACCGACTTGCCGTCCACGTCGCGGCTGGCGCGCACGCACAGCTCGCAGAAGATGCAGCGGTTGAAGTCGAGCAGCACGTCCGGGTGGGAGGCGTCCACCGGGCGGTCCGGGTAGAAGTGGCGAAAGCGCGAGGTGAGCATTTCGTACTCGTAGCCCAGCGCCTGCAGTTCGCAGTTGCCGCTTTTTTCGCAGGACGGGCAGAAGTGGTTGCCTTCCACGAAGAGCATCTGCAGCAGGCCGCGGCGTTCGCCGTTCATTTCCGGGCTGTTGCTTTCGACCTCCCAGCCTTCCTTGGCCGGGGTGGCGCAGGCCGACACATGGCGCCCGGCAGCCTTGACGATGCACAGCTTGCAACTGCCGTGCGGGGCGAAATCCTTGTGCCAGCACAGGCTGGGGATGTAGTGGCCGGCGATGCGGGCGGCTTCGAGAATGGTCTGGCCGTCTTCGAAGGGCACGGGCTGGCCGTCGAGGAGAAACTGCTTGGTCATTTCTCTTCCTCCTCATGGGTCTTGAGGTGCGCGCCGGGATCGTCCCGGGCGGTGAGCTGGCGGGCTTCGGCGAGGGCCGCGTCGAGGTCGAAGGCCGGCTCGAAGTCCAGCGACACCAGGCGCCGTTCGTAGGCCGGGCGGAATTTCTGCAGGGTGTCGATGACCGGATTCGGCGCCGCGCTGCCGAGGCC
Organism: Zoogloea oleivorans; assembly: GCA_030157785.1. Taxonomy (GTDB): domain Bacteria; phylum Pseudomonadota; class Gammaproteobacteria; order Burkholderiales; family Rhodocyclaceae; genus Zoogloea; species Zoogloea oleivorans_A. The sequence goes on from JAOAUC010000042.1 coordinate 21,298, forward strand.
GCAGTGGCTGGCGTTTTTCAGCAGGCGGTCGAGCCAGTCGATGTCGGTGAGGTCGGCCTTGGCGCCGTGGCCGTCGGCCAGTTTGTCCATGAAGCCCTTCAGCAGCGCGGTGCCGACCCGGCAGGGCGTGCAGAAGCCGCAGCTCTCGTGGGCGAAGAAGTGCACAAAGGCACGGGCCACGTCGAACAGATCGCGGGTGCCGTCGAAGATCATGAAGGCGCCGGCGGTCGGCACGTCTTCATAGGCAATGCGGCGCTGGAACTCGTAGCTGGCCAGGCACATGCCCGATGCGCCGCCGACCTGCACGGCCTGGGTGTCGCTGGCACCGCAGTCTTCGAGGATGCGGGCGATGGGTACGCCGAAGGGGTATTCGTAGATGCCCGGCGCGGCGCAGTCGCCGGAGATCGACAGCAGCTTGGTGCCGGCGGATTGCGCGGTGCCGGTGGCGGCGAAGGCCTCGCCGCCTTCCAGCGCGACGAGGCAGGTCTTGGCCAGGGTTTCGACGTTGTTTACGACTGTCGGCCGGCCCAGATAACCCTTGATCACCGGGAAGGGCGGGCGGATGCGCGGCGTGCCGCGCTTGCCTTCGAGGGATTCGAGCAGTGCGGTTTCCTCTCCGCACACGTAGGCGCCAGCGCCTAGGTGGATCTGGATGTCGAAATCGAAGCCCGGCGCGCCGAGGATGGATGTGCCGAGGAGGCCGGCTTGCCGACGGCTGGCCAGCACGGCTTCAAGCTGGGGCCTCAGGTAGCGGTATTCACCGCGCAGGTAGAGAAAGCCTTCGGAGGCGCCCACCGCCCAGGCGGCTAGGGCCATGCCTTCGAAGACCAGGTCGGCAAAGCTGTTGAGGAGCACCCGGTCCTTGAAGGTGCCGGGTTCGCCTTCGTCGGCGTTGCAGACGATCACCTTCTGCGCGCCCGGGGCGTTGCGGGCACTGGCCCACTTCACCGCGGTGGCAAAGCCGGCGCCGCCGCGGCCGCGCAGGTTGGAGGCCTGCATCTCGGCCAGCCAGCCGTCCCGGCCGCGGGCGATGGCGGCGGTGAGGGCCGCGCCCGGAGGCATGTCCAGATCGAGCAGGGCGTCCCGGCGGCGAATGTTGTCGTCGATGCTGAAGTATTCGGCGGGCCACAGATCGAGTGGACGCTGCTGGCGGATCAGTTCGGCGATCTCGTTGATGCGCCGGTGGTTGAGCTGGCCGATAGCCCGCCCGTTGACCAGCATCGCCGGGCCCTGGTCGCACAGACCGGTGCAGGATGTGGTGGTGACGCTGACCAGCCCGTCTTCAGAAACCTTGCCGGGCTCGATCCACAGCTTGCGGCACAGGGCGTCGAGCAACTCGGCGTTGCCGAGCATGCGGTCGGTGATGTTGTCGGAGAACAACACCCGGTAGCGGCCTACCGGGCGGGTGTAGAGAAAGCTGTAGAAGCCGGCGACGCCTTCGACCCGGGCGCGGGGAATGTGCAGCGCCGCGGCGATACGGGTAAGGCTTGGTGCGGGCAGCCAGCCTTCGATTTCCTGCGCGTCGATGAGTATCTGCAGGAGCCGCGTCGGGTCGTGGCTGTGCCGCTGCAGGACGTCGTCGAGGGTGACGAGGGGAACGGACGGGAGAGCGCTCACAAGAACCTCCGGCTGCAGGACGCAACGCATTCAGTATGCGCGTCGGGCAGCCGGATTTCTTGCGTTGGATCAGTAAACTACGGCGCGGCGGATGCGCTCCAGGGCTTGCTCCAGACGGCTGGCCGGGCAGCCGAAATTGAGGCGCACGAAGCCCGGCAGGCCGAAGTCCTTGCCGTCCGACAGGCCGACGCCGGCGGCTTCGAAAAATGCTGAGGCATTGGCGATGCCGCGTGCGGCGATCAGTTCACGGCAGTCGATCCACGCCAGGTAAGTGGCTTCGACCGGCACGGTGGACAGGCCGGGAATGGCGTTGATGGTTTCGACCACCCGGGCTGCGTTGGCGCGCAGGGTGTCGAGCAGGGCTGCGCGCCACGGCCCGCAGTCGCGGTAGGCGATTTCGGTGGCGGTCAGGCCGAGCACGTTTACATGCGGCACGATGCCCGCCATGGCGCGCTTGTAGCGGGCGCGCAGGGCGGCGTCGGGGATGATCGCGAAGGCGCAGTAGAGGGCCGGGATGTTCCAGGTTTTCGACGGCGCCATCAGTGTGATGCTGCGGCGGGCGACGGATTCGTCGAGGGCGGCGATGGGGATGTGCGGCTTGGCCGGGTCGAGGACCAGACCGCAGTGGATTTCGTCGGAGCAGATGACGAGGTCGTGGCGCTCGGCGAGTTCGGCGATGCGAGTCAGTTCATCCCGGTCGAAGACGCGCCCCACCGGGTTGTGGGGGTTGCACAACATGAACAGGCGCACGTTTTCGGCGAGGGCCGCTTCGGTTGCGTTCCAGTCCCATTCCCAGCGCTGGCCGTGCAGCACCAGCGGCGTGGTGACGAGGCGTTGTTCGAAATTGGCCGGCGCGTGCAGGAAGGGCGGGTAGACCGGTGTCGAGGTGAACACCCCGTCACCGGCCTGGCCGACGGCCCGCACCGCCACGTTGAAGCCGGTGACGACGCCCGGCAGCCACACCAGCCAGTCGGGCTGGATGCGCCAGGCGTGGTCGCGGGCGATGCCTTCGATGACCGCCTCCAGCAGCGACGGCCACGCGTCGGCATAGCCGAACACGCCGTGGTCGATACGCGCGTGGAGCGCTTCCAGCACCGCCGGCGGAGCGGCGAAATCCATGTCGGCGACCCACATGGGAATCACGTCGCGCCCGGCGTAGCGGCGCCATTTGATGCTGTCGGAGTCGGCGCGGTCGGGGGCGGTGCTGAAATCGAAGGTCGTCAAATCACACTTCCAGATGTTGGTAGAGCACGGTGGACAGGTAGCGTTCGCCGAAGGACGGGATGATCACGACGACCAGCTTGCCGGCGTTTTCGGGCCGTTCGGCCACCTGCAGGGCGGCCCACACGGCGGCCCCGGATGATATGCCGACCAGCAGGCCTTCTTCGGTTGCCAGCTTGCGGGCGGTGTCGAGGGCGGCGTCGTTGGGCACCTGAACGATCTCGTCGTAGATGGCGGTGTTGAGGATGCCGGGCACAAAGCCGGCACCGATGCCCTGGATCGGGTGCGGGCCGCGGGCTCCACCGGACAGTACCGGGCTGGCGGCGGGTTCGACGGCGATGATCTTGACGCCCGGACGGCGTTCCTTGAGCACTTCGCCGACGCCGGTGATCGTGCCGCCGGTGCCGATGCCCGACACGAAGATGTCCACCTGACCGTCAGTGTCGGCCCAGATTTCCTCGGCGGTGGTCTTGCGGTGGATGGCCGGGTTGGCCGGGTTGTCGAACTGCTGCGGGATGAAGTAGCGGCTGTCGGCGGCGGCCAGTTCATTGGCTTTCTTGATGGCGCCGGGCATGCCTTCGGGCCCGGGGGTGAGGATCAGGTCGGCGCCGTAGGCCTTGAGCAGCAACTTGCGCTCGCGGCTCATGGTTTCGGGCATCACGAAGGCACACTTGTAGCCGCGGGCGGCGCACACCATGGCCAGGCCGATGCCGGTGTTGCCGGAGGTGGGCTCGAGGATGATGGTGTCGGGCTTGATCTGGCCGGCGGCTTCGGCGGCGTCGAGCATGGCCGCGGCGATGCGGTCCTTCACGCTATGGGCCGGATTGAAGAATTCCAGCTTGAGGGCGAGGGTGGCGCCGCTGGCCGGGGCCATCTTGTTGAGTTTGACCAGCGGGGTGTGACCGATCAGTTCGGCGACGTTGTTGGCGATACGCATGGCGATACTCCTTCCCGTGAAATTGGCACTAATTGATTCTAGTGCTAAGCGAAGTCATTAAATACTCCAAAAACGAATATTCAAGCTGCGCGTGTGAAGCTTTCACAGTTCAGTTGCCGAGGCCCAGCGGGCGGTGGAGAAGGCCCGGTATTCACGATCCCGCCGCCACAGGACTTCATCCCGCCGGACGGCCAGCCACCAGGTCTGGGCGGAGGGCTCGGGGCGCGGGCTGGCGAAGGCCTGCGGGGTGAGCAGGGCGGCGCACCAGGCGGCTTCCGGCGAGCGGACCGATCGGTACAGGATGGCACCGACCGCAGCGTCCCGGGTCTGGCGGGCAAGGGCCTGGGTGGCGCTGTAGTCGTCGGGGTGCGTCCATGCGGCGGAGTCCTGGTCGAAAGGCGGCTGGCGTAGGTCGATGGCGGTGGTGCTGACCTTGACCCGGAAGGCAGTGTGGGCAACCGGGTCAAGGCGTTCCAGAGCGGGGGCGTCGCGCAGGAACTTCCAGCGCCAGTAGCCGAGTTCGGCACAGGCCGTGGCGACGGTGTCGGCGCCATAGAACACGCCGGGATCGGTGAAGCTGCGAAAGCGCGAGCCGCCGCGCAGGGGGCTGTAGCGGAAGGGCGAGGCAAGCAGGTAGTCGAGCCCGGCGGTGGCGTCGGGTTGCGGCGGCTTGCTGCCTTCGAGCAGGGATTCGAGCAGATCCTGCTCGGCCGGGCTGTCTACCAGCTTCATCGTCGCGGCGATGTGCTGGGCTTCGACGATGCGCCAGACGCAGCCCTGCCAGGGCTGCGCCTCAGACGACAGCGCGGGAGGCGTCCAGGTAGTGAACGACACGGACAAGGCCTTCGGTCTGGCGGATGAGTTCGACGGGGCGGCCGTTGAGGGCCAGGTTGTCGCTGCTCAGCCACTGGCGGGCGGCGTCCTCGGTGCCGACGATGGAGTCGAGGGAGCGGAACAGGCGCACCAGCAGCAGCGCAAAGTCCCATTCCTTGCGCTTGGGATCCAGCTGGTAGGTGCCGGCGTAGAGCCGGCTGATGCTGGCCGGGCTGAGGCCGAGCACCTGGGCGAGCAGCGTCCGGGATAGCTCCAGACGCTCGGCGGCACGGGTGACGGCCTTGCCGAGGACAGTGGACGCTTCCGGTTTCGGTATGACGGGCTGGGCGAGGGCTGACATGGCGGATTCCTTTCTGTAGAGATTATAGGTCGTATTTTTCTCTGCAGAAAGATTGCTGCATTAAAGCTTTCGGATCTTCTCCAGCAGCGCTGTGGTGGAGCGGAGATGTTCAAACGGGATCGAATGCACGCTGCCGCCGCGGGCGAGGGTTTCCGGTGCGCCGACGATGCGGTCGGGAGCCCAGTCGCCGCCCTTCACCAGCACGTCGGGTTCGCATTCGAGGATGCGGGCGATGGGGGTGTCCTCGTCGAACCAGGTGACCAGATCAACGCAGCCGAGGGCGGCCATCACGGCGAGGCGATCATTCAGGGTGTTGATCGGGCGGTCGTCGCCCTTGCCCTGGCGGCGCACCGAGTCGTCGCTGTTGAGGGCCACGACCATCGCTGCACCGAGGGCCCGGGCCTGGCCCAGGTAGGTGACGTGGCCGCGATGCAGAATGTCGAAGCAGCCGTTGGTAAAGACCAGCGGGCGGGGCAGGCTGGTAATGCGCTGGCGCAGTTCGTCGGGGGGGCAGATCTTGGTTTCGAAGGCAGGGGCGGGGTACATGGGGGTTGGTGTGGAATGCGCAGAGCCGGGATTTTAGTGGTGGTTGCCGTAACCGGCGATACCGATCATCAGGCGCACCAGGCCGTAGGCGGCCCAGTTGATGAGGCGCTGCAGGCGCGGGGCGCGCTGCCAGGTGTCGGCGGAGATTTCGCGGCCGCCTTCGTCGATGGCCTGGACGAGGCGCTGCCGGAGCTCGCCGGCAAAGGCGGCATCGCGCACCACGACGTTGGCCTCGCGGGCGAGGAGCAGGCTGAAGGGGTCGATGTTGCTCGAGCCCACGGTGGCCCAGCGTTCGTCGATCACGGCCACCTTGGCGTGCAGGTAGCTGCGGTGGTATTCGACGATGCGAATCCCGGCCATCAGCAACTGCCCGTAAAGCGCCCGCATGGCGCGGTGCTGGAGCGGGTGGTCGGCTAGTCCCTGGACGAGGAGGATGACGCGCACACCGCGCCGGGCCGCGGCCAGAAGCGCCTGGCGGAAGTGGCGGCCGGGCAGAAAGTAGGCATTGGCGAGGATGATTTCGCGCCGGGCGCCGGCAATGCCGAGCAGGTAGGCCTCTTCGATGTCGCGCCGGTGACGGATATTGTCGCGGATCAGGAAGGCGGCTTCCACGTGGCCGCAGGGCTCGGTGAGGGCGGGCGTGCCATTGCGCAGGCGCAGCCGCTGGCGGAAGGAGGCCCAGGCGACGAGTTCCCAGACGCGCCGGACGTTGGCCTGGATCGGGGCGAGCAGCGGGCCTTCGATGCGCACTGCGTAATCGTGGCGCGGGGCTTCGAGCGCGGGGGCTTCGAAATCGCTGACGATGTTGATGCCGCCGACGAAGGCGATTCGTCCGTCGATGACCGCCAGCTTGCGGTGCAGGCGGCGCAAACGGCGGCGGCGCAGGGACAGGTTGCCTACTTCGCGGCGGTAGATCAGCACATTGACACCGGTGGCGATCAATCCGTCCATCAGTTCGGCAACAAACGCTCGGCCACCGAAGCCGTCCACCAGCAGGCGCACCTTGACGCCCCGGCAGGCTGCCCGGCTCAGGGCTGCCGAGATGCACCGGCCGGTTTCGTCGTTGTCGAAAATGTAGCTTTCGAGAAAGATCTCGGTGGTGGCGTCGTCAATGGCCGCCTGCAGGGCCGGGAAGAATTCGGTCCCGTTCTCCAGCAGGGTCAGGGCATTGCCGGGCAGCCAGGTGATGCTCATGCGCGGGTGTCCGGCTCAGGAGGCGCGGAGCTGGGCGGTGAGGGGGGCATGGTCGGAAATCTGGCTCCACGGCGTGCCGAAATGCACCTCGGCCTTGTCGACGGTAAAGCCGCGCACGTAGATGCGGTCGAGGCGCAGCATCGGCAGGGTGCTCGGAAAGCTGCGCGCCGGACGGCCTCGGAAGGTGGTGAATACTTCGCTGACGCCGAGCTGTTCGGTGAGGCAGTCGTCGGCATGGTTGCGCCAGTCGTTGAAGTCGCCGGCGATGATCAGCGGGGCGCCGTCGGGGGCGAGTTCGTCCAGGCGCTGGACGAGCGCGGCCATCTGGCGGCGCCGGCTGCCGGCGGTGAGGCCCAGGTGCACGCAGACGCAATGCACCGGGCGGTCGACACCGGTGACCTTGATCTCGCAGTGCAGTAGCCCGCGGCTCTCGAAGCGGTGGTCGGAGATGTCCTGGTTGGCCTGGGACAGGATGGGATGGCGACTCAGGATGGCGTTGCCGTGGTGGCCGTGGTCGTAGATGGCGTTGCCGCCGTAGGCCGTTTGCTGCCACATGTCGCGGGCGAGGAATTCATGCTGCGGCTGGACGGGCCAGTCGGCGTGGCGCAGGGCGTGGCGCAGGTGCAGGCCCTGGACTTCCTGCAGAAAAACCACGTCGGCGCCCAAGAGGCGCAGGCGGTCGCGCAGGTCGTGAATCACCATGCGCCGGTTGAACTGGGAAAAACCCTTGTGGATGTTGTAGGTGCAGATGCGCAAGGTGTTCATGGTTTTTCCCCTTTTGGGCCATTCTGCACGCTTGGTGCGGCTTTCGCACGCGGCAGCTCCCCATGAAAGACGGCGCCCGAAGCGCCGTCTTGAGTTTACTTCTTCGCGTGTGCCTTCTTTCGTGTGGCTGATCCAGCAAGGTGGCGGTTCTTGCCGCCAGGCCCGCCGCCCGGGTTTCGGGCGGGGCGTTTTCAGGCGGTTTTCAGGACACCGCGAGCATGCGCTGCAGGGCGATCCTGGCCAGTGTCGCTTCGTGCTCGGGAACGGTGATGCGGTTGACCACCTTGCCGTCGGCCAGGTTTTCGAGTGTCCAGGCCAGGTGCTGGGGGTCGATGCGCTGCATCGTCGAGCACATGCAGACGGTGGGGGCCATGAACTGGACGATCTTGCCCTCTGACTTCACCTCTTCGGCCAGGCGGTTCACCAGGTTGAGCTCGGTGCCGACCAGCCAGCGGGTGCCGGGGGCGGAATCCTTGATGACCTTGATGATGTACTCGGTGGAGCCGACGAAATCCGATTGGCGGCACACTTCAAGGGCGCTTTCCGGGTGCGACACGACGAGGCCGTCCGGGTACTGGTTGCGGAACTTGATGATGTGCGCCGGCTGGAACATCTGGTGCACCGAACAGTGGCCCTTCCACAGGATGACCTTGGCCTTTTTGATCTGCTCGACACTGAGGCCGCCGTATTCGAGGTCCGGGTCCCACACCACCATCTCGTCCAGCGGAATGCCCTTTTTGAAGCCGGTCCAGCGGCCCAGGTGCTGGTCGGGGAAGAACAGCACCTTCTCGCGCCGGGCGAAGGCCCAGTCGAGGATGGTCGGGGCGTTGGTGGAGGTGCACACGATGCCGCCGTGCTCGCCGCAGAAGGCTTTGAGATCGGCCGCGGAGTTGATGTAGGTGACCGGAGTGATCAGCGCATCCGGCGTTTCGAGCACTTCGGTGAGTTCGCGCCAGCAGCGTTCGACCTTTGCCAGGTTGGCCATGTCGGCCATCGAGCAGCCGGCGGCCAGATCGGGGAGGATGGCCTGCTGGTGCGGCTTGGACATGATGTCCGCCACTTCGGCCATGAAGTGCACGCCGCAAAAGACGATGAACTCGGCATCGGTTTCGGCGGCAAGGCGCGACAGCTTGAGGGAGTCACCGGTCAGGTCGGCGTACTGGTAGACGTCGGCGCGCTGGTAGTGGTGACACAGCAGAACGGCCCGGTCGCCGAGGCGGGCGCGGGCGGCACGGATGCGCTCGTGGACGTCGGCGTCGGAGAGGGTGTTGAAACGGTCGAAACTGATGGGGGCAGCTTGCATCTCTGGGGGGTGTCCTGTGGTTCAGCCCTGGATCCACGGAAGTCCGGCTTGGCGCCAGCCTCCGACCTTGTTGCGGTGCCCGTTGGCGTCCTTGTCGCCTTCGAAGCCTTCCAGGATGTTGTAGGCGTTGGTGAAGCCCGAGCCTGCCGCGAGGGTGGCGCCGGCATTGGAGCGGGCGCCGCTGCGGCACAGGAACATCACCAGCGCTTCCGGATCGACCTGGCGCTTGAATTGGGCCAGGAAATGCGGATTCGGTTCATTCCCGGGGTAAAGCATCCACTCGATTTCGATCGCGCCGGGGACGCGGCCGACCCAGTCCCATTCGGCACGGGTACGCACATCCACCAGCTTGGAGCCGGGGGCGAGCTGCAATACGTCCCACGCTTCCCGCGGTGTCAGGGCTCCGGCGTAAGGCAGGTTCATGCTCCGGGCGCGCTCTTGTGCAAGGGCGAGGGTTTCGCTTAATTTTCCCATGGCGTACATCCGGCTAGAATGGCGGGTCTGCGAGTATACCTCCGGCCCCCGGGGCTGCAAGTCATGTCTTTTGAAGCACCCCCCAACACAGCCATGGGCGATACCCTCGATGCCGACCGCGCCCTCAAGGCTCAGCAGGCAACCTGGGTCAGCATCGTGGTCAATGTTGTTCTGACCGTTCTGCAGATTGCCGTCGGGCTGTTTTCCCACGCCCAGAGCCTGGTGGCGGATGGCATGCATACCCTGTCCGACCTGCTCGGCGACTTCATGGTGATGTTTGCCAGCCGTCACGGGGCGAACCCGGCGGACGAGCGTCACCCCTACGGTCACGGCCGCTACGAGACGGCGGCCTCGCTGGTGCTCGGGCTGGTGCTGGCCGGCGTGGGGGTCGGCTTTTTGCTTACGGCGGCGGTGCGCCTGCAGAGTCTCGATACGCTGCCCGAGCTGCACCCTGCGGCCTTGTGGATGGCGTTGCTGACCCTGGCCGGCAAGGAGGGGTTGTTCCGCTACATGCTGGCCGTGGCCCAGCGTCTGCGCTCGCCGATGCTGGTTGCCAACGCCTGGCACGCCCGCGCCGACGCCGCGTCGTCGCTGGTGGTGGCGGTGGGGATCGGCGGCAGCCTGCTTGGCTATCGCTTCCTCGAGCCTCTTGGTGCAGCGCTGGTCGGCTTCATGATTCTGCGCATGGGGGCCATGCTCGGCTACGAGGCCCTGCGCGAACTCATCGATACCGGTGTCGATCCGGACGAGGTGGCGAAAATCCGCGAAACAGTGACCGGCACCGCCGGCGTACTCGACGTGCACGACCTGCGTACCCGTCGCATGGCGCATCGGGTGCTGGTGGATGCCCATGTGCTGGTCGATGCGCGGATCAGCGTGTCGGAGGGGCATCGCATCGCCGAGCTGGCCCGGCACCGGGTGCGCACGGGCCATCAGGATGTGCTCGACGTGCTGGTGCACGTGGATACCGAGGAGGATGAGGCGACGGCTGCTGGTCGCTCGCTGCCCGGGCGCGAGGCCCTGGTTGCCGAGCTCGGCGACATCCTGGGTGAGCACGTGCCCCAGGCGGCGCCGGCGGTGTTTCATTATGTCGGCAGCCGGGTCGAGGCCGAAGTGTATCTGCCCTTCGACTGGTGTGCCGACGCCGGGCGACTGGAAAGCCTGCAGCAGCGGGTCAGGGAGCGTGTCAGCGCGTCAGCGCACTGGGAACGGATAGCACTACTATGTCGAATTGCACCATAACGGTGCTCTGTGTTGGTGTTGGCACTGTTATGGTGCAATTAATTTTCAAGGTCGCCGGGCATTAGCCTTGTGGCACAATGAGGTGTTTTCTTTTGCGTGCTGGCATGTTTGCTGCTTGCTTGCATCGCTGACTGAATGTTGTAACCCTTTATTTATCCACTGCGCAGCAGCGTCAACCCGTTAGGAGTGAGTTATATGACCCCGCAAGACGTCATGAAGATCGTCCAGGAAAACGAAGTCAAGTTCGTTGACTTCCGTTTTACCGACACCAAGGGCAAGGAACACCACGTTGGCGTGCCGGTTAGCGCTTTCGATGACGACAAGTTCGAAAGCGGTCACGCCTTTGACGGTTCCTCGATTGCCGGCTGGAAGGGTATTCAGGCTTCCGACATGCTGCTGATGCCGGATCCCAACACCGCCTACATCGACCCGTTCTTCGACGAAACCACGCTGGTCCTGAGCTGTGACGTGATCGACCCGGCCGATGGCAAGGGTTACGACCGCGATCCGCGCTCCATCGCCAACCGCGCCGAGGCTTACCTGAAGTCCTCCGGCATCGGCGATACCGCCTACTTTGGCCCGGAACCCGAGTTCTTCATCTTCGACTCCGTCGAGTGGAAGATCGGCATGTCCGGCGCTTACCACAAGATCTTCTCCGAAGAAGGTGCCTGGTCGTCCGACCAGAAGTTCGAAGGCGGCAACACCGGTTACCGTCCCGCGGTGAAGGGTGGTTACTTCCCCGTTCCCCCGGTCGACTCCTTCAACGACATGCGTGCCGCCATGTGTCTGGCCCTCGAAGCCTGCGGCGTGCCGGTTGAAGTGCACCACCACGAAGTGGCGACTGCCGGTCAGAACGAAATCGGCACCAAGTTCGACACTCTGGTGCGTCGTGCCGACCAGACCCAGATCCTGAAGTACATCGTCCAGAACGTTGCCCACCAGTACGGCAAGACTGCGACCTTCATGCCGAAGCCCATCGTTGGCGACAACGGTTCCGGCATGCACGTGCACCAGTCCATCTGGAAAGACGGCAAGAACCTGTTCGCTGGCAACGGCTACGCCGGCCTGTCTGAAACCGCCCTGTTCTACATCGGCGGCATCATCAAGCACGCCAAGGCCCTGAACGCCATCACCAACCCGCTGACCAACTCCTACAAGCGTCTCGTGCCCCACTACGAAGCGCCTGTGAAGCTGGCTTACTCCGCGAAGAACCGTTCCGCTTCCATCCGGATCCCCTTCGTGAACAGCGAGAAGGCTCGCCGTATCGAAACCCGCTTCCCGGATCCCGGTGCCAACCCCTACCTGTGCTTTGCCGCACTGATGATGGCTGGCCTCGACGGCATCCAGAACAAGATCCATCCGGGCGATCCGGCTGACAAGAACCTCTACGACCTGCCGCCGGAAGAGGATGCACTGATCCCGACCGTGTGTTCCAGCCTCGAAGAAGCCCTGGCTGCCCTCGACAAGGACCGCGAGTTCCTGACCCGTGGCGGTGTGTTCAGCAGCGATTTCATCGACTCCTTCATTGCCCTCAAGCAAGAAGAAGTGAACCGTCTGCGCATCGAAGTGCACCCGGTCGAGTTCGAGATGTACTACGCCATCTGATCTTTCGATCAGAACCGGTCAGCCTGCTGGCCGGTTCGTGCGTTACGCAAGGACGGGCTCAGGCCCGTCCTTTTGTTTTTCCGGCGGGCGTTTGTGTTTGCCCGATCCCGCCCCTCGCCCTAAACTAAGCCCTGCCTTTGGTTGATGACCCGTGCCGACAATGACCCTACGAATTTCCCTGTTGCTGGCTGCGTTGCTGTGCTCACCGCTGGTTCGGGCGGACATTTTCAAGTGCGTCGACGAAGCCGGTCACGTGACTTACACCAACAACAAGCCTTCCGGCAAAGGCTGTAACACCCTGGCCCGTGATCAGGCCGTGTCGTCGGTGCCCGGGGGCGGTCGCCCGGCGGCGGCGACGTCGACGCCCTCAAGTGGTGCATCGTCGGGCAGTGCCGGCTTTCCGCGGGTGGACTCGGGCACCCAGAAGGCGCGCGACACCGATCGCCGCCGCATTCTCGAGGAGGAGCTGGCTGCCGAACAGCGCTCCCTCGAGGGCGCCCAGAAGCAGTTCTCCGAACAGGAGGCTGTACGCTATGGCGACGAGCGCAATTACCAGAAGGTCCTTGATCGCCTTCAGCCTTTCAAGGACAAGGTCCAGCTCCATGAGCGCAATATCGAGGCCTTGAAGCGCGAAATCGGCAATCTGCGCTAGTCCGCAAACCGTGTAGTGCCAGTGCTGATGGCGGGGCGCCGTTTGTTCGGGCGCCCCGTCTTTACTTGGTCTGCTTCTTGCATGGAGTTCTTTGTATGCAAAACGACCAGTCTGAAATCACTCCCTCCGCCTTCTCCGGCCTTGAACTGCTGTCTTCGGCGGTGGTTCTGGTGGACGACGAACTGATCGTTCGCTATCTCAACCCCGGCGCAGAAAACCTGTTTGCGGTCAGTTGCCGGAAGATCGTCGGTTATTCGCTTCGTCGCCTGCTTGGCGAGCCGGCCGGGCTGGGCAGTGCCCTCAATAATGTCCTGCGCGACAACTGGAGCTATACCGGGCACAACCTCACGGTGGTGCGCCCCGGCATGGAGGCGCTGCACCTGGATTGCACGGTTACACCGGTGGAGTGCGTCGATGCGCGCCTGCTTCTGGAGTTCCGTCCGATGGACGCGCACCTGAAAGTGGCACGCGAGGAGCAGCTCGCGCACCAACAACAGGCGAACCGGGAGTTGATCCGCAATCTGGCTCACGAAATCAAGAATCCCCTCGGTGGCATCCGGGGCTCCGCCCAGTTGCTGGAGCGGGAGCTGGACGACCCGCAACTGCGCGAATACACCCAGGTCATCATTGCCGAGGCGGATCGCCTGCAGGACCTGATGAACCGGCTGCTGACGTCCCACCGCATGATGCAGCCGTCCCAGCTCAATCCCCACGATGTGCTGGAGCGGGTGCGCCGGCTGATTCTGGCCGAGTTTCCTTCGGTGGAAGTACGCCGCGACTACGACACCAGTCTGCCCTACATCACGGGTGACCGGGAGCAGCTCATTCAGGCCATTCTCAACATTGCCCGCAATGCGGCACAGGCCATGCATGGCGATGGCGAGATCGTGCTGCGCACCCGTGCCGCCCGCCAGGTCACGATGGCCAAGCGCCGCTTCAAGCTGGCATTGCAGTTGCAAGTGATCGACAACGGCCCCGGCGTGCCGGACGATATTCGCGACAAGATTTTCTACCCGCTGGTGTCCGGTCGCGAGAATGGCAGCGGCCTGGGTCTGTCGCTGGCGCAGAGCTTCATCGAGCAGCATCAGGGCGCCATCGACGTGGAATCCCGGCCGGGGCGCACGTGCTTTACCGTTTTTCTTCCGATTACCCGGGACGTGGAGTCCTGATATGGCAACATGCCTTGCACCGCTTTGGTGCGTCAGTGTTCGAGCAAGCCGTTTCCCTGTTTCACTCTTGTGCGTGTGAATGACATGAATGCAGTCTGGATAGTTGATGACGACCGCTCGATCCGCTGGGTGCTTGAGAAGGCCCTGGCGCGGGAAGAGATTACGTACAAGAGTTTCGGCACTGCCGCCGAGGTGCTGTCGGCGCTGGAAACCACCACGCAGCCGCCGCGCGTGCTTCTCTCCGACATCCGCATGCCCGGCGAATCCGGTCTGACCCTGCTGTCCAAGGTCAAGCTGCGCTTTCCGCACATGCCGGTCATCATCATGACCGCCTACTCGGACCTGGACAGTGCCGTGGCGGCCTTTCAGGGCGGTGCCTTCGAATACCTGCCCAAGCCCTTCGACGTGGATCAGGCCGTCGAACTGGTGCGTCGGGCCATCGAAGAGAGCGGCCACCAGGCCGGCACCGAAGAGGTGCTCAGCGCGGTGCCCGAAATCCTTGGCCAGGCGCCGGCCATGCAGGAAGTCTTTCGTGCCATCGGTCGCCTGTCCCAGTCCCATGCCACGGTGCTGATCAACGGCGAATCCGGTTCCGGCAAGGAGCTCGTGGCCCGGGCGCTGCATCGCCACAGCCCACGCCGCGACTCGCCCTTCATTGCGATCAACACGGCGGCCATCCCGCGGGATCTGCTTGAGTCGGAATTGTTCGGTCACGAGCGCGGCGCCTTCACCGGCGCCCAGACCATGCGTCGTGGTCGCTTCGAGCAGGCCGAGGGCGGCACGCTGTTCCTCGACGAAATCGGTGACATGCCGGCCGAGTTGCAGACCCGCCTGTTGCGCGTGCTGTCCGATGGCAATTTCTACCGGGTTGGCGGGCATCAGCCGATCAAGGCCAACGTGCGGGTCATCGCCGCGACCCACCAGAACATGGAAGACCGGGTTCGCCAGGGCCTGTTCCGCGAGGATCTGTTCCACCGTCTCAACGTGATCCGCCTGCGTCTGCCGCCCCTGCGCGAGCGTCGTGAGGACATTCCGCCGCTGGCCAAGCACTTCATTGCGCTGTCTGCCCAGGAACTCGGCGTCGAAGCCAAGCGCCTGTCGGAAGCAACCCTGAAATACCTGCAAAGCCTCGACTTCCCAGGCAACGTGCGCCAGCTCGAAAACCTGTGCCACTGGCTCACCGTCATGGCGCCGGGGCAGACCGTCGAAGTGGCCGACCTGCCGCCCGAGTTGAAAGACCAGCCGACCCGCGAACAGCCTGCCAACTGGGGCGATGCGCTGATGGCCGAGGCCGACCGGGCCATCACCCAGCATCCCGGCGAAGTTTTCGACCGGCTGAGTCGGGACTTTGAACGGATTCTCATCCGGCGTGCGCTGGCGGCCACCGGCGGGCGACGCATCGAGGCAGCCCAATTGCTGGGCATCGGGCGCAACACCATCACCCGCAAGATCCAGGAGCTTGGTCTCGAAGAGCCCGACCACGCCTGAAGGGGCGGCGGATTGGCCGTGTGCGTCCCGCTACGGTTTCTCCGCCCCTTCGGTGCGCCGGGAGCAATGCTCCCTTTTCCCTCATAATTACCGGCTTGTTTCAATCTGCCGGGAATTGATTCGTGGACCGTTCCAATTACGAAGCGCTTGAGGGGGCTGCGGTGGCTGCTGCCCTGGGCGAGCTTGCGCCTTACTTTTCTCTGGTGCTGCTGCCGGAGTGCGATTCCACCAACAGCCGTCTGCTGGCCGAGCCGCCGCCGGACGACGGGCGGATCCATGTATTGGCCACCGACTTGCAGACGGCCGGGCGTGGGCGGCGTGGGCGGGTTTGGCAATCGTGGCCGGGGGCGGGGCTGACGTTTTCGGCCTTGTGGCGTTTCGCACCGGGTTCGCCGGTGCCGGCGGGCTTGTCGCTGGTCGCCGGCCTGGCGGTGGCGCGGGCGCTGGAGGAGCTGGGCGTCGAAGGTGTGCAGCTCAAGTGGCCGAACGACGTGCTGATCCACGGGCAAAAGCTGGCCGGGATTCTCGTCGAGCTGATTCCCGGGCGTGGGCGTACGCCGGCGGCTGTGGTCGGCATCGGCATCAACCTGCGTCTGCCACCGGACGCCGGGGTGGAATACCCGACCGGCGTGACCGATCTGGCTCATTGCCTGGCTGTGACGCCGGGGCCGAACCGCTTGCTCTGCCTGGTGCTGACCCAGCTTCACCGCCTGTTCGACCTGTATGCCGCGGCCGGCTTTACCGCCTTGCGCGGCGCCTGGCAGCAGCGCAATGCCTTTGCCGACTTACCTGTGCGCATCGTTGGTGAGGCGGAGGAGCTGGCGGGGGTGTGCGCCGGTGTGGACGAGGACGGTGCCTTGCTGTTGCGCACTCCTGGCGGCCTGCGCCGGGTGCTGTCAGGTGAAGTGTCCCTGAGGCTGGCCTGATGGATTTGCTTCTCGACGTGGGCAATACGCGCCTCAAATGGGGTTTGCATGACGCATCCGGCTGGCACGGGCAGGGCGCGGTCTTGCTGAGCGCCCTGGACGGCTTCGAAGGTGTGCTGGCCGGGCTTGGCCCGGTTCGCCGCATGCTGGGTGCCAATGTTGCGGGCGCAGGCGTGGCGGGCCGTCTAGGTGTCTTCCTGGCAGCCCGGGGTTTGGCTGCGGAATGGATCCAGTCGCAGGGTGAAGGCTTTGGGGTGCGCAACGGCTACCGCGAGCCGGCTCGCCTGGGGGCTGATCGTTGGGCGGCGCTGGTCGGTGCCCGGGCGCTCCATCACGGGCCGGCGCTGGTGGTTACCTCCGGGACGGCCACCACCGCCGATGTTCTCGACGCTGACGGGGCTTTCCAGGGGGGCGTGATCCTCCCCGGGCTGGACCTGATGCGCATGTCCCTGGCCCGCGATACCGCCCAGCTGCCCTTCGCCGATGGCCGTTTCGAGACCACTCCGCGACACACTGCCGACGCTATCGCGACCGGTTGCCTGCATGCCCAGGTTGGCGCCATCGAGCGGATGTTCCGGCTCGTTGCGGCGGAGCCGGAGGCCGTCTGCCTGCTCAACGGCGGGGCGGCTGCGGCGCTTGCGCCACTGCTCGAATGCCCGGTCCGGGTGGTGGACAACCTGGTGCTGGAAGGCCTCGCCCGCATGCTCGATGGGGTGTGAGTGCCTTTTCCGCTTGGTCGGGATCAGTTAGTCTTGTAGCCATGGCCCCTCTACGCATCGTCGTTATTGTTCTGATCTTCGCCAACCTGCTCGCCCTGGCCATCTGGAAGGGCTGGCTTGGCGGTGGTCCGTCCCATGGGGAGCCCGAGCGGCTTTCCAATCAATTGAACCCGGACAAGATCCGCCTGATGGCGGAGGCGCCGCAGCCAGTTGCCAAGCCGCTCGTCGTGCCCCCGTCTCCGGTTGACGCGACGACCGTTGAAGAGAAGATCGAGGCACCAGCGCCGGTGCCGCCCGTGCCGGCGCCCGAAGCGGTCGCGCCCCAGGCCTGTGTGGTTTTTGCCGGCCTGAGCACCGATCAGGCCCGCGAGCTGTCGGCGCGCATTGCCAAATCCGGCACGGGCTTCACGCTGACAGAGAGCCGCAGCGAGGCGCCCTCATCCTGGTGGGTGCATGTTCCTTCCCCAGGCAGCAAGGAGGCCTCCGACAAGAAAGCTGCCGAATTGCGCCGGCTTGGCATTGACGACCTTTTCATCATGCAGGAGCCCGGCCCCAACCAGTTTGCGATCTCGCTGGGCCTCTACAAGAACGAGCAGGCGGCTACCCGACACCTGGAGGCGCTCAAGGACAAGGGCGTGCGCAGCGCCCAGATCGTTACCCGTGGCGCGGGTAGCGTCCGGCTTGAGGTGAAGGGGCCGAGTGACAGTCTGACCACGCTGGCCAGCGATCTTTCCGAGCGTCTGCGCGGCGTGAGTCGCCTCGAGTGCGCCCCGTGAGCGACCATCCCTTCATTGTCGGCCTGACCGGTGGCATCGGTAGTGGCAAAAGTGCTGCGGCCGACCTGTTCGGCGCGCTGGGGGCTGCGCTGGTGGATACCGATCAGATCGCCCACCGCCTCACCGCCCCTGATGGCGCGGCGATGCCTGACATTCTCGCGGCTTTTGGCGCTGGAGTGATTGCCGAAGATGGCTCCCTCAACCGGCCGGCCATGCGCGCCCTGGCTTTTGAAGATCCGGCCGCGCGCAAGCGGCTCGAAGGCATCCTGCATCCGCTGATCCGCAGCGAAAGCGATCGCCTGTGCCGTATCGCCAGCGCGCCCTACGTGGTGCTGGTGGTGCCCTTGCTGGTCGAGTCGGGTACCTATCGTGAGCGGGTCCGGCGCCTGTGTGTCGTCGATTGTTCCGAAGAGGTGCAGGTGCAGCGGGTCATGCAGCGCAGTGGGCTGGAAGCGTGTCAGGTGCGGGCCATCATGGCTGCCCAGGCCAGTCGGGCGGCGCGCCTTGCTGCAGCTGACGATGTGGTGGATAACGGTGGCAGCCTGGCGCACTTGCAGGAGCAGGTCGCGGCCTTGCACCGAACCTATCTGGCGCTCGCGGCGCAGGCCGGGGCCGTGTGATATGATTCGCGCCGGTCAGACCGACACATTCCCACTCCTCATCCAGGCGCGCGCGTGATCACCTACGAATATCCGCTCAACGAGAGGATCCGCACGCTTCTACGGCTGGAAGACCTTTTCGAGAAGGTCATGCATTTCGTTCGGGCGGAAGGTTCCCTCGAACATCATGTCGCCCTCGTCACCCTGTTCGAAATCCTTGAAGTGGCCTGCCGGGCCGATCTCAAGGTTGATCTCGTCCAGGAGCTCGAGCGCCAGCGCCAGATACTGCTGTCCTTCCGCAACAATCCGCAGATTTCCGAAGAGGCTCTGTCCGGCGCCCTTTATGAAATCGAGCAGGCTTCCGCGTCGCTGCTCGCCATGGCCGGCAAGACCGGCCAGTACCTGCGCGAGAACGAGTGGCTGATGAACATCCGCAGTCGCGCGGCGATTCCTGGTGGGGCCTGCGAGTTCGACCTGCCGTCCTATCACCACTGGCTTAACCGCGAAGTCGACTCCCGTCGTCGTGATCTGCTGGCCTGGGTGCAGCCCCTGCTGCCGATTCGTGATGGCTTGGCAATCGTACTGCGCCTGCTGCGTGCCAGTGGCCGGCCGGAAGAACTGATTGCCCTGCGTGGCGTCTTCCAGCAGACCATGGGCGGGCGCACGGTTCAGATGATTCGCCTGCGCCTGCACAGCGGCGCCATGTGTGTGCCGGAAACCAGCGCCAACAAGTACGCCCTCAACATCCGTTTCATGAACGCCGACACGGTGGTTCGTCCCGGTCAGGCAGACGTGGATATCCCCTTCGAACTGACTTTCTGCAATCTTTAGGTGCATCTCAGCTAGTCTCAAGTAGGCTCTGAAAGTATCGTAAGTTCTTGATTATAAGGAACTTGTTGCCTCAGAGCGTACCTCTCAATATCATTGCATCACAGTAGTCCTGTGTAGCTAGGTGTGTAGCTACGCGGGGTGTGTGTAGCTAGATGATGTGTAGCTGAGGGGTGTGAGAGTGGGGGCGCTGACAGACATTCAGATCAAGCAGTGGATCAAGTCCGCGGCTGAGGTTGCAAAGGCAGACGGGGGAGGGCTGACGTTCACGCTCTCGAAGGCAGGGCGGGCCGCTTGGGTGCTGCGCTACCGAGTAGGGGGCAAAGCCAGAGAGAAGACGCTGGGGCAGTACCCCGACATCTCTTTGGCTGAGGCGCGAAAGCTCGCGTTGGAAAACAGGGCGCGTGTTCAGCAGGGCATCGACGTCGCTGCCGAGAAGCAGAAGGCGAGGCGTGAGGCTGCTACGGCTTGGACCGTTCGTCAGCTCGCAGAGGACTATCTGCAGAAGTCAGTTGGACGACTGGAAGAGTCAACGCTCAAGGGGCATCGGCAGCGCCTGCGTGACTACGTCTACCCCGTGCTGGGCACGACTCCCGCCGACGAGGTGCGCCCAATTGATCTCATCAAGATCATTGAACGAGCAAGCAAGAAGTCGCTTCATGTAGCAAAGCTCGTGCTGGGTATCCAGAAGGCGATATTCGCTCATGGCGTGGGGCGGCATGTCATTGATGCTGACCCCGCATTTCAGCTTCGTTCAAACGCTGTCCTTGGCCCGAGACCTGTCGCAAGGACGCGGGTGATGCTGTCGGAAGCAGAGCTGAAAATCATCCTGCCCTTGCTTCCTAAGATGGGCATTCAGAACGCGCTTATGGCCAAGATCCTACTCTGTACTGCTGTGCGCATCGGAGAGCTGGTGGGCGCGAAGTGGGAGAACGTTGATCTCGAACAGCGCGTCTGGTTTATCCCGCCAACAGACATCAAGGGCAAGAAAGGGCGGGCGCGTAACGGTGAAGACGTGCGCGGCTTCTCTATACCGCTTTCAGAGCCTGTTGTCGGCTGGTTCCATGATCTCCAGGATCTTGCCTTCGGATCAGCTTATGTGCTTCCGATTCGATCACGAAAAAAGGCTATTGGCGACACGCATATGGAGCCGGTAACGCTCAACGCAGCATTCAACAGTTTTTGGAAGACCCTTCTTTCAGAACGCACTCAGCGGTTTACGCCGCATGACCTGCGTTCTACTGCGAGAAGTCATCTCAGTAGGCTCGGGGTTGATCTGTTGATTGCAGAGCGTTGTTTGAATCATTCGCTCGGTGGATTGGTCGATATCTATGATCAGCATGACTATTTTGATGAGCGTAAAGCGGCATTAGAGAAGCTCTCAAGGTTCGTTGTTTCGTGCGAGTAGTTGGGCATAGGGGGGTAATTCCTTGTGGTTTCATCCCCCATTGGTCGGGTTTTCTAAGTGTCAAAATCTATTTTTCGATAAATAAAGGTAGTACTCGATACTCCATTTCCGTGATATACGATTCAGCCGTATTGAATGCTCTTGACGCATTGGTTCTGCTGTTTTGCTCTAAGGTGGGATCGGTAGGGAACTGATCTCTGCTTGTGCCGCTATGAAAGAGGTAAGCGTCTATTCTGGTTTTTTTGTTTATCTTAACGTCCACGTATACGTTGTACGGGATAATTGGCTTCTTTTGCTTCTGATTCGTAGGTGTTCTTTCTTGAAGGTGCTTGTTCTCTTTCCTCGCATAGCTTTCTAGTCTTTTTGAAAGAGTTTGCCTTGCCTGGTCTAGTTGTCTTTCTAGTGATTTGACTGGCTCTTCAAGCATGAAGTTTAGATCAAAATAAATTGCAACTTCGCCCGGTCTAAGGCTTCGGTCTGGACGAACCTTCTTTTCTTTTTTGGTGCTAATGTTCGACCATGAAGAAATGTCAGCACCATTGAATCGAATTTTTACTGGGCTGGCGTCGAACTCTTCACGGTAATGAACGAAATGCTTTAGTCCATACTTTCTTGCCACATTTCTCTTTGATTCGGTGTCCTCCGCATCATCACAATCAGTTCTGAAACTGTCGTTTAGTCGAAGAAACTCCCACGCAAATCTTAAGAAGCTCCATGACTCATCAGCGTAAGCCACAGGTTTTACGTTAGATGTAGCCTGCTCTGGAGAGTGATGTCCCGTGACCAACTCCTGTTGAGCAGTCTCATTGTTAAACGAGTTTTCCTCAGGCGCCTCATTTTGATCATCTGTCATGTCGTTACCTATATTGATCGTGTAACCCAAAATTAATATCGGTTTGTTCGACATTTTCTTGAATTCAATCTGAGGAGCGCGAGTCTTTGTTGGCGATTGCTTTCTATGTCTGCTGTCTGAACTTGTTAAAGGCTGCGGGCTGCAGTCGGCTCAAGATTTCTTGGGGGCAATGCAGGGCACATTGCCGCCCTGAGCTTGCAACGGTTGCAGGGATCGCCGGCCATAGTCTGCAACAGTTGCAGAGATCGCTGGCCAAGGTTTGCAACAGTTGCAAGGAATGATGATCAAAGTGTATGGACTGCGCTTTTTTTCGATACTGGGTAAGCTTTTTCGTGTGCAATCAAATACGAAAGGAGCTATTCATGAACGCAGTGAGCCGTAATGTCGCTGAGCCGTCGAGAGATCGTGATGATCAAGGCCGAACGTTGCACCTAAAGGATGTGCGGTGCAGTGCAAGCGTCGCGCAGTCTGAAACAGAGAACCACAGTTCGGTGCGAGGTGCTGCTAGAGAGCAGTTGGCGTCGTTTGACAAGACTCCAGACGATGCTCTCGTTAGACTTGAGTTTGTTTGTCAGCTGTTTTCGTGTTCGCGTGCAACGGTATGGCGATGGGTAAAGCGTGGTCAGCTGCCAGTTCCGTATCGATTCGGAGCGCGTTTTACCGCTTGGCGAGTGGGGGATCTTCGTCGCGTGCTCCAAAGTGCTTCTAAGTCTGTTGGTCTTTAATTTAAGGAGAACAGATCATGAGCACGGAAAAATCATCCAGGCGCCCCAGAAGGTGTGATGCAAAAAGCACAGTGAGCATTAAGCCCAGGCGCACTTCAGGTCAGTATAAAAAAGAAGTATTGCTTAAGCAAAAATCGGAATCAATAAGTTCTATGCGTGCTGGACTTGAAGCCGATGAAGAAACAGGTATTGCAGGGGCAGTTAAGCTGGTAGAGACTGTTCAGGATATTGAAACGGGTACCGTGAGACTCGGGGTGCTCTTTCATGGAGTCGGAGGGCTGAGTAAGACTGTATACATAAAGCCGTCCCTTTTTATAAATCCGATGAGAGTGCTAGAGCAGCTCGTTGATCTCGGACTTGTTGTGAGAGACAGGAAAAAGGCACTCGTCCATTTAAAGGATCTGCAAGATGGAAGTCACCTCGCTCGCAGAGTTTTGCAAGTCAGCAGTCCAGGATGGCTTCGCGCAGCGGAAAACTCGCCGTATTTGTATCTAACGAGCCAAGCTGCCTATCAGATGCGTGGAGCCAAAGAAGAGCTTGTTCTGGACTCTCGAGTGCGTGACGGATTTTCAATTTCAGGTAGTTTGTCCTCGTGGAACAAGGCTGTTGGAAAACTCTGTGCGGAAAATCCTGTGCTTCAATTCTCGGTTTCTTTGACACTCGCTAGCTTGATTCTAAGGCGTTCAGGGATTCCAAATTTTGGCGTTCTGTTAAATGGCTTATCAAAAATCGGAAAAACTGTGGCGTTGCAAGTCGCTGCCTCAGCTATAGGGGGCGCGGAAAGTGTTTTGAGTTGGAATGCGACAGCGAACGGACTCGAGGAAGTCGCAATTTCTCGCCAAGATGCGGTGTTGATATTGGATGAAATGGGGCAGGGAGATCCGAATCAGGTAGGGGATAGCGTCTATCGGATTCTGAACGGTCGAATGAAAATTCGTCACTCGTCTACCACTGATAGAGTATCCGATTGTTCAAATTTTGTAGGATTGATTCTCTCTTCGGGAGAGCGTGATCTCCGTACTCATTTAAAAAAAGGTAATGAAGAGGTTATGGTGGGGCAATTGGTTCGACTGCTATCCATTCCAGTTTCTGAGAGTTTTCCGGTGTTCTCCTGTCTTCATGGCTATAGCTCGGTATCAGAAATGGGGGCCGCCCTTGCCGCTGGAAGCAGGCGGTTTCATGGCGCGTTGGGTGATGAGTATCTCAAAATCCTCGTAAATCGCAGCGAGTCTTGGTATTCCGATATTCCTATAAAAGTACAGGAGATAAAGAATAGGTTGCTGGAAAAGGTTGGGCAAACTCCTAACCGAGGAGTGTATGAAAGTGCCGCCCAGAGCTTTGCGTTGGTGGAATTTGCAGGGGAATTTGCTATTAGAAAGGGGTTGGTAGACTGGCCACGCGGCGCTGTGACCCAAGCCGTGAATGTTTGTTTTACTCAATGGGTTCTTTCCAATCTTTCCGTAGTCCCTTTAAGCAAAGAGGAAATGGTTGAAAAATTCTTTAGGCGGCTACGGCGTAGTAAAGAAAAAGGTTGCTTTTCACCGTTTGCTGAATACGGGCGTGCGAACGATGGGCGAGCGGGTGGGTATTTGAAACTTTTGGGTTCAGAACCCCATTTCCTAATCTATCAAGACTACTTTAAAGAAGTTCTTTGTCGAGACCTTCAGTTGAAGGTGGTGTTGGAAGGTCTTCGTGATAGTCAATGCTTGGTTCCCGGCGGGCACAGAACGCCAACAAAGCAGATCCATATACCAGAAGAACTACAGATCGATGGCAAATCTAAAGTTGGCTTTTTTGTTTTGAAGGCGGCTTGCGAGCGCAAGTGACGGCGTTAGTTCGACTCTCTGAAAAGTTTGGCGCTTGCATCGATGGTGAGAAGCTGTCGATGCAAAGATGCAAAGATGCAGGTGATACCTATGTCTGTGTATCGAAGCGAATGCATGTTGATCACCGCCGCACTCTGTAATACTCAACATCTCAGACAGGTTTGTAATTTTTCTATTAATAAAAGTGATCGATACTGCAAAATTTGAATTCTTGATGATTGATGCTGCCTTTTCTATCTTGGAAAGAAGGGGTGCTTTCATTGATGGCGGGGTGAAGTTTTATGGAAAGGCGTTTTATTTGAGAGGAGAGTTTTCTTCAGCTGGTACTCGTATCAACTTTGATCTCGGGCGTCGTGTCTTTTGGGTTGAGTTATCGTTGCCAAAGTTTGTGCAGGGGCATAACGTATTTGGCACTAATCGGCTTGTTGTTCTATGTCGTGAGGTAATTGAGAGAGTGTATGGTTGCTTAGGAATTGAGTTGTCGAGAAGTCAGTGGGAGGAAATCAAGACCGCTAGAATTAGGTTAAAGAGACTTGATATTGCGTGTAGCTTTCGTGTTGGTTCTTCGGGGAGCGTGAATGCTGTTCTTGAGTCATTGTTTGAGCATCTAAGAGCGGAGTCAGTAAAGTGGTCTGCTCACGGGGCTGCATATACTGAGGCAGTTTATAACCGACAGCGTTCCAAGCGTGTTTCTGATAAATTCTATAACAAGCATCGCGAGTTAATGGCTAACAAAATTCACCCGGCAGTTAAAGCTCGCAATCTGTTGATGAAATATGCGGAGTCCATCGTTCGTTATGAAGTTACTTTTCGTGGAGCTGAGCTCAAGAGTTTGGGGTTGGAGTTTGCTGATCAGTGGAATACCAAGGTTGTCCGAGAAATCATTGAAGGTCGTATAAATCGTCTAAAGCTCACACAGCAATTTCAGAGTTCAGATGGCTTTAGTCGGCCGGTCAATTTAAACGACTCCTCCAATATGTTCCTGGGCTTGTGGCTGAAGGGTGCTGATCTTCACGTTTATAAGAACTGCAAGACGCTTCAGAGAGCCAGGATCGCGTTAATTGATAAATGCGGAGTAGACGTTTTTAAGACTACGGACGCACGAGAAAGCCTTGATCTAAGTGAGGTGCTGAGTCCCGAAAACGCGATTTTCAATGCGCCAAAGAAACTCGTGCGGCAGGGCGCAATCTTTGGTTTTAACTGATTTCTGCACTAGCAGATTTTTTACTAGCTAAGATTCAAGTGCGCGAGCCAAAGAAGCTAAACCAAACCGTTATGAATTATAAAGTGAGAGGTATTGGGCGAACCGCAAGATCGGGGGCAGTCCGCGGGTCAGGTAAGCCAAATCTGCGGATGTATGAGGTACGCAGGATGTGGCGGCAGTTGCAACGGGAAAGCATCGAGGTGGCTGGCTGCACCGTAGTGCGTCTGATGCGGGCCGAGGGACTTGTCGGTGCCCAGCGTATCTTAGAGACGGCCATTCCTTCAGGGGTGGGATAACGAACTTTATCGATAGTTATATATATGGGCTGTTGCTTCTAGTTTTTAAATAGCTCCGATATATTGATATCTCCTGCTTTTGCGGCGATTAGTCGAATATTTTTTGCCTTCAATGCACTGAAGTCACCGACTTTGATTCTGCTGTATTGATTTGTTGCGGTGCCAAAGACTTTTTCCATTCTTTCAACGAATCGCTGTGTTGTTGCTTCAGGAACGACGATATCGATGCGTCGGCCGGGGTGGCATCGCAAAATGTCGTTGAAGTGTTCGTCGGCATTGTTGAATGAATATCCCACGACTACAACGTGTTCCGCTTGTTTGACCCAGTCGGATGCTTGGCTCCAGAGCTCTATGTACTTGTGGGACAGAATCGGCTTGAGCCGGAGTGGCGGCACTAAAGCGGGAATCACATGTCGCTGCTGCCGGATGTCTTCGGCGCTGACATCCACGTTCGGGGTCACGACGTCTCGAATAAACTTCGCGGGGTCGCAATTGAGGATGTCGTCAACCGGGAGCAGATCGCGTGTGTCCATGCGAACGTAGTCGCTCAGGCCGCCGTGAAAGTAGATGGTTTTCGTGGTACCAAGGCTCTGCTCCAGGAACGCGGTGTAGTTCAGAGTGATCGCACGGAGGTCGTCGGGCACGTTACCGTAGAACGGCAATGGCGTTTCGGCATGCGCTTCGAGAACCTCCTTCTGCTTCGCGACAAGGTACGCCCACAATGCCCAAGCGATGTACAGGTAGTTCTTGATGTCGGCAGGCTTGTCGTTGTAGAAGCCCAAGAACTTCTCGATCAGCAGCGTTTCGATGTTGAGCATGTCTGCGCCCAGCGCAGCAGCAACCTCGTGGCGCTCGGAGCTGAGACCCAGCTTCAAGGTTCTCTTCAGCACCGTCTTGAAGGTGTCGGACAGCGAGAGCTTGTGAATGTCGAGGATCGAGTCGCTGTCGATCAGTTCGTCGGCATCCTTCGGGAACACCTCGCGGATCAAGGCCTCTGTGTCCGCGTCAAGTTGGCTCTCTTCTGCGATGGTGGCCAGTTTATTGAACAGGCGGATGATGAGTTCGCCATGCTTGCGGATGCCTTCCTGGTCGGCTCCAAGATGCGCAATGGCGTCCTGCACCCGCTGAACCATAGCCTTCTGTTCATGGGGCTCCCTGGTGGCGATCTTGTCCACAGCGCGGGCGATCATGCTGTTGAAGTTGAATCGCAGTCCTGGGAGCATGTCGCGCAGCGCCGTCTCCACGTCCTTGCCGGGTCCATCGAGGTAACGGGTCACGTCGGCCAACAAGGTGTTCGCCAGCGGAAAGTCAATGCCGGTCGTTCGGTCAACGCCAGCGCCCAAGATCAGAAGGTGCTTTGTCATTCTTTTTCCCTGAATTTTGATGTTCTTGTTACTTCACCAGCTCCATCAACTTGCCGAAGCTGTCCACCACGTCGTACTTGACCTGCTCCGGGGCGAACTTCTGATTGATGTCGTCGAAGAACTGTGAGCGTCGTCCCTGTCCCGTCTTGATCCCATTTCTTTGAGCAGCGAAGGTGT
>JAOAUC010000043.1 GCA_030157785.1 Zoogloea oleivorans
TTGCTGCCGTGCAGCGTGTCACTGCCATCGCTCACCGACGTGGCGATCGTGAACGGTCTGTTGTAGTTCAGGCTTGGTGTGAAGCTCAGGCTGGCCAGCTGTGTGTTGACGTCGGCGACCGCGCCGCTGGCCGTCCACACCCCGCTGGCGAAGGCCGAGGTGACGGCACCGGAGGTGGCGGTGTTGAGACTGCCGGCGGCAAGGTCCGACAGGGTCAGGGTGACCGTGACATTGGGGCTGTCCACATCGCCCACGACGATCGCCGTCAGGGCGAGCGTGGTGTCTTCCGTATAGCTCTGCGCCGTGTTCAGGTTGCTGGCTGTCGGCGCATCGTTAGTTGCCGTGATATTGACCGTCGAACTTCCGCTGGCGGCAAGCGCGCCTCCGGAACCTTGAGCGCCGGTATTGCCGTCGTTGAAGGCCCAGTTGATCTGGACGCTGGACGGTGGGGTATCTGAGGCGTTCACGTAGGCAAGCGAGTTCATGAGCTCGTTGACACGCACCTGCGTGGCATTGCCGTTGAACGTGAGACTCAGAGTGCCGGCCGAGTTGGTCGTTACGGTGCCCACATTGACCCCACCAAGCAGCAGGCTGCCGCCTTCGGTCAGTGCGGCAAGATTGCCGCTTGCCGAGAAGCGATCCAGGGCGTTGGCGCCCCCATTACGCGTCAAGGTCAGCGTTGCGCCGTCGAAATTGTTGTCGGCAGACAGATCGGGGTCAAAGATGCTTGCGTCGCTGTCGATCACAGCCGGTGTGCCGTCCTCGGTGTAGGTGACGGTTCCGCCCAGGGATGTGAAACCGGGCGTTTCATTGACCTTACTGACCGTAACTGCAATGGCCTGGGTGTCTGCCACAAAGCCGTCGCTTACTTCGACGATGACGTTGTAGATGTTGTCACCGCCCACATCGGACGGTGCTTCGTGGTCAGGCGCCAAGGTGAAGAGCAGGACGCCCGTAGTAGCGTCGATCGTGAACTTGGCCTGATCGTCGCCGCCGGTGATCCGGTAACTGAGTTCGGCCGGGGCGCTGTCCGCATCGGTGGCCGTTACCGTTGTCACGGCCGTGGTGTTCTCGTTCACGACTACGCTCGCGCTCGCGCCACCACCGTTGCTGGTGATGACCGGCACGGCGGGCGGCGTGTAATTGATGACCAGGTAGGGACGCAGACTGACCGTGCCGTACTCGGACGAGGCGAAAGCCCAGTTGTCGGCACCCGGGTTCTGGGTGATGAAGGCCCAGCCATGGTTGGCCGCACCATCTGCCCAGGCTTGTACGGTAGCGGTCAGCCCGCTGATGGTGTTCCACCCCGCGGTACCGGAACTGAAGGTTGTCTCGGCCGAGCTGGCCGCTTCGCTGCCATTGGTCTGGACGCCCGTGCCAAGGGTGTTCCAGGTGGCGCTCTCCGACCAGGTACTGAGCATCCGGTAGAGGGATATCGTGTCGGCCGCATCACGGTTGGTGACATAGAACGACAGCGACGCCGAGTTGATCGTGGCCCCGAAAGGGATTTGCCCGACGGCGCTACCGAACAGGTTGTCGAACTTCAGCAGGCCTTGCGCAAGCGGCGAGCCATCATCTGTAAGAACGGTGGTGGCGCTGCCGTAGGCGGTGGTCGGTGTGTTGTCCTCGACGTAGGTGTCTTGGGTGCCGGTGTAGCCATCCACCCCTTCCTGGTAACGGGTGGCGCCTACCTGGACGTGGACGAGACGGGAATCGGTCAGCGCGCCACCGCCGGTATTGCCCTGATCGCTGGCGTTGAGGGTAATGGTGGCGTCACCGTTGTAGGCAGTGGCTGGGGTAAAGGTCAGCCCTTCGAGCGCAGCATTGATGTCGGCGAGACTGCCGCTAAAAGTCAGCATGCTGTCCACCGTGCCGTCGCCAACAGAAAACGTCAGCCCCGCGATGCTGCCGAGGGTGAGCGTACCGTGGGTGGCAATCAGGCTGGCCTCGATGGCGGCGCCACCGGCATCCGGATCGGCGATGGAGAATGAATTGCCATTGGCGACGCTGAAAACCAGCGCCGTGCTTACGGCGGTAACCTGCGCCCCCGGCGTAGTGTTGTCCGGCGCGTCATTCACGGCAGTGATGTTGATCGTTACTGCCGCCGACCCACTGGCGGAGCTGCCACTACCGCTGCTGCCCAGATCGTCCACTGCCAGGGTCAAGGTGTCGCTGGCGGGCGGCGTGTCGGTATCGATCAGGTAGGCAAGGCTGCTGCCCAGATTGCCGGCCAGCAGATCGTTGATCTGAGCTTGCGTGCCCTCAAAGGTGAGACTGGCGGTGCCGGTGCCACTGATCGTCACGCCGGTGCTGCCGGCCGATGCGGCAAGCACGCCGGAGGCCACGTCAAGCGTAGCCCGGATCACGGCATTGCCGGCATCCACATCGGAAATCGACATGCCGGTGCCTGCCAAAGCCAGGGAAAGCTGCTCGGTGGCAGCGTAGCCGGGCTGGGTAATGGTGGCCAGCGGCGCTTCGTTGGTGTTGGTAACGGTAACGAACAGAGTCTGCGTGTCGGCGGCGCTGTTGCTGTCGACGACCCGGACGATCACCTCATAGACGTTGTCGCCATTGGCGTCGATGGCGTTCTCGTAGTTTGGGGCAGACACGAAGCGCAACTCGCCGGTAACGCTGTCGATGCTGAAGGCGGTCTCGTCGGCACCGCCGCCAAGGCTGTAAACCAGCCCTGTGCTGTCCGGATCAACGGCCGTCACCGTGCTGACGGCCGTCGTGTTTTCTGCAACAAAAATGATGGCAATGACATCGCCACCATCCGAAACAAGGGTTGGCGCGTCGTTGGACGGGATGATCGTCAAGGTGCCGCCAACCACATTGCTGGTGCCGCCATCCCCATCCTCCACGTAGCCGATCATGGTCCGGACCGCGGTAGACGGGGCATCGGAGACATTTTCGTAGGTGATGTTGCGGGCGATGGCCTGCACGATGGCGGACGTGGCGTTGGAGTTGAAACTGATGATCAGCGGTGTGCTGCCATCGGTGCCTCCAGCCCAGTCACCGACCACCATGTTGTTGAAAACCACGCTACTGCTGCTTATGGCGATCTGCCCTGCCCCCGATCCTTCGTTGCGGATCGCAATGCGGTCTTCGGGCTGCCCGTTGCTGGAGAAATACACGACCATCCGGCCGCCGTCGAAATCAGCCGAATCCACGTCGCTGATGCTTGCGGTTGGCGCCACGATGACCGGGCCTGCGCTTTCCGGATAGTTGGAGTTGCCGGAAATGAAGGAGACGGAAGGCGCGTCATTGACCGGCGTCACCGTAATCATGAGCGCCTCCGAATCGCTCTGCGCACCCCCTGTCCCGCTGTTGCCCTGGTCGCTGAGGTCGATCTGCAGCCAGGCGGCACCGCTGAAGCCGGAGGATGGTGTGAAGACCATGCCGTCCAGGGCGGTATTGATGTCCGCCACCGTACCCGAGATATCGATCATTCCGTCAGCCGTGCCATCGCCGGCCTGGAAGGTGAGCCCGGCAGTGCCGGCCAGCGTGATGACACCATTGCCGGCAGAAAATGTCACCCGAACCGGCGCCAGCAGTGCGTCGGCATCGCCGATGGTGACCGGATTGCCTGTGCTGGTGCCGAACGTGATTGCAGCGTCCTCGGCTACTGACTGGGCGGTGGGCAGGTTGATGACTGGTGCATCGTTTACCGCCTCGACCAGCACCGATATATCGACGTTGTTGCTGGTCGTGCCGTCACCCTCTACAAGCACCAGGCGCACGGTACGGGTATTGTCGGAAATCGCGTCGCCGCTACTGCTGAAGCTCAGGTTGCGCGCCAGCGCCTGCACGGCGAGCAGATCAGCTGCAGCGTTGAAGCTCACCACCAGGGGGGTACCACCAGTCCCGCCCGAGACGGTGCCGATGACAACCCCTCCGTAGGTGAGGTTTGCGCCACTGAGTCCGATCTGCCCCACACCGGTGCCGTCATTGCGGATCGCCAGTACGTCGCTGCTGTTGCCCATAGCGGTCAGGCTGGCTGTCAGCGTGCCGCCGGCGAAGTTGGTGGAATCCACGTCGGTGACGAGGATTCCGCTATCCAACATCACGGCCGGCTGGTTCTCGACATACGCCACGCCCCCCCCCGATGGGCTCAGTACGGGCGGATCGTTGAAGTCGGTAACAGCCACCCCGGCCGAAAACTCGGAGGTGGTGGAATGGCTGGCGTAGCCCGCGACGCTTTGCGTGGCTGTTGCGCTCAGGTATTCGCCCTCTGCAACGCCGACCGCCAGGGTCGTACTGACCGAGGCGTTACCCGATGCGTCAGTGGCCACATTGAGAAAACCCAGGTAGCGCTGGCCTTCGCCGTAGCCGCTGGCATCGAGGCTGGCACTGGCAAAGAACTCGATGCGGTAGTAGCCATTCGCCACACTGTTCAGGCTGCCACTGATGAACAGTTGCCCGGCGCCATCAGCGAAGGCTGTTGCGATGACCGGGTAGTTCTGAAGGGCGTTGGCACCGGAATCGCCGTCACCGGCATCGTTGGCGGTAACGCCACTGGCATCCAGATCGATCCCCAGTCCGGTGTTGGCGTAAATGCTGTTGCCGAGCACGCGAGTGGCCGACGTCGTCGTGCTGACCACCACGCCCGGCCCGATATTGCCGGCGATCACGTTGCCCTGGCCGGCCAGGGTGCCGCCGATCAACACATTGGTGGAGCCGCTATTGGACAGGATTCCCCCTGTCACGCCGGTGCCACCGCCATTACCCAGTACGGCGCCGGTGGCTCCCAGCCCGATGGTGTTGCCTTGAATCGTCACGCCGTCGGCGTACAGGTAAATGCCGCCGTGGGCGCTGCTCCAGCTGGCATTGGTGTTGCCGGAGATCAGGTTGTCGGCAATCGTGGTGTTTGCTGCCAGGGCATCGACCACCACGCCGAAACCGCCGTTTGAACGTGCCGCAGTGCCGGCGGCGTCGACGCCGATGTAGTTGTTGCGAACAAGGTTGCCCGACGTGCTTGCGCCGGTAAGATAGACGCCGTACTGCGTGTTTCCTGCAATGACGTTGCCCGCGGCAGCCGAAGCGCCGCCAATGGTATTGCCACTTGCACCGGCAGAAAGCATTACGCCGGCCTGACCGTTCCCTACTGCGTTGCTCCCACTGGCATCGAGGCCGATGTAGTTGCCCTGCACCACGTTACCGGAGGACGCACCGCCAAAGTAAAGCCCGTTGGACGCGTTTCCGGCAATCACGTTACGCTCGGCAGCCGAAGTGCCGCCGAACTGGTTGTTGTTTGAATCTATGAGGTAAACGCCATGCCATTGATTGGCGAGCGCCGCGGTGCCGGCTGCGTTCAGGCCAATCAGGTTGCCAAGGATGAGGTTGTTATTCGATCCGTTACCCAGGTAAAGACCGGGGCCGTAATTGCCCGACAGCAGGTTGCCATCGTTCGCACCTGTGCCGCCAATCTGGTTGCCGGACGACCCCCACAGGTTAATGGCGTTATTGGTTGGCGCAGCCGTGGTGCCATCCGCACTGGTGCCGATACGGTTGCCGACGATACGATGACCACCTGAGTCGGCCATGTCGATGCCGTCTTCGGTGAAATTCTGGATCACCAAGCCACGTATCGTGCTGCCGTCGGAGCCGGTGTAAAGCTGCAGGCCATCCTGCACGGTTCCACCGCCATTGATGACCACCACCGGCTTGCTGCCAGACGTGGTCCAGTCGGGCTCGGTGCTGCCGTCAATGGTGATTGTGCCGGTGATGGCCGGCAGAATTGAAGCAAGGTTGATGGTGTGCGCGCCGCCTACCAGTGCATCGGCGATATCGAAAGTGATGGTGTCCGCCCCGGCCGTATTGTTGGCCGCGATGATCGCTTCCCGCAGGGATATTTTGCCGTCCGCCCCCTTGTCGAGAATCAGGGCGCCAATGCTTGATGTGTCACCGCCAAGCTGATCCGCCGTCGTGGTGACGACCAGCTCGCTGGCCACGTTGGTGACTGTGACGGAAATGCTCTGCGTGTCGGTCAGGGAGCCATCGCTAACCTGGACGACGAGGTCGTAGACATTGTTACCGCCGCTGTCCGTCGGGTTTTCAAAGTCGGGCGCGGTAAGGAAGCGCAGGACGCCGGTGCTCGCGTCAATCGAAAACTTGTTCTTGTCCACACCAGCGGAGAGGCTGTAGGTCAGCGTGCCGGAAGGTATGTCGGCATCGGTGGCAGTCACAGAGGTCACTGCGATGGTGTTCTCGGCCACCGAAATCGATGCAGGTGCACCGTTTCCGTTGCTGGTGATCACCGGGGCGTTGTCGTTGACGCCATTGATGGTGATGATGAAGCTGCCCGAGGAGGTGCTGCCGACGCCGTCGTTCACGCTGAAGGCGAAGCTGTCTCCGCTGCTCTCCGATCCGTTCTGGGTGTAGGTGACGAGCCCGGCGTTGATATCGGCCTGTGTGAAGCTGCCCGAGCCGGCAAGGGCCACGCCGTTGCGGTACAGGGTTCCGTTGGTCGGTATGGCGGTCAGCGTGTAGGTCAGCTGGGCAGCGGTGTTATCCACGTCGCTGGTGGTCAGCATCGCCGCCGTAATCACGTTGCCTGCTGAGCCCTCGCTCAAACTGGCGCCGGCATTGACGGTGATGCTCTGCTCGTCGTTGACGGCATTGATCGTCAGCGAAACGGTGTCGGTTGCCGACGAGAAGGCGCTGGAACCGCCGCTCACCGTGGTGTCGGCGAGGCTGCCGTTACTGCCCGAGCTGCGGTCCCAGGCCCGGATGGTGACGGCATTCGCCTGGGTGCCGTTGTAGTTGCTGTTCGGGACGAAGTACACCCGGGTCAGGCTGTCGGCTGCGAGCAGGCGCGCGCTGGCGGCACCGACAGAACCGAGGGTGCTCCAGTTGGAGCCCCCGTTGACCGTGTAGTACCAGGTGCCCGATGTGCTGTTGGTGGCCACGACGGCCACGCCAAGACTGGCGCCGGCGTCTTCGTCGGTCACGTTGTTCCAGCCCGTGCCGTCTACATAATCGACCAGGGCGGAGATGAGGGTCCCGACGGCGCCCAACGGCGCACCCGAGTCTTCCTGTTGCGCGGTCAAGGCGACTGCCGGCGTGGTGTTGAGCAGTGGCGCTTCATTGACGTTAGCCACCGTCACGGCGATTGCCTGGGTATCGCTGCCTCCTGCCCCGTCGCTCACCTGTACGGTCACGTCATAGACGTTGTTGAGCCCCGCATCGGTCGGCGCCTCATAGTTTGGCGCAGAGATGAAGCTGAGAACACCGGAGGCATTGATGGAGAACTTCGCCGCGTCAGTACCCGAAAGCGAGTAAGTGGCCGTGCCACCATCCACGTCGGACGAGGTGACAGTGGTCACCGCCGTGGTGTTTTCTGCCACGCTGACGCTGGCGGTCGCCCCACCGCCATTGCTGCCGATGACTGGGGCGTCATTCACCGCACTCACCGCCATCGCAACAATGGCCTCCGCACTGGCCTCTCCGCTGCCGTCGGAAACCCTCAGGCTGACGGTACGGGTCGCCGTACTCGGGTTCTCGCTGGCGTCACGGTAGGTAATGTTGCGCACCAGCGCCTGCACCGCCGCCACCGTTGCATTGCTGTTGAAGGTCACCGTCAGCGGTGTGCTGCCGTTGCCGAAGCTGCCGCTGTAGGTGCCGATGATCACGCCACCGTAAGTGACGTTACTTCCTGAAATCCCGATCTGGCCCGCACTGATGCCTTGGTTGCGAATGCCCAGTTCGTCGGTGGCCGTACCATTGGCGGTAATCTGGTAGAGCAGTTGCCCGCCGTTGAAAACGGCAGTGTCGTCATCCGTCACCGTTGCTGCCGCGTCGTAAATGGCTGCCGCGTTTTCCACATAAGTGGCACTGGAACCGCTGATGACCAACACGGGGGGGGACTTGCTGGCGTAGCGCTGCATGAACACGCCGTCACTGTCGCCCGACCCGTTCCCGCCCCAGACCACCACGGCGTGGCCTTTCGTATCCACCGCCACCGAGGAATAGAACTGCTCCCCGCTGGTCGTCGTGTTCACCCGCACCTCGCCCGTCAAGGCATCGCCGGACGAGTTATATTGCCGGACGTAGACGCCACGCAGACTGCCGTCCTGCTGATTGCTGTTCCATGTCACCAGGAATCCGCCAGCCCCGGACGACGCCACCATCACCCGCGTCTGTGCATCGGTTACCGTTGTATTGATGCGGAACTCGCCTCCCAGCGCAGTGCCTGCAGCGTTGTAGCGCTGACCATAGACCCCCAGGTTGCTGCCATCCTGCTGATTGCTCTGCCAGACGATGACGAAGCCGGTGGTGTCCATGGAGATTGACGGAAACGCCTGGGCATCCGCAGTCGTCGAATTGACGCGGAATTCGCTGCCCTGCTTGGTGCCGGCGGCATCGAAGCGCTGCGCGTAAATACCGAAGGTCGATCCGTCCTGCCCGTCGCTGGACCAGGCAATGACGAACTTTCCGGTCGAGTCCATCGCAATCGACGGCACCTCCTGGTTGGCGGCCGTATAGGTATTGACCAGAAATTCATTGGAGAGCGCCGTACCGTTGGCCGCAAAGCGGCGGGCATAGACTCCCCAACTGTTGGCAACGTCCTGATTCCAGCTCACCCAGGTGACGACGAAATTGCCCGAACCATCCACGGCAACGGCAGGCGCAGCCTGGTCATAGGTCGTTGTCTGCGCGACGCGGAACTCCGAGGCATCCAGTGCCGTCCCGGCAGCGTTGTAGCGCCGCGCATAGACACCCAGATTGCTGCCGTCCTGCCCAACGCTCTGCCAGACGACGACAAAATTGCCGGAGGAATCCATCGCCACCTCGGGCCACTCCTGGTCCCCCGAGGTGTAGGTATTGACGCGGAACTGCGCGCCCTGGGCCGTACCGGCGGCGTTGTAGCGCTGGGCGTAGATTCCGATGCCGCTGCCATCAACGCCGGAGCCGTCCTGCCAGACCACGACGTAGTTGCCGTTGGCGTCCATGGCCACGGTCTTCGTTCCCATCATGGGTTCCTGGGATCCGCTGGTCGTTGTGTTGACCAGCGTTTCGCCTCCCTGGGACGCAAGAGTGAGCACGCCACCCCAGCTTGCCTGCAGCATCGTCGACGCAAAAGGCATCGCCTCGATGCTGCCCGTGGTGTATTCCAGATTCCAGTCACCGCCCAGCAACGCGCTACCGGTCAGATCGTCGCTGGCCGCCACATCGGCGCCGGTCAGTTGAGCCAGGGCGTCGACAAATGATTGGCCGTTTTCGTCTGCCGCCACATCACATCCGTAAAGCAGCAAGTCCGCATCGTTGGCGAGTGCGTTGCCCCAGGCAGAAATCTCGCCAGCCCGCCGGAACAACACACCGGCATCCAGCCGGGCTACGCCCAATTCGACGACGCCGTCACTGCCGTGCCCGATCACATGCACCGCTGACACATCGCTGCGCCCGGCGAGAGTTGCAGAAATTACCGAGATGCCGTCTTCGTCAGGCGCAATCAGAACCACCTCGATCGCCTTGCCAGCCCGTTGCTGGGCCGCCAGGTCGTCGAGAAGAGCCTGCACGTCGGGAAGGCGGGCATCAATGAACGCGATCTCGACGCCACTGCCCTGCTCCGCGTCACCGCTGGAATCAAGATGCTGATGAATCCCCGCCAGCGCCGCAGCGGCGAGCCCTGTCGGCGTCGGATCAGCCGAATAGAGGATGCGCGACTCGAAGGTCTCGATCAGCGCCCGACGGTGGTGACGGGTCTTCATCCGCTCAGCGACGCTGTTTGTCTTTGCTCAGGCCGAGGCTAGACTCCATGCGCAGTCCACCCACGCTACGCGTGGCAAAACGCTCGGCACTACCTGCAGCAGACGGCGCAGACTCGGCGAAAGTGATCCGGCAGCGCAAACCCGCCGGCAATTGATGGCTGGCATTGGGCAACGACAAACGCACCCGAAAGGTATTGCTGGCAGCATCCACGACCTTGTCCACCAGCGTCACCATTGCATCGACAGCCTGTACGTTAGGCAGATCCGGTTTGACGCTTGCTACATCGCCCACCTGGATGGCGCCAAAACGGGCCGACGGCACGATCACCTCGACCCGCAAAGGGTCGATCTTCGCGACCCGGAAAACCGGTTTCTCCTCGACGCGCTCGCCGACCGATAAGTAACGCTCGACCACCACTCCGTCAAATGGGCTGCGGATCGTGCGCAATCCGACCTGGGCCTGCGCTACACCCAGCTCACGGCCCCACACCCGCTGCTGCTCGCGTGCCTGGGCCAGCTTCTGATCGGCCATCTGAAGCTCCGTCCGGGCCTGATCCAGCGCCTGCTGGGCAATGAAGTTGCGGGCCAGGAGGTCTTCCGCCCGCCCCATTTTTTTCTGTGCAAAATCCCGGTTGGCCTCGGCAGAGCGCAAGTCGGCATCAGCCGTTGCGCGAGTCCGCGCCACCTCGGCCGTCGCGCGCTCCACATCGCTGCGCAGCACGCCCAGAACCTGCCCCTTGCGAACCAGGTCGCCCCGGTCGGCCTTGAGACCTTCCAATACGCCAATGACCGGGCTGCCCAGATCCGCCACCTTATCTGGCTCGATCAGACAGCCCAGCGTCTGTGGCCCGGCGGGCGGCGCTGCGGCAAGGGCAAGGCCGACGCAAGAAGCGCAAAGCCAAGCCAGAATCCATCTGTGCATTCTCATTATTCTCCGGGACCGCCAAAGGAAAGCCCCCGCTCCCACTCCCGATCCGCCAGCAACAGACCACTGCGGGCGCGCCGTTCCTGGTGCGCCTGCCTCCATTGATGCCATGCCAGCATCGCCCTCAAACACGCAGGGCTTACCAGCAAGCGTTGCATTGCATCCCTTCCACACCACTTGGCCACAACGCCCAGCAAAGGCAATTCGGCCACCCGCGGCGTCTCCAGGCTGATCCACGTTTCCACGCTGCCCGGATCGCCCTGCCGGGCACAGCGCCCTTCGAGTTGCCGGTCGATCCGTCTTGACGCATTGACCTGACAGCACATCACGTGAAGTCCCCCTGCTGCTGCGACACCGGCAGCCAACGGAATATCCGTTCCCCGCCCAGCCATGTTCGTTGCAACTGTCACCTGCCCGGCCTCGCCAGCGCAGGCCACAATCGCCGCCTCTTCAGCATCGAAACGGGCATTCAAAACCGTATGTGGAATGCCCGCTGCCACAAGACATGCCGAGAGTGACTCCGACTCGGCCACCGATGAGGTTCCCACCAGCACCGGTTGCCCCGCCTCACGGCACTCTGCGAGCCTGTCGGCGACAGCACCCCACAAGGCGCTTCTACTGTCATATATACGGCAGGCAAGGGTTTTCCTTGAGCTGACTTTGCGTGAAGAAACGCACACGACATCAAGTCCATACACCTCCCGCAGTTCACCCCGGGCCTCCTTGAGGGTGCCGCTCATGCCACCAAGGCGGTGATAGCGCGGAAAGAAACGCTGAAAAGTGATCTGCGCCAAGGTCTCGGTACCTGGGGACGGACGCAGCCCCTCCTTCAGTTCGACCAGCGTATGCAAGCCCCGTGACCACACCCTCCCGGGGGCAGCCCGCCCGGTAATTTCATCGATGATTTCGATTGCCCCGTCCCGCACCAGATAGCTCACATCCCGCCGATAGACGTGGGCTGCCGCAAGGGCCATGCTCACCACCTCTTCTCGCAGACGGGCCGACCGCCAGCGCCCCCCCAGGGCTGCTGCCTTCTCGCTCAGTGCGCTGCGGCCTGCCGTGGTGAGCTCGACGCGCTGCCCGACGCCGTCGATCCGGAAATCCCGCGTTTCCTGCAGCCCCGTCGCCAAGGTCCAGGCCTGCCAGAAGAAGGCGCGCCCGGCACTGTCACGAACCTGCCGCGACAGGATCAACGGCATCATTGCCTCATCAATCAAAAGGCTATCCGCTTCGTCCACAATGGCCATGCACAAGCCGCGCAGCAAGGACCGCTTGCCTTCGGTCTCCCGCAGGGCGGCTACCCGGCGTTGCAGATCACTGCGCGCAAAACGCCGCTGCAGCCCGTCGCGCAAGTAATCAAAAACCACCTCGCGGGCCGTTACATAGCAAATGGAAGCCCCATACGCGACGCGACGTTGCCCCTCATCCATGGGTCCGGTAACAAAGCCCACTTGCAGGCCAAGACGGTTAAACAACGGGGCCAGATTCCGGGCATCCCGCTCCACGAGATAGTCGTTGGCCGTGAGCACATGTACCGGCGTGCCGGCCAGGGCACCCACCGCTGCGGCCAGCGCTGCAGCCAGGGTCTTGCCCTCCCCCGTCGCCATCTCGGCCAGGCGGTTGTCCAGCATGATCAAGGCTGCGCGGATCTGGGTGTCGTAGGCGTCCATCCCCAAACTGCGACGCGCCGCATCGACGGTCGCGGCTAGCGCTTCCACGACCCGTTCCGCAGCAAGTCCGTCGCGCCCGATTCGGGCTTGTACGGCCTTTAGGCGCGCGGAAAACGCAGCGTCGTCCAGCTCCCGCCAGGCTATTAACGCATCCCGCACGGCATCGACTTGCTTTCCGTAAGGGGCCCGCTCCCATGGCCAGCGGACCCGGGGGGGCTCGCGACGCTCCGGGTAAGCCCCCCAGACCATACCGGGCAGAGGCACACGGGCTTCGAGCAGGTGGATCATGCCGTCGGGTCGAAACGGCGCAGGAAGAGCTGTTTCAGGCGACGCCCCCACTGGACAACAAGCGGCGTCCAGCCGTGGTCAAAGCGCACCCAGGCGCGGCCGCCGGCCCGCTCCTGGACGCGACCATCCAGTACCACGTCGAAGACAAATACCGGCGTTGGGGTCTGCAGATGATCCTTGTCCGCCGGATCCACCGGAAAGCTGCCGCCGGCATGCTCGCCGAGGGCCGCACTGGGCAGCTTCTCGGTGGCGGCCGGAACGGTTCGCAGCAGGCGTGCAGGTATCGACTCGCCAGGCTGCTCAGCCAGTTGTACCGTCACGCCCCGGGTATCGCCGCGCACCAGCGCCGCTACGTCCTGTTCGACCGCAACCCGCAAACTGGCTGGTTCACCGGTCAATATGTGCCCAAGCAGCGCTCCGCGGGGCACAAAAGCCCCTTCCGTGTCGGACTGTCGGGGCATCACCAGCATCCCCGTCACGCCGGCCCGCAGGACCAGCAAACCCTGAAGCTCCTGGACACGGGCCAGCTGAGCCTTGACCCGGCTGATCTCCTCGGCCACGTTGCCGGCCTTCACCGGGTCGCGCAGCATGGCTTGGTAAAGATCGGCATCGAGGGCATTGAGCTGACTGTTCAGCCTGGCAGAATCGGCAAGCAGCCGGCTATCCTCGAGTCGGACCAGCACCTGGCCGGCCTCTACCCGATCACCGTGACGGGCCTCAAGAGAGACAATGAAACCCTCGGCGCCCGTTCGCAACTGGGCCTGCTCGGGAATCCACACCACGCCTTGCGCCACGCTTGCAAAAGGAAAAGGCACGCCAGCCAACAACACCAGCAAACCAACACTGATTCCCGCCCCGGTACGCAGAACCCGGCGTCGCATGACTTCGGGCAGTGCCATTTGCAAAAGATTGCGCCAAACCAGGAAAGCCGGCTTGAGGACTATCGCAAACGCCACCCCCGCGCCCGCCAGCAGCCCCAGAACCATCGAC
Source organism: Zoogloea oleivorans (assembly GCA_030157785.1). Taxonomy (GTDB): domain Bacteria; phylum Pseudomonadota; class Gammaproteobacteria; order Burkholderiales; family Rhodocyclaceae; genus Zoogloea; species Zoogloea oleivorans_A. The sequence goes on from JAOAUC010000043.1 coordinate 13,584, forward strand.
CAGCTACCGATCCAGCTCACAATCGCCAGTGAAATGCCAACCCGGTACACACCGGAAAGCGGGGCGTAAAAGTACAACCAGGGTTTCTCCCCGCGGCCAGGCTCCGGCGAGGGCACATTCGGAATTCCCACCACACGGTTAAGAAGCACGTAGCGCCACCAGGCCTTGCTGCGCGTCGCCAGGTTGGGCAAGTCAAGGGCATCGCAAAGAACGTAGTAACCATCAAAGCGCAGCAGCGGATTACCATTGAAGAGCACCGTCGACACTCCCCCAATCACGGCTACCACCAGCGCTGTGTCCCGCACCAGACCTGGCTCGACAAGCAACCACACGATCAGTGCCATAGCGGCAATGGCCATCTCGGTAATGATCCCGGCTGCGCTCACGACCATCCGCTGGGCCGAATACCGGAAGGCCGACGCCGCCGATGCATCGACAAAGGGGGCCGGCGTCAGGAGCATCAGGCTGATGCCAACCTGATGCACCTCGCCGCCAAACCGGCGCACGGCCAATGCGTGGGAAAGCTCGTGAATCGCCTTGATCGGCGGATACAGCAGCCAGGCGATCAACATGAACCGCGGCGTTCCCATCCAGGTTCGGGCGTGGGATTCGAGTTCGCTGAAATTCATTGCCGCAATCGACAGCCCGACCAGCAAAAGCGTTAGCCAAGCAAGCAGCAGGGGCCATGAAAACAGCACGCGAAGCCAGGGCTCGAAGCGATCCAGCAGCGCGCTCGGATCCCCCAGACGCACCCGGAACGCCAACGGATTGACGGCCAGACGGCGCTCCCGGCGCTGCTCCTGCTGCTCCCGGTGAAAGATTGCTTCCACATCGGGCGTGATTTCACACTGGACAAGGCCACGCTGGTTCAAATGGACGAGCAGACGCACGATCTCGTCCTGTGTCAGGGCCGCATCCGGGTCGTGGGCGTGCAGGGCCTCGCTGACGGCGTCAACCGTGTGGCGGCCATCGCAACGACCGACGAAGGCGTAGGCCGCCGCATTCATCCGGTGAAAACGCCCGCTGACCGGATCGGCCAGTACGTACCAGACCTCATCCCGGTAGATCTGCCGCGTGACCCGCACCTGCGAACGGAGACGCGGATGCAGACCCGCTACCCGGTACCACTGGTTGCTGAAGACGCTCACGTTCATGGGAGGGGATTCATCAGCTACCTGTCCAGCCCCACACCGCCAGGCGGAGCCAGTCGGTCAGACGGTGGGTCCAAGCCCATAACAAAGGCTCCCTGCCGGCAGTGATACGCGCCATGCCACGGAGGCCGGGACGCAGGCTGTCGGGTATATCTGCCAGCGCCGCTTCCACCTCGAAAACGTTGTGCCCTTCCACCGCCGTCGCCATCGGGGTAATGCGCGTCACGGTCATGGGCAAGGAATCCCAGGGCAGCGCAGACAGGGCCAGGCTGCCCGGCTGACCTACCCGAACCCGGGCAATATCCCGCTCATCGACCTCGACGATAACCCTGAAGCGCTCCCGCGGCGCCACCGTGAGGAGCACGTCCCCCCGCTGTACCGGCGCCCCCAGCGACTGGGTCAAGTCACCGCGGATAAGCACGCCGTCGAAGGGAGCCACGATGTGGCTTCGCCCGATCTGCCCATCCACCAGCGCCAGCTGGGCGCGAGCCTCCTCGGCTTTCGCCTGGCTGATCACCAGTTGGGTTCGATCTGCGCGGGCCATCGCCGCCGCGTAAGCGTTTTCATGCTGGGCGAGTTCGCTGGACCACTTGCTCCGCTCAAGCTGCAGATCCTGCTCGGCCAGCTCGGCAAGAACCTGACCAGCCTTGACCAGATCACCAGGCCTGACCAGGGTCTGCTTGAGAAAACCGTCCGCCGGCGCCACCAACACCCGCTGGATCTCACCTTCGACACGGGCATTGCCACCAACCCGGAACTCGAAGGGTACAGCCAGCAGTACCGTGACCACCGTCAACGCCATGCCGATCCCGATCCGCAAGCCCCCACTACCGGGGGCCCGCACATGTGCCCAGCCTCGCCGCAGACGGTCGCGTACGCGCTTGCGCCAGGGCCGCTCGCCATGGCGCATGAAGTGCAGCACCGGCCCGACCAAAGCAACCGCGTGCTCCAGTTCGGCAATGCGCTCCGACGAAAGCGCTGCCGCCCGGCGGAACTGCAACAACACCGCGCCCACCAACTCATGCATAACAACAATCGGAATGGAACATACCTGGCCGGCCTCCCGACGCAACAGTTCCTCATGAGCAAGCACAATCCGCGGCGGCTGATCGAGAGGCACCGGAGCAAGGACAGTCGCGGCCTGCTCAATGGCTTCATCCATGGCGGCACCGATGGCGCGCAGCATTTCCGTCCGCCCTTCGCCAATACTCCCGTGAGAGAGCGCGACGATACGGACAAAACGGTCTTCGACGAAGCCAACCGCCACCCGCTCGCAGTCCAGACGAGTTGCCAGTTCCGAGGCAAAGGCCATCGCTGACTGCCCGAGGCGGTCATGGGATACCACTGCGGCCTGCAGCGCAAGCACGTCGAGTGGCTGAGTCTGACCGGAAGGGGATGGGGAACGGGTATTCAGAGCGTCAGTCCTGAAAGTATGTCGTCCTCGTATTGACGACGCATCGACGCAAAACTTTAGCCCTTCAGCAACAGGCCCCGCGTCATCTGACACACTTTCGAAAGACGAAAAAAAAGCACTCCCTTGCGCCGCGGGGCGAAGGTAAGTGCTTTTTACGGCCGGAGGAGTCGTCCGGCAGCAGGCACGTGAAGCTTAACGGTCGGCCGTCAGCTGGGCGATAAACGCGGCTTCCTTTTCAGCGGGAAAGGCATGCTCGGCCAAAACACGCTGCACGGCGCGGGGATCACTGCCCTTGCCTGCCACGGTAAACTCGATCCCGAGCGTACGGCCATTGGCAGCCAAGGTCATGAAGGCACTACGCCAGCGCTGCGATTCTGCCAGCCGTTCGCGCACTTCGCTTTCGTTGCGGATTACGACGCCCGCGGCTTTGAGGGAATCCAGAAACTCTGCGTAGGACTCGTTGCAATAACTGCCCATCGACTTCTCCTGTGAAATCCGGTGATCGCTCACCTGTCTTCCCTTAACGCAAACGTTAGCCGGGCAGATGACACGATTTCAAAAAAAACTTCAAATTGTTTTATCACCCCGGACCCAACGACTCAAATATGGAATCGAGCCAGCGCACTGCGCAGGCTTTCCGCGTTGCCGGTGAGGGCCGTGGCTTCACTGGCGATATCGCTGGTTGCCACCGCAGACCGGTCGGCCATCTGGGAGATATGCTCCACATGGCGGGCGATCTCCCGAGCGGCCTGGCTCTGCTCCTCGAGCGCACTGGAAATGCTGGTCACAATGTCGCCCACACCATCGGCCCTGCCGGTGATCAGGTCGATGGAGTCACCTGCCGCCGCCGCATGGGCGACACCGGTATTGACCAGCGACACGGCACTTTCGATACAGGCGAGCACCGACTCCTTGGCTCCGCGCATATCGTTCATCATGAGACCAATTTCATTGGTCGCCGTCGTGGTTCGTTCGGCGAGCTTGCGTACTTCGTCTGCCACCACGGCAAAGCCGCGGCCCAGCTCCCCTGCCCGTGCCGCCTCGATGGCGGCATTGAGGGCAAGCAAGTTGGTCTGATCGGCGATCCCCTTGATGATGGTGACGACTTCCGCCGCCCGTTCGGACTCACGTCCCAGCGCCTCGACCCGCTCGGCCGCGTTGCCGATTACGCCGGCGATACTGGCCATCTCGCCAGCAGCCGCCTTCACGACCTTGCTGCCCGCCATGGCGGCATCGCTCGAATCGGCCGACAAGCGGCGTGCGTCACCGGCATTGCCTGAAATCTGGCTGATGGATGCGGTCATCTCCTGCACTGCCGCAGCCATGGCAGTGGTGGAGTTGTTCTGGTCAGAAACACCGTCGGCAATGTCGATGGAGGTTTTCGTTAGGCGGCTGGCCAGCGATTGCAGGCTGTCAGCCGTGGTGCGGGCCTCGGTGAGCGTCCGACGCAGCTCATTCTGCATGCGTGCCACGGCCCCCAGAAGGGGCCGTTCCTCACACCGTTTGGCGTCGAAAGAATAGTCCAGGTAACCAGCGGTAACCCGACTGGAGAATTCGGACACCGCTATACCATCCTCGACCATACCCTTGAGCAGACCGGCGATGAAACACAGCAAGCCCGTCTCCACCACCACATAGGCCGCGTGGACCAGCACCCGCACAATCCCGTCGACCTGCGGAAATATATATACGCCGGCCCCCGTCGCTTGCAGCCAGGCAAAACCGAGATGATGCACGGCGATCAGAGCCGCCGCCGCAAGCAGTGGACGCCAGTCGCAATACAACACCAGAAAGGCCAGCAACACGAAAATCCCGAAATGGGCTTCGATCGTTCCGCGGGTCTGCTGGATCAGCAGGGCGCAAAAGATCATGAAGGCACAGCCCACCGCTATCCGTGTCACCAACGCCCCCCGGGCACTGCGACTGAGCAGGAAGGGAACGAGGAATGCCGGCACCCCTACAGACAAGGCAGGCCCCCAGCTGTCGGTCATCCCGGCCACAACCAGGCACAGCAGGAGGTGCGCGCCAAGAGTCCAAATGAAGATAGTGTCGGCTCGCGCCCTGAAACTGCTCAGTCCATCCTCAGTTGCCATTGTTGCTGAACTCATCGCACACCCCAAAAAATAAACCTGCCTGACGTGGCACTGCATACCTCGCCCGCCAATACCGACTCGACTTGCATCGACCACAGTTGTCCGGCAGAAATGGCAAGCCATGCTCCCAGTACAACCCAGGGCCATGCCAGCTTGACGCGCTGACGCGACGCGCGGAGCGTCCGTTTTTTGTTCTTGAACATGAATAACGGTTTTCCAATAAACCTGTGATTCATAACGGACCTTTAGCCCCATCCTTGAGCGCAAAAAAAACCTGGACAGGAAAATCCGTCCGGGTTTCTTCTTTGGGGTGATCCCGCTCAGTTCGACAGGTGGCCGAGTATCGGGTTAAGCATTGCGGCGCCGAGGCGCTTGCTGCGTTCGCCGTTCCAGCCGGTCAGGCCGTCGGGCAGATTGGCGTTGTCCTTGAAAGGCATCTCGAGGGTAATCGATACGCACCCGAAGCGATGGGCGACCCACTTGGAGGCGAGGCTCAGGAGTTCGTCCTTGAAGCGCCCCCCGAGGTAACCATGCTCGGTCTGGAAATCCGGGCTGGCGGCCTGGAAGGCCTCGACGAAACGGGTCTGGCGCACGCGCTGTTCAATCGAAAAACCGGGAACTTCCTCGGCTGTAGAGAAGAACACATAGGGCAAGGCCTCGTCGCCATGGATGTCGAGGAAGAGTTCCACCCCACTCGCCTCCATGGCCTGCCGCACGAGCAGCACTTCCGGGCTGCGCTCCAGGCTCGGCGCGCGCCATTCGCGGTTCAGATTGGCGCCGGCCGCGTTGGTGCGCAGATTGCCGCGGATCGCGCCGTCCGGATTCATGTTGGGCACGATGTAGAGCACGGCCTTTTCGCGGATGCGCCGAGCCACCGGATCAGCGGCGTCGAGCAGGCGCTCAAGCAGCCCTTCCACGAACCACTCGGCCATGCTTTCACCGGGGTGCTGGCGGGCAACGATCCAGATCGGCAGCTTGCCCGTATCCGGGCGCCCGACGGTGATCAGATCGAGATCACGGCCATCTACGGTAGCGCCAAGATTGCTGACCGACGCAAAGGGCGACATCTCCACGCTACCCAGCAGGTCCAGGTGCCGCTCGTGGGAGTAAGGCTCGAAGTAGGCGTAGTAGATGCCGTTGCGCTCGGGCGTGTGCTCGATGATCAGCTGGCCGCCCTCGTAGCGGGTGCCGGTGACGCGGAACCAGTGACGGCGGTCGTAGGATGCCACGCAGCGATAGCCCGGCCAGCCATCGGGATAGGCAGCCTCCGACGCGTTCTCGAAAACCATCCGCACCGGCTGACCCGCCGCGCCGTGCAGACGAAAGTGGAACCACTGGCGGAAAGCCCCGTCACCGGCGACGCCCTGATCGGCGCGCAGGCGCAGGCGAATGTCGTCGGGCTTGTCGATGGACACCACTTCGATGGCGCCAGAGTCGAAATTGCTGCTGATGCGTAGAGTCATGAAACGGGATTCCGGTCAGGCAAAAAAGTGCGTGATGGCGTACAGGGCCAGGCCGATGAGACCACCGACAATGGTCCCGTTGAGACGGATGAACTGCAGGTCGCGGCCGACACTGACCTCGATCTCGCGCACCAGGTCTTCGTCGTTCCAGGCACGCACGGTACTGGCGATGTGCCCGCCAAGGCTGTCGCGCAACTCCGGGGCGAGGCTCTCCACGATGTGCTCGATGTGTTCATTGAGGGAATCGCGCAAGGCCGGATTGGAGCCCAGGCTTGCTCCGAGGGCGCTCGCCGCCGAAGCCAGCCGGCGACGGATGTGCGAATCCGGGCTGGCCATGTCGCGAGCGAGCCAGTCCCGCAGTTCGTCCCACAGTTCCCGCAGGTAAGTGCCCACGGCAGGATGGGCAAGGAACTCGCGCTTGACCTGGTCCACCCGGTCGCGGAAGGACGGGTCGTGCTTGAAACGCTGGATGTAGCGGGCGATCACTTCGTCGAAGGCGGCCCGTCGGGGGTGCGCCGGATCACTGGCGATCTCGTCGAGCAGTCCGTTAACGCCCGCCACGATACCGGTTGCGACCTTGTCACCCAGTTCCGTCGGGCTGATGCCCACCAGCCCGAGCATGGAGACCACCTTCGGATACTCCTTGCCCGCCACGTCCACAATCATCCCGGCAAAACCCTGCTTGACGCCCGGCTCGTTGAGCCAGTGGGCCAGCCTGTTGAGGGCTTCGTCGAGGAGCGCCTGGTGGCGACTGTGCTCGGTCAGCGCATCGAGAATGCGCCCGACGCTGTCGCCCATGTCGAGCGAACCGGCGCGCCGGCGCAGCGCGTGAAGGAACAGCCGGCGCACCCGCGGGTCGTCCATGAAGTCCACCGATTGAGCCAGGATCAGCCCCAATCGGTCGGCCAGCAGCTTCGCGTTCTGTGGCGCCTGCAACCAGATGCCCAGGCGTGCTGCAAGGTTGGCGGCACGCAGGCGGGCCACCAGTGAGGCGGTATCGAGAAACTTGTCGCGGATGAAGACCGCCAGGTTGTCGGCCAGCCGCGCCTTGTTGCGCGGCAGAATCGCCGTGTGCGGAATCGGCAGGCCGAGCGGGTGGCGGAACAAAGCCACCACCGCGAACCAGTCGGCCAGCGCACCGATCATCGCCGCCTCGGCAAACGCAGCTACCCACGGCCAGCCCTGCATCCTGGCGATGATCAACATCACCACCACCGCCCCCAGCAAGGCAGTGGCCAGCGTTTTCATGCGGGCCAGCCTGGCCATTTTTTCAGGATTTGCCATTTGCCTGACCCTCAGTCTTCCCGCCGCCGAAAGACCCAGCGGCTATCGTCCGACGCTTCAGGGGCAAAGGCATAGCCGTCGCTGCCGAAGTCCTTCAGTTGCTCGACGTCTTCGATACCACGGGTGATCGCGTAACGGGCCATCAGGCCGCGGGCGCGCTTGGCGTAGAAACTGATGATCTTGTAGCGCCCGCCTTTCCAGTCTTCAAAACCAAGATTGAGCAGGCGCCCCTTGAGCTTGGCTGACTTTACCGACTTGAAATACTCCTCCGAAGCCAGGTTCACCAGCACCGGCGCCCTGCCCGCCTCATCCTCGGCGGCAAGAAGCTGATTGAGGGCGTCCGTCTGGGTCATGCCCCAGAACGTGTACAAATCCTTGCCACGGGCGTTCTTGAAGCGCGTGCCCATTTCCAGGCGGTAGGGCTGCATCAGGTCGAGGGGCTTGAGCAGGCCGTAAAGACCAGAGAGGATGCGCAGATGCCCCTGAGCGTAATCAAGCTGCGCTTCGCTGAGCGTCCTGGCGTCGAGACCGTCATACACGTCGCCATTGAAGGCCAGCACCGCCGGCTTGGCGTTGGTGGGTGAAAACGGCTGCGACCACTCGGCGTAGCGGGCCACGTTGAGAGCAGCGAGCTGATCGGACAAATCCATCAGCCCGGCGACTTCTGCATGTGACAGCTCGCGCAGGCCGGCAATCAGTTCGGCCGCGTGGTTCAGGTAATCGGGTTCGCTGAAGCGCGGCGTGGTCGGCGGCGTCTCGTAGTCGAGGGCCTTGGCGGGAGACAACACAAAAATCATGGGGGCAGACTGAAAAAACAGAAGTAGGCGAATCTTAACAAACAGGAATCAGGGCAACGGCTCCAGGTGAGTGGTCACCTCGATGCCCGGCAGTGCTGCCGCGAGATCAGCCTCGATCTGGTCGAGCACTTCATGCCCCCGACAGACGGTCCAGTCGCCAGGCACCAGCACGACGACCTGCAGGAAGGCCCCGGCGCCGGCCCGCCGCGTGCGCAAGCCGCGAAAGGCCACCCCAAGGGGATGAAAGGATTCCAGCACCGTGCGGGCCCGGGCCACCGACGCGCTGTCAAGGCTGCGGTCCATCAGGCCATCCACCGATTCACGCAACAGATGCCAGGCTTCAAAGGTGATGTGCAGGCCAACGGCAATGGCAATCAGCGGATCAAGGCGCAGCCAGCCGGTCCACGCCACCAGGGCAACCGCGGCGATGACCCCCACCGAAGTCCACACGTCAGTCATCAGGTGACGGGAGTCGGCCCGCAGGGCGATGGAGTTGAAGCGCTCGCCTGCCCGCCCGAGCACGCGTGCGACGACAAAATTGATCAGCGTGGCTGCAGCCGACCAAACCAGCCCCCATCCGGGAGACTCGATGGGGCGGGGGTCGATCAGGCGCTCGGACGCAGCCCAGATGATGGCCACCGCGGCCCCAAAAATCAGGATGCCTTCGAAGCCGCTGGAGAAATATTCAGCCTTGCCGTGGCCGAAGGGATGCCGGCGATCGGGCGGATCGCGGGTAACGAGGATCATCCACAGGGCGAAGCAGGCCCCGGCCAGATTGACGAGGGACTCCAGCGCATCCGACAGCAGCCCGACCGAACCGGTGATCCACCAGGCCAGCGTCTTGAGGGCAATGGTGGACAGCGCGGCGGCGATGGACAGCCAAGCGAAATGGTGTTGTTCCATTCGCGGCATGATGAGCTCCGCTTAGCCGCGCTCCACGTCGGTGACGCCCTTCACATCGCGGATCAGGGTCTGCGCCCGCTGGATCTGGTGGCCATCGTGCACTTCGAGCGTGAAGCGCATGCGCGCCGCACCCTTGCGGCTAAGCGTATTGACGGCAATCACATTGAGCTTTTCCCGCGACAGCACTTCCGAAATGTCGCGCAGCAGCCCCTGGCGGTCCATGGCGTGCACCAGGATGTCCACCGGAAAGACCGCATCCTTAGGCGCCCCCACGCTGCCCCATTCGGCACTGATCAACCGCTCGGGGTGCGAACGGACGAGCTCCTGGAAATCACGGCATTCAACCCGATGGATCGACACGCCCCGACCGCGGGTGACGTAGCCCTGGATCGCGTCCGGCGGCGCCGGCTTGCAGCAGCGCCCGAGGGAGGTCATCAGCTTGCCGACACCGACGATCAGGATCGTATCGCCGGCGTCGCCCGAATGGCTCTGGCCCAGGACGACTTCAGGCGTCTCCTGCACCGGCTCGGGCGAGTCGGCTCCGCGCAGGGCGATCTGGATTGCCCGCGGCCCGACTTCACTGCGCCCGGCGGCGATGAACAGGGCTTCCGCGCTCTTGAAACCGAGGCGCCCCGCCAGATCCTCAATGTTAACCTGACCGTGCCCCTCGCGCTGGAACTCCCGGGTCAACACGCTACGCCCACGCACCAGCAGCTCCTCTTCCTCGAGGGCGCTGAAATACTGCTTGATCTTCTGCCGTGCCCGCGGCGTGCACACGTAATTCTGGTGTGAATTCAGCCAGTCACGCGACGGCCCACCCTCTTTGGTGGACATGATCTCCACCGTCTGACCGCTTTCCAGTGGGGTGTTGAGCGTGACCAGCTGCCCGTTAACCTTGGCGCCCCGGCAATGGTGGCCGACGTCGGTGTGCACCCGGTAGGCGAAGTCGATGGGCGTTGCCCCGCGCGGCAAGTCGATGACCCGGCCCTGGGGCGTGAGCACATAAATGGTGTCGTCCAGCGACGCGCGCTTGAACTGCTCCAGCCAGTCGGCTGCGTCGGTGACCTCGTCGCGCCACGACAACAGGCTGCGCAGCAGGGCGATTTTTTCGTCGTAATCGGCGTTGGGCGCGCCCGTGCCTTCCTTGTAGCGCCAGTGGGCCGCCACGCCGAGTTCAGCATGGTTGTGCATGCCGTGGGTGCGGATCTGCACCTCCAGCGAACGCCCGTCGGCGGCATAGACGGCGGTGTGCAGCGACTGGTAGTTGTTGCCCTTGGGCATCGAGATGTAGTCGTCGAACTCGTTGGGAATCGGCGTCCAGATCTGGTGCACGATCCCCAGCACGGCGTAGCAATCCTTCACTTCATCGACAAGCACGCGCAGCGCCCGCACGTCGAAGATCTGCGAGAAATCCAGGCGCTTGGCGCGCATCTTGTTGTAGATGCTGTAGATGTGCTTGGGCCGGCCATACACGTCGGCTTTGACGCCGATCGCCGCCACCTCGCTTTTGAGGCGCTCGACCGCATCGACGATGAACTGCTCGCGCTCGACCCGCCGCTCGTCGAGCATGCGGGCGATGCGCTTGTAGGTTTCCGGCTCCAGGAAACGGAAGGACAGATCCTCCAGCTCCCACTTGAGCTGCCAGATACCCAACCGGTTGGCCAGCGGAGCGTAGATATCGAGACTCTCGCGGGCGATTGACTCGCGGATCGGGCCCGGATGATCGGTAAAGTAGCGCAGGGTCTGGGTGCGCGAGGAAACCCGTAGCAAAACCACGCGGATGTCCTCCACCATGGCAAGCAGCATCTTGCGCAGCACCTCGCTCTGGGCTCGGATTTCCGGGGCGCTGGCAGTGGCTGTCATGCGCGTAACCACGCGCAGGCCATTGAGGCGACGCAGACCGTCTACCAGTTGGGCCACCCCGTCGCCAAAGCGCGTCACGATCTCTTCGTTCGGATGATCGAGTACATCGCCCACCGCAAAGCACAGCGCGGCGACACGGGTATCGGCATCAAGCCGGAGGGATGCGGCGATCAACGCCGTGCCGAGGGCGTGCTGCCAGACCGGCTCGTGCGTACCAAGCGTGCGGGCCTCATAAATGGGTTGCACCCATTCCATCGCCACGCCAACCCGGCGGGCATCGTCGGGCGCGAGCCCTTCGCAGAGGAGTTCGGGCGCGGACAGCGCGGAGGCGGACTGGGATATCGAATGCGTAACGGCGACCATGCGGGCATTATCCTATAGGCTGACTGCACAGGGTTTGATCTTCGTCGTGCCATTTGTGCGCGAAGACACATACCCAATACGGGTCCGCCCGAATTTCCCGCCCCTTCGATACAGATCGCACCTGCATGTTCTCCGCCTTTCGCCGCTGGCGTCGCAAACGTACCGCCGACCGCACGCAGATTTCGCCCGAACAATGGGCAAGGGTCGAGGCCACCCTGCCCTTTCTCGACTTCCTGCCGCCCGACGAACGCCCCCGCCTGCGCCACATGGCTCTTGAGTTCCTCGCCGACAAGCAGGTACATGGGGCCGAAGGGCTCGTCGTGACCGACGACATGCTCCTGTCGATCGCCCTGCAGGCCTGCCTCCCGGTGCTCCACATCGGCATCGATGCCTACGCCGACTGGGTGGGCATCGTCGTCTACCCCGGCGACTTCGTCGTCCCCCGCAAAATCGCCGACGAAGACGGCGTGGTGCACGAATACGACGACGAAGTCCTCGGCGAAGCCTGGGAAGGTGGCCCTGTGCTGCTCTCGTGGTTCGACGGGGAGAATCCCCTAGATGGCATCAACGTCGTCATCCACGAATTTGCCCACAAGCTGGACATGAGCAATGGCGAAGTGGACGGCTATCCCCGGCTTCCGGCCAGCATGTCGGCAACGGCTTGGGCCGCAGCCTTCCAGCATGCCTACGACGATTTTTGCGCCCGCTTCGACCGGGGCGAGGATCTGCTCCTCGACACCTACGGCACCGAGCACCCAGCAGAGTTTTTTGCGGTCATGAGCGAAGCTTTTTTCGAAACGCCAGGTCTCCTGAAAAGGGAGTATCCCGCTGTTTACAAACAGCTATCCCTTTACTATCAGCAAGATCCCGCCAATCGGGAAAGTGTGCCAAAGACCATACCGACAGCATTGCCGTAACAAAACTTTGCCATAGCCCGATCCGCTGACTAAAGTAGTTAAGCCACTCCGGCATTCCTTACAGAAAGTGGAGAGCACTACATGGCTATAACCTGGATTCTGGTTGCCAACGCGAGCCTTGCCCGCCTGTACGCCAACCTCGGGCCCAAGCAGGGCCTGCAACTCGTCAAGGAAATCGCCCACCCGGAGAGCCGCATGAAAAATGCCGAGCTGTCGTCCGACCGGGCCGGACAGATGCAGGCAGGTGGCAGCGGCCATGGCGCACGGGAGCAGCAAACCCCACCCAAGCTCAACGCTGCGCGCAGCTTTGCCCAGATGCTCGCCAAGGAGCTCTACCTGGGGCGCAGCCGCAACCTGTTTGCCCGCGCCATCCTCGTCGCCCCGCCCGCTTTCATGGGCATGCTCAATGCCACCCTGGACGGCCCCACCTCCCAGATGGTGACCGACCGCCTTGAGAAGGACTACACCAAGTCCTCCGAGCCGACCCTCTGCGGTCGCCTCGAAAGCTGCATCCTCGTCTGACCTCCCCGCGGGCCCCGGGTCTGCGCCCCCAGCCGTTTCCAAGCCAAACCGGAAAACAGCGCAGTCCAGACCAGAGGGGTGCACCGCGCTTTCAGGCGGCTGTGACGGGGGTCGCATCCGCCTGTTCTTTCCCTGATACCCACCCGACATTCGTGAGGAAATGCCGCAAGCTTGGTCAGCGCGGCCCCTATTCTTGCCACCACTCGATACCGACTGGTGTGCAGCATGAAAAAGAATTTCCTCTCCGGCCTTGCCCTTGCCCTCGCAACCATCGCCGCCCCCCTGATGGCTCACGCCGGCAGCCTGGACGTCGACGGCAACTTCGCCGACTGGGGCGTCAGGAACAACAGCAGCGTCGCCGGCTGGACGCCCAATGCGGAAGTGCTCTTCACCGTCGAAGACCAGAGCAACGCCAACGGCGGCTACCTGTCCCCCGGCTGGGGCGGCCAGGCCTACGACGCCGAAGCCATGTACCTGACCTGGTACACCAAGGCTGACGGCCAGACCTATCTGGCCATCGGCATGATCACCGGTCACGATCCCGCCACCGCGACCACCGGCAACAGCTTCGGCCGTGGCGACTTCGCCATTGACTTCGGCCACGACGGCATCTGGGATTTCGGCGTTCTGACCGCCGACCGGAGCGCCACGCTCAAGCAGGGTGACGTCGTCAGCACCACCAACAGCAACTGGGCCACCGGCCTGTGGAGCGCCCCGGGCGTCTACGACCCGGAGAACTCGCCCTACGTCACCCATGTGAGCTCCGGCAGCGATGTCGGCAACGCTGCAATGGCCATCTCGGGGCCCTTCGGCAACATGGGCATCCTCGGCGGCTCCCACTGGTTCTACGAAGTCGAAATCCCGGTCGTGGCCTTCGGCACGCACTGGCAGGGCAACAATCCGTCGGAAAGCTTTGACGTGCAATGGACCATGCTGTGCGCCAACGACATCCTCATCCTCGACCCGCCCGTCGCCAATGTTGCCGAACCGGCCTCGATGGCGCTGGTCCTTGGTGCGCTCGGCATGGGCGGTCTCGTTCGTCGCCGCAAGACAAAAACCTAAAAAAACCGATCCCTCAGAGAGATCCAGGCCGGCGCAAGCCGGCCTTTTTACGTTCTGCGCCTAACTCAGCGGCCACGCGGCAAGACGCCGGTAGTCGGCCCCGGCAGCAGACTGGCAGGACTCCATCAAGACCCATTCGCACACCGGCCAGGCAAGAGTCGGCATTGGAGGCAATTCGCCAGCCGGGCGCGCCTTGCGCAACAGTGTGATATGGGGAGAAAAAGCGTCGGCTCCGCCCGGCAGCCCCAGCGCGACGAGCTGCCGACGGATATCACTGACAAGCTGAACCAGCGCTGCCGGCTGCTCACTGCAGCCGCCCCACACAATCCGGTTGTGTTTCCAGTAGCCGAGCCTGTTCACAGCCAGCTCAAATGGCCGCCCCTGAATCCGGCCCATGGCCTCCCGCAGCGCCGGGATGCGTGATTCCGGCACATCACCAAGAAAGACCAGAGTCAGATGCAGCGTCTTGACCCGCATCTGCCGGCCACCACACACCTTGAATGCCTCGGCCGAAACCGCCTGCAAGCGTCCGGCCAGAGCCGGCTCCGGCCACAGGGCCAGAAAGAGGCGACGAGTAGGCTCAGCCATCCACGCGCGCCATCAAAGCCACCGCCTGGGACGCAATGCCCTCGCCGCGACCAGTGAAACCAAGCTTTTCGGTCGTCTTGCCCTTCACGTTGACCACCGCCGGATCGACCCCCAGATCGGCCGCAATGTTGCCGATCATCGCCGGCACGTAGGGCAGAATCTTCGGAGCCCGGGCGATCACGGTGGCGTCCACATTCACCGTCTGCCAGCCGGCAGCCCGGGCCGCAGCGGCAGCTTCGCGCAGCAGCACGCGCGAATCCGCACCCTCGAAACGGGGGTCGGTATCGGGGAAGTGCCGGCCGATGTCGCCAAGGCCGGCGGCGCCGAGAATGGCGTCGGTGATGGTGTGCAGCAGCACATCGGCGTCGGAGTGGCCAAGGAGGCCCCTGGCAAACGGAATGGTCACGCCGCCGATGATCAGCGGGCGGCCGGGAACGAGGGCATGGACGTCAAAGCCCTGCCCGATGCGGAACGGAACGCTCATGGGGCTTCCTCGCGGTGCTGGAGAATCCACTCGGCCAGGTGCAGGTCGAGGGGGTAAGTCACTTTCAGGTTGGTCGGATCGCCCCGCACCAGCCGCGGGCGCAGGCCCATGGCCTCGATGGCGCTGGCCTCGTCGGTGACATGGCGGGCCGTTTCAAGGGCGCGCTTGAGCATCACGTAACGGAACATCTGCGGTGTCTGGGCCTGCCACAGGTTATCGCGGGGCACAGTGGCGGCAATGTGCTGATGACCGTCGCCCTGCTTCAGGGTATCGGCCACCGGCACAGCAAGAATGCCGCCGACTTCGTCGTGAAGCAGCTCGCGCACCAGGTTCTCGATGTGCCAGGGCGCCAGGCACGGACGCGCTGCGTCGTGGACGAGAACCCAGTCGGATTCGGACGTATCATCGGCTATGGCCCGCAAGCCGTTGAGTACGCTGTCTGCCCTCGATGCGCCGCCGCAAAACAGCGGCACCAGACGATCGCCGAACGGAGTCCAGTCGTAGCTGTCCCACTCCTGGTCACCCACCGAAAGAACGACATACACCCGGTCGATCACTGGTGACGCGCAGAGCACCGCCAAGGTGTGCCGAATAAGGGGCTGACCGAGGAGGGAAAGATATTGTTTGGGTTGCTCGCTGCGCATCCGGCTGCCACTACCTGCAGCCGGAACCATCGCAAAACAACGGGTGGTCGGAATTCGCATCGCGCAATTCTACTCAATGTCTCCCGCGGTTCTGCCGCTGATTGAGTCTCATCCACTTCGGGAACACCGCCATGCTGTTCTCCCTGCCCTTTGAAACCCGCCAGCTGGAAGCCCTCTTTCTGGCCACCGCCATCGGCCTGCTGATGGGCCTGGAGCGCGAACGTCGCCCGGCCGCCCTGGCTGGCGTGCGGACTTTCGGGCTGACCGGACTGCTCGGGGCCCTCGCCGGCCTGCTGGCTGAACAGCTCGCCACGCCGGGCCTCTTGATTGCCGGCTTCGTGCTGGTGGCAGCCATGATCATCGCCGCCAACTTCCGCCAGCCGGAACCCAACGACCCGGGCACCACCTCGGTCGTCGCCCTCCTCGTCTGCTACTGCCTGGGGGCAATGGTGTGGGTGGGCCAGGGACGCCTTGCCGTAATGGCCGCGGTAGGCTCGACGATGCTGCTCTACTTCAAGTCGGAGCTGCGTGGCGTCGCGTCCCGGCTCACGCCCCAGGACTGGCGCTCGATCCTGCAGTTCTCGGTGCTGTCGCTGATTGTCCTGCCTATCCTGCCCGACCACGGCTTCGGCCCTTACGAGGCGATCAACCCCCATCAAGTGTGGCTGATGATCGTGCTGATCTCCGGCGTCAGCCTGGCCGGCTATGCGGCCCTGCGCCTGGTCGGCGCCCGTTACGGCGCACCGCTGCTGGGCGTGCTCGGCGGGCTGGTATCAAGCACCGCCACCACCATGGTCTTTGCCCGGCATGCCCGGGAAAACCCGGCGATGGCCCCCACGGCAACGCTGGTCATCCTGCTGGCCAACCTGGTCATGGTGGTACGCATCCTCGCCATTGCCGGAGCCCTTTCACCTGTCGTGCTGCCGCTGCTGGCGACCGGCTGCATGCTGGCAATCCTGATCGGTTCGGTCGTGATTGCCATGGACTGGCGCCTGCTCGCCGCCCAGGAAGGCCTGCCGGTACCCGAAACGCGCAACCCGACCGAGCTGCGTGCAGCCATGGGTTTCGGCCTGCTGTATGCCTTGGTCTTGCTGTGCGCAGCCTGGCTGTCGGAAATCGCCGGGCAGAGCGGACTGTATTTGCTGGCCTTCGCCTCCGGTCTCACCGATGTGGACGCCATAGCCCTATCTACCCTGCGTCTGCTCAATCTAGGCAAGGTCGAGGCCATTCCGACGGCCATCGCCATCCTGCTCGCCATGCTTGCCAACCTGACCTTCAAGACCGGGCTGGCCTTCGGCCTCGGCGGCCGCGTCCTTGGCTGGCGGGTGGTGGGTGGCATGCTCGCAGTGGGCGCCGGGCTGGGCGGCGGAATCGCTTGGTTGCTGCGCCCGGTCCTATAATGGAATCAAGGATGTCCCCCGTTTTATAAAGAAGGAAATCATGGCTCACGCGTCTCAACGCCTTCCGGCCGTTGCCGGGCTTTTTTATCCGGCCGACCCCCACAGCCTGCATGCCCAGGTAGCGGGCTTTCTGTCTGCGGCAATTCCTGCCGAAGTCGTGGAAGCGCCGAAGGCTTTGATCGTGCCCCATGCGGGCTATATCTACTCCGGCGCCGTAGCCGCCAGTGCCTACGCCGAACTCGTACGGCGGCGCGACGTCATCCGCCGGGTGTTGATCCTGTGCCCCACCCACCGGGTTGCCGTGCGCGGCATGGCCGTCCCTGCGGCGCAATCCTTCATCACGCCCCTTGGCGCGGTGGCGGTGGACCGGGAAGCCTGGCTGGCCGTACGGGAAATGCCCGGCGTCCTCGTCGATGACCGTCCCCACGCCGAAGAACACGCCATCGAAGTTCAGTTGCCCTTTTTGCAGACGACCCTTGATCACTTCGAAATCCTGCCCATCGCCGTTGGCCAGGTTGACGCCCATCTGGTGGCTGGCGTGCTCGAAGCCCTGTGGGGC
Source organism: Zoogloea oleivorans (assembly GCA_030157785.1). GTDB lineage: Bacteria > Pseudomonadota > Gammaproteobacteria > Burkholderiales > Rhodocyclaceae > Zoogloea > Zoogloea oleivorans_A. Next base: position 31,091 of record JAOAUC010000043.1, read on the forward strand.
GGCCCGGAGACCCTGATCGTCATCAGCTCCGACCTCTCCCATTACCACCCCTACCGCCAGGCCCAATGGCGCGACAAGGCCACCATCGCCCAGATTCGCCAGCTCGATGCAACCCTTGACGGCGAACAGGCCTGTGGTGCCGGCGCGATCAATGGGCTGCTGCTTGCCGCGCACCGCCACAATCTGAAACCCCATGTGCTCGACCTGCGCAATTCCGGCGACACAGCGGGCGACCGGGAACGGGTGGTTGGCTACACTTCAATTGTCTTTTCGGGGGATACCGACCGTGCCCACCACTGACGCCCTCGGCCAGGCTCTCCTGAGCCAGGCCCGCAAGGCCATTGCCGACGTCCTCGGCCAGAACGCCCCGGCCGCATTCGACCACCCCCGCCTTGCCGAAAATGGCGCCAGCTTCGTCACCCTGACCCTCAACGGCGAACTGCGCGGCTGCATCGGCAGCCTCAACGCCCACCGTCCGCTGGGCCACGACGTACGCGAAAACGCGGTCTCCGCTGCCCTGCGCGATCCACGCTTCCCACCGCTGTCAGCCGCCGAATTCCCCCGAGTGAAAGTCGAGGTTTCACTGCTTACCGAGCCGGACTTCATCGAGTTCCGGGACGAAGCCGACGCCCTTGCCCAACTGGTGCCGGGGAGGGACGGTGTGATTTTCTTCAATGGTTGCCAGAAGGCAACCTTCCTGCCCCAAGTCTGGGAACAGTTGCCGGACCGGCACGCCTTCATGGCGGCCCTCAAACAAAAGGCCCGCCTGCCCGTCGACTTCTGGGGCCCCAACGTCATGCTCGCCCGTTACCAGGTGCAAAAGTGGCACGAGGGCGAAACCGGGGAATAAACCATGGACACGCATCCCGCCCGCTACTGGCATGCCCTCGACGATGGCCGCATCCAGTGCGACCTGTGCCCGCGGGATTGTCGTCTTCACGAAGGCCAGCGCGGCGCCTGCTTCGTGCGCCAGATGGTGGACAGCAAGATGGTGCTCACCACCTACGGGCGCAGCTCGGGCTTCTGCATTGATCCTATTGAAAAGAAACCGCTGAACCACTTTTATCCGGGCAGCAGCGTTTTCTCTTTTGGCACGGCCGGCTGCAATCTGGCATGCAAGTTCTGCCAGAACTGGGACATCTCCAAGAGCCGTGACATGGACCGGCTGATGGATGCGGCGTCCCCGGTTGAAATCGCCGAGACGGCTGTCCGGCATGGCTGCCGCAGCGTGGCCTTCACCTACAACGACCCGGTGATCTTCGCCGAGTACGCCATTGACACTGCCATTGCCTGCCATGAACGCGGCATCGCCACCGTGGCGGTCACGGCCGGCTACATCCACCCGGAACCGCGCCGCGAATTCTATGCGGTGATGGACGCCGCCAACGTGGACCTCAAAGCCTTCACCGAAGACTTCTACATCCACCAGACCGGCGCCCACCTCGCCCCGGTGCTCGATACCCTGCTCTACCTGCACCACGAAACCCGCGTCTGGGTAGAGATCACCACCCTGCTGATCCCCGGCCTCAACGACTCAGACTCCGAGCTCACTGCCCTGTCGAAGTGGGTGGCCGATGAACTGGGGCCAGACGTGCCGCTGCACTTCACCGCCTTTCACCCCGACTACAAGCTCAACCAGATTCCGCCAACCCCACCCGCCACGCTCACCCGCGCCCGGCAAATCGCCCGCGACGCCGGCCTGCACTACGTTTACACCGGCAACGTGCACGACACCGACGGCGGCGCCACCCATTGCCCATCCTGCGGGCAGGTTGTCATTGAACGGGACTGGTACAACATCCTGGCCTATCGCCTGGATGCCATGGGAGCCTGCAAGGCCTGTGGACACACGGTAGCCGGGCGTTTCGGGGAGTTCCACGGCGCTTTCGGGCCACGCCGTGTTCCAGTGCACATCCACGCCAACTAGGCCACGCCACACGCTTGCGGCCTGCCACGGGGCGTGCCATCGTCCGTCAAGTACAGGCTGCTCCGTTTGATCATGATGAAATTGCGCCACACCCCCCTGAGCATCGCCGCCGGCCCGGTCTGGCTTGAGGCCCTGCTCGCCCACTCGCCCGACACCGCCGGGCTGGTCCTGATCGCCCAGAACTCCGTCGGCAACCACCGGGATTCCCGCGAGGCCCACTTCGCCAAACGCCTGCAGGACGCCGGCTACGCCACCCTGATCTTCGATCTGCTGACCCACCACGAAGAAGCCCGCGATCCGGACGCCCGCTACAACACGCCGCTGCTGGGCCAGCGCATCAGCGCACTGTTCGAATGGCTGCGCCACCAGCCGCCGCTGGTCAGCCTTCCCCTCGGCCTCGTGGCCAGCAGCACCGGCAGTGCCGCCGCGATCCGGGCCATGGCCAAGGAACCGATGACGGTCAGCGCGCTGGTATGCCGTGGGGGACGGCCCGGCCTGGCCGGCATGTCGCCGCTACGCCAGATCGCCTGCCCCACCCGTATGCTTGTCGGCGAAAAGGACGACGGCCTCGCCCATGTCCGCCAAGCCTACGACCTCCTCACCTGCCAGAAGGACTGGCGAGTGATTCCAGGTACCGATGACTTTTTCCGCGAACCCGGCGCCCTGGATCTGGCCGCCACCCAGGCCGCCGAGTGGTTCCACCAACACCTGACCCCCATTCCGGCAGCAGTCGATGCCGGGGACGGAAACTCAGCCAGCTAAGATCCTTCCCATGGCCTGATGCGGCAGGCCGGCCTCGTCGTACACCTCCCCGTCCGGCTCGAAACCAAAACGCGTGTAAAAACCCAGCGCATGGGTCTGCGCACTTAGCGCAAGCCGGGTCATGCCCCGGTGCGAGGCTTCGACGATCAAGGCTTCCAGCAGTGCCGTACCCACGCCCCGGCCCCGCCATTCGGCCAGCACAGCCATCCGTCCGATGTGGCCATCCGGCAGCAGGCGCCCGGTTCCCACCGGCTCGTCGTCAGCCAGCGCCACCACATGGCACGACACCGCATCAAATTCGTCCAGCTCCATCTCCACAGGCACGCCCTGCTCGTCGACGAAGACCCGGAAGCGGATCGGGGTGACCACACCAGCCAGCGCTTCCCAGCTCCCAGCCCGGACAATCACCCCCGCGTCCGCGCTCACGCGCAGATCTCCACCGACGTGCCGGCCGGCACCAGATCGAAGAGCTCGGCCACGTCCCGGTTGCGCATCCGGACGCAGCCAATCGACAACGGCACCCCCATCGGCTCCGTATCCGGCGTGCCATGGATGTAAATATAACGGCGCATCGAATCCACATCGCCAAGGCGATTTCGACCCGGTTCTGTACCTGACAGCCACAGGATGCGGGTCAGGATCCAGTCACGTGCCGGTTCGGCTGCCGCCACCTCCGGCGTCCACACCTCGCCAGTCGGGCGACGACCGCGAAAAGCCGTGCCAAGCGGGGCGCCGGCGCCAATCCGGGCGCGCACCAGGTGCTTGCCACGCGGGGTGCGATAGCTTCCCTTCTCCTCGCCCGGCCCGTTCTTTGCAGTGGATACGCTGTAACGGCGAATGCACGCCCCATCGCTCCCAATCAGGGCCAGCGTCTGGGAAGGAATGTCGATACGAATCTGCACGGTGTTCACCCTCCTGCCGGTCGTTTGCGCCGGGCAGCAAAAAATGCGGACAAAAGCCCGCCACACTCGTCGGCAAGGATGCCTCCCTCTACTTCGGCGTGATGGTTTAGGCGTGTTTCCGCGAAAAGATCGATTACGCTACCGGCAACCCCAGTTTTCGGATCGTTTGCACCAAAAACGACCCTGCCGATACGAGCATGCATGATCGCACCGGCGCACATGACGCACGGCTCGAGGGTCACATACAAGGTGCAGCCCGGCAGCCTGTAGTTGCCCAGCAACTCGGCAGCACTGCGCAGAGCCATGACTTCCGCGTGCGCGGTAGGGTCATGGCGCAGAATGGGCTGATTGAAACCGCGGCCTACAATGAGGCCATCGGGGCCGACGATCAGCGCCCCGACGGGCACCTCGCCGCAACTGCCGGCTTCATGGGCGAGCACGATGGCTGTGCGCATGAATTCGGCGTCCTTCTCGGGACTGGTCGGGATCATTGTTTAATTGGAATAGCGTTTCGAAACCAGGAAAACGGATTTTAAAGCAGCATTGTGGAAAGACCCGCCCCAACAGTGACAGCACACCCTACATCAGGACATGCGCCATGATCTCGAAGCCCGGTCATCAGCCGGCCCTGCCTGACCTCAGCATGCCCTCCACCCGTGCCTTTGCACCTACGGGGCGCGCCGCATTGCTTGCCGCGATCTACGCGGTAGCCGCAGTGCTCCTGATTACGGCCATCAATCCCCTGCTTTCGACGAGCGGCGAGAACGGCACGTTCAAGACACTGTTCCAGGGCCTGCCTGCCCTCATTTTCATTGCGGTCACCACCCTCATCCTGTTTCTGGTGATGCGCCGCGAACTGCTCGGCGTCGCCCACAGTGCCAAGGAACGTCAGGCAAGCGAGCAGGCCTGGAATGCGCTTTTCGAATCGAGCAGCGATCCGGTGTGGATCTACGAAATCGCCAGCGGCCGCATACTTGCCGCGAATGCCGCCACCGCCCGACTCTACGGCTACCCTGCCGACACATTGATCGGCATGGACGCCGAAACCCTGCTGGCCCCGCTTCCTCTTCCCGACGCATCCAACGGCCCAGCACAGCGGCTGCACTGCCCGCTGAACAAGCAGCCCATCGAATTCGAAACCCGCATTCACAACCAGATCTTCGCCGGCCAGCCATGCCGCCTGGTGCTGGTGCATGACAGAAGCAGCCAGCTGAAAGCCGAATCCGCGCGTTGCGCGAGCGAAGCCCGCTTTACCGAAGCCCTGGAGAAAGTCCAGCACGTTCTTTACCGCTTCGACCCTGCCCACGAATGCTATGACTACATCTCGGCCAAGGCCGCAGAGTGGCTTGCAACTCCCGTCGACGTACTGTGCGCACCGGGAGGCTGGCAGCATTTTGCCCATCGCACCCCGGCCGACGACCTGGGCCGCGTCTGGGCCACCATTGAAGAAGCGCTCAGAACGCCCGGCCACGAACCCGTGGAAATCAATGTGGAGTACCGGCTCGACCCGGCCAACGGGGAGCGCATGTGGATCCACGACAGCATGACCCTCCTGCGCAACCCGGATGGCAGCCTGAATGCCATCATCGGTGCAGCTTCGGACCAGACCGCCCAGCGAGCAACCCGCGAATACCTGGGCGTCACCCTGCGCAGCATTGGCGATGCGGTCATCGCCACCGACCTGCACAGCCGCATTACCCTGATGAACCCGATCGCCGAAAAGCTCACCGGATGGGCCGAGGAAGACGCCATCGGTGAGCCCCTCGATACAGTCTTCCACGTTGTTAACGAAGAAACCGGAGAGCCTGTCGAAAGCCCGGCCGACAAGGTGATGCAGGGGAGTGGCATGGTCGGGCTCGGCAAGAACACCCTGCTGATCGACCGCCACGGAATCAAGCGCCCCATTGCCGACAGCGGTGCGCCCATCATGATGGCACCCCACGAAAGCCCCCTTGGCGTCGTGCTGGTGTTCCGCGACCAGTCAGAAGAACGACGCAGCCAACAGGCAATAATCGATCAGCAGGCGCGCTACCGGGCTCTGGTGGAAAACGCTCCGGTCGGCATCTTCCACTTCACCAACGACCTGCTGATCAGCTACTGCAACGACCGCCTGGCCGAAATTCTCCATTCATCCGCCGAACAACTGACCGGCGTGGACCTGCACTCCCTCGGCGACGACGCCATCCTGGCCATGCTCCACGGTGCGCTCAACGGCCAGCGCGGCGCCTACGACGGCCCCTTTGTTTCGCCCTTGTCCACCAACGTGCAGATTCTCTCGATCCGCGTTGCACCCGAATACGACGCCGACGGCAAGGTGTATGGGGGCGTCGGCATCGTCGAGGACCGTACCGCCTTCCTGGAGGCTGAGGAGCAACTCCGCGACACCAAGGAGCGCTACGTTCTGGCCCAACGCGGCACCAACGAAGGCCTGTGGGACTGGGACCCAAAAACCCGCCACCTGTATCTGTCGGCACGCCTGCTGTCGCTCCTCGGCCTGCACAGTGACACCCTGCGCACCACGGGTGACGAGTGGCTGAAGCTCATTCATCCGGACGACCGTGCCCGCTACCGGGAAGACTTCGTTGCCCACCTGCGTGGCGAAACCGAGCATTTCGAATCTGAATACCGGATCGCCGACAAGGATGGCAAGTTCCACTGGGTACTTGCCCGTGGTCTGGCCCACCGCAACCAGCAGGGCCGCGCCGTGCGTATCGTCGGCTCGATCGGCGACATCACAGCCCGCAAGCTGGCCGAAGAACAACTCAAGGCCGAACGTGACTTTTCCCGCGGACTGATCGACAGCCTGCCGGCCCCCTTCTTCCTGTTCGACCAGAAGGCGCGCCTCGTCCTGTGGAACCGCTTCGTCAGCGAGCTCACCGGTCTCGACGACGCCGAGCTGCAAAACGCTGAAGCGGAAAGCCTGGTCATCCCCGAGCAGGAGCCGGTAATGGCCCATCGCATCGAGTCGGCACTGATCTCCGGCGAAGCCTCGGCCGAAGTGATGCTGCGCCGCAGCGGAAAGGACCCGGTACCCTTCCTCGTTGTCGGCCGGCGCGTCATCCTCGACGGCAAGCCGCATATCGTTGGCGTCGGCACCGACCTCACCGAACGCAAATTTGCCGAGCGCGCCATCAAGCGCCTCAACAGCGAACTCGAACGCCGGGTGGCCGAACGCACTTCGCAGCTCAGCGCCGCCCTCAACGAGCTGGAGTCCTTCAGCTACTCGGTGTCGCACGATTTGCGCGCCCCGCTGCGCGCCATCGAGGGCTACAGCTCCATCCTGGGCTCGGACTACGGCGACAAGCTGGACGACGAGGCCAAAGAGTTGCTGCGTCGGGTGCGTGCCGCCGTGCATCGCATGGGCCAGCTCATCGACGACCTTCTAACCCTGTCGCGGGTCAGCCGCAAGGAGCTCGAACGCCGCCCTGTGGACCTGTCCCACCTGGCCCACGTCATCTGCGAGGAGCTGCGCCAGCAGGAGCCGGAGCGGGAAATGCGCGTGGATATTGCCGCCGACCTGCGCGTCGAAGGCGACCCGAGCCTGATGCGAACCGTACTGGAAAATCTGCTCGGCAACGCCTGGAAGTTCACCGGCCGCATGGCGCAGCCGGAAATCCATTTCAGCGCCGCCCACCACCAGGGCGTGGATTCCTTCGTGATCCGCGACAACGGCGCGGGCTTCGACATGCGCTACCGGGAAAACCTGTTCCGCCCCTTCCAGCGCCTGCATTCCGACCGGGAGTTTCCGGGCACCGGCATCGGCCTGGCCACCGTCGCCCGCATCGTGCGCCGACATGGTGGCGAGGTGTGGGCTGAAGGAGAAGTCGGCAAGGGTGCCGCCCTCTACTTCAGCATCGGCCAGAGCCAGTCCCTGCAGAACGGCAACTGAGGAAAATCAGAGAAGAACTGGCCGATCGGACAGTTCATTAGAATTGTCGGCGTGTGCCGGAAAACGAGCAGCAAGCAGACGCCCTACCGCGCAAACTGCTGCAGCAGAACCCTCGCTGAAGCGTTTTTGACCGAAGGCAGCTTCCATCTGGCGACAGATTTTCTCCCACTCCGCCTGCGGCACCTGCGCCGCAATGCCGCGGTCCGCCACGATTTCAACCCGCCGGTCAAGCCACTGGACGTAGATCAGCACACCGGTATTCTCGGCCGTGTCCCACACGCGCAACCGGGAGAAGACATCCACCGCCCGCTCCCGAATGCTTGTTCTGCGGCGCAGCTCGTCCAGGTCGAGCCCGGCCTCGACGGCAAAGCGGATCTCGCCCCGGTGCAGGGTTTCCGATTGTTTGACGGCCTCTTCGATGGCCGTCATGACTGCCGGCGTAAATACCCGCCCGAGCACCCAGGACGGCGTCACCAGATGACGAAGCATGCGTCCGATCTGCATCACCAGCCTCCCGAGGCGCCGCCGCCACCAAAACCACCACCACCACCGGACCAGCCGCCACCTCCGCCGCCGCGTCCAAAACCGCCACCCCCCATCCCGCCCCCCATCCACGGACCACCCGTATGGCGCGAACCGCCACCGGAGCCCATGGCCAGCACGAAGATGAAGGCCACCACACCCCCGGCCACCCCGACCAGCAGGGCGCTGGTCAGCAGCCAGGCACCCACGCCGACAATTCCCGAAACCATCGTCGCCCCGAGCAGGCGGCCGAAGATGGCACGCAGCACGCTACCCACCACGATGGTCACGATGATGCCGAGCACCAGGATCTCTTCCAGCCCGAACTGGCTGTCGCTCCCCGCCTTGCGGAGCGTCGGCGCCGGCAGCGCCTCGCCCGATACCCGCGCCGCAATGGCCTCGACGCCCGCCTCGACGCCACCCGCAAAATCTCCCGCCCTGAATTGTGGCGTCACCACGTCGGCGATGATGCGTTTGGCGATGGCGTCCGGAATCGCACCCTCCAGCCCGCGTCCGACTTCGATGCGCATCCGGCGGTCGTCCCGGGCAACCAGAAACAGCAGGCCATCATCCACGCCCTTGCGCCCCAGGCGCCAGGCTTCGGCAGCCCGCAACGCGTACTCCTCGATGGCTTCGGGCTGCGTGGTAGCGACAACCAGAACTGCCACTTGCGCGCCCTTCTCCGCTTCCAGCGCAACCAGCCGGTTTTCGAGGGCCAGCCGACGTGCATCCGGCAGCAGGCCGACAGTGTCGGTCACATGGGCGGACAGTGCAGGAACAGGCTGCAGGTCGTCCGCCTGGACGAGCCCCGCTAGGCCGATCAGCAGGAAGAGGAAGCGAAAGATCGCGTGGCCCACGTGATACGACTCGGCTCTGCTTACTGGGCCGCCGGTTTGGCGGGTGCAGGCGCAGCGGCCGGCGAACCGAAGTTCACCTTCGGCGGCTCGCTGATGGCCTGCTCGTTTTCGACCGTGAAGTTGGCCTTGGTCTTGGCGCCGATCACCATTGCGGTGAGGTTGTTCGGGAAGGTGCGCACCGACACGTTGTATTCCTGCACCGTCTTGATGTAACGGTTGCGCGCAACAGTGATGCGGTTTTCGGTGCCTTCGAGCTGGGCCTGCAGGTCACGGAAATTGGCGTCGGCCTTCAGGTTGGGGTAGTTCTCGGAAACCACCAGCAGGCGCGACAAGGCGCCGGAGAGTTCGCCCTGGGCCTTCTGGAACTTGGCCATGGCCTCGGGATCATTTACCAGCTCCGGCGTCACCTTCATGCCCGCCACGTTGGCGCGGGCTTCAGTCACACGGGTCAGCACTTCCTTTTCGTGGGAAGCGTAGCCCTGCACCACCTGGACAAGGTTGGGAATCAGGTCGGCACGGCGCTTGTACTGGTTGAGCACTTCGGACCAGGACGCATTGACCTGTTCGTCGTTGATCTGGATCTGGTTATAGCCGCAGCCGGACAGTAGCAGCGCCGACAGGATCAGGGACAGGAAAAGCTTGATAGGCATGGATGTGTCCTCGAGAAAAGAAGATGGAGCCGGGCAACACGACCTTCGGTTACCACTGCAGATAACAGGCCATTCTAACGATGACAGTCGCAGAAGCCGTGACAAGCCGCTTTCGACATGAAATCTTGCAATTCGCCTACTCGCCGTTCCGCAAGCCACGCATGGTGTTGCGGGCAAAGCACAGATCCTCCCAGGCCTTCGCCTTGTCGGCCATATTGCGCAGCAGATAGGCCGGGTGATAGGTGACCACCACCGGAATCGACGCGTGGGAGAACAGCTTGCCCCGCACAGCGCCGATCTTGATTTCCTGGTTCAGCAGGGCCTGGGCCGCCGGACGACCGAGCGCCACGATCAGGCGCGGCTTGATCAGCTCGATCTGGCGGCTGAGATAAGGGAAGCAGGCGGCCAGTTCGGCGGTCTCGGGTGTGCGGTTGTTGGGCGGGCGGCATTTTACGGCGTTGGCGATGTACACGTCCTCACCGCGTTTCAGGTCGATGGTGCCGAGCATGTTGTCGAGCAGGCGCCCGGCCTGACCGACGAAGGGCTCGCCACGTTCGTCCTCCTCGGCACCGGGGCCTTCACCCACGAACAGCCAGTCGGCCTGACGGTCGCCCACCCCCGGCACCGCCTGCTTGCGCCGCTTGCACAAGCCGCAGGCATCGCAGGCGCGAATGCGCTCTTCCAGTTCTTCCCAGCCAAGGTTTGCCAAATCAGTGGAAAACTCCCGGCGCGGTGCGGCGGCCTCAAGCACGGGCGCCAGCGGTGCCAAGGCCTCGCGCAAGGCGGAACGGGTTTCAACCGGTCTGGCCGGAGTCGGAACAGCCTCAATAGGCAGCGGAGCAATCGCCACGCTCACCGCCGGCGCTTCAACTTCAACTTCAACTTCCTCTGCGCCGCGCAAGCGCCACAAGGGCGCCAGCCCCATCTCGCGCAGGATGCCTTTTGTGCGCTGGCTCACAGGGGCCACCGCATGACCAGCCCGTCTTCGCGCCCATCGGCGGCCGGGTAATAGCCCTTGCGCCGTCCGATGGTTTCAAAGCCGGCCCGCTGGTACAAGGCCAGAGCCGGTGTGTTGGAAGGGCGCACTTCGAGGAACATCTGCCGCGCACCGGCTTCCTTGGCCACAGCGGCCAGATGATCCAGCAGCCGACGCCCGAGGCCGCGGCCCTGGCGTTCCCCAACCACGCTGATGTTCAGGATATGGACTTCGTCGAGGACCATCATCAGCACGGCATACCCCGCTCGCTCGCCCCCTTCGAACATTGTCCAGCAACCGTAGCCAGCACTCATCGAGTCAGCAAAGTTCACAGCCGCCCACGGAAACGGATACAGCAGCTTGTCCTGCTCCGCGACCCATTCCAGGTCGGCTTCCTGCATCGGAGCAAAGCCCAAGGCCCTGTCCAGCTCCGTGGCGTTCATGCCTTGCCTCCCCGGGCAAGACGTTCGGCAGTGGTCAGGGCAACCTTGTCGCGCACATAAAGCGGCGCGGCCAGTGCCGGGTCGATCGCTTCGCCACGCCGGAAGCGCTCGGCAGCGAGACGTGCCACGCTGGAAGCCAGGGGGACGGGCGCGTCATCAAAGCCGGTCAGGCGACTGCCAAGACCGGGAAGCAGGATATCCCGGTAAGCCCGAAAGGCCGACCCGAAACCAAACCAGTCTCCCTCGGGCGGCAGCAACACATTGGCCGGAGCAGCGCAGGCCGGCGGTGCAAACGCGCAAAGCGTACCTTCTTCGCGGCGATAGGCGGCGAAGTAGACTTCCGACATGCGGGCATCGGCAGCAACAAAAATGAAATCCTGGACGCACTGGCTGGCCAGGGCCTCCAGCGTGCCAACGGGAATCACCGGCTTGCCGGCGCCCATTGCCAGACCCTGGGCTACGCCACAGGCGAGCCGGAGGCCGGTAAAGGCGCCGGGCCCCGCACCGAAGGCAATCGCATCCAGCTCACGCAAGTCGACGCCAGCCTCCCGCAGGAGGGCGAGAACTCCGGGGAGAATGGTTTCCGAGTGGCCGGGGCGCCCGGCCACCGGACGTTCGACAAGGCGGTCGCCATCCAGCAGCGCGACCGAACCGTATTCAGTAGAGGTTTCGAGAGCAAGAATCTTCATAGCGCGCGCATTCTACCGCCTCCAGCCCATGGGGCGGACCGGACTCACGCGCCCATCAGTCCGAACGACGAGGGTGGCCGCCGTAAACGTCGCGGCCTGCCTCGTGCACATCGCGGCGCAATTGACGACGCTCCTCGGGAGACCAACGCCGCGGACTTCGGCTGTCGTCCGCCTCCTGGCGTCGCATCGGTTCAGCCGCGAAAGCCGGCATTTCCCGCACTTGACGATCCTGGGGGGCCGCGTACTGCCGCAGGAAGGGACCAAGACGCTCGTTACTCTGCGCAAGCGCATCGGTCGCAAGCAAAGGCCCGGCCAGCAGCAAACCAACGGCAAGGCAGACTCCGCGAAGAAACTTGTCCTGCAAGAATTTCTCATTGCACATGGCGCTTATCCTAACCCGGCCGCGTGTTTTCCGGGATACCCCGGTCACGGCACGTTTTGATTCTGGCAGCCCATGCCGACAATGAAATGCCGCTTTGTAAGGGAATGTTAGACCCCCTCCCCGGCTTACGTTTGCTTACCCGCCTCCTGTCGTCCGGCTAGGCGGTTTGCGGGGGAGCAGCTAGGATTCGTCCTATGGAAAAAGAAAGTTATCGCGTCCTCGTCGTCGACGACGACCTCCGCCTGCGGGATCTGCTGAAACGCTACCTCAGCGAACAGGGCTTCAACGTCAAGACCGTCAGCGATGCGCCCCAGATGGATCGGGCCCTGCTGCGCGAACATTTTGACCTGATGGTGCTCGACCTGATGCTCCCGGGTGAGGATGGGCTGTCGATCTGCCGACGCCTGCGCGGCACCAACAACCTGATTCCCATCGTGATGCTCACCGCCAAGGGCGACGACGTGGACCGCATTGTCGGCCTCGAGATGGGCGCCGACGATTATCTGCCCAAGCCCTTCAACCCGCGCGAACTGGTCGCCCGCATTCACGCCGTGATGCGGCGCCAGCCCCAGACACCGCCGGGCGCACCGGCCACCGACGACGAGGAAGTGAGCTTCGGCCAGATCGTCGTCCAGCTCGGGACCCGCATCCTGGTCAGGAGCGGCGAGGAAACCGTGCTCACCACCGGCGAGTTCGCGCTGCTCAAGGTGCTCCTCCAGCACCCGCGCCAGCCGCTCTCCCGTGACCGTCTGATGGAACTGGCCCGGGGCCGCGAATACGATGTGTTCGACCGCTCCATCGATGTGCAGATTTCCCGTCTGCGCAAACTGATCGAAGAAGACCCGGGCAAGCCCCGCTACATCCAGACTGTGTGGGGCTTCGGCTACGTCTTTGTACCGGACGGGAACAAGCACGCCTGACAGGCCTGCCCCATGGCATTGCCGCGCTATCGCTCCCTTCTGGTCAGAGCTCCACGCACCTTGCTGTGGCGCATCTTCCTGGTGGTGGCCGTTCTCATGCTCGCCTCGGTGGCAGCGTGGTCGGCCATCTTCAGCCATTTCGACCAGGCCAGCCGCGCACGCCAGACCGCCCAGACAGTGGTCAGCATCATCAACCTTACCCGCACCGCCCTGCTCAACGCCGACCCGGCCCTGCGCAAGGATTTGCTCCTCGACCTGGCTACCCTCGAAGGTATCCGCATCTACCCGGCCGAAGCCCAGGACAAGCTCCAGCCCCTCGACAACACGGCCGTGCTGCGCATGGTTACCGAGGATGTGCGCCTCCAGCTCGGCGCCGACACCCGCTTTGCGTCCTCATGGGAAGGGTTGAACGGCTTCTGGATCAGCTTCCGGCTTGAAGGCGAGACGCCGGCAGAAAGCACAGACTTCTGGGTGATGCTGCCCATCGAGCGGGTCCTGCGTCCCCATGCCCTCGAATGGATGGGGTGGGGCGCTGCCGCCCTGTGCCTGGCCATGCTCGGCACCTACATGATCGTCTCGCGGCTCAACCGGCCACTCAAGGATCTTGCCGAGGCCGCCCGTACTGTCGGGCGTGGTGAAGTGCCGCCCCGCCTGAGTGAAAGCGGCCCGACCGAGCTGGCGGACCTCGCCCACGCCTTCAACCAGATGTCCCACGACCTGCAACAACTCGACGCTGACCGGGCGCTGATCCTCGCCGGCGTATCCCACGACCTGCGCACACCCCTTGCCCGCCTGCGCCTGGGCATAGAGATGTGTGGCGCAGATCCGGTCGAGGTGGACGCGATGGTCTCGGACATCGAGGACATGGACCGGATCATTGGCCAGTTTCTGGAGTTCTCCAAGGAAGACGGAGGCGAGCAGCTCACAACGCTGGACCTGTCGGAGCTTGCCGAGGAGCTTTCAGCAATCTATGCGCGCCGGGGATTCCCGTTGAGCGTGCGGGCTGGCGGGCCGGCTCTGGTTGTGGCGAGACCCAATGCCCTGCGTCGGGCCGTCACCAATCTGATCGAAAATGCCCTTCACTATGCCGGCGCCGCCCCCGAGCTGGAAGTCGGCCTGGAAGGCAAGCGCCCATTCATCCAGGTGCTTGATCGGGGTCCAAGCATCCCTGAGTCGGAAATAGAGCGGGTCAAGCGCCCCTTTACTCGTCTCGAATCGGCCCGCAGCAACACCAAGGGATCCGGGCTCGGGCTAGCAATCGTCGATCGCATCGTACGCGGCCAACATGGAGAATTCAGCCTGTTGCAGCGGGACGGCGGCGGTCTGCGGGCCTGTATCCTGCTTAGACCCGCACCAAAAACCTGAGTTGAAGCTAGAATTGACCTCATTCCCTTTATGGCTGCGCCTCCATGATTCTGTTCCGCCAGTTCTTCGACCCTACCAGTTGCACCCTGAGCTATCTGCTTGCCGATCCGGTCACCGGAGATGCCGTCATCATCGACTCGGTGAAGGAGCACGTGGGGGCTTACATCACCTTCCTGCAGGAGCAGGAACTACAACTCGCCTGGGTTCTGGAAACGCATGTGCATGCTGACCACATCACGGGTGCCGCCGGCCTGTGCGAGTTCACCGGTGCTCGCAGCGCAATTGGTGCAAGCGGTGGTGTGGGCTGTGCAGATCGCCTGCTCAAGGATGCCGACACCCTGGTCTTCGGCAACGAGGTGATCCGTGTGATCCAGACCCCTGGTCACACACCCGGCTGCGTTACCTATCACTGGCGCGACCGTATCTTCACCGGCGACTCGCTGATGATCGGCGGCTGCGGCCGTACCGACTTCCAGGGTGGTGACGCCGGAGCACTGTATGACAGCATCCACGAGCGCCTCTTCACCCTCTCCGACGAAACCCTGGTCTACCCGGGTCATGATTACCGGGGGGCCCGTGTATCCTGTATTGGTCAGGAAAAGGAGAGCAATCCGCGTCTGGCCGGGCGCAGCCGTCAGGAGTTCATCGACTTGATGTCCAACCTCGGCCTGCCCCGCCCGAACATGATGGATGAAGCCCTGCCCGCCAACCTTCGCTGCGGCCGCGTCGGGGACATGGATGTCCACGGTGCCTGAGAACACGCCCTACGCCGAACTGGGTGGCGAAGCCGGCATCCGGCGCCTCGTTCATCGTTTCTACGAATTGATGGATACCCTGCCGGAGGCCTGGGACGTGCGCCAGATGCACCCCGAAGACCTGTCGGGCTCCGAGGAGAAGTTGTTCAAGTACCTCACCGGCTGGCTTGGCGGCCCTCCACTCTACGAGCAGGAGTTTGGCCATCCCCGCCTGCGCGCCCGCCATCTGCCCTTTACCATCGCCAGCGTCGAGCGGGACCAGTGGCTGATGTGCATGAAGCAGGCCTTCGACGAATACATCCCCGAGAGCCCGCTGCGCACCAAGTTGTGGACTGCCATCGAAGGCCTCGCCGATCACATGCGCAACCGCGGCGACCCGGCCTGAACTGCGCATCTACCGCCCAATTTGCCAAGCCTCTACCGATGAAATTTCTCTTCGACCTCTTCCCCATCATTCTGTTTTTCGTTGCCTACAAGTTTGCCGGCATCTTCGCGGCAACGGCCGTGGCGATCGCCGCCACGGTGGCGCAGATCGGCTGGGTGTGGTTCAAGCACCGCAAGGTGGACACCATGCTGTGGGTCAGCTTCGTGATCGTCACCGTGTTCGGCGGCGCCACGCTGTTCTTCCAGAACCCGACCTTCATCAAGTGGAAGCCCACCATGCTCTACTGGTTCTTCGCCGGCTCGCTGATCTTCGCGCCGCTGGTACTCAAGAAGAACCTCATCCGCAACCTGCTCGAAGCCCAGATGAAGCTGCCTGAAACCCTGTGGGGCAAGGTCAATTTGGCCTGGGCCGGCTTCTTTGCCGCGATGGGCATAATAAATCTTCTCGTGGCCTACAACTTTTCCGAAGAGACCTGGGTCAACTTCAAGCTTTTCGGCGGTATGGGCTTGATGCTCGTGTTCGTCCTGGCCCAGGGAATGCTCCTGTCCCGCTACATCGTTGAAGAGGAACCGAAATAATGCTGTATGCCCTGATTGGCGAAGACGCCCCCAACTCCCTTGAAAAGCGTCTCGCTGTCCGTGCCGAACACTTGGCCCGCCTGCAGGCCCTGCAAGCCGACGGCCGCCTGATCCTGGCCGGCCCCTGCCCGGCTGTCGATTCGCCCGACCCGGGCCCCGCGGGCTTCACCGGCAGCGTGATCATTGCCGA